>CAUJIO010000091.1 GCA_963205315.1 Pseudomonadota bacterium | reverse complement strand
TGGCATGGCCGCATCCGGGCATTGGTAGAGGAACTCGGGTTTTCGTTGCGCCCTCGTCATGGCATAACCAACCGCCATTGGCTACGCGACGGTATCATTCACGCCGACGGCTCTGCCGCAGCGCCGGACGTGACGGCGCATGAACGCGCCATCGCGCGGGTCGCGGTGGATGCGATCCTGCTCAAGCAGGGGCTCGACGTGAACGAAGCTGGCGAGGCGCTGCGCAGCATATCCTTTGCCGCCTATCTCGACCGCCTCAATTGCCCGGCATCGACGCGCGATATCTTCTCGGCGTGGTGGACGGTCTCCGGCAACGGCGACCATAGCCTCGTTGCGGCGTCCGAATTTCTTGCCAGCTGTTCATACGATAACGGTCTGGCCGAAGGCATGATCCAGTTCTGGTCCGATACGGTGGTGCCAGGCATGAGTGCTCTGGCTGCCCGGATGGTGGCGGATTCGGGTGCACGCTTGGTCATGAGCGAACCTGTGTTGCGGGTCGTCGACAACGGCGACGTCGTTGAGGTGGCCGCGGGCCACCGCACCTATTCGGCGAAGGCCTGCATTCTGGCACTCGGCATCAACCAGATGAAAGCCGTGGCGTTTGCGCCGCCGCTTCCCCAGGCCAAGCGCGATGCGCTTGCCGATGGCCATGGCGGCCGGAGTTTCAAGCTGTGGCTGAAGGCGGAGGGGGTTCCCGTCGGCACGCTGGTGACCGGCGATGGCAGCGGTATCGAATTCGCCTTTGCCGAGCGCAAGGCTGAGGATGGTTCAACCCTCATCGTCGCCTTCGGCCTGATAAACGAGACAAACCATCCCGGCGATCCCGCCTGGGTGCGGGCTCAGGCGGCGAGGCTGTTTCCCAATGCCCGGCTCATCGCCCATGACTGGCATGACTGGGTCGATGATCCCTTCGCGCGTGGCACCTGGGTTGCGGCGCTGGCTGGACGCGAAGCAGGGCTCTTGTCTTCAAACTGGCAACCTGAAGGCCGTATTGCCTTCGCCTCGTCAGACTATGCGCGCGATCAGGCCGGGTGGTTCGAAGGTGCAGTCATCTCCGGCGAAGATGCGGCAGATGCCGTGCTGGACCTCAGCTGAGGAGCTTGCCGAAGACATCCATCGAGGTATTGGCGCCGCAGACGACGACACCGACGCGCTCATCCTTCTCCGGCTTGTAGGCACCGGCGAGCAGTGCCGCAAAGGCGGCGGCGCCGCCGGGCTCGGTTACCAACTGCATGTCACGCCACAGCTTGCGCTGGGCATTGCGGATCTCGTCGTCACTAACCAGCGCCACCCGGGCTATGTGGTGCTTTGCAATGTCGAACATCAGGCTGCCCACCGTCGTGGCGCCGAGCGAATCGGCAGCAAGGCCCGAGGGCTTGACCGGTACAGGCTCGCCCGCCGTCAATGCAGCCTGCAGCGTATTGCAGGTGATGGGCTCGACGCCGACCACCTTGATCTTTGAACCATACCACGCCGCGATGCCGCCGATCAGGCCGCCGCCGCCGACGGCGACAAGCACGGTATCGAGTGCCGGGGCCTGATCTTCCAGTTCGCGGCCAAGCGTGCCTTGTCCTTCAAGTGTTGCCTGGGAGTCATAGGCATGAACGCCAATGGCACCGGACCCGGCAATATAGGCATCGCAGAAGCCAAGCGCCTCATTGTAATTCGCACCCTTCTGCGCGATGTCGGCGCCATAGGACGCGATGCGCGCCACCTTGGCGGGCGAGGAAATCTCGGGAACGAAAATCTTCGCCGCGTGGCCGAGCTGCTGGCAGACATAAGCGACGGCCGCACCGTGATTGCCGCCGGAGGCCGTGGCAACACCGCCTGCACCGACAGCGCGCCCGACGAGATTGTTGAACGCGCCGCGCGCCTTGAAGCTTCCCGAATGCTGGAGCAGTTCGAGCTTCAGGGTGACCGGGAGTGCGACACCCTCAACCTTCACATCGACAACCGGCGTGCGGCGGATGAATGGCGCAATCCTGTGCGCGGCTTGCGAGATTCCATCGCGTGTAACAGTCATTCGGCCGGCGCCACATGTACGAGGGAGTCGGACTTGCCACCGAAGACCTGGTCATAATAGCGCTTTTGCGCCTGAGCGGCCGTCAGTGCGTTCCGCATCAGGATCGATACGGTGACAGGGCCAACGCCCCCCGGCACCGGCGTGATCCAGCCGGCGGTCTCGGCGCAGGCATCATAGTCGACGTCGCCGACGGTGATGTGCTTGCCGCCTTCCTCGATCTGGTTGATGCCGATATCGATGACGGCGGCGCCCGGCTTGATCATGTTGGGCGTAATGAAGCGCGGCTTGCCGACGGCGACGAAGATCGCGTCGGCGGCGCGGCTGTGGACGGCGAGATTGCGCGTCATGTGGTGGCAGACGGTGACGGTCGCACCTTCCGCCATCAGCAGGAAGGCGATGGGCTTCCCGACAATCTCCGAGTGGCCGATCACCACCACCTCGAGTCCCTCGAGCTTCAGGCCGGTGCGCTTCAGCAGTTCCACCGAGGCAGCGGCTGTACAGGGTGCGAGCGAGGTGTCGCGGTAGACGATGTTACCGATCGAGGCCGGATGCATGCCTTCGACATCTTTCAGCGGATGGATGGCGGTCTGCAACTCGCGAATGTCGAGATGTTTCGGCACCGGGCGCTGGATGATGATTCCCGTCACGCGTGGGTCGGTGTTGAGGCCGGACAGCAAGCCGATCATCTCGTTGCGCGAGACGCTGGCGGGCAGGTTGCGCTCCTCGAAGGTGATGCCCGCCTTTTCAGCGCCACGTGCCTGGTTGCGGACATAGAGGCTGACGGCCGGCACGTCGCCAATGGTGATCGAGACGAGCTTCACAGGCCAGCCGGTGGATGCGAGGTCCTCGACTCCGGCATAGACGGTGCGGGTGATTTCTTCAGCAACGGGGCGGCCCAACAGGGCGTTGTGTCGGTTGATTGTGGAGGCGCTCATGATGGCCCGCCTTTTGTCACGCGTTGATCTCCATGCGCAAGCCCCTCGCATCAAGCGGGGGAGCGGCGGGAAAGCGCAGCGACCGGCCGTCACGGATGCGGCGGGCACTCCAGGCGGCGGCGCAGGCGTCGAGCAGGTCGTCGGCGCCGACATCGGACCGCCTGTAGGCAGCCGGAGGCAAGGCATGAAGCGGAAAACCCGCCGCGATCAGCAGATCACGCCGAAGGTCGAGACCTGGACGATGCGGCTGGCTTTTCACCTTCTTGGGCAGCGGAAGGGGAGCCTCGCCGTTCATCGCCCAGAATGCCAGTTCGGGATGAACCTCGAATACCCGGGCCTGAAGGTCCGGCGTCATCACGGCATCGATCTCGCGCATCTTCGAGAAGATGTGAAAGATCTGCTTCGAGACTTTCTTCGGCGGATCGGAGTGGAGCAGGTTGGCCGCACAGGACTGGCGATAATCCATGCACTCTATGGCGGCGCGCGACGGTACGGAGAATACGCTTGACTGGCGCACGCCAAGGAGAGCCCGCACCTCGCGTTCGACGGCACGGCCAGATTGCTCCGGGAATCCAATCGGCATGTCGACGGCGATGACCGCCGCGTCCAGCGCCAACACCTCTTTGAAGCTGCTGCAGAGATGATGCGTCAGGGACTCGCCCCAGCGCACGGCGATCCAGCCGCCGGGGCAGCCATCGACACCGATGACGGCACTCATGGCCGGTGTAGCGCCGCCGCAATGTCGAGCACGGCGGTTCCCGCACTCATTGCAATGGCACGATCCAGCATGGCCATGGCAGCGGTGAAGGCCGGCGCAGCTTCGCTGTCGACGCGGTGGCTGAGATAGAGGCCACTGAGGAAATCGCCAGTGCCATTCGGCACCTTGGCCAGGCGCGGCGAGGTGATGGCGTGGTTGCCACCTGCCGAGAAGAGCAGGGTGGAGAGTTGGCCGTGTTCCGCCGGAATCGACGTGGCGAGCACTTCCTGCGTGCCGAGTGCCTGTGCGGCTGCTGCGGCGCTTGTGCCATCGGTGACCGGCAGCCCGGAAAGCCACGACAATTCGAAGCGGTTGGGGGTGATGCAGCTTGCCACTGGCAGCAGGCGATCGCGTATCGACTCGGCGACGGCTTGTGGCACGTAGAGCCCGGCCTCATCGCCCAACACCGGGTCGACAAGAATGAAGAGGCCGGGAGTCGCCGATTTCATCCGTACAAGGAGCGTTGCGACGGTCTCGACCTGTTCTGGCGATGCGAAATATCCGGTCAGGACAGCGGAGACCTGGCGCAAGACGCCCAGCGACTCGAGTGCGGAAAGAATATCCCTAAGATCCTCCGGCGTGGTGCGAAAGCCGGAAGGCTTGCCATGGCCGGGATGATTGGACAGCGTGATGGTCGGAACCGCCAGCACCTCGTGGCCCCTGGCCTGAAGCGCCGGCACGGCGGCCGAATTGCCGACCGGTCCGTAGGCCACCTGGCTCGAGACCGAGAGAATGCGCATCAGATGATGTTTTTCTCGAACAGCGGGCGGTTGGCGGCCAGGCGTTCATAACTGAAACATGTGAGGTCGATGGTGCGGTATCCATCGTGCATGATCAGTTCCGACACTGCGTTGCCGGTGCCCGGGCCCTGCTGAAAGCCGTGGCCCGAGAAGCCGTTGGCAAAGATCAGGTTGGTGACGTCCGGGTGTCGGCCGATGATGGCGTTCTGGTCGACGGCGTTGTAGTCGTAATGTCCAGTCCACGAACTGATGACCTTGACGGCTTCAAACAGCGGGATGCGCTCAGCCAGTCCCGGCCAGACGCGATCCTCGAAGAAGCCGTGGTCCACCTCCCAGTCGAAGACTGTTGGCTCTTCATGCTCCTCGGGTGACAGGCCGCAGATGAAGGTGCGGCCTTCCGGACGGAACCAGACGCCATTGGGCTGCACGGTGAGCGGCGCCTTGTGCAGCGCCTCGGTGGCGGCGGGGCAATCCAGCACATAGACATAGCGCTTGCGGGGCCCCACCGGCAGGTTGATTCCGGCCATGGCGGCCAGGGCGCCCGCACCGGCGCCTGCGGCATTGACCAGCGTGCCACAGCCGAGCGTTTCACCGGAAGCCAGAGTCACGCCGGTGATGCGATTCCCGCTCCGCGATACGCCCGCAACCGTGCCGTCAATCAGCGTCACGCCGCTGGCGATGGCCGCCTTGCGGAACATCGACATCATCAGATAGGGATCCATCCAGCCTTCGCCGGACAGGCCAAAACAGCCGCCCGCCAGACCTTCGGAGATGAGCCAGGGGAAGCGGGCGGAAAGCTCGTCGCCTTCCAGGATGACGTTGTCGGCGCCCTCGGCCAGTTGCACGATCTGGTTTTCTTCCAGAATCGGCAGGCCAGACTCGGTGGCGAGGATCAAGTAGCCCTGTTCCTTGAATCCGACGTCGGCGTCGGCCCCGAATTCCTGCTTCAGGTTCCGCACCACATTGAGACCGAAGAGCGAGAGCTTGATATTCTCCGGCGTCGAGAACTGTTGGCGGATGCCCCCGGCGGAGCGCGCTGTGCAGCCCGATTGCCAGGTCGTATCCTGCTCGATGATGGCAATGGAGCCGGCAAAACCGTGCTTCTTCAGATAATAGGCCGAGGCGCTGCCAACCACGCCGCCGCCGACGATCACGACATCAAAGTTTTTCATGGAAAGGCACATTGCCCAAACAGGGTCTGCGCCACAAGGGCCGCAGCCATGCACTTATCCAAAAGTGGGCTTCACTTCCCGCATTGCGAAGGCTAGCTTCGCAATTGCAATATCGACGGATGACATCATGACCTTCAGGCCCCGCCGCAGCGTGCTCTACATGCCCGGCGCGAATGACCGCGCACTGGAAAAGGCGAGAACCCTTCCGGCCGACGCGCTGATTCTCGACCTCGAGGATTCGGTGGCGCCAGAGGCCAAGGCCGAAGCCCGGTCGCGGGTGGCGGCTTGCGTGACAGCGGGCGGCTATGGCCGCCGTGAACTGGTCATCCGGGTGAATGGCCTCGAAACTCCGTGGGGATCGGATGACATGGCGGCCGCCGGCGCCGCGGGGCCGGACGCCATTCTGGTGCCCAAGGTGTCGCGGGCGGCGGATGTCGCAAGGGCCGTGCTGCTGATGAAGGATGCGCCGGCGCACACCCGCCTCTGGGTGATGATGGAAACGCCGCTCGCCATGCTGAAGGCGGATGAGATTGCCGGAGCAGAGAAGCGGTTGGCGGCTCTGGTGCTCGGCACCAATGATCTGGTGAAGGAGACGCGGGCAAGCACGGCGCAGAACCGCTTTGCGCTGGTGCCGATGCTGTCGCTTTGCGTGCTGGCGGCACGCGCGCATGGGCTCGACGTCATCGATGGTGTCTACAATGATTTCCGCGACGAGGCGGGATTCCGTGCCGAATGCGAGCAGGGCCGCTTGCTGGGCATGGACGGCAAGACGCTCATTCATCCGGGACAGATCGCCACTTGCAACGACGTGTTCTCGCCGTCGCCTGAGGAGGTGGCATGGTCGCAGAAAATCTTCGCCGCCTTCGCGCAGCCCGAAAATGCCGCGAAGGGCGTCATCACGCTCGACGGCAAGATGGTCGAACGCCTGCACCTGGCCATGGCCGAGCGTGTGGCGGCGATTGCGGAGGCGATTGTTGGATGAAGGAACTTGCGCAACCCGATCCTCTGGCTACTGCTCTGACTCTGCTCGATTGCATTACAGGTAGAAACGGCGCTGCAGAGTCAATCGAGGAACTTGCGAAGCATATAGATGCCTTCATGTATTCGGTTCACTCTCTCAGGCCGTGCGCAGCTCCGTTAGGCCGGATCGTTGACGACGAACCTCCTGACACAACTGACGATCACTGGCGGAGCATCATAGGGCCGCGCTATCCAATGCTTGGCTTCTACTGGAATGCAGTTAGTTCGAGGATTGTGGCGAGCAAAGAGCCGCAGATCGGCACCGGCGATGCAATTGACGATTTGATCGATATCTCGCGTGAACTTGCGGCGGTCGAATGGCACCTGCATTACCACGGGCGAAGCGAAGCGCTAGAAGCTTTGCGATGGTGCTATAAGGTCCATTTGTATATGCATCTTGTCTACTTGCGAACTCATCTCGAGGAACTGATCTATAGTCCATAAAATGAATACCAAAACAAACCAAGGCAACTTCTTCGAGGACTTTCAAGTCGGTCAGATCATCCGGCATGCAACACCGCGCACGGTGACGGCGGGCTATCAGTCACTCTACACGGCACTCTATGGGTCACGCTTTGCAGTGCAATCATCGGATGCCTTCGCAAAATCCGTTGGCTATGCGCAGGCGCCGGTCGATGACCTGCTCACGTTCCACATCGTCTTCGGCAAGACGGTGCCGGATGTCTCGCTCAATGCCGTTGCCAATCTGGGCTATGCCGATTGCCGGTTCCTGAAGCCGGTGTTTCCTGGCGACACGCTGTCGACTGTGTCCGAAGTCATTGGCCTCAAGGAGAATTCCAACGGCAAAACGGGCACGGTCTACGTGCGCTCCACCGGTTCGAACCAGCATGGCGAGGCGGTGCTCGACTATGTCCGATGGGTGATGGTGCGCAAGCGCGACGAGATGGCGGCAGCGCCGCAAGCGCATGTACCGTCCTTGCCAAAACGCGTCGAGCCCTCGGCCCTTGGATCAGCCTGTCCACCGATCAATGGGCAGGCTTGGGATAATGTTCTCGCCGGTTCACCACATCGCTTTGGCGGCTATGCCGTGGGCGAGAAGATCGACCATGTCGACGGCATGACGGTGGAGGAAGCCGAGCACCAACTCGCGACGCGGCTCTACCAGAACACCGCGAAGGTGCATTTCAACCAGTTCTCCGAAAACAAGGGCCGCTTCGGCCGCCGGTTGATCTATGGCGGACATGTGATCTCGCTGGCCCGTGCCTTGTCTTTCAACGGGCTTGGCAATGCCTTTCACATCGCGGCGATCAATGGCGGGCGGCATGTGGCGCCGCTGTTTGCGGGCGGCACGGTGTTCGCGTGGTCGGAAATTCTCGAAACGGCGGACGTGCTGGGCCGCAGCGACGTCGGCGCACTGCGCGTTCTGACGCGGGCGACGCGCGATCTGCCGTGTACGGATCATCCCGTTGCGGATGGTTCACCCGATGCGCCGGGCGTCATCCTCGAACTCGACTACTGGGCGCTGATGCCGCGCTAAAGTTGCCCTCATCCGGCCTTTCGGCCACCTTCTCCCATTCTGCGAACGGGAGAAGGCATCTACCACATCCGCCTTCTCCTGTGGCGAAGCCATGGGAGAAGGTCCCGTCAGGGGGATGAGGGCCTCTTAAAACACCAGCCGACGTTCGGCGTGCGGGAAGCTTCTCGCCATGTCGAGGGTGGGGTGCGAAGGGCGCGGCGCCGAGACGATCTTCTGCGGCTGGCCGGTGCGGGCGGCTGCTTCGATCGCCAGCATGGCGCGAACGTCGTTCAGCCCATCGCCGCCATCGGACTCGGGGCGCTGGCCCTTGAGGATACAATCGGAGAAATAGGCGGTCATGCCGCTGAAGTGATCGTAGTGCGGAAAGGTCTTCTCGACGACCTTGCTGCCGCGTGTCAGGCGATAGCGCACCGGGGTTTCGAAGCGGAAACCGGGTTCGACATCGATTTTACCCTCGGTCCCGACAACGCGGTACATGTCGCTCATCTCGGCGCCAAAGCTGGCGGTGAAATGCGCAAGGCGGCTTTTCGGGAATCGCAGCGTCGTGGCGATCATTTCCTCGACCTCGGCAAAGCGCTCGTCGCCTTCGCCGGCGGCGGTCACGGCGATCGCCTCCTCTGGCTCCGAGGCAAACACATGGCGCGCCGCATTCAGGCAATAGACGCCGATGTCCTGCAGAGGCCCACCCCAGTGTTCGGGTTTGAGACGGTGATTTCCACCGGCCATGTTGAAGGAGAAGACCGAATTGAAGATGCGCGGCTCGCCGATCTCGCCGCGGCGAACGAGATCGAGTATCTCCAGCGTGGCGGGTTCATTGTGCAGGCGGTAGGCGGTCATCAGCCAGACGCCGGCCTTGTCGGCGGCAGCGATCATCGCCTCGCATTCGGCAACCGTCACGGCCAGCGGCTTTTCCACCATGACGTGAATGCCGGCCTGAGCAGCGCGGATCGCGTAATCGGCATGCATGGAATTGGGAAGTGCAATGTAGACGGCATCGACGATGCCCTGCCGCAACATCTTGTCATAGTCTTCGTAGGCAAAGATGTGTTCGACGTTGTGGAACTTGGCCAGCTTCTCGGCATTGGCGCGATTGCCCGAGACGATCGCCGTCATCACCGAGTTTCCGGTCTGCGCCACACCCGGCATGAAGGCGATCTGCGATATCCATCCGGCACCAACGACAGCGTAGCGGATCTTTTTCATGCGGCACCTCCGATCAGACTTGGCGGAAACCTAGACAAAGATGCGGCGGTGGTCGAGCCTGATCTTCAGTCCGTAGGCGTCCATTGCACCTGATCAATCCGCATGGCTCCCGATGCCAGCATGATCAGCCGGTCGAGACCCAGGGCGACGCCGGAGGCGGGCGGCATGAGAACCAGCGCGTGCAGCAGGTCCTCGTCGATCGGATAGCGTTCGCCATAGATCTTCTGCTTCACGTCCATCTCGGCCTCGAAGCGGCGGCGCTGCTCGGCAGGGTCGGTCAATTCGCCGAAGCCATTGGCCAGTTCGACGCCGCAGGCGTAGAGTTCGAAACGTTCCGAGACGCGGGTGTCATGGGCGCAAACCTTCGCAAGCGCTGCCTCCACCGCCGGATATTCATAGAGCACCGTGATGCGGCCGTTGCCGAGGTGTGGCTCGACCTCTTCCGACAGAATACGGCTGAACATGTCGGACCAGCTATCGTCCTTCGCCACATGCACTGGGGAGATGCTGGCCAAAGCCTTGCAGTCGGCGCTGCCATCGGCGCTGATTGTCGACAGCAGGTCGATACCGGCATAGCGGCGGAAGGCATCGTTGACGGTTAGCCATTCTGCCTCCGCCAGAGGATCGCTCAGGCGGCCCCGCCATTGAAATTCGCGGGTGCCTGCCGTGGTGGCCGCGAGCCTGACGAGGGCAAGCGTATCCTCTATGATCCTCTCGTAGTCTTCGCGCGCCCGGTACCATTCCAGCATGGTGAATTCGGGCGCATGGGTGAGCGTGCGTTCGCGGTTGCGGAACACGTGGCCCAGATGAAACAGGCGGGTCTCCCCGGCTGCCAGCAATTTCTTGCAGGCGAATTCCGGTGAAGTGTGGAGATAGCGGGTCTCGGCCGAACCATCGGGCTGGATGAGTTCAGTGGAAAAGCCGTGCAAATGCGCCTCGTTACCGGGCGAAATCTGCAGCGCGCCGCAATCGACCTCGATGAAGTCATGTTGCGCGAACCATGAGCGTATGGCCGCCACGATGCGATTGCGGGCCAGCAGGAAGGGCCGCCGGTCAAGGTGGCGGTGCGGCTCGAACCATCGGGATTGACTCTGCGGCAAGGCGCTCTTCCTGGGGGGTTGGCTTCCGGTAATGCCGCTGCTAATACCGCGCGCAATCCAATCCGGCAAATATCCAGAAATGAGAGACTGAAGTGGTCAAGGTAATCGCGAGCGGTGTCCGCAAGGGCAATGTCATCGAGCATGAGGACGGCAAACTCTATGTCGTGCTGAAGGCCGAATCCATGCATCCAGGCAAGGGCACACCGACAACGACGATCGACATGCGCCGCATCTCGGACGGGGTGAAGACCGTGGTGCGCTACAAGACCACCGATCCGCTGGAGCGCGCCTTCGTCGAGACCATCACCCACAGCTATCTCTATCTCGACGGCGACAACTACATCTTCATGAATCCTGAGAACTACGAGCAGATCCAAGTTCCGGCCGACATGCTGGGCGAGTCCGCGCCCTTCCTGCAGGAAGGCATGGAATGCCAGATCGCGCTGTTCAACGGCGTGCCGATCTCGATCGAACTGCCGCCGCGCGTGACGCTGGAAATCGTCGAGACCGAGCCGGCGATCAAGAACCAGACGGCGTCGTCGTCGTTCAAGCCTGCCGTGCTGTCCAACGGCGTGCGCACCATGGTGCCGCCGCATATTTCGGCAGGCACGCGCATTGTCGTGTCGACGGAAGATTCCTCCTACGTCGAACGCGCGAAGGACTGAACAAGCGCCTCGAGGCTTGCCGCCGGCAAGCCTCGAAGGGTTATGTCAGCGTTGGAACACCCCCACCACCTCGACATGCGATGACCATTTGAACTGGTCGACGGCGGTCAGCTTCGTCAGGCGATAGCCGCCTTCGATGAGGATTGCCGCGTCGCGTGCGAAACTCGCCGCGTCGCAGGAGACGGCGACGACGGTCTTCACTTTCGATTTCGCCAGTTGCCTGGCCTGCGCCTCCGCCCCAGCGCGCGGCGGATCGAACACCACGGCGTCGTAGGCCTTCATTTCATTGGCCACCACAGGTTCCCGGAAGAGGTCGCGCACAGCGCCGATGACAGGCTTCAGGCCCGGCGTCGATTTCGCGGCGGCGTTCAGCGCGGCAATCGCGGCACGATCGTTGTCGAACGCCTCGACCTTGCCGCGTTCGGCCAGGCGGAAGGCAAAGGGTCCGATGCCGCAAAACAGGTCGGCCACCTGTTTGGACCTGCCCACGCCGTCCATCACCAATTGTGCCAGCACGGCCTCACCTTCTGCCGTTGCCTGCAGGAAGCCACCGGGCGGCACGGACACGTTGGCCTTGCCCATCAACAGCCGGGGCGTCGCCGCCGTTCCCATGAGTTCGCCGTTTACGCTGAGGCGCGCCAGCGACAGATCGGCAATCAGGCTTGCCAGCTTGGCATGTTCCTGCTGCAGCACCTTGCGCTCGGCCTTGACGCTGGCATCGATGCCGGTGTCTGTGGCGGTCAGCGCCACGTCGCAATCGCCGAGCTTGGCAGCCAATCCCCGTGCGATGTCGAAAGCGCGGGACAGAGCCGGCACCAGGATGGGGCATCGATCGATATCGAGCAACACATGGCTGCGGGCTTCCATAAAGCCTGCGGTCACCACGCCCTCCTTGCGGCGCGCATGAATGCTGACGCGCCGCCGCCCAGCCCCATGCGCATCGATCAGTGTACTGACTTTCGTGCCGATGCCGCGGCCGGCCAGTTGCTGCTCGACGAGATCGGCCTTCCAGAGTCGATAGGGTTCCTCGCGCCAATGTTGCAGCTGACAGCCGCCGCAGCGCTCATAATGCTTGCAGAAGGGAGCGACGCGATCGGGCGATGGCGTGCCAATCGCAACGATCCTCAAGCGGTCGCCGTCGCCGGCGGCACG
Source organism: Pseudomonadota bacterium (assembly GCA_963205315.1). Lineage (GTDB taxonomy): Bacteria > Pseudomonadota > Alphaproteobacteria > Rhizobiales > Aestuariivirgaceae > Aestuariivirga. Next base: position 25,947 of record CAUJIO010000091.1, on the reverse strand, counting down.
CAGATCCTCGCCGGGAAGAGCGCGAGGCACGAAGACGGTGCGGTCCTGGTGATGGGCTATTCCCTCGCCGCGGCGGCCCATGACGTCGATATGAAGTTCCAGTTCAGTCATTGGCATTTACCGGCGGATAGGCGATGGCAATGCCATAGCCGGATTGAAGTCGGATTGTAACGGGTCCCGTGGTGACATTGGACAAGGTCAGCGTCGAGCCCAGCTGCACGTCGCGCTTGTGCAACGGCCACTTGACGCCGTCGAGATCGAGGCCGGTGACATCGCTAAAGGGAATGAAGCTCAGCCGTGTATCGGCCGGGAGATCGAGTTGCAGTTCCCCCGGCATGAGCGGCCAGGCTTCCTCATTGCCGCTGGTCATAAGGCAGCGGATGCCGGTTCGCGCCAGCTGCAGGCCTTGCCCGAGAATGCCGGTGGTGTGGTCGGTCTGACCGCCGAGGCCACCGAGCAACAGGATTTCAGTGGCGCCGCGCGCAAGCGCTTCGGTGATGGCGATCGCACCATCGGTCGCGTCCTTCTCGGTGGGAAAACTCTCGCGCGGCACATCGCGATACTGGATGGTGAGTTCCGATCCCGACGAATCGAAATCGCCCACCCAGAGTTCGGGAACGATGCGCAGGGCAGCCGCATGCATCATGCCGCTGTCGGCAGCGATGAAGCGGGCATTGCGAAGCTGTGATGTGAGCCGGGGTGTGACGACGAGGTCACCTCCCAGCAGGATTGCGAATAGGGCCATGAGGGCCTCTCTAGCAAATGCCGCTTGCCAGCGCATCCCTGTCGCACTACCGTCATCTTCGCTCTCAACGGGGGGCCACGCGCAAGTGGCTGAGACGCGGCTGAAGCCGCATACCCGCTGAACCTGATCCGGATCATGCCGGCGGAGGGATTGTGGGCGGACGGGCCGCAAGGCCTCGGTCCAAACCTCCATCCAACGGCGAATGGAGGTATTATGAAAAAGACTCTGACAGCTCTGTTCGCGCTTCTGGCCTTTGCAGTTCCCGCTGCGGCCAAGGATACGCTGACGATTTATACTTATGACAGCTTCGTCGCCGAGTGGGGCCCCGGCCCCAAGGTGAAGGCTGAATTCGAGAAGACCTGCGACTGCACGATCGAGTGGGTGGCGCCCGGTGACGGCGTGGCGGTGCTCAACCGGCTGAAGCTCGAGGGTGCCGCGACCAAAGCCGATGTGGTGCTCGGACTCGACACCAACCTGACGGCGGAGGCGGCCGCTACCGGCCTGTTCGGCAAGCATGGCGTCGATGTGAAACTGGCGCGCACGCCCATTCCGTGGGTTGACGAATACTTCATGCCGTTCGACTACGCGCACTTCGCCGTCATCTATGACAGCGAGACGATGAAGGACCCGCCGAAGTCGCTCGACGAACTCGTCAACGGCGATCCCGCCCAGAAGATCGTGCTCGAGGATCCGCGCTCGTCGACGCCGGGGCTTGGCTTCCTTCTGTGGATGAAGGAGGTCTATGGCGACAAGTCGGCAGAGGCCTGGAAAAAACTCTCGGGCCGTGTGCTGACGGTTGCTCCCGGCTGGTCTGAAGCCTATGCGCTGTTCACCAAGGGCGAAGCACCGATGGTGCTGTCCTATACGACGTCGCCGGCCTATCACGTGATCGCCGAGAACACCCAGCGCTACAAGGCGGCGGCTTTTTCCGAAGGCCATTATCTGCAGATCGAAGTCGCTGGCATAATCGAGGCTTCGGCGCACAAGGCACTGGCGCAGAAGTTCATCGCCTTCATGATGAGCCCCGGCTTTCAGGACCAGATCCCGACCAACAACTGGATGTTCCCGGCCGGCGCAACGTCCGAGGCGTTGCCGGCGGCATTCGGCGAGCTGGTGAAGCCCGTCAAGACGCTGATCTACTCGCCGCTCGAAGTCGACCAGAACCGCCGGGCCTGGATCGACGAATGGCTGAATGCCATGGCGAAATGACACCGGCGACGTGGTAACGGTTCAACCATTGCGGGCGCCAGGTTATCTGGCGCTCGCCCTTCTCGGGGTTGCCCTCGCTGCCGGCTTTCTGCCAGTCCTGTGGATGGGCGCGAGGCAGGGTGCAGGTGCTGCCGATCCTTATATCCTCCGTGTACTGCGTTTCACGCTATTGCAGGCGGGGCTTTCGACGCTGCTGTCAATCATAGGCGGACTGCTTCTGGCGCGCGCGCTGGCGCGGCGGCAGGCGTTTCCCGGCCGCGATTTCGTGTTGCGGCTCCTCAACCTGCCGCTGGCCTTGCCATCGATTGTCGTGATCATCGGCATCATCGAAGTCTATGGCCGCAAGGGCTGGCTCGGCGGTGCGTTCAGCATCTATGGATTGCAAGGCATCCTCCTGGCCCATGTTTTTTTCAATGTGCCGCTCGCCGCGCGTCTGCTGCTGGCCGAACTCGAACGCGTTCCGGCGGAAAGCTGGAAACTTGCAGCGCAGCTGGGTTTTCAGACCGCCGACATCTGGCGGGTTGTCGAATGGCCGCAGCTGCGCGCCGGGTTGCCGGGCATCGCACTCCTGATCTTCCTGCTCTGTGCCTCGAGCTTTGCCGTGGTGCTGACGCTGGGAGGCGGACCCGGTGCCACGACACTGGAGGTGGCGATCTATCAAGCGCTGCGCGCGGATTTCGACCCGCAACGCGCAGTCATGCTGGCGCTGGTGCAATTCCTCCTGTGCGGCAGCCTGGTGTTGCTCGCGCAGCGCTGGGGCGGCCTGATGGGCACGCGCGCATCGGGTGCCACAGCGGCGCGGCGCTACGATGCTAGGCGTGGAGTGGCGATTATCATTGACGCCGGGCTCATCGCCCTGGGGCTCATCTTGCTGCTGCCACCATTGCTGGCGATCATCATTTCGGGTGCAAGTGCCATCCACGCCGATGCCACGCTGCTCCGCGCCAGTGTCACCAGTCTGCTGCTCGGCAGTGCGAGCGCGGCCATGGCTTTCCTGTTGGCCTGGCCTCTGGCGCAGCTTGCGGCGCGGTCGGACGCGTGGCGGCGCGGGTCGGGCCTCGCGGTGCTGGCCGCATGGATCGTGCCGCCGGCGGTGCTGGCGACGGGCTGGTTCATCACCTTCATCGCCCATGCCAGTTCCACCGCGCTTGCCGCAAGCCTGGTTGTCGCCATGAACGGCCTGATGGCCTTGCCTTTCGTCTTCCAGCCATTGTCGACGGCCATTGCACAGGCCGCCAGCGCGCATGACCGGCTATGCCTCGGGCTTGGCCTCTCGGGGTTCGGGCGCTTCTGGCAGATCGATCTTCCCGCGCTGAAGCGGCCCATCGGCCTGTCTCTGGTGATGGGTCTCATCCTGTCGCTCGGCGACCTCACGGCGATCTCGCTGTTCGGGACGCAGGACTTCATGACGTTGCCGTCCCTGATCTACCGGCAGATGGGAAGCTACCGTTTCGATGCAGCCGTCGGCACGGCGCTGATTCTGGGTATACTTGTCCTGGCGCTTTCAAGCCTTTCGGAGCGCTGGAGCAGACCACGATGATCAGACTGGCCGATGTCACCTTTCGCTATGAAGACATGGAGATGTACTTTGACGCCGTCTTCACTGCGGCAAGTTTCACCGCGATCATCGGGCCCTCGGGTGGCGGAAAGTCGACATTGCTCAATCTCATTGCCGGATTCGAAGTGCCGCAATCCGGCCGCGTACTGATCGGGACGCAGGATGTGACGGCGCTGCCTCCGGATCAGCGGCCGGTGAACATGATCTTCCAGGACAACAATGTCTTCGGCCATCTCGACGTGTGGACGAACGTGGCGCTGGGCATTTCGCCGCGCCTGGCACTCTCGGCAGAAGATCGCGAGCGCATCGACACTGCGCTCGCGGATGTCGGGCTGGTGAGCTTCAAGCAGCGCAAGCCTGACGAACTGTCGGGCGGCGAGCGCCAGCGGGTGGCCGTGGCGCGCGCCCTCGTGCGGGACCGGCCTGTACTGCTGCTCGACGAACCCTTCGCGGCACTGGGGCCGGCACTCCGCCGCGACATGCTGGACCTGGTGACGGCAATGCAGAAAGCCCGGCGGCTCACCGTCGTGATGGTGTCGCACCAGCCGGAAGATGCGCAATACGCCGCCAGCCATACGGCTTATCTGGAGGCAGGGCGCATCGTGGCGCTGCGGCCAACCGCAGAACTCTTTGCCGCGACCGACATCCCGGGGCTCGCCGCCTATCTAGGGGACTGGAGAAGCATCGGCCAATAGGCTACGAGCCTCCCGGCATGAGCAGAATTCTACTTCATCTCCGCGGCATCGGACTCACATTCGGTGGCCGTCCCATTCTCGAAAGCGCCGAACTGGCCGTGGCCGAAGGCGAGCGCGTGGCGCTTGTGGGCCGCAACGGTTCGGGCAAGTCGACGCTTTTGAAAATCGCCGCCGGCATGGTCGAGGCCGACAAGGGCGAACGCTGGGTGCAGCCCGGAACCACCATCCGCTATCTGCCGCAGGAGCCCGATGTTTCCGCCTACAAGACCGTGCTGGACTACGTCGAGGCGGGTCTCGGGCCCACCGACAATTCCCACCGCTGCATCTCGCTCTTGCGTGAGTTGGGTCTGAGCGGCGATGAAGACCCGAAGCGCCTGTCGGGCGGCGAAATCCGGCGCGCCGCCATTGCCCGTACGCTGGCGCCCGAACCCGACATCGTGCTGCTTGACGAGCCGACCAATCATCTTGATCTGCCGGCCATCGAATGGCTGGAAACGGAGCTGAAATCGCTGCGGTCGGCCTTCGTGCTGATCAGCCATGACCGGCGCTTCCTCCAGTCGCTGTCGAACCGCACGGTGTGGCTCGACCGTGGCGAGAGCAAGCGGCTCGAACGGGGCTTCGCGCATTTCGAAAGCTGGCGCGATGAAGTGCTGGCGAAGGAAGAGGCCGAGCAGGTGCTGCTGGCCAAGCGCATCGACACGGAAGAATACTGGATGCGCCATGGTGTCACGGCACGGCGCAAGCGCAACATGCGGCGCGTCGATCTGCTGGCGAGCCTGCGCAAGGAGCGCAGGGAACATGTGGGCGCCATGGGTGCGGTGCGCATGTCGGCCTCGCCGGGCGATCTGTCGGGCAAGCTGGTGGCAGAAGCCAAGGGCATGTCGAAGTCCTTCGGCGACAGGCCCATCATCGCCAATCTCGACCTGCTCATCATGCGCGGAGACAGGCTGGGCATCGTCGGCCCGAATGGCGCGGGCAAGACAACGCTCATCAAGCTGCTCACCGGGCAGATCGAACCGGATAGCGGCTCGATCCGCCTTGGCACCAATCTGCAGACTGTAACGCTCGACCAGAGCCGCCAGAGCCTCGATCCCAATGCAACGCTGGCCGACGTCATCACCGACGGACGCGGATCGAGCGTCACGGTGAATGGCGAGACGAAGCATGTCGTCAGCTACATGAAGGACTTCCTGTTCCCGCCGGACAAGGCGCGGACACCGGTGTCGGTCCTGTCGGGCGGGGAGCGCGGCCGCCTCATCCTGGCGCGCGAACTGGCGAAGCCCTCCAATCTCCTGGTGCTGGACGAGCCGACCAACGATCTCGATCTCGAAACGCTCGACATGCTGCAGGAGATGCTGGCCGATTACCAGGGCACCATCCTGCTGGTCAGCCACGACCGCGATTTCCTCGACCGCGTCGCGACCTCGGTTCTGATGAGTGAAGGCGATGGCAAGTGGACGGAATATGCCGGAGGTTACTCCGACATGGTGGCGCAGCGCGGGCAGGGTGTCGAGGCCCGCAAGGCAAAGGCAGAGCCGGAGAAATCGTCGGCCCCCTCAGCCGCGCCGCCGGCCCCGCAAGCCCAGCGCAAGCTGTCGTTCAAGGAAAAGCATGCGCTTGAGACCTTGCCCGGGCTCATGGACAAGCTGCAAAAGGATATTGCCAAGCATGAAGCTGCTCTGGCCGATGCTTCTCTCTTCGCGCGCGACCCGAAAGGATTTGACGCTGCCATCGCAGCCCTTGCGAAGGCGCGCGAGGAGCTGGCGAAGGCTGAGGAACAGTGGCTCGATCTTGAAATGAAGCGCGAGGAGCTGGAGGGGACGTAAACCTACCAGCCCGATCCGCCGCCGCCGCCGCCGCCGCCACCCGATGAGCCGCCGCCACCCGAGCCCGAACTGCTGCCCGGTGCCGTCGAGGCGGACGCCACGCTGGACGAGAGGCTGCTGCCCAGACTGTCCGTGAAGCTTCCGGTCCGCCCGGCGTCCCAATGGCTGCCGGAATACCAGGCGGGAGCCGCGGCGCCGGCCACGGCCGCAGCAGCGAGCACGGCTGCGAACTTGGCGTTCCATTCATTCTCGCAGTCGAGCGCCAGCGCGTAGGGCAAATAGCGCTCGAACAGCTCCGGCGTCTTTTCCGGTGGATGTAGCACGTTGAGCCGGTCTTCCTCCGCGGTCGCCAGATACATACGGAAGCCTTCGATCTGGTCGAGAAGCTTGCGGCCCGGCACGGTCGGCGCCCGCAACAGGTAGTAGAATGTCAGATTTATGATGCCAAGCAGGACGGCGGTTCCAACGAGCAGGTAAAGCGGCGTTGATCCGGCGCCAAAAAACATCATGGCAGGCCCTGCCACGCCGCCGAACACGAAGGGAATGAGAAACATCAGGGTGCCGATGGACTTCACCGTATTGCCGAGCCCGCGCCCGAAGCCCCTGATGGCTGCCCACGCCACGCCAAGGATAACGCTCCACCAGACGGTGATCCAGAACACCGCCATCAGCCCGATCACGCCATCCTCGCCCGGCAGAAGCAGCGCCGAAAGCAGGAGACCTGCAACCGACACGGCAGCGCCCAGAATGAACCATGGAAGATTTCGCAAGAAAACCGTGCCGTCGTAATCCCGCCTCAACGCGCCTTCGAGGGCCGACTTGATCGTCCGCACGGTGCTGTGATTGGACTGCTTCAGAACCGTGGTGCCGGACGGTATGGCGTTCAACATTGCCTGCTCGGCGCCGGTCAACGGTTGCGCGGCCCTGGCTCCTGTCGAGAGCCTGGTCACTGAGAAGACATCGCCGTCATCCGCGATCTTCAGATAGCCTTTCACCGCAAGGCCGACGATGGCGGCGGCGAAACCACGGTCATCGGAGCCGAACTGCGTGAGGTAGCGTGCCCCCGCCGGCCCAAGCCCGGGCGGTGGCGTGAAGATGGGGATAATCGTTCCCTTGGGCGGATCGCGGCCGACACGGTTCCACGCATAGAGATAGTAAGCGCCGGACAGCAGCAGGGTGAACACGAGCCCCATCAGCCCGGCGTTGTCGGACAGGAACCAGGCCCATTGATCACCTGTGCCCGGCGGGCTCACCAGTCCCTTCTGCCAGGCCACCGCAATGGTGAAGCCTTCCGAAGACCCGAGACGCCGTGTTGTTTCGGCCTCGTATCGTCCGCCTTCAGTGCTGATTACGCGCGCATCGCCGCCTTGCGCGCCCTGATAGCCGGTATATTCCGCATGCTGAGCAATCCGGGCGCCCGGCGGCAGGCGGACGATGACACGGGCCTCGTCGATGGCGAAGGTCCAGCCATTACCGGTGACGTTCCAGTACAGTTCGTCGAAGTCCGGGAAGAAGCCGATCTGCCGGGTGGTGCGGTAGGTGATCTGATAAGTGTGCTGGCCACCTGACAGCAGCACATCCTTGTCGCCGATACGGATGCGCTTGCCATTGGAAATCGATTCGATGGCATAGGGCTCCGCCCGGCCATCGCGCCTGACATCGAGCACGTCAAAACCAACCCGGACCCTGGTGCCGCGGCGGTCATTGTAGATCGTCGGAAAGTCTCGGAGTATGCCTCGGCGGATGTCAAAGCCCTCGGCGTTGACGGTAATTGTCTCGCGCACATCGAGCGAGGCGTCGGCGTTGACCGTGACTTCGCTGATGAAGCTGGTGATGCGTTCATCCGCCCGCACCGGCGCGACAAAGGCGATGAGCAGCCCGACAAGGAACGCGAAGACCCGCATCGGATTACTTCTTGAAATCCACCTTCGGAACCTCACGCGCCGCCGCGTCGCCGATTTCGAAGAACTCGGCCTTGGTAAACTTGAACTGCGTGGCGATGAGATTGGTGGGGAAGCTCTCGATCATGGTGTTGAGGTTCCTGACGGCGCCATTGTAGTAGCGGCGCGACATCTGGATTTCATCCTCGATGCCGGAGAGCTTGTCCTGCAGGTCGCGGAAATTGGCATCGGCCTTCAGTTCGGGATAGGCCTCCGCCACCGCGAAAAGCTTGCCAAGCGCGGCGCTCATCGCCTGACCGACCGCCGATTGCTCACCCACCGTGCCGCCGCCGATCGACTTGGCGCGCAGTTCGGCGATATCGCGAAACAGCTTGTCCTCGTGCGCGGCGTAGCCTTTCACGGTTTCGATCAGGTTGGGAATGAGATCGGCGCGGCGGCGCAATTGCACATCAATGCCGCTCCAGCCCTCGGCCACGAGGTTCTTGTTGCTGACAAGGCCGTTATAGGCCCAGACGAGATAGCCGCCGATGACGACGATGAGACCCAGAAGACCAAAGCCGAACATGCGCGAACTCCATTCAAGCGTAAGTGGTGATTATCGGGGTTCCCGGTGCGCCTCGCAAGCGTGCATCTCGATCACGCCACGGGCGGCGCAAAGGCACGATCATGGCGGAGCGACGGAATGCGGCTGCGGGTGAGTTGCACCTGTTCGAGGTCGACGTCGGCGATGATGAAGCCCTCCGCCTCTCCGCCATCGGCAAGAACGCGGCCCCAGGGATCGACGATCAGCGAATGGCCATAGCACTGGCTGCCGCCGGACAGCGTGCCACATTGCCCCGGTGCGACGACGTAAGCGCCATTTTCGATGGCGCGCGCACGCTGCAGCACATGCCAATGAGCCTCGCCCGTCACCTTGGTGAATGCAGCAGGCACGGCCAGCATGTCCGCTCCCGCCTGGGCATAGGTGCGATACAGGGCGGCGAAGCGCAGGTCATAGCAGATCGACAGGCCGATCGAGCCCTCAACGCAGGGACTGATGACGGCCTTGGTGCCAGGCGTGATGGTGGCCGACTCGCGATAGACCCTGCCTTCACCCAGATCGACATCAAAGAGATGAATCTTGTCGTAACGCGCGGCGACGACACCATCGGGTGCGATCATGAAGCTGCGGTTGCGGATGCGGCCATCGCTGCCTGTGATGCCGATGGAGCCGATGAGCAGCCAAATCGAGAGCTCCCTCGCCAGCGCCTGCATCGCTGGCAGCACCGGATGCTCCGCTTCGCGCGGCGCCACCGGATGGAGCTTCCCTTCTCTCGACGCGAGGCCTGCGCAATATTCGGGCGTTGCAATGAACTGCGCTTGCGCCGCCGCGGCCTGGCGGATGAGCCGGGTCAGCACGGCGATGTCGTGCTGCACGTCGGGCGTGGCGGTATTCTGGATGCAGGCTGCCTTGAATGTCATGCCGACGTCTTAGCCGTCTCCGGCTCCATCGTGAAGAAGGATCTGATGACATGCAGTCCGGCCCGTGACTTGAGGCAGAGCATCCATTCCTCCATCGGAGTGGTCCAGTCGGTGATGGCGAGCGCTGCCAACCGGTGGTCCGGCACCACTTCGCCCTCCGACATGATGGCCAGTCCCAGGCCTTGCGCCGCCGCCTCGCGCGCTGCCTCGCGGCTTTCGATCTCGATCGTATCCTGCAGCTGCAAGCCGCGCCGCGCGGCCTCTTCGAGCAGCAAGGCGCGTGTCATCGAACCCGCCTCGCGCAGGATCAGCGGCAGCTTGGTCAACTGCAGGAAACTCAGCCCACGGAGCTTTGCCAGGCGGGAAGAACGCTGCACGACCGCGACGAGTGGATCGCTTCGCAATTGCCGCGCGAGGAACGCCGGGTCGGATGGACGCCCGGCGGTTACGGCGACATCGATCGAAAAGTCATCCAGCCGCTTGAGCAGTTGCGCCGAATTGCCCGTCACGAGCCGCACCGCAAGTTTTGGATGTTTCAGCCGGAAGCGTGCCAGTTGCGGCAGAATGTGGACGGCGGCATCCGCACCGATCGTCAACTGTCCCTCTTCCAGCGTGCGGCCGCGCGACAGCAGTTCCATTGCCTCGGTCTCGGCCTCGAACTGGCGCTCGGCGATGGCGAAGAGTTTCCGTCCCATTCCGGTGAGGAGTACGCCTTGTGCGGAGCGGGTGAAGAGTTGCACGCCATAAGTTTCCTCGAGCTTCCGCACATGGTCGGAAACCGCGGGCTGGGTGAGATTCAGGCGCTCGGCGGCGCGGGAGAAACCACCGTGGACCGCAACCGCATGGAAGGCCTTGAGCTGGGCGTGTCGCATATCGTTCAAACTTATATGTTCTATAAGAACATACGATTTGACTGATAGTGGTCAAGCCCTCATTTTCGCGCCGACATCAAGGATGACGCCATGGATCACACCACCCGCCGCTACAACGGTCCACCCGGACAGGAAGACATGCCCTATCTGCTGACGCCCGGACCATTGACGACATCGCAGGGGGTCAAGGCCGCGATGCTGGCCGACTGGGGCTCGCGCGACGTCGAGTTCCGCAAGGTGGTGGCGGACATCCGCAACGGTTTGCTGGCCATGGCTGGCGCGGACGAGACCTACGAGTGCGTCATCATGCAGGGGTCGGGCACTTTCGCCATCGAGGCGGCGCTGGGCGCCTTCTGTCCGTCGGGCGAGGCGAAGACACTGGTCGTCGCCAATGGCGCCTATGGCGACCGCGCGGCCAAGATCCTCGAGAAGATCGGCCGGCCGGTGGTCAAGATCGACAAGGGCGACAGTGCTGCTCCCACACCCGAAGAAGTTGGTGCGGCACTGGATGCCGATCCTGCCATCACCCATGTCTGGGTCATCCACTGCGAGACCACCTCCGGCATCGTCAATCCGGTCACCGACATCGCCAAGGTGGTGAAGGGCCGGGGCCGCCGGTTCATGGTCGATGCCATGTCCTCCTTCGGCGCCCTGCCGCTCGACATGCGTGACGGGCTCGACGTGATGGTGTCATCCTCCAACAAGTGCATCGAGGGCGTGCCTGGCTTCTCCTATGTGCTGGTGAAACGCCACATGCTTGAGATGTCCAAGGGCCGTAGCCATTCGGTGGTGCTGGACCTGTACGAGCAGTGGAAAGGCCTCGAGGCCAATGGCCAGTTCCGCTTCACGCCGCCCACGCATGCGCTGGTGGCCTTCCATCAAGCGATGAAGGAGCATGCGGAAGAAGGTGGCGTCGAGGCGCGGGGCAACCGATACGCACGCAATGCCGATCTCCTCGTCAAGGGCATGCGCGACATCGGCTTCTCGACGCTGCTGAACGACAACGAGGCAGGACCCATCATCCAGACCTTCCTGACGCCACGCGATCCCAACTTCGACTTCGAACATTTCTATGAATCGCTGCGGATGCGAGGCTTCGCCATCTATCCCGGCAAGCTGACGAAGAGGCCGAGCTTCCGCATTGGCACCATCGGCAAAGTCGACGAGACGGTGATGAACGGCGTGCTCGCCGCCATCCGCGCCGTGCTGGGCGAAATGAATGTCACTGATCTGTCGCCACTCGGGGCCTGAGCATGAAAACCGTCACTGTCAATGGACGCAACTACAACTGGCCGGCCGAACCGCTCGTCGTCATCTGCTGTGATGGCAGCGAGCCGGACTACATGGAAGTGGCGATGCGGGCCGGCCTCATGCCGAACCTGCAACGGATCATCGCCAAAGGCTCGAACCTGCGGGGCCATTCGGTGATCCCCAGCTTCACCAATCCCAACAACCTGTCGATCGTCACCGGCAGGCCACCGGCCGTTCATGGCATCTGCGGCAATTACCTTATCGATCCAGCCACGGGCATGGAAACGATGATGAACGATCCGAAGTGGCTGCGCGCCCCGACGATCTTCGAGGTGTTTCAGAAGCAGGGCGCGAGGATCGCCATGGTCACGGCAAAGGACAAGCTGCGCCTGCTGCTCGGCAAGGGCCTCGTTTTCGACGGCACCGCGGTGGCCTTCTCGTCGGAGAAGGCCGACAAGGTGAACCTCGCCGAAAACGGCATCGCCGATGTGTGTTCGCTCGTCGGCATGGGTGTGCCGGATGTCTACTCGGCGGAGCTGTCGGAATTCGTGTTCGCCGCCGGTGTGAAGCTTCTGGCCGGCATGCGGCCGGACCTCATGTACCTGTCGACGACAGACTACGTGCAGCACAAATATGCGCCGGGCTCAGCTGGCGCCAATGCCTTCTACGCGATGATGGACAAATATCTCGGCCAGCTCGATGACGGTGGCGCGATCATCGTGATCGTTGCCGACCATGGCATGAAGGACAAGCATCTCGCCGATGGCTCGCCCGACGTCGTTTACCTGCAGGATGTGCTGGATGCGAAATTCGGCGCAGGCAAGTCCAAGGTCATCCTGCCGATCACCGATCCATATGTCGTGCATCATGGCGCGCTCGGCTCCTTTGCGACTGTCTACGCCTATGGTCCTTCCGTCGCCGAAGTGATGGCCGAGATCAGCCGGCAACCCGGCATCGATGTGGTTCTGAACAGGGCAGACGGCTGCGCCCGTTTCGAGCTGCCGGAAGACCGCATGGGCGACATCATCGTCGTCTCCGGCGGGCCCAAGGGTTCCAAGGTCATCGGCACGTCGCGCGACAAGCACGATCTGTCCGGACTGAACGAGCCGCTGCGTTCGCATGGCGGGCTCACCGAACAGGGGATTCCGGTGATCTCCAACCGCAAGCTCAGGAATCTGCCGGCACTCATCCGCAACTTCGATGCCTTCGCGCTCGGCTGCAATCACATCGTGGAGGCCTAATATGAATGTCGTGGCAACAAAGCGCCCCATCATCACCGAATCGATGCGCATCGGCGGCAGGAAGGTCGATGCAGACGGCACCGTCCCGGTGCATTATCCGTATACGAACGAAATTTTCGGCACGGTGCCCGCAGGCCGGGCCGAGCATGCAGCGCAGGCCTTCGCCATCGCCCGCAACTACAAGTCGAAGCTGACACGCTACGAGCGCCAGCAGATCCTGTTCCGCACCGCCGAACTGATCCGCTCACGGAAGGACCAGCTCTCCGACCTCATCACGCTTGAGCTGGGACTTTCCAAGAAGGATTCGCTCTATGAGGTGGGCCGCGCCTATGACGTCTATTCGCTGGCGGGCCAGCTCTGCATTCTCGATGACGGACAAGTGTTCAGCTGCGATCTGACGCCACAGGGAAAGCCCCGCAAGATCTTCACCAAGCGCGAACCCGTCGGTGTCATCTCGGCGATCACCCCTTTCAATCACCCACTCAACATGGTGTCGCACAAGGTGGCGCCGGCGATCGCCACCAACAACTGCGTCGTGTGCAAGCCGACCGAGCTGACGCCGCTCACCGCCATCGCGCTGGCCGACATACTTTATGAGGCAGGATTGCCGCCGGAGATGTTTCAGGTGGTCACCGGCTGGCCCGATGACATTGGCGACGAGATGGTGACGAATGAGAATATCGACATCATCACCTTCACCGGCGGCGTGCGCGTCGGCAAGATCATTGCTGGAAAGGCCGGCTACAAGCGCGCCGCGCTCGAACTCGGGGGCAACGATCCGCTGATCGTTCTCGACGATCTCTCCGACAGCGATCTCGACAAGGCGGCAGAACTCGCGGCGGCGGGTGCCACCCGCAATTCCGGCCAGCGCTGTACGGCGGTCAAACGCATCCTGGTGCAGGAGCGTATTGCCGACCGGTTTGTCGAGAAGGTGCTGGCGAAAGCCAGGGCAATCAAGTTCGGTGATCCGATGGACCCGGCGACGGACCTTGGCACGGTGGTTCATGAACTGGCGGCAAAGACCTTCGAGGATCGTGTCTACAAGGCGGCCGAACAAGGGGCAAAGGTGCTCTATGACCCTGGCCGCAAGGGCGCGCTGCTGCCGCCGATCACCGTCGACTTCGTGCCGCACACCTCCGACCTGGTGTTTGAGGAGACCTTCGGCCCAATCATCCCCATCGTGCGCGTTCCCAGCGATGACGCCGAGGTCATCCGCATTTCCAATTCCACGCCGTTCGGCCTGTCGTCCGGGGTCTGCACAAATTCCCTGCCGCGCATCACCCGCTTCATCGAAGGGCTTGAGGTCGGCACGGTCAATATCTGGGAAGTGCCGGGATACCGTATCGAGATGTCGCCATTTGGCGGCATCAAGGACTCCGGCAATGGTGTAAAGGAAGGCGTGATGGAGGCCATGAAGTTCTTCACCAACGTGAAGACGTGGTCGCTGCCCTGGCCGGCCTAGCCGGCCTCGGAGTCCAACCGGCATGAGGGATCGTTGAACCAGAGCACCGCCGTCATCGTCAACCTGCTGGGAGGTGTCGCCCTCCTGCTCTGGGGTGTGCGCATGGTGCGCACCGGTGTCATGCGGGCCTGGGGAGATGCGCTCCGCAATTTCATCGAGCACCGGCTCGGCAACAGGCTCTCGGCCTTCACAGCCGGTGGCGTCGCCACAGCCATTCTCGGTTCCGGTACGGCGATGACATTGATCGTGGCGGGACTTGCGGCGTCAGGCGCCATCAGCACGGCGCTGGGTCTTGGCGTATTGCTGGGTGCCGATGTCGGGTCGGCTATCGTCTCCGCGATTTTTGCTTCAGGCTCGTCGTTCACGCTGTGGGTTTCGCCTCTTCTGCTGTTTGTGGGCTATGTGGTGCACTCCTCGTCGGCCGAGTTCCGTCCGCATAATGTGGGCCGCATCCTGATCGGCCTCGGCCTCATGCTGATGTCGCTGACGCTGATCAAGCAAGCCTCTGCCCCGCTGAGTACGGCGACATTGTTTCACGAAGTGCTGGCGGCGGTGGGGAACGCGCCGCTCCTGGCCTTTCTCATCGGCGCGGCGCTGACCTGGCTGATGCATTCGAGCCTTGCCGTCATCCTGTTGATCGCCGCCTTCCTCGCCAACGGCAGCCTCGATGTGGCGGGCGCGCTGAGCTTCATTCTCGGCATCAATTTCGGCGGCGGCCTGCCCGCGGTGTCGAGTACGCTGGCGCTGCCGCCGGCGGCGCGGCGCCTGCCGCTTGCCAATCTTCTTTGCCGGGGTCTTGTCGCCATCATCGGCATTGCAATGATCGAGCAGATCACACCCTTCGTGGCGATGCTGCCGCTGCCGCCGGTTGAAACAGCGCTTGGCTTTCACGCCGGCTTCAACGTGATCACCGGTCTGTTCTTCCTGCCGCTCACCGGGCTTATTGCGCTGCTGATGACGCGGCTCATTCCAGACCGCGAGGGCGAGGAAGACCGCCTCGCCAATCCGCGCTATCTCGACCACCGCTCGCTCAAGACGCCGGCTGTTGCGCTCTCCAATGCATTGCTCGAGACGGTGCGGATGACTGAACTGCTGGAGCGCATGTTCGATACCGCACTTGCGGCACTGCGCACCGGCAGTCTCGAAACGCTGAAGCAGCTGAAGGTCATGGATGAGCGCCTCAACGCCTATCAGACACTCTTGCAGGCGTATCTCGGTGAATTGGCGCAGGAACATCTGACGCCCGAGGAGTCGCGGCGCGCGCTGGAATTGACGCTCTACATCAGCAACATCGAGCACGCAGGCGACGTCATCCAGCTGAACCTTGCCGACCGGGTGCAAAGCAAGGCCCGCGAGAATATCTCGTTCTCGCTTGAAGAGCAGGCGTCCTTCGACAATCTCTGCCTCATCATCCACGACAATCTGCGGCTGGCGACGGGTGTCCTGTCATCCGGCGACCTGGAAGGCGCCAAGCGCCTCATCTCGCAGAAGGACGCCTTCCGCGAGTTGCAGAACGAAGTCCTGGATGCGCATTTCAAGCAAGGCGCCGGCGGCAAGGGCCCCGCACTGCGGCGCAGCGCACTTTATGTGGACATGATCCGGGATCTGAACCGCATCAATGCGCTGGTTGTGGCTGCCGGCTATCCGATCGCCGATGCGGCGGGACTGCTGCGCGGTTCGCGCCTGCGCGCCGATGCGCAAAGCAATCCTCAACCCATTCCCGCAACAGATACGGCGGAGTCCGCATGAAACTTATCCATCTTACTGACCTTCATCTGGTGCCCCCGGGCGAATTGCTTTGGGGTCTCGACCCCTTCGCGCGGCTCGATGCGGCGCTCCGTGACATCGAAGCCCATCATGCCGACGCCGATTGCTGCATCATGACCGGTGATCTGAGCGAACGGGGCGAGGTTGCCGCATACCGGCTGCTGCAAGACCGCTTGCAGCAGTTTCCGGTCAGGACGCATGTGATGCTCGGCAATCACGACAACCGCGAGAATTTCCTCAGCGTCTTCGGTGGTGCCGATGCCTCCGGCCATGTGCAGAAAACGTTGGTCAAGGACGGCATGCATCTGCTGCTGCTCGATACGCTCAAGGGGCCGCCATCATCGGCCGGGCTCTATGACGCGCCACGCCGCGCCTGGCTGTCAGCGGAACTGGACAAGGCGAGGGGTGCCCCGGTCTATCTGTTCATGCATCATCCGCCATTTGACATCGGCCACGCGCTGATGGACCTGATCAAGCTCGATGACGCGGAGGCCTTCGCAGCCCTGCTCAAAGGCCATGACGTGCGCCACATCTTCTTTGGCCATGCGCATCGTACCATCAGCGGTGTGTGGAACGGCATCGGCTTCTCGTCGCTGCCGGGCGTCAATCACCAATTGCCGCTGGTGGGGGCTTCCGTCCAGACCGTCTATTCCGATGAGCCGCCGATGTATGCCGCCGTCACGCTCACCCCCGGCATGACCATTGTGCATTCGGATGCCTTCCTGCATCGCAAGCCCGCACTGATGCCGGAAGAGGCGGAACGCGGCGACTGGTTCTGAAAATTCAGGCCAGTCCTTCCGCCTTCAGCACCTGACGGATCGAGCTTGCCGTCTTGTCGACGATCTCGGTCAGTTCGGCGTCGGTCACGTTGTAAGGCGGAGCGAGGATGACAACGTCGCCGTTGATGCCGTCGACATTGCCGCCGACCGGATAGCAGATCAGTCCATTTTCGAAGGCGCGGGCGCGGATCTTCATGAACAGCTTCTTGCCGCCGTCGAAGGGTGTCTTCGTCTTGCGGTCCGCCACCAGTTCAATGGCCTGGAAGAAGCCGCGGCCGCGAATGTCGCCCACCGCATCAATGTCCTTCGTCGCCTCCTGCAGCATGGCGCGGAATGGGGATTCCATGGCGCTGACACGTTCAACGAGTTTCTCGCGTTCGACGATCTTCTGCACGGCAACGCCCGCCGCGCAGCAGGCGGTGTGGCCGGTGAAGGTGTGGCCGGTCATCGGTGCGCCATGGATGCCATGGATCGCGTCGGCCACCTTGTCCGTGTAGATCGCCGCCCCCAGCGGCAGGTAACCCGCAGCAAGGCCCTTGGCAACCGACATGATGTCGGGTTCGATGCCGTCACGCTCCAGTGCACGCCAGTTGCCGGAGCGCCCGGCACCGCACATCACTTCATCTGCGATCAGCAGCACGCCATACTTGTCGCAGATGTCGCGCACACGTTTGGCGTAGCCTCTGGGCGCCGGCACGCAGCCGCCGGCGGCGCCCACCACCGGTTCGAAAATGAAGGCGCAGATCTTCTCGGGGCCAACACGCAGGATTTCGTCTTCGAGTTCCCTTGCTGCCGCTTCACCGGCGGTTTCGGCGGTGGCGCCGGCAATCGGGCGGTATTCATTGGCGGGCGACAGGCGGGAGACGTCGAGCAGCGAACCTTCGAAGGCCCGCTTGCGTTCGAGGAAACCCGAGACCGAGAGCGCGCCCAGCGTGTTGCCATGCCAGGAGCGCTCACGGGCGATGAAGCGGCGGCGGCTCATCTCGCCGCGCGCGGCATGATATTGCAAGGCGAGCTTGAGGCAGGATTCAACCGCTTCCGAGCCGCCCGTGACATAGACCATGTGATTGAGGGTGCCGCCGCAGCGGCGGCGCACGATCTCTGTCAGTTCTTCGAGGGCATCGGAAGAGAAATTGTAACGGTAGCCATGGGCGATCCGGTCAAGCTGGTTCTTGATGGCGGCATTCACTTCGGCGTTGGAGTGGCCGATGCAGTAGACGGCAGGGCCGCCCGAGCCATCGATATATTGCTTGCCATCGGCATCATAGACATAGCTGCCCTTCGCCCAGGCCACTTTCGGAAGATCGCCGGTCGAGTGAATATGCTTGGGCAGGGCGGTTGACATGTGAGGTTTGCCTTGTCTGAAGATGAGGTCTGCTTAAACCCATAGCAGACGGCAATGAGGAACAGCAAACCGGTGATCACCGTCTTCGACAAAACGCAACGCACCCATGCCCCCCGGGAATTCATCGTCTCGGGCAAACCCCAGCCCATTCCGGAAATCCCCGAGCGAATCGACATGCTGCTCGAGGGCGTGCGGCGGATAGGCGGACCAGTGGTCGAACCACCAGCCATATCTCTCGATACCCTCGCTGTGGTGCATGACCGCCGCTACATCACTTTCCTCACAACTCTATGGGAGCGCTGGCACCGCATGCCGGATGCGGCCGAAACCCCTTCCGCCAATGTCTTCGCGCTGGGCCGTAGCAGTTTGCCGCCGGCGGGTTATCCAGACAGCGTCGTGGGACAATGCGGATACCATCTGGGTGACGGGTCATGTCCCGTCACCGCCGACACATTCGCGGCGGCCTGTGCCAGCGCGGCGACGGCGGCACATGGCGCGGCATTGATGCAGAACGGCGAACGTGTGGTTTACGCGCTGTGCCGCCCGCCCGGCCATCATGCAGCGGCCGACATGGCGGCAGGCTTCTGCTATTTCAACAATGCGGCGCTTGCCGCTGAGCTCCTGACGCGGGCCGGCAAGCGCGCCGCCATTCTCGATATCGACGTTCATCATGGCAATGGCACGGAAGCCATTTTCTATGACCGCGCCGATGTGCTCACGGTGTCGATCCATGCGCATCCGAAGCGCTTCTATCCGTTCTTCTGGGGCTATGAGGACGAGCGCGGCCGAGGTGCCGGTGAAGGTTTCAATCTCAACCTGCCCCTGGAACGCGGCACAACGCTCGCGCCGTATCGCATTGCGCTTGACCTTGCGTTGACGCGTGTCGCGGACTTCAGGCCGGACGTGCTGGTGCTGGCGGCGGGGCTCGATATCGCCATCGATGATCCGTTCAAGGGCTTTGCCATCGCAACACAGGAGTTCGAAACCATCGGCCGGCAGATTGCATCACTCGGACTGCCGATGCTGGTGGTTCAGGAAGGCGGCTACCCGTCGGAAAATCTCGGTGCCAATCTCGCGTCGTTGCTGTCGGGACTTTTGACGTGAGACTGGTGATCCGCGAAATGCGTGACGAGGATGCCAGCGGTGTGGCGGCCATGGTGCGCGGGCTTGCCGAGCATGTGGGCGTCACCGAGATGCCGAAGCTCGATTCGCAGCGCCTTGTGGCGGCGCGTGATCTCATCGATGTGGTGGTGGCGGAAGAACATGGCGAGTTGCTCGGTGCCTGCCTCGGTCTGATGACCTACTCCACGTGGCGCGGCGCACGCGGACTATATGTCGTCGATCTGTTTGTCGCGGCGAAGGCGCGCGGACGGAAACTGGGAGAGAGGTTGCTGCAGGAGTCCGCCAGGCGCGCGGCCTCGCGCGGTGCCTGTTTCATCAAGCTCGAGGTCGATATCGACAATCCCGGTGCGGAACGCTTTTATGCACGGCTCGGGTTTTCCAAGAAGAGTCAAGACAGGCTTCATATTCTGGAGCAGGATGGGCTCAAGGACTTCATTTCAATGGGAGAGAACACATGACCATCAAGCGCGTCGGATTGATCGGCGTCGGCCTCATGGGCCACGGCATCGGCAAGAACATCCTTGCCAAGGGCTATGAGCTGACCGTGATGGCGCACCGCAACCGTACGCCGGTCGACGATCTCATCGCGAAGGGGGCTACGGAACGCAACAATCCCCTGGCGATCGCCAAGGATTGCGACATGGTCATCCTCTGTGTCACCGGCACGCCGCAAATCGAGCAGCTCGTCTATGGCGAATACGGATTGATGGGTGCGGTGCGGCCGGGCCTCGTCATTGCCGATTGTTCGACGGCAGAACCGGCCTCGACGGTGAAGATTGCCGCCGATGTGGAAGCCAAGGGCGGGCATTTCGTCGATACGCCGATGACGCGCACGCCCAAGGAAGCGGCAATGGGCAAGCTCGGCCTGATGACCGGCGGACCCGATGACGTGATGGCGCGAATCCGGCCGGTGCTGGAGTGTTTCGCCGATACCATCGTGCACGCCGGTGCGGTCGGCTCCGCGCATCAGCTGAAGCTCATCAATAATTTCCTGTCGATTGCCCATGCCGCCGTTGCCGCCGAAGCGATCACCGTTGCGGCGAAGGCTGGAGTCAACATGCAGGCGCTGAAGGACATCGTCATGGCGGGCGGTGCCGCCTCGGTGATGTTCGGCCGGCTGATTCACGTGCCGCTGTCGGACGATGACAGCCACGCGCAGTTCGCCATCCGCAATGCCAGGAAGGATCTGCGCTATTACACCAACATGACGGAACAGCTGCCCGTTGCGTCCTTCCTCGCGGAGACGGCGCACCAGATCACGGTGGTCGCCGACAATATGGGTTATGGCGACCGCTTCATCCCGCGCCTCATCGACGTGATGAAGAAAATCAACGACGTCAAGAGTTGAAGCGTGAGGGGAACACGCGCTCTTGCGCCACATGGTCGATCATGGCGCGCCAATCCTCCGGCAGGTAGCCCCAATCCGGCATGTCGGGGAGGGCCGCTTCCAGCATGTCGACGGTCGGTTCGCGCATGGCAAGCGCCGCAGCGCGGGCAACATCGACATAGGGCCGCCAGTCCGCCATGCCGAGTTCGGACGCAATGGCGCGCGCCATGCGTTCGATCATCGAGGATGTGTCTGAGGCCATTGTCTTTCTCCTGCGCCAAACCATAACGCCAAATGGCGGCTGGCGAGTTTCAAACGCTGTGGTTGGTGAATCGGCAATATGGTTAACGAAATCATACGATGCTTACAACCTGCTGCAACGTCATGATTTTCGATTTGAACCAAACGATGATCCGGGCGTGTAATTGATTTGTCAACTTAACTTGAACGAGAATTTGAAATAGATCTGGAGCGTGTGATGTCAGACATGTTTTATCTCAAGAACCGGGTGGCCCTGGTCACCGGCGCGTCCCGGGGCTTGGGTTTTGCCATGGCGAAGGCGTTGGCGGCCAATGGGGCCACCGTCGTCATCAATGCCCGGAATGCGGCGGAACTCGAGCAGGCGGCGGGCAGGATCGGCGCTGAGGCGATGGCCTTCGACGTTACCGATGCCAAGGTGGCGCGCGCTGCCCTCGAGGAGATCGTCAAGCGTCACGGCAAGCTCGATATTCTCGTCAACAATGCCGGCATCCAGCACCGGCGTGCGATCACCGACTGGGAAGACGAGGATTTCGACCGCGTCATTGCCGTCAACCTGTCCTCGTGCTTCCGACTGTCGCGCGATGCGGTGCGGCTGATGCTGCCGAACAAGTTCGGCCGGATCATCAACACCGGGTCGGTGTCGGCAATTCTCGGCCGGCCGACCATCCACGCCTATGTCGCGGCCAAGGCCGGGCTACATGGGCTGACGCGGTCGATGGCGGCGGAGCTGGGCCGCCAGGGCATTACGGTCAATGCGCTGGCGCCGGGCTATTTTGCCACAGAGCTCAATACGGCACTGCTGGAAGACAAGGCCTTCACGGCCTGGGTGGAGTCGCGCACACCGGCGGGCCGCTGGGCGAAACCCGAGGAACTGGGTGGTGCAGTGGTGTTCCTCGCGTCCGATGCCGCGGCCTATGTCAACGGCCACGTGCTGGCGGTTGATGGCGGGTTGTCAGTCTCCCTCTAGGGCCGGGCACAATGGTTCTGGAACCGCGATGGACACTCGAGCGTTTCCTTCAAAAGGAATGCGGAGAAGAGCAATGCCGTCCAGAGCCCCGACCAGAGACGATATCCTGAAGCTGGAATCATCCTACTGGGATGCCATGAAGGCCAAGGATGGCGAGGAGGCGGCGGCGCTGTCCGGAAACACCAGCCTGGTGACGGGCTCTCATGGCGTCATGAGCATTCCGCGCGCCAAGATGAGCGAAATGACCCAGAACGAAGACTGGGAATTGCTGTCCTACACGTTCGAGAACGTCGAGTTCACAACGCCCATCTCCGACGTGGCGATCATTGCCTATGTCGTCCGGCAGAAGGTCAAGATGAATGGCGAAGAGAAGGAATTCAGGGCTGCTGACAGTTCGACATGGGTGCGCAACGGCGATGGCTGGGCATGCCATGCCCACAGCGAAACCAAGCTGAAGGAATAACCCTCCTGGCAGTGCACCGAATCAGGGGGCCGGTGTCCTGCCGGCGAGCACGGCTTCATATTTCGGCATGTCGATATTTCCGCCGGACAGGATGACGCCGACGCGCTTTCCCGCCATCGAGTCGCGCTCCTGCATCAGGGCGGCGAGAGGTGCAGCTCCCGCACCTTCGGCGATGGTATGGCAGCAGCGGAAATAGAGTCTCACGGCATCGGCGATTTCATCATCCGACACGGTCACGATATGGTCAGCACCGTTGAGAATGATGCCGAGCGCTTCGGCGTTGGGAACGCGTACTGCCATGCCATCGGCAAAGCTTACGCCTTCATTGGTTGTCACAGGCCTGCGCGCCGCCCATGACAGCGCATAACAATTGGCGTGCTCGGCCACGACGCCAATGACCTTGGTCTTGAGGCCCAGCATGTCGCGCGCGGCAATGGTTCCGCAAATGCCGGAGCCCATGCCGATCGGCACATAGACGGCGTCAAGTTCGCCTGCGGCCCTGAACAGTTCGTGGGCGTAAGTCGAAACACCGGTGACGAGTTCCTTGCCGAACGAAGGGATGAAATCGAGGCCGCGGTCCTTGGCGATCTGCATGGCCGCCTCGCGCGCCGCGTCGAAGTCGTGGCCGGTCTCGATCAGCTCCGCGCCCAGCGCCCGCATGGCGGCGTTCTTCTCCAGCGAATTGCCGATGGGTGCCACGATGGTTGTTGGAATGCCCACACGCTTCGCCGCAAAGGGAATCGACTGACCGTGATTGCCGCGCGTCGCGGTGATGACGCCGTTGACCTGACCGCGATCCTTCCGCAGTTTCATGTGGACGAGCCCGCCGCGCACCTTGAAGGCGCCGGTCGGCGTATGGTTCTCGTGCTTCACCCACACGTCTGCGCCAACAGTCTCCTTCAGGAGGGGCCAGGCGAATTGCGGGGTAGGAGGCATCGCCGCATAGACGATGCGCTGTGCTGCTTCGAGTTCATCTGCTGTGTACATGACGACAGTAAGGCCGAACTGCCATCGGCGGTCAATCTTGACTCTTTGGCTCACGCATGTTTCGTGCGGCGAACGCAGAATCACTTTGAGGTGTTGAATGGGAACGGCCTTCATGTTTCCGGGCCAGGGCAGTCAGGCGGTCGGCATGGGCAAGGCGCTGGCGGAGAATTTCGCCGTGGCCCGCGCCGTGTTCGACGAGGTCGATGCCGCCTTGGGGCAGAAGCTATCGCAGCTCATGTGGGAAGGTCCCGAAGCGGACCTCACGCTCACCGAGAATGCCCAGCCGGCGCTGATGGCAGTTTCCATGGCGGTGATCCGCGTGCTCGAGGCCGAGCATGGCATCACCGTTGCCAATGCGGCAAAGTTCGTGGCCGGCCATTCGCTGGGCGAATATTCGGCACTCGCCGCGGCTGGCACCTTCTCTCTGGCGGATACAGCGCGGCTTCTCAAGACTCGCGGGCGGGCCATGCAAAGTGCGACGCCCGTCGGCGTCGGCGCCATGGCCGCCTTGCTGGGCCTGGATTTTGCCACCGCATCTGCTGTTGCAGCCGAAGCGGCGCAGGGCGAGGTCTGTCAGGCAGCGAACGACAACAGCGACGGACAAGTTGTGGTCTCGGGCCACAAGGCGGCGGTCGAACGATCGCTCGATATCGCCAAGGCCAAGGGCGCCAAGCGCGCAATCTTGCTGACCGTGTCTGCACCTTTCCATTGCGCGCTGATGCGGCCCGCCGCAGAGGCCATGGCGGAGGCGCTGGCCAGCGTGCCCATGGTGGCGCCCGTGGTACCGGTCGTCGCTAACGTGGGCGCAGCTCCTCTCAGCGATCCGGCCGCCATCCGCGCCAGCCTTGTGGCACAGGTGACCGGCACGGTGCGCTGGCGCGAGTGCGTCGGTTACATGGCCTCCCACGGCATTTCCCGGTTCTATGAAATCGGTGCGGGGAAGGTACTGACCGGACTGTCGAAGAAGAACGCACCCGAAGCCACGGCAGCCGCCGTCGGTTCACCGGATGACATTGCCGCTGCCGCGGCGCAGATCAAGGGATAGTCACATGTTCAATCTCACGGGCAAGACCGCACTCGTCACCGGCGCCACGGGCGGCATTGGTGCCGCGATTGCCAGGGCGCTCCACAAGGCCGGTGCGACAGTGGCGATCTCTGGCACGCGCGCGGCGGTGCTCGAGGAACTGAAGGCCGAGCTTGGCGAGCGGGTGCATGTGCTGACCTGCAATCTCTCGGATGCAGCCGACGTTGAAAAACTGGTTCCGGCGGCGGAGGCTGCGATGGGCTCGCTCGACATTCTCGTCAACAATGCGGGCATCACCAAGGACGGGCTTGCCATGCGCATGAAGGACGATGACTGGAACGCGGTCATCGACGTCAATCTCACGGCAGGTTTCCGCCTCTGCCGGGCGGCCATGCGCGGCATGATGAAAAAGCGCTGGGGCCGGATCGTCAACATCACCTCGGTGGTCGGCGTTACCGGCAATCCGGGGCAGGCGAATTATGTGGCTTCCAAGGCCGGCATCATCGGCCTCACCAAGTCACTGGCGCAGGAGCTCGCCTCGCGCAACGTGACGGTGAATGCCGTGGCGCCGGGTTTCATCGCCACGCCGATGACGGACGTTCTGAACGACAAGCAGAAGGAAGGCATTCTGGCACGGGTTCCGGCCGGCAAGCTGGGCAGCCCGGACGATATCGCCGCCGCTGTTCTCTACCTTGCGTCCGAGGAAGCGGGCTATGTCACCGGCCAGACGCTGCACGTCAATGGCGGCATGGCGATGATCTGAGGTCTGTCAGGCGAGCACCTGGCCGCCCGCCGCCTTCCAAGCGGCCATGCCGCCCTGGATGTGGCAGGCGGAGGTGAGACCCGCCTCCTGTGCTGCCTGCACCGCCATGGCCGAGCGTTCGCCATAGGCGCAGAAGAACACCAGCCGCCTGGCTGATCCGAGTGCCCTGAGCACACCGCCATCGCCGAGATTGTCGCGGAGTTTGGTATAGGGCTCGTGCAGCGAACCGGGGATGGTCCCGTGGCGCTCGCGCTCGGATTTTTCCCGCAGATCGACGAGCGCCACATCCGGCTGTCCCGGCAGGTTAAGGGCATTGGCTGCCTGGACCGCCCAGCCCTTCAGAGCCACGGCATCCTGCGCCAGGCCGATGCGCATGTTGGCGGGAACCGCGACGTCCATCATCTTCGGATTCGGCAGTTTAAGATTGTTCATCAGCGCGACATACTCGTCCACCGACTTGACCTGCAGCCGTGGATTGTTGCGGCGCTCCTCGCCGATGGTGCTGACCGTGTCGCCCTTGTAGTCGTGGGCCGGATAGACCAGCGTGTCGTTGGGCAGCTTGAGCAGGCGATTGAAAATCGAGTCATATTGCGCACGGGCGTCGCCATTCTGGAAATCGGTGCGGCCGGTGCCACGGATCAGCAGCGTGTCGCCGGTGAAGACGCGGTCCTCCAGCGCGAATGAATAAGAATCATCGGTGTGGCCGGGCGTGTAGATAACATCGAGGCTGACGCCTTCGATGGCGAGCGTGTCGCCATCGGCGAGCCGCATCGATACGACGTCCGCCTTGGTATTCTCGCCCATCACCGTGACGCAGCGCGTGCGGTCGCGCAAGGCGCCGAGGCCCGTGACGTGATCGGCGTGGAGATGCGTATCGACGGCCTTGACCAGGCGGAGGTCGAGATCGTTCATGAGCTGGAT
>CAUJIO010000090.1 GCA_963205315.1 Pseudomonadota bacterium | reverse complement strand
GATGGCGGCAACCAGGATGATGATCATCGCCGGCGCCGACAGCAGCCAGCGCCCCCGCACGTCGCGTGCCTTGGCCAGTTCGGAGGTTTCGCGGGCGCTTGCCATCTAGTCCCTCAACACCTGGGCGGCGTGGTCATCGAGCTTGATTCCGACGGCGTCACCTGTGGCATGGCCTTCGCCGCCGCCGCGTGAGTTCTGCTGGCGCACGATGAAATCCGCCCCACCGTCGAGCTTGACGTGGAAATGCGTGTCGGTGCCGAAATAGACGATGGTCTCGAGCTTTCCCCACAGATCGGCCTTGCCGCCGCGCTTCACCAGCTGGGCATGCTCGGGCCGCACCACGACCGTCACCTGGCCCTGGCGGCTCTGGCCATTTGCCAACCCGGCGCTGATCGTCGCGCCGCTCCGGAGTTTCACTTGCGCGTCGGTGCCCTCGATCGAGACGACCTCGCCCTCGAGGAAATTCGTCTCGCCGATGAAGTTGGCAACGAAGCGTTCCGACGGGCGGTCATAAATATCGCGCGGGCTGCCGATCTGCAGGATCTTGCCCTTCGACATGACGGCGATGCGGTCCGACATGGTGAGCGCTTCTTCCTGGTCATGCGTGACGAAGATGAAGGTGATGCCCGTTTCGTGCTGCAACCGCTTCAGTTCAATCTGCATGTCCTTGCGCAGCTTGTAGTCGAGCGCCGAAAGCGGTTCGTCGAGCAACAGCACCTTCGGTGCAGGCGCCAGTGCTCTGGCCAGCGCCACGCGCTGCTGTTGCCCGCCGGAAATCTGGCTGGTGCGGCGGTTCCGCAGATCTTCCATGCGGACGAGCTTCAGCATCTGCGAGACGCGCGCTTCGATCTCCGCTTTGGGCTTGCCCAACATCTCGAGTCCGAAGCTGATGTTCTGCCCGACCGTCATGTGCGGAAACAGCGCATAGTTCTGGAACACCGTGTTCACCGGCCGCTTGAACGGCGGCAGAGGTGCGATGTCTTTCCCATGCAGGAGGATTTCGCCTTCGGTCGGAAAGTCGAATCCGGCGATCAGCCGCAGCAGCGTGGTCTTGCCGCAACCCGATGGCCCCAGCAGCGTGAAGAACTCGTTTTCCCGGATGGACACCGACACATTGTCGAGTGCCTTGACAGAATCCACCCCTGCGCCCTGAAAGACTCTCGTAACATTTTTCGCCTCGATGGCGGTCTGGCCTGCTGCCAACATCAACTCCCCTCAGCACTCTTTCCGGCGCTGTTTTTTTGTGTGGTCCGGCATCCTAGGCAGAGAAGCAGGGGTTTGCCAATGGGGCGAAGTGGCAACCCGCGTCAGGCGGGCGGAAGCTCGATCGCTCCACCCGTACCCGTCATGCGAGGTGTTGTTTCGAAACGCGATCAGAGCGACCAGCCGCCGTCGATCACATGCGTCTGTCCGGTGATGAAAGCCGACTCGTCGCTGGCGAGGTAAACCACCAGCATGCCGATTTCCTCGGCCTTCGCCATGCGGCCCATGGGTTGACGCGAGATAAAGGCGGCCTTCGCACCCTCGAAATCGCCGGTGGCCTTGAGGCGCTCCATCAGTGAAGGGCTATCCACGGTGCCAGGGCAGATCGCGTTGACGCGGATGCCTTTCGATGTGTAGTCGGCGGCCAGCGCCTTGGTGAGGCCGATCACCGCCGCCTTGGTTGCTCCGTACACGAAGCGGTTCGGCACGCCCTTGATCGACGACGCTGCGGAAGCCATGTTGATGATCGTACCTTTGCCCTTGGCCAGCCAGCCCGGCATGAACGCCTTGATCATCCGGTAGTGTGCCTTGACGTTGAGGTCGAAGGAGAAATCCCACGCCTTGTCGTCGGTCTCCATGATGGTGCCGGCATGCACATAGCCCGAGCAGTTGAACAGGATGTCCGGCGTGCCCACGCGCTTTGCCGCAGCGTCGACTTCGTCCTGGCTCAGCACGTTCAACATAAAGGTCTCGATGCCGGCTTGCTCCTTGGCCAATGAAGCCAGCGCCTCGGCATTGATGTCTGTCGCCCAGACCTTGGCACCCTCTTTCGCCATGGCGATGGCCGAGGCCCGGCCAATTCCCTGGCCGGCCGATGTGACGATTGCGGTCTTGCCTGCAAGCCTTCCGGCCATGGACTTCTCTCCTTGATCCTGTTCAAATTGGCGACTGATGACTAGCGCCTGAACCTGAGGTTTGTCCATGAGCAACGAAGATCTTTGCTACCTGTCCGCAAGCGCGGCGCTTGCGCTGTTTGGCAAACGGAAACTCAGTCCGCTGGAGCTGATGACCGACCTGATCTCGCGGGCGGAACAGGTCAATCCGGCCATCAATTGCTTCGCCGATCGCTATTATGAACAGGCATTGCTGAAAGCCCGCGCCGCAGAGGCCCGCTACATGAAGCGCGGCGGCGGGACGGCACCGCTCGAGGGCATTCCATTGGCCGTGAAGGACGCCCAGCGTGTGGCAGGCAAGCGCACCACGCATGGGTCGCTGATCTTCAAGGATTCGGTCGATGCCGTTTCCGACCCCATGATCGAGCGTCTCGAACAGGCAGGCGCCATCATCTTCGCCCGCACCACCACGCCGGAGTTCTGCCTCTCCGGCGTCACGCATTCGCGCATCTGGGGCGTCACCCGCAATCCGTGGAACACCGATTGGGGTCCAGGTGGCTCGTCCGGCGGTTCGGCCGCGGCCTTGGCGGCAGGCCTCACGACACTCGCCACCGGAACCGACATCGGCGGTTCGATCCGCATTCCTGCCGGCGCTTGCGGTGTCGTCGGTTTCAAGCCGCCGCACGGCCGCAATCCGGATGGGCCTCCCGCCAATTTCGACCGCTTCAACCATTGCGGACCAATGACCCGCAGCGTCGCCGATGCCGCCCTCATGCAATCCGTCACCGCCGGGCCGCATCCGCTCGATCATGATTCGTTGCGAACCGCCGTGAAGCTGCCGGCGGCGCCCGCCAGCATCAAGGGCATGAAGATCGCGTATTCCGTCGATCTCGGCTACGTCGAGGTCGACAGCGACGTGCGCCAGAACATGCTGCAGGCGCTCGAGGTCTTCCACCGCCTGGGTGCAAAACTCGAAGAGGTCGATCTCGGCTGGACACCGGACGTCGATGCCGACGCCATTCACTGGTACAACATGATGAATTTCGGCCGCCAGACGATCTGGCTGCAGAAGGACAACGCCGACCTCATGACGGACTATGCCCTGAAATTCGCCGAGGCCGCAAAGCGCCACTCGACGATGGACGACATACACAAGCCATGGGCCCGCGCCCACATCATGTATCAGACGCTGGGCCCCGTACTCGCCCGCAACGATCTCTTCATCTGCCCGACCAACAACGCTCCCGCCGTTCGCGCCGAACATGATCCGTGGGACAAGGCCTTTACCGTGAACGGCAAGCCAGCCGATCCGGAATTCGGCTGGGTCATGACCCACCCCTTCAACCTGCTGCACAATTGCCCTGTCATGTCGGTGCCATCCGGCCATGCCGCTTCGGGCGTGCCTACCGGCATCCAGCTCGTCGGCCGCACCTGGGATGATGCGCGCGTCTTCAAGGCCGCGCTCGCCTATGAGGAAGCACTCGGTGGCTGGTACACGGCGAAGGGCAAGCGCCCGGTTATGTAAGGGCCCGCCGAATCGAGCCGAACCGCAGCCGATATTGCGCCGGTGTCAGCCCGACCTTGCGCCGGAACAGCCGGCCGAAGAAACTTGCGTCCTCATAACCGACCTCGTTGGCGATGGCCTCGACCGGAAGATCGCCGGTCTCCAGCATCTGCTTGGCCTCTTCCAGCCGCAGCGCCTGTACATAGTCGAGTGGTGTCATGCCAGTGGCGTGCCGGAACCGCCGCATGAAGCTCCGCTCCGGCAATTGCGAAACCTCGATCATCGCCGCGACGGGTGACGATGTTCCATAGTTCTCAGCCATCCACGCCTGGCACCTGTTGATGACCGCGTCATCCGTCTGGCGGAATGACATCAGCGAGGCGAAAGGCCGCTGCCCCAGATCATGCCATTGCAGCATGTAAACCTTTGCCACCTCGATCGCCTGGGCGAGGCCGACGTGCCGCGCGATGAGGTAGAGTGCCAGATCCTGCCAGCTTGAACCGCCGCCCGCCATCACAATGCGCTGCGCCTCGCCGCTCAGCACCAGCGACTGCTGCAGCTTCACCCGGACACCGGGATAGTTATTGGTCAGTGTTTTCACGTAACCCCAGTGGATTGTCGCCTCGCAATTGGCCAGAAGCCCAGCCTCGCCCAGCAGCACAGCGCCCGAGCAGGCACTGGCGAGAATGGCACCGCGCCCATGCACCTCTGCCAGCCACTTCGCCTCCTCCGCATATTGCCCCGCAACGCTGTCGCCCGGATTGACGAAGAAGTCCGGAATGCAGACGATGTCTGGCTGCGGGCAATTGCTGAAGTCATGATGGGGCTTGATCGGAACGCCATTGGCAGCGGCAAACGCGTCAGGCGTGCGCGCCACGATCATCGGCTGCATGGCCTGCGGTCCCGGTTCCCCGGTAGTGATGAACTGGAAATCCCGCCCGGGCGAGGAAAACAGGTCGAACATGCCGTAGAGCGTCGAGGCCGTCACCTCCGGCACGCCGACAATCGCCACCTTCAACGGACCTTGCTTATCCTTCATGGCGGAAATGACCACTTTCCTGTCAAATCGTCTTTAGTGCAGAATTGACGCTGGGCCTAGTCTTGTGGGGCACAAGGAGACAGAGCAATGACCGACCACCTCGCAACGCCCCTCGATGCCGCCGCCATCGAGTCCCTCCGCAGCGTTTTCCGCGGCGAGATTGTCGATCCTACCCATGCCGCCTACGATGCGGCGCGCGTTGTCTGGAATGGCATGATCGACCGTAAGCCCGCCCTCATCGCCCGCGCCCGCAATGCCGCCGATGTGGCTGCCGCCGTCAATTTTGCCCGCGATCATGGCCTGCCCCTCGCCATCCGTTCCGGTGGCCACAACGTCGCGGGCTATGCCGTCTGCGATGGCGGCGTGATGATCGACATGACGCTGATGAATGGCGTCCGCCTGTCGCCAGCACTCGATCGCGCCTTCGTCGAGGGTGGCGCCCATTGGCTGGATGTCGA
Source organism: Pseudomonadota bacterium (assembly GCA_963205315.1). Classification (GTDB taxonomy): domain Bacteria; phylum Pseudomonadota; class Alphaproteobacteria; order Rhizobiales; family Aestuariivirgaceae; genus Aestuariivirga. Next base: position 15,558 of record CAUJIO010000090.1, on the reverse strand, counting down.
TGCCGCCACAACGCCCTTCAATCGTGCCACGCCCGGCGGACTGATTTCCGGCACCGGTGTGGCGGGGCTCACACTCTCCGGCGGCATCGGCTGGCTGCGCGGCCGCCACGGCCTCGCCTGCGACAATCTCATGGGGGCCGATGTCGTCACTGCTGATGGCCGCCTCGTCCATTGCAGTGAATCGGGGAACGCCGATCTGCTCTGGGCCTTGCGCGGCGGCGGCGGCAATTTCGGCGTCGTCGTCAATTTTGAATTCAAGTTACATGAGATCCCGTCCGAGCTGTTTTTCTGCGCGCCGATCTATGCGGAGGAACGCGCCAACGAGATCGTGCTGAAATGGCGGGACTTCATGGCAAGCGCTCCGGAGCGCTTGAGTGGCCTCGCGGAATTCTCAACCATCCCGCATGATCCCGCCTACCCGGAGAATACCTGGGGCCGCCGCGTCGTGGCGCTCGCCCATGTCTACGACGGCCCTGCGGAAGAAGGCGACCGGGTCACGGCGCCCTTGCGTGGCTTCGGCGATCCGCTCCTCGATTTCAGCGGCGCTATGCCCTACCGCACTATCCAGACTCTTTATGATGGGATCTTTCCGAAAGGCCGCGACCGCTGCTACTGGAAGTCGACCTATCTCAAGTCGCTCGATGACACCATCATTCAAGACGTCACCGCGCACCTTGCAAAGCGCCCCTCCGAGATGACCTTCGCCTCGATCTGGAAATTCGGCGGCGCCATGCAACGCTTCAACCCAGAGGCAACGGCCTTTGGTGACCGCTCCGCGCCCTTCATGTTCAGCCTTGATGCCATCTGGGCGGATCATGCATCGGACCAGGCCAACATCTCATGGGTCAGGAACGCCTGGACCGACATGCAGAGACACTCCACCGGCCGTCTCTATCTCAACTTCCCGGGCCTCGGCGAAGACCAGTCGCTGGTGAAGAACGCACTTGGCGAAACCACCTATGCCCGCCTGCAGCAAGTGAAGCGCAAATACGATCCGGAGAATCTGTTCCGGCTGAACCAGAACATCCAGCCGGCGTGAACCAGCGTTCAACCCGCACCTGTCTGGCCTCGGCGATGTGAACGCAAGCGTCACTGCGTCATGGAAGCAGATTGCCCTACCGCAGTTCAGTTCGACAGCACCACCTGGCTCGATCCGGCGATCCCTGCAGGAACCGGCACGTCGGTCATGTCATAGTCCGCATTGAGGATCAGGTTCGGCCCCATGTTGAGTTCGAGCGACTGCGCCACGATGGCGGTATAGGCGGACTGGTCTGCAACGGGTTCTTTGGCATCGATAATCAGGCTGCCGACCGGAAGATAGATGGTCCCGAGCAGCACGCGCGCGTCGTCGCTGCTGATCTTGTGTTTCAACTTGCTGCCCAGGGTACGATCCTCGAACAACAGCAGGCCCGCCATCGGACCGGCTTTCGGTGCGGTGAGAGAGATGTGAGTCTTTTGCGACAGCACTGTGGCTCCGGCTTTGGCGCCAGTAATGTAGAAGCCGACCCCTGTCCCAGAGATCGTCGACGTGCCGGTTACCAGCAGAGCGCCGTTCTTTATCACGTAGATACCCGGATTGAGCGTGATGTTGGCGCTGCCAGCGACTTTCAGGCCACCGCAATAGATACCCGGGTCAATGGTTTTGGTCACGCTGTCGAACACGGTGTCTGTATGATCACATGATCCGGCGTTCGGTGCGGCCCGCTTCGCCAACGGATCCTCGACCGCCGGGCAGTCGGTAATTGCCGCCGGTGAAACGGCCGCGGAACCGCTGACGCTTGCACCTCCCGAGGAGCAGATGATTTTTGCCTTCACCACGGCGCTCTGATCGATTTTCAGCCCGTCGGACTGGGTGGAATTCGAGAACACACCGCAATTGTTGCCGGTGAGCCTGGAACTCTTGTCGAGATAGACGGAGGTCGTCCCTCCGGCGAGGCCCAGGACGCAGACATTGTTGCGGCCGACAAAGCGCGCCTGCGACGTGACCGCCACCGGCGTTACGCCCTGATTGAAGAAATGCATGAAAAAAGGTGTCCAGGCCTGGCTGATCGTCACCTTGACGGCCGAAAAGTCATCCACGACATCGACCTTGATCGACAGATTTCCGGACGCGAGCGTCGCATCCGTGGCTGCTGAGTCCGCGGTCAGTTCATAGGACGCGTAAGAGCGCACAGCGGCGGCGACCTGCTTGGTGTTCGACATGGCAAGTGGAATTTCACGTGCACCGGCCATGGCCGCCGCGTCGGCCGCCTGCTGCAATTCGCTACGCAGCTTGCTCATCATTGCATAGTCAGATGTCAGCCCGACCAGACACAGCAGCACCGGCAGAGCCAACGCAAGGCTGACGGCGATGCCGCCGTCGATGCGGCCGAGCCACGCAGAAATGATGCCGCCGACCTTACCCATGCAGCCTCTCCACCTGGCGCAGATGCAGCGAGGCCGGTAGCTCGATGTTGGCAAGCAGTCCATGGCCCATTGCGGTCTGGATCAGCAGCTCGCCGCCATGCGCTTCGCAAATTGCCTTGGCGATGGGCAAGCCCAGGCCCATTCCGTCGGCGGGGCGTGAATAACTCATGTTCTCCTGCGTGAAAGGCTGCAGGCATTCCTTCAATTTCTGCGGTGAGAGTCCTGGCCCCTGATCCTTCACGGAAATGGTGATCGATCCATTGGCGCTGACATGGCCCCACAAGTCGACGGCTCCACCCTCCGGCGAAAAGCGGATGGCATTGTCGACGAGCTTGGTCACCGCCTGCCGCAGCAGCCTCACGTCGCACAGCAGGTCGACGGGCTGTTTGAGCGGCTGCACCAGCAAGCGGACGCGCAACCGCGCCGCCTTGGCCTTCAGCCCGGAAAGACTGTCGTCGAGGATTTCGTCAAGCCGCGCCGCTTCGAAATTCTGCTGCTGGTTGCCAGCGACGGCCTTGGCCAGCAGCATGATATCGCTGACGATACCGTTGAGCCGCTGCGAGGCGTCGACGACGTGCTCCATCTGCTGTGTCACTTGCGGGTCGCACTGGCCGCGGAGCTGCCGGTCGATCAGCGACGTGAGACCGATCAGCGCTGTCAGCGGCGTCTTCAGCTCATGGGTCAGAACCTGGAACATTGCGCTCTTCGTCCGGCTGGCGGATTGCGCCTCGATTTTCGCCGCCCGCAGTGCGCGCTCGGTTTCGCCGTTCCGCATCACGAACTGCGCATGATGCAGGAACTGCGGCCAGTTGATCGGCTTGGATACGAATGACGAGGCTCCGAGCCTGTAGGCGCGCTCGATCGCCTCGGCATCATTGTGGCTGGTGCACACGATGACCGGAAGATCGGCGGTGCGCGGATTCTGCCGCAGCAGCTGGAGCAAGCCGAAGCCGTCGAGTTCGGGCATGCTGATATCGATCACTGCGAGATCGGCGTCGATACGGGTGAGACAATCCGCGCCGGCCTGGCCATTCACTTCCGTCGAAACGTCCCAGCCCAGTGTCGACAATTGCCCACTCATCAGCTCACGGAGGATTGGATCGTCATCGACAACCACAACCCTGCGGCGAGGACTGTCCAAGGGTAAAATTTCCGAAATCTCAAGCGTCATGCCACCGGCCTTTCGGCCATAAACCTAGTCAGAGGTGCCTTAAGACATTGTAATAGTAAGGAATGGAGGCGATTCTTAACGAATGTTGGTTAAGCCCGCCGGTATGAATTCGGTAAAATGGGAATCACCGGGAGCAAGTGCCCCACCGCTCCAGTTGCGCGGCCGCAGCATTGGCGACCGCATCTCCCTGCTGGTCGCGGCAAGTGTCATTCTAGCCGTCGCCCTGGTCACGGCAATCTTTTCCTACAATGACATCACCAGTGACTTTGCCAGCCGCAAGCGCGCGTTGGAAGCAACCGGCTATGTCTTCGCATCGGCCCTGGCCGATCATGTCGCTAACGGCAATGCGCAGGAGTCCTTGCGCGTGCTGCGCTCGATGAACCGCCTGCCAGAAATCACCTATGCTGCTGTCATCGACAGGGACGGCAAGGCCTTCGCCTCGTTTGGCAGTCTGGTCGTGCTGCAATCGGGTGAACTGAAAGCCGATATTGGCATCGTTGAGGCTATGCGCAGCGGCACTTATCCTGTCGCCGTCGACATCATCAAGGCCGGAACGTCGATTGGGCAAGTCATCCTGATCGCCGATGTGTCCGACCTGCGCCGGCAATTGCTGCAAGCGATCCTCACCAGCCTTGCCGTCGCGGCTGGTGCCGTTGTCATTGGCATTGCGGTTGGCCGCCGTCTGCAATCACGCATCACTGCACCCGTGCTCGCCCTCACCTCCGCCATCCAGGAGATCCGTTCCACAAAGCGTTATCAGGGCACCATCGTCCGCAACGCCGATGCGGAAACCGGCCTCCTCGTCGACAGCTTCAACGCGATGATCGAGGAAATCCGCAGCCGCGACGAGGCACTCGACAAGCACCGGCAGACACTTGAGTCGACCGTCGAGCAACGCACCCATGAATTGCGCCTGGCCCGCGATGCGGCGGAGAGTGCCAACGAGGCGAAGTCAGGATTCCTGGCCACCATGAGCCATGAAATCAGGACCCCACTGAACGGCCTGATGGTGATGGCGGAACTTCTCGCCGGCGCCGGACTCGATCAGCGCCTGCAACGCTACGCCGAAGTCATCGTCAAGTCGGGCCAGAGCCTGCTCACCATCATCAACGACATCCTGGATCTCTCGAAGATAGAGGCCGGCAAACTGCAACTCGAGGCGATCCCCGTTGATCCCGCCGGCATCGCCGACGACGTCACCAGCCTGTTCTGGGAAAAGGCCTCCTCCAAGGGCCTCGATCTGGCAGCCCGCATTGCCCCCGGCATGCCCCAGGCAATCCTCGCCGATCCGGTTCGCCTCAACCAGATACTTTCCAACCTCGTCAACAATGCCCTCAAATTCACCGAACAGGGCCAGGTGCTGATCAGCATGCACGTCGAGTCCGGCGATCTCGTCATGGCGGTCAGCGACAGTGGCATCGGCATTCCACAGAAGAAGCTCAACACGCTGTTCGAGGCCTTCTCCCAGGCCGACCAGTCCGTCACCCGAAAGTTCGGCGGCACCGGACTGGGCCTCGCAATCTGCAAGCGCCTGGCGGAAGCAATGGGCGGCAGCATCGGCGTGAAGAGCGAACTCGGCAAGGGATCGGTGTTCTGGGTGCGCTTGCCGATCGAGGTATCGCGCCCCGCCCTGGCGCTCCCGCATGTTCCGCTCACCGTGGCGATGGTGGTCGATGGATTGGCCACGCAGTCGGCACTCGGCACCTGTCTCGCCAGCGCCGGCTTCACTGTCAGGACTGCAAACACTGATGTGGCAGATGCAGACGCTGTTTTCGTTTCCGCCCGCCGCCTGCGCTCACTTGGTCTGCCCGAGGGACGGCGGCCAAGAATCGTCTGTCTCGGCTGGATGGGCGATTCGCATGGTGATACGGCCATCGCCGAAGGCCGTGCCGATGACTTGATCATCCTGCCGCTCCGCCAGTCCGACATGCTCGACATGATCGGCCGCATCAAGACCGGCACCTTGCGTGGCAAGAGCGTGCTCGATCGCCGCAGCAGCGGCCAGCTTCCCCTCGCCAGCTTCAAGGGCCGTCATGCCATCGTGGCGGATGACAATGCGGTCAATCGCGAAGTCATTATCGAGGTGCTGCGCCAGATCGGCATTTCCGTCGATGCCGCCGTCAATGGCCGCGAGGCAGTCGATCTGTGGAGGCAGCGCAAGCCGGACCTGATCTTCATGGATTGCAGCATGCCGGACATGGATGGCTATACCGCCACCCGCGAGATTCGCGCCCATGAGGCGCTGGCCATTGCTGGTGGCCATACACCGATCGTTGCGCTCACCGCACAGGTCGCCGGCAGCAGCGGCGATGAATGGCAGAAGGCCGGCATGGACGTCTACATGACCAAACCCTTCACGCTGAAGCAGATCGTCGCCTGCCTCGAGCAGCAATTCGACGGCCGCCCCATGGCCCGGGAAACAGCGCCGGAAGTGCCGCCGGACGCCGTCATACTCGATGACGGCATCATCTCCGAATTGCGAAACATTGGCGGCAGCACTACACTCTTCCACCGCGTGCTGGATCTGTTCGCGGGCCGCGTTCCGCAGGCCGTTGAGCACGTCAGTACACTGGCATCGGGTGCCGACCTCAAGGCGCTGGCCGATGCCGCCCACGCGCTGAAATCAATGTGCGCCAATATCGGCGCTTTCCGCGCCGTCGAAGCCTGCCACGAGCTGGAGCGCGCGGCCAGAACCGGCGAACACTTCGATGCCGGGGAACGCATCGGCGCCATCGTCAATGAAGTTCGGCTCGTGATGTCGGAAGTGGAACGCCTGCGCCAAGCCTGAAGCGCCGCTACTCGAGAGGAACGACTTTCACCTTGGCGACGCCTGAGCCGGTCAGTCCAACCACCTTCGCGGCACCGAGGCTCAGATCGATCACCCGGCCGCGGATGAAGGGGCCGCGGTCATTGATCCGCACGATAACCGACCGGCCGTTGCGCAAGTTGGTGACCAGAACGCGCGTCCCGAACGGCAAGGTGCGATGTGCTGCCGTATATCCGCCGGCAACGAAGCGCTCGCCGCTCGCAGTGCGGCGGCCGCTCTTGTAGTAGGAGGCCATTCCCGTCTGGGCGGCCTCGGCGGCGTCAGACAGAATGATCGAGGCACCCGTCACGCCGGCAATCATCATCGTGGCCAGTCCGGCCAAACGCAAAGATTTCATACGCACTCACCCTGCTCTTTTTTGTTGCAGGGCAACATAAAGGCAAGTGCGGCAGGAATGTGGCAGAGTTTACGATTGGGCAACCATGCCATCGAGGGCGATATGTGGCGTCTTTCCGGCAATCAGATCCGCCGTCACCCGGGCAGCGCCATGGCTCATGGTCCAGCCCATGTGGCCCTGGCCGGTGTTGAACCACAGGTTCTTCATTTTTGACGGCCCAAGGATTGGCGTGCCTTCGGGTGTCATCGGCCGGAGGCCCGCCCAATAACTCGCCGCGTTCCAGTCCGCGCCATCCGGAAACAACCCTTTCATGGTCGCCAGCATCGTCTGGAAATCCCGCGGGCTGTGGTCACGGCCATAGCCGGAAAATTCCGCCGTCGCCGTCACCCGCACCCGGTCGCCATAGGGCGCATAGGCCACCAGCGTTTCCTCGTCGACGCCGCCGATGGTCGGCGGATTGTTGCGGCCCGCCATCGGGGCGGTCAAGGCATAGCCCTTGACCGGATAGATGGGCAGGCGGTGACCGAGTTGCTTTGCCAGATGCGGCGAGTAGACGCCAAGGCACAGCACCACCACATCCGCCGTCTCGCGGCCCTTGTCTGTTATCACCGCCGCGATGCGGTCCCCCGCCGTCTCAAAGCCGGTGATCGTCGTGCCGAACTTGAATCGCACGCCTTGTGCCGTCAGCCAGTCGCCCATGTTGCGGGCGAACATCCGGCAGTCGCCGCTTTCATCGTCCGGCGCGTAGAGAGCACCCGCGAACTTGTCTTTTACCGGCGCCAGTGCGGGATCGGTCCTGGCCACGCCGTCGCGGTCCAGCGTCTCGATGCGGCAGCCATTGTCCGATAGCACACGCGACTTTGCCGCCGCTGCGTGGAGGGCCGCCTCAGACCTGTAGAGATAGAGCAGCCCGCCCGTCCGCCCATCGAAGGTGACACCAGTGCGTTTCACCGTATCGTGGAACACGTCCATGGAATAGTTGCACAGTTTCACCTTGCGCGTGGTGTTCAGTGCCGCTCGCTCGGGCGTGCATTGGCCCCAGAACTTCCACATCCACGTCCAGAAATTGATGTCGGTCGAGAACTTGAAGCGCAGCGCCTGGTCGCCCTTCCACAGCGAACGCAGCAGAATCTTCGGCGCGGCCGGTGAAGACCACGCATAGGCATGGCCAGGCGCAAACAATCCGGCGTTGGAATAGCTGGTGAATGATGCCGGTTCCGCCTCGCGGTCGATCACCGTCACGTCGTAGCCATCACGATTGAGTTCATAGGCCGTGGTGATGCCGACGATCCCCGCTCCCAATACCAGCGCCTTCATGCCTGTCCTCTTTTGCTCTTCGTCTTGTCCGATGCTAGCAAGGTCGCATCATGCCATCCACCACACATCCGCATGCCTTCCATTTCGCCACACCCGTTGACAGCTATTGGGAAGCCTCCGCCGATCCCCTGAACGCCGCGACGCCGCCCTTCACCGGCAACGAGACCTGCGAGGTCGCCGTCATCGGCGGTGGCTTCACCGGCCTCTCCGCCGCTCTTGAACTGGCGCAGCAAGGCGTCGAGGTCCGCTTGCTCGAAGCCGGTCACATCGGCTGGGGCGCCTCCGGCCGCAACGGCGGGTTCGCCTGCATCGGCTCGCACAAGCTCTCCTACACGTCGATGATCGCCACCTTTAGCCTGGAGGCAACACGGGCTTTCTATCGCAACATGAGGGAGGCCGTGGATCTCGTCAGAGACAATCTCGATCATCATGGCATCGATGCCTGGGCCTCCGCCTCCGGCGAAGTCACCCTCGCCCACTTGCCCGGCCGTGTCGAAGAGTTGCGCGCCGAGCAGGATTTTCTCAAGCACACCTTCGGCGAGGATGCCGAGTTCCTGTCCCCCGGCGATCTCGAGGCGCAGGGACTGCGCGGACCTGGCTTCCATGCCGGCCTCAAGTCAGCCGTCGGCTTCGGCATCCATCCGCTGAACTATGCCCGCGGCCTGGCGCGCGCAGCGATCCGGGCGGGCGCCCGCTTGCACGCCGACTCCCGCCTCATACGCTGGGAAGAGACGGCAACCGGCCATCTGCTCACCACGCCGGGCGGCACCCTCACGGCCCGCCACGTCATCATCGCCACCAACGGCTACACGCCGGAGGACATTTCCGCCTACCATCGCAGCCGCCTCCTGCCGGCCCTATCCAGCATCCTCGTCACCCGGCCCCTCAGCCTGCCGGAGCGCCAGGCGCAGGGCTGGACCTCGCCGCTGATGGCCTTCGATTCTCGCAAGCTCCTGCATTACTTCCGTCTGCTGCCCGATGGCCGTTTCCTCTTCGGCGGCCGTGGCGGCACCGATGCCTCGGATCCCGGTGGTGAGGCCTACCACCATGTCCTCACCAAGGCTTTCCACGAACTTTTCCCCGCCTGGCGTGAAGCGGAAATCACGCATTTCTGGCGCGGCTTCGTTTGCCTCAGCTATGACCTCGTGCCCTTTATCGGCGCGCTCGATGAGCGGCAAAGCGTCTGGACCGCCATCGCCTATCACGGCAATGGTGTTGCCATGGGCACATGGTCGGGCCGCGCTGTGTCACGCATGCTCACAAAAAAGACGGCGCGTGATCAGGTATCTCCTGTTCTCACGCGCCGTCTTGCAAAATTTCCGCTTCCAGCCTTCCGCCCGCTTTATCTCAAGGGCGCCTATCTCTGGTACGGCTGGGCGGATGCCCGCTGATTGATCAGAGGCCGCTCTTCTTGTTGGCGCGGCGATCGGCGGCCTTCTCGGCCCGGCGCTTTGCCTGGCGGGCCGCCTTGCGGGCTGCCATTTCTTCTTCCGTGCGCTTGCCGCGTCCGGCACCGGCGCCAGCGCCGGCACCAGCCGTAGCCTCACCGGCTCCGCCGATCGCCGCCTCGACCATGATCTCGACGTCGATGCCGGGCGCCGCAAGCTTCGATTCCACGGTGGCGCGGGCAGGCGTTTGGCCCGGAACAACCCATGCATCCCACACCGAGTTCATCTCGCCAAAGGTGGCGATGTCGGTCAGCCAGATATTGGCCTTGATGATGTTGGTCTTGTCCGAGCCCGCTTCCTTCAGCGTGGCATCGATCTGCGCCAGCACATCCTTGGTCTGTTCGGCAACCGACTTGCCGAGAGCCGCGTCAGGCGTGACGCCGGCGAGATAGACCTTGTCTCCATGGATAACAGCGCCGCTCATGCGCTTGCCTGCACCAATACGTTTCAACGCCATGTCTTCCTCCTGAAAAAAGTGAACCGTGTCTTAGCCGCTCTTGGACAGGCCTTCAATGACTGCAAGCAGGGCGCGGGGCAGAATCTCGAAGGCAAAGGGTGCATGCAGCCGCTCCAGCCAATGATGATAGTCGCGGCCCCATGGCCCGATATTGATGCACGGGTATCCCGCCGGCGCGGGCATGCTGAAGCTGGTGCCCCACACCGGCGTGTTGGCAGCCGCCACCGAAAGATCGCCGGACGCCTCGCCGAAGAAACTCATGTCGGATATTCCGGGGAAATAGCTCAGCCGCGACAGTCCGAGCGGCGCCACCGCCGCCATGATCGCATCTTCGAGAAGGCCGTCCGTCAATGTAACCGCCGGATAGGGAATGGAGCCGAACCCCATCACCACGGCAGGGCCGCTGAGGCCCGAAAGTCCCCATACATGGGCCGTCAGCAGCTTTGCCCGCTCCGGCAGGTCGAGATCGTTCCGTCCCGCCAGCTCTTGCGCCTTCGCTGCAATCACACTTGCCGGCACCCGCGCCGCCAGTTCCGCATAGCTCATCACCGGAATATCGCGTCCGACCTTGCGCGCCGCACGAGCCATCGCCCGCCGCGCCAGCATCAGGGCGATGTCGAACACCTCCGCAGCTGAACGCCGGTGCTGCAATGTATTCCAGTACAACCAGCTCTGCGCCGGTGTCGTGACGTTGTAGCCGGACTTGAGGTCCTTGGCATGCAGTGCCGTCGGCGGTGCGGCGATCTCGGTCCCGCTTGTCTCCGCAAGCTCGGCCGCGAGTTCGAATTCGGTCAGCAGTTCCGCGCCAAGATAGGCGGCATTGGCCCCATCCTGCGGGTAACAGGCATGCGCCTCCTTGCCGACGACGAAGGCCGTCAGCAATTGCTTGCCGATCGACCCCAGCGCAACCACGCGGCCCGCCGTCCCATCGCCCTGATCGGAAATCGCATCGAGATTGATGATGAGCGCAATATCAAGTCCATGTTGCTGCTCGATCTCCGGCAGCAGCGGCGCCACGGCGCGTGCGCCCGCCGAGCGGTCCTCTTCATCCGCCACGCCAATAAACAGCAACGACAGATCGCCCGCGTAGGTCTCCATCGCCGCGATGCCGGCCGCAAGCCCCGCCTTCATGTCAAGCAGCCCGCGCCCCGGCAGAAAATCACCGCTTTCGAAATCGGCAAGTGCCAAGGGATTTTCGCCCGTCGCCCTCAATCGCGCGATGATCTCGGGCAACAGGCGTTCCGCCTCGAAAGCCAGAGGTTTCAGAGCACCATAGTCTTCAACCGGCACCACGTCGAAATGCCCGGTCAGCACGATGGTACGCGATGACCGCCCACGCTTCAGGGCAAACACGTTGCGCCGCGGGTCCTGCGCGATGGGCGTTGTCCAAACCGCATCGAAATGTGCAAGATAAGCGGCCAACTTGCTCGCCACCGCCGCCTCATCGGCACTCCCCGTTACCGACGGCCAGGACGTCAGCGCAAGTGCGATGTCCCACGCGCGGGAGGCAATGTCATTCCTCACGCCAGCGTCCGGTCATAATCCAGTACCGCATTGAGAAGCACCTGCGAACCCGCGCCGCATTCTTCCAGCGTCGTCGACTCCGCCTCGTTGTGCGAAATGCCGCCGAGGCACGGCACAAAGATCATCGTCGTCGGCGCCACGCGCGCGATATAGGCGGCATCATGTCCAGCGCCGCTCGCCATCTCGCGCATGGTGTAGCCGGCCTGCGACGCGCCATTGCGCACACATTCGATGAGCGGTGCCGCGAATTTCACCGCTGGCGATGTCCAGATGCACTTCTCTTCGAAGCTCACGCCAGTGTCCTCGGCGATCTTCGGCAGCGCCGCGCGGAACGCTACTTCCATCTTGTCGAGGACCTTGTCGTCCGGATGGCGCAGGTCGACGGTGAAGAACACTTCGCCCGGCACCACGTTGCGGCTGTTCGGCCGGTTCTCGATCAGTCCGACCGAGGCAACACCCGGCAGATGGCCCATGCCCACCTGATGGATCGCCTCGATCATCCGCGCCGCAGCCAGCAGCGCGTTCTTGCGCAGACCCATCGGCGTCGCACCCGTATGCGATTCCTGTCCCGTCACCGTCACCTCATACCAGCGCATGCCCTGCACGCCGGTGACAACGCCGACCATCTTGTTCTCGGCCTCGAGGATCGGCCCCTGCTCGATGTGCAGTTCGAACATCGCCTGGAATTTGATGGACCCGGCCTTGTGCTTGCCCTTGTAACCAATGCGCTCCAATTCAGCGCCCAGCGTGATGCCCTGCCGGTCCTCGCGCGAATATGCAAACTCTGTGGTGAACACCCCGGCATAGACGCCCGAGCACAGCATGGCCGGCGCGAAGCGCGAGCCCTCTTCGTTCGTCCAGTTGGCGATCATGATTGGCGCATTGGTCTCGTAGCCCATGTCGACGAGCGTCCGCATCGCTTCGAGCGCGCCCAGCACACCCAGCACGCCATCGAACTTGCCGCCCGTCGGTTGCGTGTCGAGATGCGAGCCCATGGCGATAGGCGCCATGTCCTTGCGCTTGCCGGGCCGCGTCGCAAACATGTTGCCGACCTCGTCGACCTCGACCGTGCAGCCGAGCTTCACGCACTCGGCCTTGAACCAGTCGCGCACGCGCTTGTCCTCGTCCGAAACGGTAAGCCGCTTGATGCCGCCCTTTGGCGTTCCGCCAAACTTTGCGGTCTCCATCAGCGTGTCCCACAAGCGTTGCGGATTGATGGTGAGATTGGTCTTCGATGTCATGGTCGTGATCCTTCAGGCGATCTGGATGTCGGTGTGCTGGAAGTCGTTGCCCTTGCAGAGCAGCGGCACGCGATGTGCCTTTGCGCAGGCATAGGCGAAACAGTCTCCCATGTTCAGTTGTGCCTTGTGACGGCCCTTGCCGAACGAGTCATGTGCCGCGATGGCCAGCACGCCGACCTCAGCAGTTATAGATATCATCTGCGCGTTCGCCGAATCCATAAGTTCGGCAATTTTGCTTGCAGCAACGTGAACCGGTATGGCCTGCAATCGTGCGATCCCCAGCGCGGCCTCAAAATGAGCAAGGGGCGAGCAATACACCTCCCGCGCATCCGCGATCTTGGCGGCAAGCTCTTGCGCCTCCGGCTCCCGGTCGAGGATGGCGACAAGCGCCGATGCGTCAACAAACATCACAAGTCGCCGGAGAGCTCGTCATAGAAGTCCTTGTCAGCCTTCAGGCCCGTACGCGGATTCCGGGCCAATTCTTCTTGCAGCTCTCGAACCTTTGCAAGGAACGTCTCTCTCTTGGAGGGCAGGCCACGCGCGAGTGCCTCCTCTATGGCCATACGAATAGCCTCAGTCAGCGTGACGCCCCTGAGCTTCGCCAGTCTGCGCACCGCCTTGTCAGTCGCCGGATCTCTGACGTAGATCGACATCGCAATTCTCCGTATATACGGTTAATATATACGGAGAATGACATCCGTCAATAGACAGGCCCTACGCCTTGCGCCGCGCCAGATGCCCGGCGTGCAGCGGCATGTCGCATGGCCCCAGGCGGTCGCTGGCATTCGTGAACTGGTGCCAATAGGGATAGATCAGCGGCGGTAGGCTCGCGTCATCGAGCAGCTTCAATTCATCGGCACTGAGCACAAGTGAAGCTGAAGCCAGATTGTCCTTGAGCTGCGCCTCGGTGCGCGCACCGACGATGATGTTGGCGACACCCGGCCGGCTTGCCGCCCAGGCCAGCGTCACCTGCGCCGCCGAAACTCCGCGGCCTTCGCCCACCTTCACCAATGCATCGACAATCCGCCACAGGCGGTCTTCGTCGCGGATCGGGGGTTCTTTCCAGCCGGCGAGGAAGCGGGAGTCGGCATCGGGCTTCGTGTCGCGGCGGAACTTGCCGGACAACAATCCGCCGGCAATGGGACTCCAGATCTGCACGCCCACGCCCTGGTCGAGCGCGATCGGCAGCAATTCGTATTCTGCCTCGCGCGCCTCGATGGTGTAGTGGATCTGCTGCGCCACGAAACGCTGCCAGTTGTGGCGGTCGGCCGCCATCAGCGCCTTCATCATGTGCCAGCCGGAGAAGTTCGAACAGGCCGTGTAGCGCACCTTGCCGTGCTTCACCAATGTGTCGAGGGCTTCCATCATTTCCTCGACCGGCGTCAGCCCGTCCCATTCATGCAGGTAATAGATATCGATGTGGTCGCGCTGCAACCGCTTCAGGCTCGCCTCGCACTCATGCATGATGTGGAAGCGCGACAGTCCCTTCTCGTTTGGCCCCGGCCCCATGCCGAAGCGCACCTTGGTGCCGACGAGGATCTGGTCCGAGCGGCCTTTTAGGATCTGGCCCACCGCCTCTTCAGACTTGCCCGTCGTATAGGCATTCGACGTGTCGAGCAGGTTGACGCCGTGGTCGACTGCGATGTCGACCAGCCGCGCGGCATCCTTGATCGGCAGGCCGCCGACCATGCCGAAGAATCCCTCTCCGGCGAAATTCATCGTGCCCAACGACAGCAGCGACACCTTGAGGCCTGAACGGCCAAGCAGACGATATTCCATGATGACTTCTCCGCTTCAGTAACAGTGATGACGTTGCTCAGGCCGCGGGGCCGGCATCGTCCTTGGGTGAATCCTTCGGCGCATCTTTGGGCCATGTGATGAAGAACGTATAGACCGCATAGGCCAGCGCACCTGCCGCGACCGCCAGCCAGATGCCACCGCTGCCCATGTAGAGTTCAAAACCCAGCCACAGCGCAATGACGATGACGATCATAACACGCCGCCACAGTGGCTTGTAAAACGGATGATCCTGTTCCCTGGCGCGCGCCATCAGCTGCCGCCGTCGATCTTGCTGGCCATGATGGCGAGCGCTTTCTGATAGACGGTCGCCGCGTTCCAGTTGGCAAACGAGCCGGCGTGGTAGGGTCCGCCCTTGTTCCAGCCTTCGCGGCTCAGGAAGCGTGCGGTCGAGGCGAGCGCGTCCGCCTTGCTGTTGAGGTTGATGCCGCCGCCGTCGCCATCGGCGCCGTACAGGAATACGTTCTTCGGCAGGAACTGCGTTTGCCCCACTTCGCCATGCATGGCGCCGCGCGACGACGATGAGAGCACGCCCTTGTCGACAAGCTTCAGCGCCGCGATCAGTTGTTCGGTGAAGAACTCCGGCCTGCGGCAATCATAGGCAAGCGTCGCCACGGCGGACACGGTGTTCTGGTTTCCCATATAGGCGCCGAACGCCGTCTCCATGCCCCAGATGGCGATCAGCGGACCGGGCGGCACGCCGAACCGCTTCTCCAGCTTGTCGAACAGCGCCGCATTGGCCGCCTTCATCTTCTTCCCGCGCCCGATGATCGCCGCCGCTCCGCGCTTCTGCATGAACTGTTCGAGCGACAGCTTGAACGAATGCTGGCTGCGGTCGGCCTTGATGGTGGCAGTGGCATAGCTTGTCGCCGCCAACGCCTTCAGGCCCCGCGCCCCCACGCCATTCGCCTTGGCCTCCGAGGCAAAGTCCGCCTTCCACGATTCAAAGCCCGCGCCGGTCCGCCCGCATTGCGCGGCGGCTGCCGGCATCACCATCATCATCATCAGGGCCACGCCGCCCAAAACCGCTCGC
>CAUJIO010000089.1 GCA_963205315.1 Pseudomonadota bacterium | reverse complement strand
GATGTCCGGGGCAGCGGTCTCGGCTGGCAACTGGCCATCCTCGGATTTTGGCCGCCTCTCGCCGCCACGGGTACGGCCCCAGCGGTCCCGGCGTGCGCGGGGCGCACGTTCCGGCTTGTCGGCAGCAGGCACGGCCTCGGCTTGTTCGGCCTCGCCTTCGGGGCTGATACCCTCTGCGGCGGCCACAGCGTCTTCCGGCTGATCAGGAGATTCGTCACTCGAATAGTCGGCGTCGAGCGTCGGCTGTTCACCAAGGCCGGGAATGCTGTCTTGTGCGCTGGTCTGGGCTTCCGAACCCGGTTGTTCGTCGCGGCCACGGCCGCCGCGCCGGCCCCGGCGGCGGCGGCGCTTCTTGCCATTGTCCTGCCGGTCCCCGTTCTGCTGGCTCTGGCGGTCAGTGCCGGATTCGGCCTGCGACTCGCCCTCGTCCTCGCTGTCCTCATCGATTTCGAATTCGGGCGCCGCCTCGGCTTCTGCCGGGGCTTCATCCTCTTCCTCGAATGTCGAGTCCATGCGGACCGGCGCCGCAATGACCTTGCGTGGCGGAATGTTGCGATCCGGTGCGCGCTCGATCACCGCCTGAGAGCCTTTCAGCTCGTCACTGGGCGTGATGAACACCGAGATCCCATAGGTGGTTTCGATGCTCAGGAGATTGTCGCGCTTCTCGTTGAGAATATAGAAGGCGATCTCACGCGTGCACTTGACCGTGAGGTTCTCGGGCTTGCGGGCGATCAGGTGTTCCTCGATGGCCCGCAACACGGAGAGTCCGCACGACGAGATCGAGCGGACGATGCCGCGGCCTTCGCAATGCGGACAGGTGCGCGACGACCCTTCGAGAAGGCCCGGGCGCAGACGCTGGCGTGACATTTCCAGCAAACCGAAATGGCTGATGTGACCGACCTGAATACGCGCCCGGTCGTTCTTCAGCGCGTCCTTGAGGCGGCGCTCGACATTGCGGTTGTTGCGCTTCTCCTCCATGTCGATGAAGTCGATGACCACGAGGCCGGCGAGGTCGCGCAGGCGCAACTGGCGGGCGATTTCATCGGAGGCTTCAAGGTTGGTCTTGAGCGCCGTGTCCTCGATATTGTGTTCGCGCGTCGCCTTGCCGGAATTGATGTCGACCGAGACGAGGGCTTCCGTCTGGTTGATCACCATGTAGCCACCTGACGGCAGCGTGACGGTCGGCGAATAAAGCCCGTCCAGCTGGCTCTCGGCCTGATAGCGCGAGAACAGCGGACGCGTATCCTTGTAGGACTTCACGTTCTTGGCATGGCTGGGCATGAGCATCTTCATGAAGTCCTTCGCTTCACGATACGCGTCGTCGCCCTCGACCATCACCTCGTCGACATCCTTGGTGTAGAGATCGCGGATGGCGCGCTTCACCAGGCTGCCTTCTTCATAGACGAGTGCCGGCGCCTGGCTCTTCAGCGTCAGGTCGCGCACACTTTCCCACAGACGGAGCAGGTAATCGTAGTCCCGCTTGATCTCCGTCTTGGTGCGCTGTGCGCCCGCCGTACGGACGATGAGACCCATGCCCTGCGGCACTTCAATCTCCTTGGCCACTTCCTTGAGACGGCGGCGGTCGCCGGAGTCGGTAATCTTCCGGGAGATGCCTCCACCGCGCGCGGTATTGGGCATCAACACGCAATAGCGTCCGGCAAGCGACAGGTAGGTGGTAAGCGCCGCGCCCTTGTTGCCGCGTTCTTCCTTGACCACCTGCACCAGGATGACCTGGCGCCGCTTGATCACTTCCTGGATCTTGTACTGCCGGCGCTGCACCTTGCGGCGGCGCTGCGGCACTTCTTCCATGGCATCCTCGGCACCGATCGATTCGACGCGCTGGGCGTCCGGATCTTCGCCGACTTCCTCTACGCCGTTGCCGAGTTCGCCGGGCATGCCGTGCTCGACGGACGGAGCAGGGGCCACGGACTCAACGGGCGGGGCATTGTCCTCGCTCGAGGGCTCATCCGGATCGGAACCCTCTTCGTCTGGTTCGACACTTTCCGAAATGCTGTCCTGCTCGTGATCGGCAGCCATCGGCTTGCCGCGCGGTGGTGTGTCACCGTCCTCTTCGTCTGAGCTGACATCCCCATTCTGCTCTTCAGCGGAACTGTCATCCGAAGAGTCTTGACTGCCGCCAGCGTCCTCTACCTCGGGTTCGTCGGGCTGGTGATACTCCGCGCTGGCATCATCCGGGCCAAGATCCTCGCCCTGATGGTCATCAGTTCCGTGAGTGTCGGCGTGCGGCTCCTGCTCGCCGTGGCGGCTCTCTTCCGAGCGGCGCGACTGGCGGGTTCGGGGATGACCGTTTTCATCGCCGTTTTCACTGGAGCCGCGTCCGCGGCTCCGAGATGAGTGACGCTGGCTATGGCCATTGCTGTCTTCATCGTCGTCGTGCTCGTTTTCCCGGGCGTGTTCTTCTTCCTCTGCCGCCAGCAGAGCCATGCGATCCGCCAGCGGGATCTGATAATAGTCCGGGTGAATTTCCGAGAAGGCCAGGAAGCCATGGCGATTTCCGCCATACTCCACGAAGGCCGCCTGCAGCGACGGCTCGACGCGCGTCACCTTGGCGAGATAGATATTGCCCTTCAGCTGGCGGCGGGCGGCGCTTTCGAAATCGAATTCCTCGATGCGGTTGCCCTTGAGGACGACCACGCGGGTCTCCTCGGGGTGGCTGGCATCGATGAGCATTTTGCTGCCCATGTGTCTGATCCTTTGCGCCGGCACGGCAAGGTCGATAGGTTCTCCGCTCCGGTAAGGAGACGCCTGATGAACCCCGGGGTGCTGCTGCGCGAATGGGGCATGTTTGTGCCAGCGGCACGAGGCGGCACGTTCGCTGTGGCCGATAAAAACCGGTCCTGCAGCTGCGCTCTCGTCGTGGCGTGGGTCATGCCCAAGATTGTCCTCATGTTCCGGATCGCCGGAACGGTTCCAATTGGCGGCCCCTCCGAGGGTCTCGCTCCTGACCGCGTAGATGAAGGGATGACGTTACGCATCCGGACCCCGCATCACGCGCAATTCTGACGCCCGGTCATTCATGCATCGCAGAATCGCGTCGATGACGGTCGGGTGACGACTGCCTTTTATGTGTGGCTAGACATAATTGCAAGCTTTGCCGCAGCAGCGCCCATGGCAACCAACGGTTAACCCTCAATCCCTAGCGTGGACGCCGAAGCGAGAAGAGGGACCGCGCGCCTGGCCATGTTCAACCATTCCGTCTCTGCCCGCCGTTCGGTTGCAGCCTGGATGGTGCTGGCGTTTGCCCTCTGCGTGGCGGTGCTGGCATGCAGTGGGCAAATGGCGTGGGCGAAGGCCACAACCACGGTTGCGACCGCCGCCCGGATTGGTGGCGACACAACCCGCACCCGCTTTGTGGCGGACCTCACGGAGCCTGTCGGGTTCACTGTCTATGTTCTTCCCGATCCATATCGGGTGATGATCGACCTTCCAGCGGTTCGCTTTGACTTTGCACCCGATTCTGGCCGCCAGACCCAGGGCCTGATCAGCGAATTCCGTTACGGTGAGGTAGAGGACGGCCGCTCCCGCATCGTCATCGACACGCAGGGACCGGTGCTGATCGAGAAGTCCTTCATCGTCGAGCCGCAATTGGGCCAACCGGCGCGAATTGTCGTCGACTTGGTCCAAACCACGCCGGAGGCCTTCCACTCCGCCCTGAAGTCGGATGAGAAGACTTCCATGGCGGCCATCGCTGAAGCCGCTGAGGCTGGAAAGCCGGCCTCCGATATCATCGAGCCCGCGTCGGCGGAAGTGGACCCGGGCGCTACTGAAACCGCCACGGAGGATGCGACGGGGGAGGATCTCGATGAAGTTGCGGCTGCCATTCCCGTTCCCCGCCCGAAACCTGGAAGTACCACCGGGCCCGCCACTGACGGACAGTCCGAAAGACCCGCCCGCAAGTCCGGCCGTCCGCGCATTGTCATCGATCCCGGTCATGGCGGTATCGATCCCGGCGCCATTGGTCTCAAGAAGACCAAGGAGAAGGATGTTGTCCTCGCCTTCGGTCTCAAACTGCGCGACATTCTGGAGCGCAAAGGCAATTTCGATGTCGTGATGACACGCACGGACGACAGGTTCTTGCCGCTGAAGCAGCGCGTCCGCATCGCCCGTGACAATGAGGCCGATCTGTTCATCGCCATTCACGCGGACACCGTGCGCGGCCAAGAGGCGCGCGGCGCCACAATTTACACGCTCTCGGAAAAAGCCTCCGATGCCGAGGCCGAGGCATTGGCCCACAAGGAAAACCGCGCCGACATTATCGGCGGCATCGACTTCGAGACGGAATCGGAGGAAGTGACCGACATTCTCATTGATCTGGTGCAGCGCGAATCGAAGAACCATTCCATGTTCTTCGCCAAGAAAGCAGTGGGTGAAATGAAGGCTGTCACCACCTTCACCGGCAAGCCCATGCGGTCCGCCGGCTTCGTCGTGCTCAAGGCACCGGACGTACCGTCCGTTCTCATCGAACTGGGATATCTGTCCAGCAAGCAGGACGAAAAGCAATTGACGTCGCCCGAGTGGCGCAACAACGTCGCCTCTGCCATGGCCATGGCCGTCGAAAAATACTTTGCCCAGCAAGTTGCATCCAAGGCTCCGTGATGAGTGACGCGCTGCGGCTTCGACCGGAAGGTGCGCTGCCGCAGCCCCGCACTGCTGGCCGCGTGGTCGATCTGCCGGGGCAATCCGTCGCTCAATCCCGTCCGGAATCCGGCGGCGTCTTGCTTATGGGCGGCGATTGTAGTGCACTGGGCGTTGCCCGCAATCTCGTCTCACGCGGCATACCGGTAAGATTTCTCCCCGGTACCAATGCGCTGGCGACCTACAGCCGACACGTCCACTCCATTGCCGGCTGGCCGGGCGCGGAAGCTGACACCGCAATTGCGTTTCTCGAGGGGCTTGCCAAGTCAGGCCAGTGCATGGATTGGGTTCTTATCCCCGCGGGGGACAGCGAAGTCCGTCTCGTGACCAACCATTACGACGCCCTGTCGCATTACTACCGCCTCTCCACCCCGCCATGGAGCGTCACCCGCTACTGCGGCGACAAGCAGTTGACCTATGCCCGCGCCGCCGACCTGGGCATCGGCCACCCGCGGACTTATCGCATTGACATTGAGTCCGAGGCCGCCGCCGCCGATCTCGACTATCCGGTGATCCTCAAGCCTGCCATGAAGGAGGGCGTCAACGCGCTCACGGTTGCCAAGGCCTGGCGTGCCGACGACCGCACCCAGTTCCTCTCACTGTTCCGTGAAGCCCATACCCTCGCCGGTGCTGGTGGCCTCGTGGTGCAGGAAATGATTCCCGATGACGGAACCAACCAGTTCTCCTACTGCGCCTTCTGCGACAATGGCGAGCCGCGGCTGGTGATGGCGGCGCGGCGGACGCGGCAGCGGCCGCGAAAGGCCGGCACCGGCACCTTTGTCGAGACGCTTCCACCGCAAGACTTCGAGGCCGAAGCGGCGATCTTCCTGCGTTCACTGAACTATACGGGACTGGTCGAGATCGAATTCATGCGCGACCCGCGCGATGGCCGCTTCAAGCTGATCGATGTGAATCCGCGAATCTGGACCTGGCACGCGCTGGGCCTGCCGGCGGGCGTGAACTTCGCACATGCCGCCTGGTTGCATGCGGCGGGTCAGCCGGTCACACCCGCCCGTGCCGCGGCGGGCCATAGCTGGATCTATGGCATTCGCGATCTGCCCGTGGCGCTGGCCGAAATCATCGACGGTCATCTCAGTCCAATGACATATCTGCGTCAGCTCCTGGGCGCTTCAAGCTACGCCACGCTGTCGTTGAGCGATCCATTGCCGGCGCTCGTTGACCTGCCGATGAGCATCCTCCGCGTCCTGAGGCGCTGACGGCACCGCCACCCAAGGGCCACAATCCGCGCCTAGCCAGCTTCGGGCAGCGAATTCGCTGTAGCCGGGCCGGGGCTTGTGTTATCGGGCCGGAACCACAAGGCAGGTGCTGATCAAATAATGTTCCGTTTTCTGGGCTGGCTCGTTACCGTTGGTTTCATGGTGTTCCTCGTCCTCGCGGGCGGGGTGTTCTACATCATTTCCGACGCCCAGAAGGATTTGCCGGATTACAAGAAGCTCGCCACCTACGAGCCGCCGGTGATGACCCGCATCCATGCCAGCGACGGATCGCTGCTGGCGGAATATGCCGAGGAACGCCGGCTCTTCGTGCCGGTGAGCCAGATGCCGAAGCGGCTGATCCAGGCTTTCATTTCTGCCGAGGATAAGACGTTCTTCACCCACGGCGGCCTCGATTGGCAGGGCATCGCATCGGCCGCACTCCGATACGTGCAGGTCAAGATCAGCGGCAAGGGTCAAATCGTCGGCGCGTCGACGATCACGCAGCAGGTTGCCAAGAACTTCCTTCTCACCAACGAGCGCTCGCTGGAGCGCAAGCTGAAGGAAGCCCTGCTGGTGCAGCGCATCGAGCAGACTTTCACCAAGGACCAGATCATCGAGCTTTATCTCAACGAGATATTCCTCGGTATGAATTCCTATGGCGTCGCCGCCGCATCGCTCAACTATTTCGGCAAGTCGCTCGATCAGTTGCAGCTCGAGGAGCTGGCCTATCTTGCAGCTCTGCCCAAGGGTCCCAACAACTATCACCCCTTCCGTCAGAAGGAACGCGCCATCGAGCGGCGCAATTGGGTTCTGCTGCAGATGTTCGACAACGGCTACATCTCCGAGGAGGAGATGAAGACGGCGCAGGCCAAGCCGCTGGAAGTCAATCCCCGCCCGTTTGGCGCACAGCTCTTTGCAGCGGAAAGCTTCGCTGAGGAAGTGCGCCGTGAGCTGATCACAATGTACGGCAAGGACAAGCTGGAAAAGGGCGGACTGTCGGTCCGCACCACGCTTGACCCCAAGCTCCAGCTCTACGCCCGCCAGTCGCTGGCAAGGGGCCTGATTGCCTTTGACCGCAAGCGCGGATTCCGTGGCCCCATCACCAAAGTCGATATTGCCAGTGGTGACTGGGGTGTGTTGCTCAAGGACCAGAAAGTGCCGCCGGACGTCGCACCCTGGCGTCTTGCCGTCGTCCTCGGCGTTTCCGACACTGAAGCCGTCATCGGCTTGCAGCCTCATCTCCTGCCTGATGGCAAGCAATCCGAAGCGCGCGACAAGGCGGTCATTCCGCTCGAACTGTTGAAATGGGCCAGGGCTTATGTCGACGGCTCCAAGCTCGGTCCCGTGGTCAAGTTGCCGTCGGACGTTCTGGTGCCGGGCGACGTCATCTATGTGGCTCCAAGCAAGGACCCGACGCAATGGCATCTGGTGCAGATGCCCGATGTTGAAGGTGCGCTCGTTGCCATGGATCCGCATACCGGGCGCGTTCTTTCGCTTGTCGGCGGGTTTTCCTACGGCCGCAGCCAGTTCAATCGCGCAGTGCAGGCGTTGCGCCAGCCCGGATCGTCGTTCAAGCCGATCGTCTATGCCGCCGCCCTCGACAATGGCTATTCTCCTGCCTCCGTGGTGCTCGACGCGCCCGTCGAGTTCAAGATGCCAGACGGCAAGATGTGGAAGCCGAAGAACTATCAGGACAAGTTCTTCGGTCCCTCGACCTTGCGCCGCGGCATCGAACAGTCGCGAAACGTGATGACGGTGCGTCTCGCCGACGAACTCGGGATGACCAAGATCGCCGACCTCGCGCAGCGGCTGGGCATCTACGAAAAATTGCCGCGCCAACTCGCGATGGCGCTCGGTGCGGGTGAAACCACCTTGCTGAAGATGGTCAACGCCTATGCGATCATCGACAACGGCGGCAAGAAGATCGATGCGACTCTGATCGACCGCATCCAGGATCGCTACGGCCGAACCATCTACCGTCACGATGGCCGCAATTGCGCCGGTTGCGCGCAACCCGAATGGACGGCAAGCCTGCCGGAACCCGAATTGCTCGATGTCCGCGAGCAGGTGATGAGCCCGTATACGGCCTACCAGATCACCTCGATGATGGAAGGCGTCGTCGAACGCGGCACCGGCAAGAAGGTCAAGATCGTCGGCAAGCCGGTGGCTGGCAAGACCGGCACCTCAAACGACGAGCGCGATGCCTGGTTCATCGGCTACACGCCTGACCTCGTCGTCGGAGTGTATGTCGGCTACGACAACCCGAAGCCCATGGGCAAGGGCCGGACGGGTGGCGAACTGGCCGCACCCATCGTCGCCGATTTCATGCGCCTCGCCCTGCGCGACAAGGCCGCCACGCCATTCCGCGTGCCCCGGGCCATCGAGTTGATGCCGATCGATGCCAAGACCGGCAAGCGCGCCATATTCGGCAAGGAAGGCGTTATTCTCGAAGCCTTCAAGCCGGGTGACGAACCGCCCGATTCGACCAAGGTCATCGGCGAAGGAACCGTGACCGCCAATGCGGCGCCGAAGCCCGGCGAGGGCGTGGTCCTGGTGCCAGCCACCCAGCAGCCCGGGCAGTCCACGCCCGAGCCACAACCCGGTCAGCAGCCGCCCGCTGGCGATGGCGGGTTGACGACGCAGGGTGGCGGCCTCTATTGAGCCTCATCGAATTTTCTTGAGCAGGTATCATGCGCGCTGAAGTGGCCACACTGGTCGACGACATGAAGCAGTCCATTGGACTGCTGAGGAGGCATCTTTGACTGGGACAATGCGCTCCGCCGTCTCGCCGAACTGAACGCCAAGTCCGAAGACCCTTCGATCTGGAATGATCCGCAGAAGGCGCAGGAGATTATGCGGAAGCGGCAGGATCTCGATTCCCGCATCAAGATGGTGATGGAACTCGAGCAGTCCATCGCGGACAACACCGAACTCATCGAGATGGGCGAGATGGAAGACGATCAGGGCATCGTCTCCGAGGCCGAGAAGGCGCTCTTCGCCATGAAGCCGAAGGTCGCGGAATACGAGATTGAGACGTTGCTGTCGGGTGAAGCCGACGGCAACGATGCCTATCTGCAGATCAACGCCGGCGCCGGCGGCACCGAAAGCCAGGACTGGGCCTCGATGCTGATGCGCATGTATCTGCGCTACGCCAATAAATATGGCTACAAGGCCGAAGTGCTGGACGAGCATCCGGGCGAAGAAGCCGGGATCAAGTCCTGCACCCTTGAGATCAAGGGTCACAATGCCTACGGCAAGCTCAAGACCGAGTCGGGCGTGCACCGCCTGGTGCGTATATCGCCCTATGATTCGAACGCCCGCCGCCACACGTCTTTTTCGTCGGTCTGGGTCTATCCGGTGGTTGATGACAACATCAACATCGAGATCGTCGACAGCGACCTGAAAGTCGACACCTACCGCGCCAGCGGTGCCGGGGGCCAGCACATCAACACGACCGATTCCGCCGTGCGTATCACTCACGTTCCGAGCGGCATCATCGTCGCCTGCCAGGCCGAGCGCTCGCAGCACAAGAACCGCGCCACGGCGATCAAAATGCTGAAAGCCCGGCTTTACGAAGTGGAGCTGCAGAAGCAGCAGGAAAAGATCGATGCCGCCAATGCCAAGAAGACCGACATTGGCTGGGGGCACCAGATCCGCTCTTACGTGCTGCAGCCCTATCAGCTGGTGAAGGATCTGCGCACCGGCCACACCTCTACGGCACCGGGCGATGTGCTGGACGGCGAAGTCGAGGAATTCATCCAGGCCTCGCTCGCTCACAAGGTGAAGGGCGGCGGCGACCAGGTGGTCGAGGATATCGACTAGCCCGCATGATTGTTGCAAGCTGGACTTCCAACCGGAGTCCGCCATGCTCAATCTTGATCCCCGTTTCTATGTCGATCCTGCTGTGTTCCCACGCGAGCGCAGCGAGATTTTCGCCAAGACCTGGCAACTCCTGGGGCCGGTCTCGGAGGTTGCCGAGCGCGGGCAGTATGTGGCAGCCGACATCGCGGGCATCAAGGTTTTCGCCATTCGCGGCCGCGACGGTGCGATCCGGGCCTTCCGCAATGTCTGCCGCCATCGTGGCGCGCAGTTGCTGGAGGAGGGCACCGGGCGCTGCGCCACCATCCGCTGCCCCTATCACCAGTGGGTCTTCGCCGATGACGGTAACCTGATCAATGCACCCTGGTTCGGCACCGAACCGGGATTCGATCCAAAGGACTGGCCGCTGGAGCCCATTCAGGTGGCTGAGTGGCGCGGCCTGCTGTTTGCCGCCATCGATCCGCAGGAGGACCTCGTCTCGCAACTGGGCGATCTCATCGCTGAACTCGCGGACGAGCCAATTGAGACCTATCACAATGTCCGCAGCGCGACCGTGAATTTCGACGCCAACTGGAAAATCTACACCGACAATTTCGTCGAGGGTTATCACATTCCCGGCGTTCACCCGAAATTCTTCGCCGCCATCAATTTCGAGGAGTTCAAGACCACCGCCCACAAGGGCTTCATCCGCATGACGGCGCCACCGAAGGAAGGCCTCTTTTATCGCGGCAAGTGGTTATGGATGTGGCCCAACTGGACGCTGTCGCTGTTCGACGGCGGCATGAACACCTCGCGCATCAATCCCATCGCCACAGACAAGACCGAGCAGCTTTATCATTTCTATTTCGCCGACACCGCGGCCGACCTGGACGACAAGCGCAGCGATACGATCGAACGCAATCTCGCGGTGGTCCGCGAGGACTACGGCATCTGCGTCAGGACCCACAGGAACTACGAGGCCGGGAACTACAGGTCCGGCCCGCTGTCACCACGCCATGAGCAGGGCGTGCATTACTTTCAGCAACGGGTGAAGGAAAGCCTCGGCGCCTAGTTCAGGCCAAGGTCTCAACCGAGACCGGACGTGAGTCTGCGCCCAACTGGTAGACCACGGGCACCCCTGTATCGAGTTCGCGCTTGAGGATCTGTTCCGGCGTCAGGCCCTCGATGGCCATGATCAGTGAACGGATGGAATTGCCGTGCGCCGCCACCAGCACGCGCTTGCCCGACAGCACGTCCGGCTGGATGTGCTTCATGTAATAGGGCAGCGCCCGTGCCAGCGTATCCTTCAGGCTTTCCCCGCCCGGCGGCGGCACGTCATAGGAGCGCCGCCAGACATGCACTTGCTCCTCGCCCCACTTCTTGCGCGCGTCGTCCTTGTTGAGGCCGGTGAGATCGCCATAGTCGCGCTCGTTCAGCGCCTGATCCTTGATGGTCTGAAGCCCGGGCTGACCGAGTTCGTCGAGCATGATGTTCAGCGTGTGCTGGGCGCGCGTCAGCACGCTGGTGTAGGCGATGTCGAACTGGAAGCCCTTCGCCTTAAGCTTCTGGCCCGCCGCATGCGCCTCACGCACACCTTGCTCGGTGAGGTCCGGGTCTTTCCAGCCGGTGAACAGGTTCTTGAGGTTCCATTCGCTTTGTCCGTGACGGACCAGCACGAGAAGGCGGTTCATGTTCACTCCAATCCCAAGACGTCGGTCATTGCATAAAGTCCGGGCTTCTTGTCGAAGGCCCACATCGCGGCCCGCACTGCGCCGCGCGCGAACATCTCGCGGCTCGAGGCCTTGTGCGTCAGTTCGATCCGCTCCGTCTCGCCCGCGAACATCACCGTATGTTCGCCGATCACCGATCCGCCGCGCAGGGTCGCAAAGCCGATGTCGCCGGCGTTGCGTGCACCCGTATGGCCATCGCGCGAGCGGACCGCGCGGCTCTTGAGATCGATGCCGCGCCCTTGCGCGGCTGCTTCGCCCAGCATCAGCGCTGTGCCCGAGGGTGCGTCGATCTTGTGCTTGTGATGCATCTCGACGATCTCGATGTCGTAGTCCTCATCGAGAGTCGCCGCCACCTTGCGCACCAGCGCGGCAAGCATATTGACCCCGAGGCTCATGTTGCCGGACTTGACGATGCGCGCGTGCCGCGCGGCTGCCCTGATCTGGGCATTGCCGGCCTCGTCGATGCCTGTGGTGCCAATCACGTGGACGATGCGCGCCTGTGCCGTCAGCTCGGCCAGAGCCAGCGTTGCCGCAGGCACCGTGAAGTCGATGATGCCGTCAACCTGCGTCAGAAGCGTCAAGGCATCATCCGTGACCAACGCGTCAAGCGCGCCGATCCCCGCCAGCACGCCCATGTCGGCACCGATATGGGCCGACCCCTCGGACTCGATTCCGCCAGCCACCTCCATGCCCGGCGTCTCGTGCACGATCCGGGTCAGCACGCGGCCCATGCGCCCGGCGGCTCCGGCAATGGCAAGCTTCATATTTCTCGTCCCCTTTTCGGAGAGCGGTCATAGCAACGGGCCGGTTGAATGAAAAGCGCCTTGATCCTGCCACGCTGGCGGTTGAGGGTCTGGCCATGTTGCGGCGAATTCTTGGGTGGCTCGGGGTTTACGTCGTTCTCGCCATTGTCCTGCCGATCGCAATGGGCACCGCATTGTCCTTGGCGCGGGGATGGCCGGACAACTGGCGCTCCGCGAACTGGACATCTTCTGGCTTGCTGGCGGAGGCGCGCAATGTCTCCGAGGCAAAAGTGCTGATCCTGGCGTCGCGCACCGGCCGGTGGAAATCCATTTTCGCCGAGCACCTGTCCATCGTCCTGAAGCCGCGGGGCGCTGCTCAATGGACCCGCTATGATGTTGTCGGCTGGGGAAGTCCGGTGCGCCGCGATGCCTATGCCGCCGATGCGTATTGGTATGGCAACAGGCCATATGTGGTCAAATCGATCTCGGGTCCCGAAGCTGAAAAACTGATTCCAGCGATCGAGATGTCGATCGACAATTATCCCGGTGCGCGGCGCGGCAGCTATGTCGTCTGGCCGGGTCCCAACTCCAACAGCTTCGTCGCCTGGGTCGTCCGAAATACGCCCGGCTTCGAGGCTGAACTGCCGCCGGTCGCGATCGGCAAGGATTATCTGGGCGCAGGCCTGCGCTTTGGCCGCGCCGCCAGCGGAACCGGAGCGGTCATGTCCGCTTGGGGACTCTTTGGGTTGACGGTGGCGCGCGAAGAGGGCCTCGAATTCGATATTCTCGGCACCGCCATCGGCATCGATCCGGATGATCTGGCCATCAAACTGCCGGCCCTTGGCAAGCTCAGCCTGCTGGATCTGCTGCGCTGATCAGACGCCTTCGACCAGTACGATTTCGGCGACACCCGCGCCGGCGCGCTTTGCCTTGGCAGCTTGATATTCAGTCGAGTTGTAGCAATCGATGGCCAGTTGCAGCGACGGGAATTCGATCACCACATTGCGCGGCCGTGCATCACCCTCCATCTGCTGGAAGGCGCCGCCGCGCGCCAGGATCGTCGCACCGTATTTCTTGAAGGCCAAAGGCGCGTCCGCAGCATAGAGCTTGTACTGGTCGGGATCGGTAACGGTGACATGGGCGATCCAGTATCCCTTTGGCATGCGAAAACACTCCTGAAATCTGTTGGTACTATAAACTGTTAGCGGCGCGCGTCCAGACTGGACGGATACAACCCCGTCGACTAGGGAATCCGCATGGCGGCATCATCGGCAAAGACGTTCCAGCAACGCATCCACGATCTGTATGAGGGTGAAAGCCTGCGGGCGCATCGGTTCCGCTATGGCCTGCTGTTGTTCGATCTCGTTACGATCATCTTTCTGATCCTGTCGTCATTCCTTCATTCGCAGGGAGTGGAGGTCGCCGATGCAGTCATTGGCACGATACTGGTGCTGGACTTCATGGCCCGCCTGTGGATCGCCCGTGACCGCTTCAAGATGCTGGCCAGCCCGTTTGGCCTCGTCGACATCGTCGTGATCATCTCGCTGCTGGCTCCCATCGTCGGCGAGGGGCTGGCCTTCCTCCGCGTCGCACGAATACTGCGGCTGCTGAGATCCTACCAGTTGCTGAAGCGCCTACGCCAGGATTTCCGCTGGTTCCGCCGCAATGAGCAGATCAGCATGTCGGCGCTCAATCTCGGCGTCTTCATGTTCGTGATGACGGCGATTGTCTATGAGACGCAGCACTACACCAACCCCGAGGTGGCGAATTATGCGGATGCGCTGTATTTCACCGTCACCGCACTCACCACAACCGGCTTTGGTGACATCGTGCTCGAGGGCACGACGGGGCGCCTGATCTCTGTGGTCATCATGATATTCGGTGTATCGCTGTTCTTGCGGCTCGTGCAGGTGATGCTCCGGCCCGACAAGGTGAGCTATACCTGCCCGGACTGCGGACTGATGCGGCACGAGCGTGATGCCGTCCACTGCAAGGCCTGTGGCCGTGTTCTGAATATTCCGGACGAAGGCGAAGTCTAGCGCATTGGGCGCCGGTTGCCCTAGCCGCGCGAACCGTTGGCGGCGCGCGGCTTGACTGCTTTGAGCGGCCGCATGGGATCGTCCTCCTGGCTGGACCACAGGGAGTCTGAAAACAGATGCGAGGATTCGCCATAGCCCAAGGCGGCGCGCTGGCGCGGCTGATGATCGCGCGCCGACTGCCAGACAGCGCCAGAAAGCCGTGCGCCAGTTTCGATGGCAATCGTCTCGCTGGTTATGTCGCCTTCCACCGTGGCGCCGGGTTGCAGATGCACATGTGTGGCGCGCAGCGGACCGTCCACTCGCCCGTGAACGATCACGTCGCCGGCGATGACTTCGCCTTCGACGATTCCGCTCGTGGCGATGATGCAGACACCCGCCCGCACCGAACCGCGGACCTCGCCCTCGATATGCAATTCGCCGTCCGTGTCGATGTTGCCGTCAAATCGCGTGTCGGCGCCGATGAAGGTCGGTTGCGCCGGCACCGGGCGGTTGTCGTTGCCCACAGACTTCTGTTTGCGGAAAAACATCCTGGAGTCTTCCTCTCTTTGCCCGATGCAACGGAATCACCCGTGAAGATACCGTGTGACCAGGGGGATGTCATGGCGAATTGCCAGCCGTTCTCCAAAGCGTACTGCTGAAGGTACAATTGACGTTGCGGCTTTCCTTGGCCACAATCACACCAAGGCCGGCTGGGGGCGGGTTGGTCACGCTTTGGCCCATCTTTCGTGGCGAAAGCACGAAAAGGCTTGCTGGTCATACCCATGGTTCATTGCGCACAGACGGCCGAGATGGCAAAGGATTGACAGGTAGTTTGAAAGTGGAACGGGAACCCGGTGCGGCGGCTGATTAAGGTTTCCGCCTACAGCATCATGTCTGTCCTAGCCGTTCTGCTGATTGCGGCGATGGCGATCTATTTCCGCCTCTCGCAGGGGCCGGTGTCGCTCGATTTCATGAGGGATACGGTTGAAAGCCGCATCAACGCCAATCTCAGCGGAATGTCGGTGACCGTCGGCGGTATCGTCATCGAGAGAAATGAAAACGGCGTCCCGCATCTTCGCCTGCGCAGTATTGAACTGAAGGACGATTCCGGATCGCTGATCGCCCGCGCCCCCCGCGCTGCCATTGGAATCGATGAGCAGGCGATCTTGTCAGGTGCGCTCGTCCCACGCTCCCTTGAGCTCATCGGCCCGCGCATCCGCATCATGCGCAACATCGAGGGGCAGATCGAACTGGGTTTCGGCGAGGCGGCGCCCGAGAACGAGTCGGTTGCGGTCGGCTCACCGCCCACGGACTCAACCGGCAAGTCGGATCAGGAAATGTTGGCCGAGCAGCCCGATCCTGCCAGTGGCGCTGCCAGTCTCTTCCGCATTCTGAGTGGCGAGAACTCCGGCACCACGGGCGAGGCCTCGCTCAAAGCCATCGACACAGTTCGCATCGCCGATGCGGAGATCAGAATTTACGACGAGGCCAACGATTCGATCTGGAATATTCCCAAGGCCGACCTCGTGTTCCAGCGCATGCCGTATGGCTTCGCAGTCGTCTCCAATGCGGAGGTCTCGAACGGTGCGCAGCGGGGGAACTGGCACGCCGACATGTCGGCCAGCTATCGCCGTGAAACCAAGTCCTTCTCCGTCAGTCTGCGGTTGGCGGATCTGGTGCCGGCGAACATCTCGGATGAGATCTTTGCGCTCTCGCAACTCGCCCGCGTGAAGGTGCCTCTTGCCGGCCATATCGAGGCCGAGATCACCGAAACAGGACTTCTCACCAAGGCAACCGCCGAGTTTAACGCCTCGGCGGGCGAGGTCGGTCTGCCGGATTATCTGGCCGAACCCATCATCATCGACGAAGGTTCGCTGCGCGCGGACTACGATCCGGTGACCGGCAGCATCATCATCACAGACTCAAGCCTGCTGGTCGGCAGTTCGCGCGCCCAGGTGCGTGGCAACGTTCTTC
The DNA here is from genome assembly GCA_963205315.1 of Pseudomonadota bacterium. Taxonomy (GTDB): domain Bacteria; phylum Pseudomonadota; class Alphaproteobacteria; order Rhizobiales; family Aestuariivirgaceae; genus Aestuariivirga. Next base: position 79,773 of record CAUJIO010000089.1, on the reverse strand, counting down.
CCCAGCGCGACACAGAGGGCAGGCTTCAGGCCCTCAAGATTTCGCTCGAGGCCCGCAACGTGGCAATCGATGCCCAAGGGTCGAACAAGACGCCTGTCGCCGTCGACCGTATCGACTTTGTCGGCAGTGCGGCAATCGAGGAAGCCCGTTTGGATATCGACGACCTGGTCGTCATGTCCGGCGACACGGGTGTTCGCATTCGCGGAGCCATCACCGGGGGAGGCGAGTCGCCGGGAATTCGCCTGTCAGGCCGGATACGCGATCTGTCTGCGGTTCTGCTGCGCCGGCTCTGGCCACCGATCATGGCGCCCAAGACCCGCGCGTGGGTCAACCAGAACATCAAGGCTGGCCGCATTTCTGATGGCGAATTCCAGGTGAATCTGCCTGTCGATTCTCTGGCGAGATCGAAGACGACGAACCGTTTGCCCGACAAGTCAATCAATCTTGCCTTCCGCATGGCGGACGTCACCACGTCCTATCTGAAGGACCTTCCGCCGCTCACCAATGCGTCCGGCGAGGCCAAGCTGATCGACAATGACTTCAGCCTGAAGGTCGACCAGGCCGACGTTGCGCTCGCATCCGGCAAGACAGGCAGATTGGCTGCGAGCACCATGCTCGCCCGCGATATCCTGGCACCGGAAACCCTTGCGGAATTCGATCTCGACGTCGCTGCCACCGCACCCGCGCTGATCGAATATCTGTCACATCCGGTTCTCAATCTGATCCGCAACACCGGTTTCGATACGACGAAACTGAAAGGCGATGCCCGGGTGAAGGTGAAGATGTCGATGCCGCTGATCAAGGATGTGCCGAAAGACCGCGTCGTCGTCGATGCCTCGGCACATATCTCCAGGACTGGCCTCAAGGATGCGCTTCCTGGCACCGACATCACCGATGGCGAAATCGACCTTACGGTGGACGAAGGCGCACTGAAGGCCAATGGCACGGCAAAGCTGGAAGGCATTCCGGTGAAACTGACATGGCAGCGTGCCGCCGGGCCGGACGCCAAGCAATCCGCCGTCATTGAGGCCAATCTCGACGGCGAGGAGCGTCGCAAGATCGGCGTTGACCTCGGAACGTTCCTGCGGGGACCCGTCGGCGTCAAGGCGACGGTGAGCGACCTTGGCGATAGTGAGGGCCGCGTCGATGTCGACATTGATCTCGACGAATGCGAAATGCGCATCACGCCCATCAACTGGTTCAGGCCCGCCACTCCGAAGACCAGCGCCAGCCTGACCTATTTCAGCAAGGGCAAGGACGGCCGCCGGGTCGAGGACCTGGTCATCAAGGGGCCAGGGCTGTCGATCAAGGGTGGCATCACGCTCGGCCCCAAGGGTGTCGGATTTCGTACAGCCAAATTCAGCGAGATGCGCCTGAGCGACGAGAACATCTTCGCCATGACCGTCAAGAATGGCGAGGACGGCACCTCCGTCAGTCTCAAGGGCGACAGCTTCGATGCGCGCCCCCTCATCAGAGGCATGTTCGGCGCCAGCAAGCCCGGCGGCAAGGTTGAAGAGCCGGACAATACCCCGATCAGCATTTCGCTCAGCCTCGATCGCATCTATGCCAACCGTGGCGAAGTGATCAGCGGCGTCAGCGGCAACCTGCGGGCCCGCCGCGGCCGGCTGGAACAAGCCGAGGTCTCCGGGACATTCCTCAGCGGCCAGCCGGTGGTCTTCCGTGTGACGCCGGTCGAAGGTGGCCGCGAGATGCGCATCAATGGACGTGACGGCGGCGCCGCGATCCGCGCCGCCAATCTGTATTCACGGGTTGCGGGCGGCCAGATCGAATTCTATGCGCTGCTGTCCAATGATCCAGGCGGAGCCGTCAAGAAGGGCAAGCTCGTGCTGCGCAATTTCGAGGTGCGCAATGAAGCCGCACTGGCCGAGCTTGATACCAAGGGCAAGCCAAAGAAAACCGGACCACGGCGCGAATCGCTGTCGTTCAACAAGCTCACGCTGCCGTTTACCTCGGATGAGAAGTTCATCCGCATTGGTGACAGCCTGGTGCAGGGCAATGAACTGGGCGCCAGCGCCGAAGGCCTGATCAGCAAATCCGATGGCAGGGTCGACATTACCGGAACGATCATCCCGATCTATGCGCTGAACTCGTTCATCAGCAACATCCCGCTGGCTGGAGACATTCTTACGGGAGGCAAGGGGCAGGGTATCATCGGGGTCACGTTCGCACTTGGCGGAAATATCGACAAGCCGGTATTCCAGATGAACCCGGTCTCGGCCGTCGCGCCCGGCATCCTGCGAAAGTTCTTCGAATTTGGCAGCGGGCGCCCGACGCAGGCGAAGAACAGCAACACCGACAAGACCCAGAACTGATTTACTGCGCCTTGATCAGCACGTGTTTCTTCTTGCCCATCGAGAGCTTGATCACGCCTTCGGCATTGCAGCTCTCGCGCGTGAGCCTCAGCTTGTCATCGGCAATCGCCTGATCGTTGACGCGGATGGCGCCGCCCTGGATCGAGCGCCGTGCCTCGCCGTTCGATGACGCGAAGCCTGCGGCCACAAGGGCCGCCAGAATACCGGTACCTTCGGCAAGGTCGAGGCTGATCGTCGGCAGGCCTTCCGCGCTGCGGCCCTCCTCGAAGGTGCGCCGTGCCGTTTCGGCGGCCTGCAGCGCAGCCTCACGTCCATGCAGCATCGTGGTGGCTTCAGTGGCCAGAATCTTTTTGGCCTCGTTCACCTCTGACCCCCCGAGTGCAGCCAGCTTCGCAATCTCGTCGAGCGGCAGTTCGGTATAGAGCTTCAGGAACCGGCCGATATCGGCATCCTCGGAATTTCGCCAGTATTGCCAGTAGTCGTATGGGCTCAGCATGTCGGCGTTGAGCCACACGGCCCCCGACATGGTCTTGCCCATTTTGGCCCCCGATGACGTGGTCAGCAGCGGCGACGTCAGCGCATAGAGCTGGCGCTGGTCGCAGCGGCGCCCAAGTTCGATGCCGTTGACGATGTTGCCCCACTGGTCGGAGCCGCCCATCTGCAACACGCAAGACTCGCGGCGTGACAGTTCGAGGAAGTCATAGGCCTGCAGGATCATGTAGTTGAACTCGAGGAAGGTCAGCGGCTGCTCGCGGTCGAGCCTGAGCTTCACCGAGTCGAAGCTCAGCATGCGGTTGATGGTGAAATGCACCCCATAATCGCGCAGGAAATCAATGTAGTTGAGATGATCCAGCCAGTCGGCATTGTTGACCATCCGCGCGTCCGTGCTGCCGTCGCCGAAAGTCAGGAACTTCGAGAACACCTGGCGAATACCCGCGAGATTGGCCGCGATCTGTTCGACAGTCAGCAGCTTCCGCGCTTCGTCCTTGAACGACGGATCGCCGATCTTGGTGGTGCCGCCGCCCATCAGCGCAATCGGCCTGTGGCCGGTCTTCTGCATCCAGCGCAGCATCATAATCTGGACGAGCGAACCCGCATGCAGGGATGCCGCCGTCGCATCGAAGCCGATGTAACCGGAAATCGTTCCGGCCTTGGCTACAGCGTCGAGACCCTCGGGGTCCGAGATCTGGTGGATGAAACCACGAGACGACAGTATGTTGAGGAAATCGGACTTGAACTGGCTCATCTGACGCTGCTTTCGAAAACGGTGGCGGCTCATACCACGGGATCAACAGGTGTCAAAACGGCGAACCGCAATTGGCCTCATGTCGGGAACCTCGCTCGACGGCATCGACGTGGCCCTTCTGGCCACCGATGGCGAGGACGTTGTCGAACGCGGTCCCTCGGCCACCTATCCCTATCGGCCCGAACAGCAGGCTCTGCTGCATGAAGCGCTGGTCGCGGCCAAGAGCGTGACGGATCGCGCCGCACGTCCCGGTTGTCTGGCGGAAGCCGAGCGCGAACTGACCGGATGGCATGCCGAAGCCGTTCACCTGTTCTTGCAGCAAAATGGTCTAAGGTCTTCTGAAATCGATGTAATCGGCTTTCACGGCCAGACGGTCATCCATCGCCCGGAGATCCGCCTCACGCTGCAACTGGGTGATGGTAAGGTGCTCGCGAAACATACGGGCTGCACGGTTGTTTACGATATGCGCGCCGCCGATATCGCCGCAGGCGGGCAGGGTGCGCCGCTCGTGCCAGTCTATCACCGCGCCCTGGCCGCCCGCCTCGACATCCGCCCCGCAGCTTTTGTGAACATTGGTGGTGTGGCCAATATGACCTGGATCGGACGGGACGGCGATCTCGTCGCTTTTGACACCGGCCCGGGCAATGCCTTGTTGAATGATTGGTGCGAACGTCACACCGATGTGCCCTTCGATCGCGATGGGGCATTGGCCGCAAGAGGCGTTTTGGATGCGAACGCCTTCATGGCGCTGGCCCGCAGCCCCTATTTCGAAAAGCTTGCTCCGAAATCCCTTGACCGCAACGGCTTCGATGTCAGCGCGCTCGAGGGCCTGACGCCTGAAGATGGCGCGGCAACGCTGACGCATTTTACCGCCACCTCGATTGCCCGCGCTGTCGGGCATGTGCCGGAGCGCCCGAAAGCCTATGTCATTTGTGGTGGGGGCCGTCACAATCCCACGCTGATGCGGGAGATTCGCGGATTGCTGGAGCCTTTGGGCGAGCGTGTTCTGGTGGCGGAAGATCTGGGGCTCAACGGCGATTCGATGGAGGCCGAGGCCTGGGCCTATCTTGCCGTCCGCTGTCTCGAAGGCCGGCCGATCACATTTCCACGCACCACGGGCGCGCCGCAGCCGCTGTCAGGCGGGCGTGTTGCCACCCCTTAGGAACGCCAATGCCCGTCCATCGATGATGACCAGCGCCCCGATGATGATCAGTGCGCCGATGATCTCGCGCACTTCCAGGGTCTCGTTCAAAACCGCATACCCCATGATGATGGCTGACAGCGGAATCATCATCGTCACCAGCAGCACATTGGCCGGCCCGGCGCGCGCCACGACGCGAAAGAAGATGATGTATGCGAACGAGGTTGCGACCAGTGCCAGGCCGAGCAACGCCGCCCAGGTGGCGCCGGATGCCTTGAACAGGGTCGCTGGATTGTCGAAGGCAAAACCCAGCACCAGCATCACGCCTGACGAGATGAGCAATTGCCCGGTGGCGGCGCTGAGCGCGGGAATGCCATGCAACTTCTTCTTGGCCCACAAGCTGCCGAGTCCATAGCTTGCGGCTGCAGCGAGGCATAACAGAATGCCCAGGCTTTGGCCGCCTGCATCAAAAATCGTGGCCCCCTTCAACACCGCTACGCCCGCGATGCCGATTGCGATGCCGAGAACCTTCCGCGCTACAATTCGCTCGCCGCCGGCGAGTGCAATGAAGGCAGTTCCGAACAACGGTGTCGTCGCATTGATGACCGAGGCCAGTCCGCTGGCTATCATCGTCTGACCGCTGACAATGAGAATGAAGGGCAGGATGTTATTGAGCAAGGCAAGGCCGGCAACGGCGGTCCAGCTTGCCCGGCCGCTGGGCAATTCACCGCCATATAGCACGAGAAGGGGGAGGAGCGCTGCCGCTGCAATCACCACGCGCGCCATGACGATGACCAGGGGTGACAGATCCTTGACCGCTATTCCGACGAACAAGAACGAACCGCCCCAGATAACCGAGAGCAGAACAAGCAGTCCCCAGTCCCTGAGATCAATGGTATTCGATGCAGGCATATGATGAGCGTCCTCGCTGAAGGCGGGGCACTTAGCCCGTCAGTGCGCGGGCCGCCACCCGGAAACCCCGCAAGGCTGCTCCGCCTCAGAGCTGGCCTTCGGCCGCCAGCCGCTTGTCGAGATAGGTCGAGCAGATCTTCGACAGGTCGTCGATCTTGTCCTGGAAGAAGTGGTTGGCGCCGGGGATCACCTTGTGCTCGACGGCAATGCCTTTCTGGGTCTTCAGCTTGGCAACGAGGCTATGAACGGCTTCCGGCGGAGTGACCGTATCCTTCTCGCCATTGATGAAGAGGCCGGACGCCGGGCAAGGCGCCAGGAACGAGAAATCGTAATGCTTGGCGAGCGGCGCAACCGAGATGAAGCCGCCGATTTCCGGCCGCCGCATCAACAGCTGCATCGAAATCCAGGCCCCGAAGGACACGCCGGCGATCCAGCAGATCTTGGCCTCGCGGTTGAAACTCTGCAGCCAGTCGAGTGCTGAGGCCGCATCGGACAGTTCACCCGCCCCATTCTCGAAAATGCCCTGGCTGCGGCCAACACCGCGGAAATTGAAGCGCAGCACCGAGAAGCCCCGGCTCTGGAACATCTGGTACAGCGTATGCACGATCGGGTTGTTCATCGTGCCCCCGAATGTCGGGTGTGGATGAAGCAGAATGGCAATGGGCGATCCCGCCGCCTTGGAATGGTGGTAACGGGCTTCGATGCGCCCCGCGGGTCCGCTGAAAATCACTTCCGGCATAAAGCTTTGGCCCTCATGGGGGGAAAACCGGCGGAATCCTCCGGTGGATATCCACCGAATAATTGACTCCAGCACTCGGGTTTTCTATATCCCTGTTTAGAATTGTTCGAAACTGGGGAAAATCCCAGTGATCCCCGCCTTTAGCACGGGTGCGGGGTTGAAAATCAAGAACTTCGTGCATTGGGACGAGATTCGAAGCCATGAAGATGAGCACCAAGGGCCGCTACGCAGTGATGGCGTTGATCGACATCGCCGCCCATTCCCATGGGGAACCGGTCTCGCTAGCTGAAATCGCCGACCGACAGGACATCAGCCAGGAATATCTGGAGCAACTTTTCGGCAAGCTCCGCAAGGCGGGTCTGGTCGACAGTTCCCGTGGGCCGGGCGGGGGGTACAAGCTGGCCCGGCCGGCGGCTGACACCCAGATCTCCGACATCATTCTTGCCGCCGACGAGGAACTGCAGCTCACCCGCTGCACCGGCGACGCGGTCGATGGCTGCGTCAAGGGGGAGCGCTGCAATGCCCATGACCTGTGGTCGTCGCTCGGCCGCCAGATGTTCAGCTTCCTGTCGTCAATCTCGCTCGAGGACGTGGTGGAAAAGCGCAATCTGGCGCTCGCCGCCACGATCAAGCAGACCAAGGAACGCCACGTGAAGCCAGAGACAAGGTCATTTGCGTGAGAACCTATCTTGACCATAACGCCACGTCGCCACTCCGCCCCGCCGCGAAGTCCGCGATGCTGCGCGCCATGGACGTGACTGGCAATGCCTCTTCGGTCCATGCCGAGGGCAGGGCGGCAAGGCAGGCGCTGGAAGATGCGCGCGACCAGGTGGCCCAGGCCGTTGGCGCCATTGCGCCGATGGTGGTGTTCACCTCGGGCGGCAGCGAGGCCAACAATCTGGCGCTCAAGGGCGCTCCCGTCGAACGCCTGATCGTCTCCGCCATCGAGCATCCCTCCGTGTTGGAAGCGGCCAAGGCCAGCGGCATGCCGGTGTCGCTCATTCCCGTCGATGGCAATGGTCTCGTCAACCTCGCCGCGCTGGCAAAGTTGCTGGAGGGGCCTAAGGCGCTGGTCAGCGTGATGCTTGCCAACAACGAGACGGGCGTCATCCAGCCGGTCCGCGACGTCGTCGCTCTCGCGCAGTCACATGGTGCGCTGGTCCATACCGATGCAGTTCAGGCTCTGGGCAAGATGCCGGTGAACTTCGGCCTGCTGGGCGTTGATCTGATGACGCTGTCGGCCCACAAGCTCGGCGGCCCGGTGGGGGCAGGCGCGCTCATCGTCCGCGACGGCTTGGCGCTTGAACCGCTCGTCCACGGCGGTGGCCAGGAACTGCGCCGCCGCGCCGGCACGGAAAATCTCGTCAGCATTGCCGGCTTTGGTGCGGCGGCATCCGAAACATTGAACTCTATCAAAATGTTACGTGATGAACTGGAATTATCGCTTGAAGCGGCCGTCATCTTCGGCGCTGGCGTCGAACGCCTGCCCAACACCAGTTGCTTTGCCCTTCCGGGTCTCAACGCCGAAACGCTGCTGATGGCCTTCGACCTCGAGGGCATCGCCGTGTCGTCGGGCTCCGCCTGTTCGTCCGGCAAGGTTGCAAAATCGCATGTGCTGGCAGCCATGGGCATAGCCCCTGAAATCTCCGGCGCTGCCATCCGCGTATCGCTCGGCTGGAATACGACCATCGAACACATCCATCACTTCACCGCCACGTGGCGCAAGATTGTTGCGCGCCACAAGGCCCGCGTTGCCGCTTGAGGACCATTCATGGCTGATCTCGATACCATCGAACTCGTCAAGGACATCGACGTCGACAAGTACAAGTACGGGTTCACGACCGACATCGAATCCGACTTCGCGCCGAAGGGTCTGAACGAGGACATCGTCCGTTTCATCTCATCGAAGAAGGGCGAGCCGAAATGGATGCTGGAAGCAAGGCTTGAAGCCTATCGCCGCTGGCTGCAGATGGACGAACCCACCTGGGCCAAGGTCAGCTATCCGAAGATCGACTTCCAGGATCTGTACTATTACGCCGCGCCCAAGAGCATGAGTGGTCCAAAGAGCCTCGACGAGGTCGACCCCAAGTTGCTCGAGACCTATGCCAAGCTCGGCATCCCGCTGAAGGAGCAGGAAATCCTCGCCGGCGTCCGGAAGCAGGGTGAGAAGAGCGAACTCGACGAACAGGCCGGCGAATACGCCACCGGCAAGGTGGCCGTCGACGCGGTGTTCGACTCGGTCTCCGTCGTCACCACCTTCAAGGCAGAACTGGCTAAGGCCGGCGTGATCTTCTGCTCGATCTCCGAAGCACTGCGCGAGCATCCGGAACTTGTGCAGAAATACCTCTTCTCGGTCGTGCCGCAGGGCGACAATTACTATGCGGCGCTGAATGCGGCCGTCTTCTCCGATGGCTCATTCGTCTATGTGCCGCCGGGTGTGCGCTGCCCGATGGAACTGTCGACCTACTTCCGCATGAACGCCAAGAACACCGGCCAGTTCGAGCGCACGCTGATCATCGCCGACAAGGGCTCCTACGTTTCCTATCTCGAAGGCTGCACCGCGCCGACGCGCGAGGAAAGCCAGCTGCATGCGGCTGTGGTCGAACTGATCGCCATGGACGATGCCGAGATTAAATACTCGACTGTGCAGAACTGGTATCCGGGCGACGCAGAGGGCAAGGGTGGCATCTACAATTTCGTCACCAAGCGCGGTGACTGCCGGGGCGCACGTTCGAAGATTTCCTGGACTCAAGTCGAGACCGGTTCCGCCATCACCTGGAAATACCCGAGCTGTATTCTGCGCGGCGAGGAATCGCGTGGCGAGTTCTACTCGATCGCCATCTCCAACGGCCGCCAGCAGGTCGATAGCGGCACCAAGATGATCCATCTTGGCAAGAACTCATCGAGCCGCATCATCTCCAAGGGCATCGCCGCGGGCCGTTCCGACAATACCTATCGCGGCCTTGTCTCGGCGCATCGCAAGGCGTTGAATGCACGCAACTTCACCCAGTGTGACTCGCTCCTCATCGGCGACAAGTGCGGCGCCCACACCGTACCTTACATCGAGGCAAAAACCTCGACCGCCCAGTTTGAACACGAAGCGACAACGTCCAAGATCTCCGACGATCAGATGTTCTATTGCATGTCACGGGGCCTGAGCCAGGAAGAGGCCGTGGCCCTCATCGTCAACGGCTTCGTCCGCGACGTGCTGCAGCAATTGCCGATGGAATTCATGGCCGAGACGCAGAAGCTGATTGGCATTTCGCTCGAGGGGAGTGTCGGATGACGATTACCACGCTCGACATCATGCTTCCGATCGGCCTCGGCGCCATTTTTGCGGTGTACCGCTACACGCAAAACCTCAAGGTGGATCCGAAAACCGCGCTGCCGAAAGCGGCAGCCGATGGCGTCAAGGGCGCCCTTGGCCTCGCGGTCATCACCCTCGGCTACAAGTTCATTTCCCAATCGTGAGTGCAAACCAGTGAACCTGCTCGACATCAACAACCTCCACGTCAAGCTCGAAGACGAAGACCGCAGCATCCTCAACGGCCTGACGCTGGCCGTGAAGCCGGGCGAGGTGCATGCCATCATGGGACCCAATGGCTCCGGCAAGTCGACGCTCTCCTATGTCCTCGCAGGCCGCGAAGGCTATGAGGTGACCGAGGGGTCCGTCACCTTCAAGGGCAAGGACCTGCTGGAGATGGAGCCGCACGAGCGCGCCGCCGAAGGCGTGTTTCTCGCCTTCCAGTATCCGATCGAGATTCCCGGCGTCGCCACCATGCAGTTCCTCAAGGTGTCGCTGAACGCCCAGCGCAAGGCGCGCGGCGAGAAGGAACTCTCGACGCCTGACTTCATGCGCCTGGTCAAAGACCGGGCGGCAAAGCTCAATGTTTCGCAGGATATGCTGAAACGGCCGGTGAATGTCGGTTTCTCTGGCGGCGAAAAGAAGCGCGCCGAGATCCTGCAGATGGCGGTCCTGGAACCCTCTCTCTGCATTCTCGATGAGACCGACTCAGGCCTCGACATCGACGCGCTGCGGGTCGTTGCCGATGGCGTCAACGCGCTCCGCTCGCCTGACCGCGCCATGATCGTCATCACCCATTACCAGCGCCTTCTTGACTATATCGTGCCCGACTATGTCCACGTCCTCTCCAAGGGCCAGATCGTCAAGTCGGGCGACAAGTACCTGGCGCTCGAACTCGAAGAGAAGGGCTACGGCGAATATTCGAAGGACGCGGCATGAGCACCGCATTGATGACAACCGCCGCCGAACAGGCGCTGGGTCTTGCCCTGCCGCACCGGCGGATGGAGGAGTGGCGCTGGACCGACCTGCGGCAGATGATCGACAAGCCCTATCCGCCGCGCCAGTCCGTGACCGCAAGGGATGCCGATATCGACCGCCTGCTGAAGGCCTCGCCATTTTCGAAGATCGCCGCCACCCGCATGGTCTTCGTCAATGGCCACTATGACGGCAAGCGCTCGAAATTGGTGAATGGCGCCATCGAGTCCCGCGCCGTTGCCTCCGAGCCAGTGCTGCAGATGAACCAGGCCTTCGCCACCGATGGCGCCCATCTCGTGCTGTCGGGTGTGATCGATACGCCGGTGGAACTGGTGTTCATCGCCACCGATGCAACGCCGCGCGCGATCGCCACGCAAAATGTCATCGAGGTTGCGGCGGGTGCTTCTGCAACGTTGATCGAAACCCATATCGGCGAAGGCAGCTATCTCAGCAACAGCGTCACCGAGATCCGCATTGGCGATGGCGCCAGGCTGGATCGTGTCAAGGTCGAGCATGATTCGGCTGACGCCGTGCATCTTGCCCACGCCCACGTGACCCTGGCCAGGGACGTCACGCTGCGCGAATTCACGCTGACCAGCGGCGCGAAATTGAACCGCCAGAATGGCACGTACAATTTTACCGGCGAAGGCACCGACGCCAAGGTGTCCGGCGCCTATCTGATCGCCGGAAGGCAGCACGCCGATTCGCGCCTCGTCGTTGATCATCAGGTGCCGCATTGCACCAGCCGTGAACTGTTCAAATGCGTGATGGACGACCACGCCCGCGGCATCTTCCAGGGCAAGGTCATCGTTCGTCCGCACGCCCAGAAGACTGATGGCAAGCAGTCCTGCAACGCTTTGTTGTTATCAGAGACCGCAGAATTCGATGCCAAGCCGGAACTCGAGATCTATGCCGATGATGTCGCTTGTGGTCACGGCGCCACCAGCGGCGACTTGAACCACGATCACCTCTTTTATCTGGAATCGCGCGGCATCCCGCCGGCAGAAGCCAAGGCCATGCTGATTGCCGCTTTCGTCGGCGAGGCTTTCGAAACCGTCGAGCACGATGGCATCCGCGAGGCGCTTGCTGACTATGCCGCGACCTGGCTTACCTATCACCGGGGGAAGCGCCCGTGACATTCGACGTTCACGCCATCCGCGCCGACTTTCCCATCCTGTCGCGGCAGGTCTACGGCAAGCCATTGGTCTATCTCGACAACGCTGCGTCCGCCCAGAAGCCGAAGCCGGTTCTGGACGCCATCATGAAGTCGTATACTGAAGAATATGCCAACGTTCATCGCGGCCTCCATTACTTGTCGAACGCCGCAACGCAAGCCTTTGAAGACGCACGTGAAAGCGTACGCCGCTTCCTCAACGCACCATCCGCTGGACAGCTCGTATTCACGCGCAATGCGACGGAAGCCATAAACCTCGTGGCACAGAGCTTCGGCGGCATGGTGATTGGTGAGGGCGACGAGATCGTGCTTTCGATTCTCGAGCATCACTCCAACATCGTGCCGTGGCATTTCCACCGCGAGCGCAAGGGCGCCGTTCTGAAATGGGCACCCATCGATGACGACGGCAATTTCCTCCTCGATGAGTTCGAGAAGTTGCTCAGCCCGCGGACGAAGATCGTCGCCATCACCCAGATGTCGAATGCCCTCGGGACGGTGGTGCCGGTGGCAGACGTGATCAGGCTCGCCCATGCCCGCGGCATTCCGGTGCTGGTCGATGGCAGCCAGGCTTGCGTGCACATGCCCATCGACGTCACGGCGCTCGACGCGGATTTCTATGTCTTCACCGGCCACAAGACCTATGGGCCGACCGGCATCGGCGTGCTCTATGCCAAGACCGAGCACCTGAAGCGCATGCCGCCCTATCAGGGTGGCGGCGAGATGATCAACGAGGTGACGGTCGACGGCATCACTTACAACGATCCGCCGCATCGCTTCGAGGCGGGAACCCCCGCCATCGTGCAGGCGATCGGCCTCGGCGCAGCGCTCGACTATATGCGTGGCATCGGCCTCGCCAAGATCGCCGCGCACGAGGGCATGCTTCGTGACCATGCCATGCAACGCCTGTCTGAAATCAACGCGCTCCGCATCTATGGCCGCGCCCGCGACAAGGGCGCGATCGTCTCCTTCACCATGGAGGGCGCACACGCCCATGATGTGGCCACCGTGATCGACCGCGCCGGTGTTGCCGTGCGCGCCGGAACCCATTGCACCCAGCCGCTCTTGCAGCGCTTCGGGGTCACCGCCACCTGCCGCGCTTCGTTTGCCATGTACAATACCCTCGAAGAGGTTGATGTTCTGGCCGAAGCGCTTATCTCTGCCCGGAGGATATTCGGATGATGGACGCAGCACCGCACAGCGCAACAGACAATGCTCCGAACCCCTCGGCCATTCCCGCCGACGAGCTCGCCCGCATGACCGACGACATCGTCGCGGCTTTGAAGACCGTCTACGACCCGGAGATTCCGGTCGACATCTACGAGCTCGGTTTGATCTACAAGGTCGACATCGACGACGACCGCAATGTCGCCATCGAGATGACTCTTACGGCGCCCGGCTGCCCCGTGGCGGGAGACATGCCGGGCTGGGTCGAGAATGCCGTGTCGGTCGTTCCCGGTGTCGCCAGTTGCCGCGCCACCATCGTCTTCGATCCGCCCTGGGACCAGAGCCGCATGTCGGACGAGGCCCGGGTTGCCATGAACATGTGGTGAATTCAGGTGTCCCGGCTTTTCATTGGCGCTGTGGCGCTGACTGTATTTGCGTCTCCGGCGCTGGCCCGGGAGGAATGCGGCTATCCGTCAATCGCCGTTGAAGACAATGACACGCAGTTGGCACGGGTACTCGTCGCCAAGGCCCGTTTCATTGATGAGACGGACCGTTCGATGAAGGCCTTCGTCGTCAAGGGCGATGAACTGCTGGTCGGGGGCACGGATGGTGGGTTCGTGTGCGCCACCTTCATCAACAGCCGGGGCGTCTCCACGTCGGGATGGTTGAAGCAGGACGATGTCGCGCTGCGGGTTTCGGACGTACCGCCGATCAAGGCCTGGTTCGGTGACTGGACGGCGGGCGAGTATCAGAACCTGACGATAAAGAGGGGTTCGAAGAAGGGCTGGCTGGCCGTTTCGGGAGAGGCCTATTGGGCCGCAAGCGATGAGGCCGCGAGGAATGGCGGCATCCATGAAGGCGGCGTCGGCGGCGAGGCGCCGCTCGAAAGCGGCATGATCGGCTTCACCCAGACCGAAGATGGGAGCTACCAACCCTATTCGGAAACTGCCGGCGACGACTACAAGTGTGCCATCAGGCTAAGGCTTGTTGGCACGGCCTATCTGGCCGCCGAGGATTCGAGAAGTTGCGGCGGTGCCAATGTCAGCTTCTGGGGCTATTATGCCCGTGGAAAGGTGGAGTTCGATCCATGACACAATCAGTTCGCCAGCGCCCGCAGATCATGAAACTCACCGATGCCGCGGCCGGCCGTGTTCGCGAAATCATGGACAGGGCAGACAAGCCGGTTGTCGGATTGCGGATCGGCGTGAAGAACGGCGGCTGCGCCGGCATGGAATATACGATGGAATGGGCTGAAGATCAGAAGCCTTTCGATGAGGTGGTGGAAGACAAGGGCGTCAAGGTATTCGTCGATGCCAAGGCCATGATGTTCCTGCTGGGCACCGAGATGGATTACCAGACATCGACATTGAAATCGGGGTTCACCTTTAACAATCCCAATCAGGTCTCGGCGTGCGGCTGTGGCGAGAGCGTGCAGCTCAAGGCCGTCGACGCGTCCTGAGGAGCAGTTGCTCCTCATCACCTTTCGGCCTTATTGTCATTTCGGGAACGTTGCCGATTCAGGAAGTGAGGCCTCATGTCCCCCATCAACTTTCAGTTTGCTATAGCGATTATCTTGTTCGCCGCCGGGCAGGCGCATGCCGACGACAACGCCGGCGTCTCGGGCGAGAAGGACTTCAACATGTATTGTGCGGAATGCCATGCCGAGGATGGTAAGGGCGAAGGGCCCAAGGCTTTCGGCCTCAGCGTGAAACCGCCGGACCTGACGCAACTGACTGCCAGATATGGTGAGTTCCCCGCGGAAAAGCTGGCCCGCATGATCGACGGGCGCGAGCCGGCGCCAGGCCACGAAGAACGCGAAATGCCGCTCTGGGGGAAATGGTTCAAGCTCGAGGCGGCAGAGGAACTGGGTGGGGCGGAGGGTGACGAAGCCTCGGTGCAGCGCCGTGTTCGTAATGTCATCGAGCATATCGAGAGTCTGCAACAACAGTAGCGGTATCGGAACCGCAAAGCAGAACCCGCGTTAACCATCAAACGTCAAGAAACGCATTAAGCCGCATTCCGTCTTCACTTGCCACATATCGGCCTCACGAATGCCAACAGGTTTTCATGAGTTCATGTGACGAAGGAAACCGGGCGGCGGAGGGTTTCCGGCGAGCGGAGCGGGTTTTCCCGGTATGGGCCGGCGCGTTCTGATGTGTAAACAAGCAAGGTGGGGTTCATTCCATGGCACGATATATTGGCAGCAACCGGTCCGAGGTCATTTACGGCAGCAATTTCCGTGACATCATTTACGGAAATGGCGGTGCCGATGATATTTACGGCAAGGGCGGCGCGGACGATCTCTACGGCGACTCGGGCAATGACTATATCTATGGTGGCGATGGAGCCGACTATCTCTGGGGCGGCACCGGCACCAATGATCTCTGGGGCGGATGGGGCTATGACCGCTTCATCACATCGAACCGCAACAGTGGCTATTCCGACGATCTCATTCATGATTTTCATTCCGGCTCCGACCAGATTGATCTGAGGGGCTGGGGCGTCAGCAGCATGGACCAGTTGCGCGACATCCTGTTGACGGATCATGACAACAACGTTGTCTTCCATGCGACCTACAACGGCTACGGCCACTCTCTCATCATAGATGGCTATCATCCGAATGAATTAAGTGCGCGGGACTTCGTGTTTGACAAGGGCGGATCGCGCGATGAGACGGGCACGCGCTATGGCGACGTCATGTTCGGGTCGCAGTCGAGCGACACACTCGATGGGGCCGGCGGCGCCGACAAGATTCTCGGCGGCAATAGCTCCGACAAGCTGTTCGGTGGCGAGGGTGCGGATCGTCTGTATGGCGGCACCGGCAATGACAAGCTCGCCGGAGACGCAGGCCGTGATCAATTGGTCGGCGGCGGCGGCGTAGATACGTTTATTTTCAACGAGGTGACGGACTCCAGAGGGTCGCAGCGCGATACGATACTGGATTTCAAGCGTGCCTATGATCACATCGACGTTTCTGGCATTGATGCCGACAAGTCGACGGCCGGCGATGACGCCTTCACATTCGTTGGTGACTCCGTCTTCACCGGCGTCGGTCAGATCAATTTCACGCGGAGCGGCAGCGATATCATCGTTGCTGGGAATACCGATACCGACACCGATGCCGAGTTCCAGTTTATCATTCATGACATCCGGTCGATCAACGTCGGCGATTTCATTCTCTGACGCTGTTCACACGTAATCGCCAAGACCGAAGGCGGCGCAGTCCACTGCGCCGCCTCATTTGGTTCCGGCTCCTGAGATGAGTCTTGGACCAGTACTTCCGCCATTCGCATGCCATAGCACTGCCGGATACGGACTGCGCGAGGCGTTCACGGCAAGAACGAAGCTGCCGCCGGCCGGTGCATTGATTGTGCGGCAATCGCCCGCTAAGCCACTCCTGTGGTTTCAGGAGATTGTCGATGCCCCGTTTCGAACGCGCCAAGCTGATGCAGAAGTTTCAAGACATGAAAAGCCGCCGCATTCCAATCGTCGGCGGCGGCGCGGGCACAGGCCTTTCCGCCAAATGCGAGGAAGAAGGCGGCATCGACCTGATCGTCATCTACAATTCGGGACGCTACAGGATGGCGGGACGCGGCTCGTTGTCGGGCATTCTAGCCTACGGCAACGCCAATGACATCGTCCGCGATATGGGCCGCGAAGTCTTGCCGGTGACCAGGCACACGCCGGTGCTGGCCGGCGTCAACGGGACCGATCCTTTCTGCATCTTCGACCAGTTTCTCGATGAACTGAAAGCCATGGGGTTCTCCGGCATCCAGAATTTCCCCACGGTCGGACTGATCGACGGCACCCTGCGTGCCAATCTTGAAGAGACCGGCATGTCCTATGGATTGGAAGTCGACTTGATCAAGCTGGCCCGCTCGAAGGATATGCTGACGACGCCCTATGTCTTCAACGCCGATGAAGCAAAAGCCATGGCCGAAGCCGGAGCTGACATCATCGTATGCCATCTGGGCCTCACCACTGGCGGTTCGATTGGTTCGAAGACCGCACTGAAACTGGCGGACTGCCCGGCTCTCGTCGATGAATGGGCGGAGGCTGCTCTCAAAGTCAACAAGGATGCCATCGTCATTGTCCATGGCGGCCCGGTGTCAATGCCGGATGACGCCAGTTATATTCTTCGGAACACCAAAAACTGCCACGGCTTCTATGGGGCGTCCTCGATGGAGCGGCTTCCCACCGAAGTGGCGCTCACCGAACAGACCCGCAAGTTCAAGGCGATCAGCTTTGTGTGACCCGTTCTTTCACTTGCCGGTCAGCCGAAGATAATCGACCGCCGTATAGCGTCCGGGATCAGCTCCGGCATTGACGATATCCGCCGTCGCAAGGATGCCAACTGACCTGAAGCGGTCATCACCGACTTGCGTTTCGCATTGCAGGACGCCATTGACGAAGAACTGCAGCCGCCGCCCGGTCTTCACCACGCGAAGCAGGTTGGCCACCGTGTGATCGAAGACGACGCCTGTCTTGGTGCAGAAATCGACCCGCTGGCGGGAGGTCGGAGTCTGTCCCGGAATCAGAATGTAATCGGTAAGCTTGGACACCGACGCGACCGACGACGTCGTACCAATGGTCTTCTGCAGCGTGAATTTGTAACCGGTGATTGCCTGCAAGTCGCCATCCGTTCCGTCGCCCCTCGGCACGTAGTTGAGGATCAGGCTGCTGGATAATGTGGGATGGTAGGCTTCGAACACGGTGCTGATCGACTTGATGCTGGATTCCGCCGAGAAATTGTCGAGGCACAGGTCAGTGTAGATTGCCGATGTCGTGAATTTCTTGACGGGTACATAGCGCGCTTCGCCATTGACGATCGTCCAGTTGCCGTTGCCGATTGTCCAATCCTTCAATGCATCCGCAGCATTGAACTCGAAATTCTGCACCGGTTTCGGTTGGCTGAGAACATCGAATGCGGCCGCGGCATCGATGCGTGGAATGCTGACAACCGTCCCCTTCCGATGCAAATAACTTCCACCGCACCGCACGCCGGTGACGATGTCGTCCATCTTCTTGGCCGGAAATGCCCGCTTGAGGAGTGCCAGGGTCGCTGCCGTCGCAGGTGTGGAATACGACGTGCCACTCCCAGCGGTGCCGCCGGGCGCGGTGATGACGGAATCTCCGGGCGCCAGGAAGTCCACCATGTAGGACAGGTCGGAAAACTTCGGAATCTTGTCAGTCACTTCGGTCGAAGCGCCGACTGCCAGCACGTCGGGATGGCAAGCTGGAAAATCGATGAACGTATTGCTCTCGTCGTTGCCGGAAGAATTGGTGACGACAAGCCCGCTGGCGCGGATCTTCTTGATGATCGTGTCGAATGATGGCACGGCGCCGGCACAGGGCGCGTCAGAGCGTTTGTCTACCCAGCCGATGGACGTGGTAATGACTTTGCCGAGATGGAATTGGCTGCTGGTGTAAGCCAGTTCGAAGGCCTTGATGTAAGTCGCCAACGTCGAATCATCGAGTGCGATGCGGATGAAGATGATATTCAGTTTTGGTCCAAACCCGTCATAGGCCTTGTTGGCGACGCGGGCGGCCGCGGCAACGCTGGTTACCGTGGCGCCATGCGATGAGCAGTATTGCGACTTGGCGTGCAGCTTGTCGGGCTTGATGGCGCACTTCCAGGCGGCGTTATGCCCACTTGCTTGCCTGGTGGAAAATGTCTTCGCGACGGGATCAAAACATGTTGGACCGCCGGAGACGCATTTCTCCTCGATCACGCGTCCCTTGATAGACGGCAGATCGCTGTCGACGCCGTCATCGATGATGGCGATCGTGGCGCCATCGCCTTTGTCGGCGCGGTTGGCTGGCCAGATTGCCTCGATGTTGGTCATCGCCCGCATTTCCTCGAGCCTTGGTGTGAGCCGTATTTTGCGGTTGAATTCCAGGGAGACGACTCTCGGATCGCGCATCAGCCGGTTCAGCTCTGCTTCCGTCACCTCCATCACCAGCATTGGCACGGTTTCGAAACGGTCGGCGTCGTCGAGTGTCTTGCGGCCGAAGTGGATCCGTGAAACCAGCTGGTTCTGTGCCGCGAAAAGCTCCGCTTGTTGCTTGCGGAAATTCGGCGAGCGCTGGTCGGGCTCGGCGTCCATGGGCTGGTCGAGGGTGACGATGACGCTGACCGTGCCGCTGCCGCGAGCCTTTGCGGCAAGTTCGCGGAAAGCTGGTCCGGTGAAAGCGCCCGGTTCGCGCGTCCTCATGAAGATTGTGGCGGTGTCGTCAGCGCCTATGGCAGGTGCAGTTCCCGCCAAGCTGAGTAGAAGGGGCACCAACAATGAAGCCAGAACGCTGAACCGCATGTCCCACCTGTCCCCGTGAAGATAAGCCAAGGTGGGCGCCGGCCCGTGCGCCACCAACTTCAGGTTGGCAAGTATCTCTCCGCCGCGCAACTCAGAAATATGCAGGGCATGGCGCGGGAGCGGCCCTCTGAGACAAAGCCGCCTTTGGGATGGTGCCGGATGAGGGGATTGAACCCCCGACCTTCGGTTTACAAAACCGCTGCTCTACCGCTGAGCTAATCCGGCGCCTGACGAACGGCGCCTTCCATAAAGCCGGATGGGCCGATCCGCAAGCCTTGAGCGCGAGAGCCCTCAGCGGGTCAGAGCATAGAGGCTGATGGCGCAGGCGTTTGAGACGTTGAGGCTCTTGATCGGGCCGTTCATGTCGAGCCGCACCAGATGGTCGCACGAGTCGCGGGTTAGCTGGCGCAGGCCCTTGCCTTCGGCTCCGAGGACGATGGCAATGGGGGGCGTGCGGTCGATGCCGGCGATGTCGTCCGGCGCTTCGCTGTCGAGACCGGCAATGCGGAAGCCGTAGTCTTTCAATTCCGCCATGGCGCGCGACAGGTTGGTAACCTTGACGAACGGCACGTGTTCATAGGCGCCCGAGGCCGACTTGAAGAGCACCGCTGACGCTTCCGGGCTGTGTCGGGCGGTGGCCACCAGCGCCGTGACGTTGAAGGCCGCACAGGTGCGCAGGATGGCGCCCACATTGTGCGGATCGGTTACCTGGTCCAGCATGACGACGATACCGGACTTCTCGATCTGGTCGAGGCGTGGTTGCGACAGCGCCTTCGCTTCCATCAGCAGGCCCTGATGCACGGCATCGGCCCCCAGCGCACGGTCGAGCACATTGGGATGCACGATCTCCGGCGTCAGCCCGCGCGCCGCGATTTCCTCGGCCAGCCGGTCGGCGGCATTTTTCGAAGCCTTCAGCGAATAGATCTTCCGCTTTGGGTTTTTAAGCGCCTCAGCCACCGGGTGGACGCCATAGATCAGGTCATTGGGCTCGTTCATGGTGGCGCTCTATAGCTGAAACTCTCACATTGTGCTGTCAAAAAGCGGTGCGGGCCTTCCGCCCTCACCCTTCGTATGGTTGCCGTCGCCGGACCCAAAGGGTAGAAGCGGAAAAAAGGGCCTTGGGGTTTCATGTTCAAGAAGATTCTGATCGCCAACCGCGGCGAGATTGCTTGCCGTGTCATCAAAACGGCGCGGAAGATGGGTATCAAGACCGTCGCCGTCTATTCCGACGCCGACGCGCGCGCCCTCCACGTCGAGATGGCCGACGAGAAGGTCAATATCGGACCGCCTGCCGCCGCCCAGTCCTATTTGCTGATCGACAAGATCGTCGAGGCGTGTCGGGCGACGGGCGCCGAGGCCGTCCATCCGGGCTACGGCTTCCTGTCCGAACGCTCGGCCTTCCCCAAGGCGCTGGCCGAAGCCGGAATTACCTTCATCGGCCCCAACCCGGCGGCCATCGATGCCATGGGCGACAAGATCGAATCGAAAAAGGCGGCCGCCGCAGCCAAGGTGTCGACCGTTCCCGGCTACATGGGCATCATCGAGACGCCAGAAGAGGCCGTCAAGATTGCGGGCGAGATCGGCTATCCAGTGATGATCAAGGCCTCGGCCGGCGGCGGCGGCAAGGGCATGCGAATCGCGTATTCCGAAGCGGAAGTGGCAGAGGGTTTCACCCGTGCGAAGTCCGAGGCGAAGTCGTCATTCGGCGATGACCGTGTCTTCATCGAGAAGTTCATCCTCAATCCCCGCCACATCGAGATCCAGGTGCTGGGCGACAAGCACGGCAACGTCATCTATCTCGGCGAGCGCGAATGCTCGATCCAGCGCCGGAATCAGAAGGTCATCGAGGAAGCGCCGTCGCCGTTACTCGATGAGAAGACCCGCCGCGCCATGGGCGAACAGGCTGTCGCCCTGGCAAAGGCGGTGAATTACGACTCCGCCGGTACGGTGGAATTCGTGGCCGGGCAGGACCGCTCGTTCTTCTTTCTCGAGATGAACACCCGCTTGCAGGTCGAGCATCCCGTCACCGAACTCGTCACCGGCATCGATCTCGTCGAGCAAATGATCCGCGTCGCCGCCGGTGAGGAACTGGCGCTGAAGCAGAAGGACGTGACGCTGAAGGGCTGGGCGGTCGAAAGCCGCATCTATGCCGAGGACCCATACCGGAACTTCCTGCCGTCGACTGGCCGGCTGGTGAAATACCGTCCGCCGGCCGAGCAATCGGCCCACGGCATCACCGTACGCAACGACACCGGCGTCTACGAAGGCGGCGAGATCTCGATCTATTACGATCCGATGATCGCCAAGCTTTGCACTCATGCGCCGACGCGAGCGGAAGCGATCACTGCCATGGCCAGCTCGCTTGACGCCTTCTACATTGAAGGCATTCAGCACAACGTGCCTTTCCTGTCGGCCATCATGGAGAACCCGCGCTGGCAATCCGGCGCCCTGTCGACAGGGTTCATCGCCGAGGAATTCAAGGGCGGCTTCACCGGCCACGAAATCACGCCGGAAATCACCGCGACGCTGGCCGAGGTGGCCATGATTCTTGATCACATCGAGAACCGCCGCAAGCGTCTCATCAATGGCCAGATGACCAATCACGGCGTCAATTTCGCAGTCGAACGCATCGTCAGCCTTGGCAAGGCGTGGATTCCTGTGAACGTCACCGAAGAGACAGGAGCACTCGCCGATGCCTGCGGCTGGGTGCCCGGCCAGCCGGTCTTCTCCTGTGATCTGGGCCAGGGACTCGTGACGGTTCAGGTCAAGAAAATCCTCAACGGCTACCGCCTCAGCTATCGCGGTGTTGTTCTCGATGCGCATGTCTATTCCGGGCGTGAGGCAGAACTGGCGAAACTCATGCCTGTGAAGGTCGCCGCCGATACCTCGAAGAAGCTCCTTTGCCCCATGCCCGGTCTGGTCATCTCGATCTCGGCAGTTGTTGGTCAGGAGGTGAAGGCGGGAGAAACCCTCGCGATCGTCGAGGCGATGAAAATGGAAAATATTCTGCGCGCCGAGCGGGACGTCACGGTGAAGGCCGTAAATGCCAAGAAGGGCGATAGTCTGGCGGTCGATGCCGTCATCATGGAGTTCGTGTGACCGCCGTCCATGTTCTGATCGAGGGCAGGGTGCAGGGGGTCGGCTTTCGTGCCTGGGTGGAGCGTGAGGCGAAGGCCAGGCGCTTGTCAGGCTGGGTGCGCAATTGCAGTGGCGGGGCGGTCGAAGCGGTGTTTTCCGGCGCGGACGTTCAAGTGCGCAGCATGGTCGAGGCCTGCCACCGCGGTCCCCGGCTGAGCCTCGTCAAGAGTGTCAAGACGTCCATCCATCCTGATGAAAAATGGACGGAATTCGTTGTCTGGCCAACCGCATAGCCGGTGAAGATTTCGCACTCCATGTTTCGCCGGGATTGAGATCGCCCGGCGCTCTTGACCCACCTCATTTTAATCTGACCAGACACACATGACGGCTTGCGAGGTGTCAGGTATCAAAGGCCCGGAGATCGCGCCCCGGGCCTATCTTGCAATTGATCAGGCGGCCAGCAGGCCTTCCTTTTTCAATGCGGCCTGAACCGCCGGGCGCGCCGCAACGCGATCCATATAGGCAGCGATGTTGGGCCACTGCTTGATGTCGATGCCGACCCACTGGCCCCAGTTCATCACCGTGAAGGCATAGGCGTCAGCCACCGAGAATTCATCGCCGAGCAAGTATTCTTTGTTGGCGAGTTGCGCGTCCACCCAGCCGAGGCGCTTGGACACGCGCTCGATGATAAGCTTGCGGCCTTCCTCGGGCATGCCCTTGGCAAACAAGCCGCCGATGCCCTTGTGCAATTCGGACGCGACGAAGTTCAGCGTTTCCATGGCGCGATAGCGTTCCATCGAGCCGAACTTCGGCAGCAGCTTGGAGTTTTCAGCCTTGTCAGCGAGATACTGAACGATCGTTGCGACCTCGGTCAGGACCTGGTCCTTGGCGATCTCCAGCGTGGGAACATAGCCCTTGCTATTGATGCCGCCGAAGTCGGCGCCCGTTTCGGTCTTTTTCTCGGCCAGATCGACCTTTTCGAGCGAGTAGGGTGTGCCAAGTTCGCTGAGAACGATGTGGGGAGCCAGTGAACAGGCGCCGGGTGAATAGTAAAGCTTCATTGGGTTTCTCCGGTTGAGCCAACCCTATGTAGCAGCGTAATGTAACAATACAAGTAACATATAATTGAAATTTCAGCCGGCCGGCGGGAATCGCTCCTTGAAGGTGAAGGCTTGAGCGGAAACGCCATGCGAAACAAGGTGTTAGAGGCGGTCGCGGCCCTCGCGTCCGTCCGGAATGTGGCCCGCCGGGACCCACCACAGCGCCAATGCCGGTTCGGCGTGGGGCGCGAACCACTCAAGCCAGCGGCGAAAGAACTGAACGTGCTCGGTCCGGTATGCAAAGGCCTGCAGGGTTTCGAGCGATGTCCATACGGACATGTTCACAATAATGCGGGGATCATCGTAAACCCTCAGCGCCATGGCGTTTCCGGTGTCATCCTTCAGGCGCCATACAAAACCTTCGGACGTCTCTCCCAGCCCGTTGATGAGCGCGAGATTGTCGACAAAGTCCCCCAGGCGTGGATCTTCCGGCTCATAGCGGAACCTTGCGATGTTGATGTTTGCCAGGTGAAAGCTCATTCGCACACCTTTCCGAAGTTGGATTTGAACGCACGCTTCAAGGCCACATCGAGATCAGCCATTGTCACCGGCAATCCGAGGTCTACGAGACTCGTCACTCCGTGTTCGCGAATCCCGCACGGCACGATGCCGTCGAAGTGCGTCAGATCGGGTTCGACATTGATGGAGATGCCGTGGAACGTCACCCAATGGCGTACGCGGATGCCGATGGCGGCAATCTTGTCCTCGCGCGTGCCCCGCCGCACCCACACGCCCACCCGGTCTTCACGCCGTTCGCCTTTCACGTTGAACTGGTCGAGCGTGTCGATGATCCACTGTTCGAGTCCTGCCACGAAGGCTCGCACGTCTGCGCCGCGCCGCTTGAGGTCGAGCATCACATAGGCGACCCGCTGGCCCGGTCCGTGATAGGTATACTGTCCGCCCCGGCCACTCTTGAATACCGGGAAGCGGTCCGGCGCCACGAGGTCGGCCGCGTTAGCTGACGTGCCCGCCGTGTAGAGCGGCGGGTGCTCAAGCAGCCAGATACGCTCCGGCGCCTCGTGCCGGGCAATGGCTTGTGTCTCGCGCTCCATCCGTGCCACCGCGTCTTCATAGGGCACAAGCCCATCGGCAATTTCCCAGGCCACGGCGTCGGTGGATCTCAGGGCAGGCCGGATATCGTCGCGACTGTTCATGCCGCCAAGTTTCCCAGTTTCGACAAGTGCATGCAAGCCGTGTAATCTTGAGTCGGGGCCGGGGAGAAAGACATGGACGGTTTCGCAATCCTGATCGCCATCGTGACCTTCATCATGGCACTGGTCGCGCTCAACAAGATTTCATCGCTCGAAACCAGGATCGCCCAGCTGAAGCTGCAACTCGGCAATGCGATCGAGGAGCTGGCGAAGCTGCGGGCGGGAGAGGTTGCGCCGCCCAGTCCAGTATCACATCAGATCCAGACTCTTGACGATCGCGGGGTTTCCGTTGCCGAGGAAACCGCAGCAGGCGTCCCTCTGCAGCCCAAAGCAGAAGCGGTCGGCATCGAGGAAATGGCCGCCACCATCGCCACCGAATTGCCGGAACCTGCGGAGCCTGCGGCAGAGGCCGCAGCGGCGATGGCCGCCGAGCCTGCAGTCACGGTGGCCGAGCCGGAACAGGTCACCGCTAGCCCGGCAACCTTGCCTCTGCGGCGTGCTCGCGACCGTGACATGGAGCAGACGCTCGCCTCGCGCTGGTTTGTGTGGATCGGCGGCCTCGCCATTGCCATCGGCGGCGTGCTCTTCGTCAAATATGCCTATGACAACCACCTCATTCCGCCCGCGGTGCAGATTGTTCTGGGCCTCATCGCTGGCGTGCTGCTGGTCGCGGCGGGCGAATTCGTACGCCGCAAGTCTGGCCCCGGCCAGGAGCAGAGCTATGTTCCTGCGGCCCTGTCCGCCGGCGGCATCGTCACGCTGTTCGGCTGCATCTATGCCGCCTACGCGCTCTATGATCTGATTGCTCCGGGCACGGCCTTTATTGGCCTTGCCGTCGTTGCCGTCGGGGCGCTCGCCCTGTCGCGCCTGCAAGGCCCCTTCATCGCCGCTTTGGGCCTCATCGGGTCCTATGGCACACCCGCAATCATTCCGTCGGCATCGCCGAGCGCCTGGGGACTGTTCCCCTATCTTCTCGTCATTCTGGTTGCGAGCTTTGCCACGTTGCGCGGCCGCGTCTGGTGGTGGCTGGGCT
This sequence comes from Pseudomonadota bacterium, assembly GCA_963205315.1. GTDB lineage: Bacteria > Pseudomonadota > Alphaproteobacteria > Rhizobiales > Aestuariivirgaceae > Aestuariivirga. Next base: position 54,109 of record CAUJIO010000089.1, on the reverse strand, counting down.
ATGCAGCGATTTCTGGCTCCACGGTTTGGGCATTGCTCTGGTTCAACGGTCCCTTCCAACTGGTTGATACACTTCCTATTGGCCTTTTTTCTCATGCCATTGGCTTGATCGCCATGTTTGGACTGTCGGGACTTGGTGTACTTGGGCCCGAATCTGGCAACTTGCGCGAGACGCCCCGGCTCAGCCCGCACCTGATGATCGGCCTCGCCGGACTTCTCGCCGAAATCCTGTTGCTGGCGGTGCTCGTCACCACAACGCAGCATGCAACGCTTGCGCTGGCCTTCTTCATGGCGGCGCAGGCGATGCTGGTTGGTCTTGCCTGGCGCAAACAGGGCCTCGACCTCCTGGCGCCCATCGCAGCGGTACTGGCGCTGGCGATACTCATGATGTGGCCCGAAGCGGCGTTCCATCAGTTTGCAATGGATGAAAGCGGACTATGGTCGTCGATCCCCGGGCCGGCAGCGCATGAGTTCCTCCGCTGGATGCTCGGAACCGGCCTCACGCTGACGGTCATTGGATGCCTCGGCGCAAGAGGCCGCCCGGACCCGGTCCTGTGGTCCGGAGTGGGGGCTGCGGCAGCGGCGCTCTTTGTGTTCGGTGCCTGGGCACGGGTCGATGTCCTGCTTGGGCCAACAACCTGGGCCGTCATCGCCATCGCCTTGGCGGCAGGCTTGCTGGGCACGGCATCCTTGTCGCGTGGCAGGCATGATCTCAATCCCCTCGCGAACCTCTCCGCCGGAGTGTTGTCGATCGGGGCTGCAATCCTCCTGCTGTTTGCCGCTGACCGCTGGTTCGACGCCGTGTGGCTGACGCTGGCCATCGCCGCACTTGCGCTGCTGTTCGCGGTGCTGGCTGGCGTGATGCGCGTAAGCCTGCAAGGCTCGATTGCCACTGCATTCGGCACGCTGACCACGGTCCGTCTCTTCGTTTCGCGGCATCTCTGGCTTGACGACCGCAGCCTGCCATTGGGCCAACACTGGATCCTCTATGGCTATGGCGTTCCCGCAGTCTTATTCCTCGTCGCCAGCCGGTTCCTGAAAGCGGCCGGCTACGTGCGGTCCGCCGTCAGTCTCGAGGGTCTGAGCCTCGGACTGGTCATCTCCCTGGTCTCGCTGGAAATCCGTGTTCTGATTGGTGGCGGTGTCACGGCGGAGCACCCGCAACTTCTCGAATTGTCGGCGCATATCCTCACCTGGCTTGGTGCCGCTTATGGTTTGCTGTATCGCCAGCGCCTCTATTCGTCGTTCATTGCCTCCTGGGGTGCACGGCTGCTGCTCGCCGGATCGGCGATCGCCATTTTTGGCGGATCGCTTCTGTCGCTGAATCCGGTGATCAGCCGCGACACCTTGCAGGGCGGCATGGTCTTTAACGCACTTCTGCTGGCTTACCTTGCACCTGCCATCCTGCTCTGGCTGATCGCCCGGTCGCTGGCGTCACTCAAGCTTGAGAAGTTCAGGCCCTTTGTCGAAACCCTCGCCATCGCCTTGTTGACGGTCTACCTCTCGCTGCAGCTCAAGCGCCTCTACCAGGGACCGATCCTGTCCGGTGAACCACGCGATGAACTCGAGGCGGCATTGCACGCTCTCATCTGGCTCGGACTTGCGTTGCTGCTGGTCTGGCGCGCGACGGTGTTTCTGCCAAAATCCGTCGAGTGGTCGGGCAGGGCGCTGCTCGGGCTGTCGATATTGGCCATTGCCATCGGCGCGTTTGCCGTACAGAACCCGGTGGTCAGCGGCAGGCCGCTGCTGGGCGGCGCGGTATTCAATTCGTTGCTGCTGAGCTATCTGGCGCCCATCGGGCTGATTGCGCTGATCTCGCGCCGGCTCGATGTGCTCAACCTGTCCTCATATCGGCCGGTCGCAGGTGGCCTGTCGCTGGCGCTCGTCTTTGCTTATGTGACACTCGAGACCAAGCGGCTGTTCCAGGGCCCCACGATGGTGCCGTGGTCGCTCAGCGTCGCCGAATCCTATGCCTATTCAGCGGTCTGGCTGGTCCTCGCGCTGGCGCTTTTCATCGCCGGACTCAAGCTGGCAAAGCAGTATATCCGCTATGCCGGCCTCGGCGTCATGGTGGTGGTCGTGTTGAAAGTGTTCCTCTGGGACATGTCGAACCTCGAGGGTCTGTATCGCATCGGCAGTTTCATCGGCCTTGGCCTCTGCCTGGTTGGTATCGGCTGGCTCTACCAGCGTTTCGTTCAGCCTAGAAAGCTTGTGTCTTCATGAAACTTTCCACCGCCGTCTCCAAGATCGACAACCGCTTCCGCCCGCGCACGTTCCTGATTGTGCTTGTGGCGCTCTATGTTGCGGTTTGGACCTGGTCGGCCTGGGCACCCGCCTATCGCTTCGAGTGGTTCCTCGAGAACATGCTGCCGACGATGATTGTCGCGGTCCTGGTGCTGAGTTTCCGCCGCCTGCCGCTTTCAGATATCACCTACCTGCTGCTGTTCCTGTTCATGACGCTGCACCAGACCGGGGCGCACTATACCTATTCCAACGTGCCGCTCGGCTTCTGGTTGCAGGACATGTTCGGTTTCAGCCGAAACCATTTCGACCGCATCGTGCACTTTTCCTTTGGCTTCCTGCTGTTCTATCCGATGCGCGAAGTCATCATCCGCTACGTAACTCCGAGCAGTTTCCACGCTGGCCTTTATGCCTTGAGTCTCAATACTGCCGGATCCGCTATCTTCGAGATCATCGAAATGATCGTCGCACTCGTGGTCAACCCGGAGGCCGGTGCCGCTTATCTCGGCATGCAGGGTGATGAATGGGATGCACAGAAGGATATGGCTCAGGCACTGCTCGGGTCCGTCATCGCCTTTGGCTTCACCGAATTCGCCGTCCGCTTCGGCCTGTTGCGCAGCTTTCTCGCCCCTCGGCATCAGACATTCCGGAAGCCGGACTACACATGAACCCGCAGCCGGATAAATCATATCCTCAACTCATAACGTCAAGGTGTTGAAATGGCAGGAAAAACAATCGGCCTCACCGGCCCGCTCTACGACTATTATACAGCCCACGCGTATCGCGAACCGGAGATCCTGAAGAAGCTTCGCGAGGAGACCGCCACGCTCGGCGGCAACGCCGCCATGCAGATCGGGCCGGAGCAGGGCGCATTCATGGGGCTTCTGGTAAAGTTGATGGGGGCCAAGCGTGTGCTCGAATTCGGCACCTTCACAGGCTACTCCTCGCTGGCCATGGCGCTCGCTGGCGTGGCGAAAATCACCTGCGCGGATGTTTCCAAGGAGTGGACTGACATCGGCCGCAAGTATTGGAAAAGTGCCGGCGTGGCCGACCGCATCGACCTTCACCTAGACGGTGGTGACGCGGTGATCGCCCGCCTGCTCACCAACGGTGAAGCTGGCAGCTTCGACCTCGCCTTCATTGATGCCGACAAGACCGGATATGACGCCTATTACGAGGGCTCACTCAGACTGTTGCGCAGCGGTGGTCTTGTCTTGATCGATAACGTGCTGTGGGGCGGCGACGTTGCCGATCGGGCCAAGACGGACGCCGACACCCAGGCCATCCGCGCCATCAATTCCAAGCTCATGTCCGACTCCCGCGTGGAGATTTGCATGGTCCCGATCTGCGATGGCCTGACGATGGCGAGAAAGACTTGACAAAGTCTTCCCCGCCAAAGCCGTCATGAATTGCCTCAGGCGAGAGTGCGGACCATCGCTTCTCTGTCCCAATATCGCTTGGAAGCGCCGGTTGCGAAATCGTCGCCGAGCGGCCTTACGCCATCCTCTTCCTTCAAGCCCGCTTTGGCTATCAAGAGCTGTCCGTCAGCATCGTAGCCAATCATCTTCAGGTGCCCGTAAGCATCGCTGACCCACTGCACCGCAGCTCCCTCATGCAACAGCGAGCGCGCCTGGTCTTCTTCAAGAATGATGGCGATTGCGTCGAAGAGTTGCGATGGAGATCCGGCAAGCTGGCCATCTATTTTGATGGCTTTGCCATCGCTGAGTTTCACGCCATGCACAATCGGCGCGACGATGTATAGCCTCCCACCGGCAGTTTCAACCTGAGACCTTAGTGCCTTGAGGACCGACGCATCGGACTTCTGATCCACAAGGACGCCAACAACACGGCCCACGAGTGAAGGCTTCATGTTCTTCTGGATGCTGAGGGCGTCTGATTTCTCCACTTCCACCGGATCTCGAGCTGCCACCGCCTTTTTGGGCAGGTCAATTCCCAAGCCCATCGCCACCCGCTTGGCGAGATCCTCGTCGACGTTGCGCAGATTCGACACCATCCGGACGGGAACCTGCTGTATCTGGACTTTTGACAATTCGAAAACGAACGACGAGGCAATGTGAGCTTGTTCCGAGGGGGTTTGCGAAATCCAGAATTGCCGCGCCTGACTATAGTGGTCAGCGAAAAGTGTTGAACGAGTGCGCATCTTCTCTCCGGTCTCGCTGGCGCCCGTGTTGCCGCGTGCAGGCACGAATCCTGTGACCGGACATTCCCGCGGGCCAGCATGCTCATCATTTTCCGCCAGGCTGTTTGGTTCATAATTTGCCCGGCCTTTGGGCACCATCATCTGCATATGCCCATCACGTTGGAAATTCATGACCGGACATTTCGGCGCATTGATCGGCAACTGGTGAAAGTTTGCAGTACCGAGCCGCGACTTCTGCGTATCGAGATAACTGAAAAGCCTTCCCTGCAACAACGGATCATTGCTGAAGCCGATGCCCGGAATGATGTTGGCAGGACAGAATGCGACCTGCTCGGTTTCCGCGAAGAAGTTGTCCGGGTTACGATCGAGAACCAGTCTGCCGACCATCTTCAGCGGGACCACATGTTCGGGAATTAACTTGGTCGCGTCGAGAACGTCATAAGGCAACTTCGCAGCCAGGGTCTCGTCGAACAGTTGCAGTCCCAGTTCCCATTCCGGGAAATCGCCACGTTCGATGCTCTCGCGAAGATCGCGGCGATGATAGTCATTGTCCGCGGCCTGCAGTTTCAGTGCTTCGTCCCACACCGTCGATTGCAGGCCAAGCTTCGGCCGCCAATGAAATTTGACGAACGTCCGAACTCCCTTTTCGTTCAGGAACTCGAAGGTGTGGACACCGAAACCTTCCATCATCCGGAGCGATCGCGGCAGAGTACGGTCCGACATGGCCCACATCAGCATATGCGTCGTCTCGGGTAGAAGGGAGGCGAAGTCCCAAAACGTGTCATGGGCGCTTGCCGCCTGCGGATAGCCACGGTCAGCTTCCATTTTCACGGCGTGGACGAGATCAGGAAATTTGATTGCGTCCTGGATGAAGAAGACTGGAATGTTGTTGCCTACGAGGTCCCAGTTTCCCTGTTGGGTATAGAATTTGACGGCAAAACCTCTCACATCGCGAGGTGTATCGACGGAACCCGCACCGCCGGCAACGGTTGAAAAGCGAACGAAGACCGGAGTTTTCGCGCCCTTGCGTTGAAACAGGCTGGCGGTCGTAATGTCGGGAATTGCCTCGTAAAGCTCGAAGAACCCATGCGCTCCCGATCCACGAGCATGTACGATGCGTTCGGGAATACGTTCATGGTCAAAGTGAAAGATCTTTTCGCGCAGCACGAAGTCTTCCAGGAGGGTAGGTCCGCGCTCACCGGATTTGAGGCTGTTCTGATTGTCCGCGACGTGGATTCCCTGATTGGTCGACAGGTATTCGGTGGAACCGGATGATTTCGAGCCGACCTGCTGGTGTGGCTCTCCCCCATCGCGAAGATGGGGCTGAGTTGAATTCTTGTGTGGCATGTTCGTCTCCGGCGTTTGCGTGGGGGATCAGCGATCTTCAACGCGCGCGGGATCGTCGGGTTCCGGCAAACTGCGATGAGGGATTAGAGGCTTGCGTTTCCCGCAACCTGCCGCTATAGGCCGCCCGTTACGAAAACTCACACGCGGGGTCAGGCTCCGGCACATGAGGCGAAAGCCTCCACATAGTGCCCGAACCATCCGGTGCCGGGACATCCCGGTCACTTCAGCTCCGCGGCGGATCAACCGGAAAAGGACTTGTACAGAATGGCATTGCCAGAATTCACTATGCGTCAGCTCCTCGAAGCGGGCGTTCACTTCGGCCACCAGACCCACCGCTGGAACCCGAAGATGAAGAACTACATCTACGGCAGCCGCAACAGCATCCACATCATCGACCTGTCGCAGACGGTTCCCATGCTGCATCAGGCGCTGCTCGTCGTTGCCGATACCGTCGCCAAGGGCGGCCGTGTTCTGTTCGTCGGCACCAAGCGCTCGGCGGCCGAGCAGATCGCTGACGCCGCAAAGCGTTCTGCCCAGTATTACGTGAACTCCCGCTGGCTCGGCGGCACGCTGACCAACTGGAAGACCATTTCGCATTCGATCAAGACGCTGCGCACCGTCGACGAGACGCTGGGCAAGGAGCATTTCGGCCTTACCAAGCGCGAGATCCTGGAGATGACGCGCACCAAGGAAAAGCTCGACAAGGCCCTGGGCGGCATCAAGGACATGGGCGGCACGCCCGACCTGCTGTTCGTCATTGACACCAACAAGGAACAGATCGCCATCAAGGAAGCCAACCGCCTTGGCATTCCGGTGATCGCGGTGATCGACACCAACTCCGATCCCGCCGGCGTCACCTATCCGATCCCCGGCAACGATGACGCCGGCCGCGCCGTCGCTCTGTACTGCGACCTTATCAGCCGCGCCTGCATCGAAGGCATCTCGCTGGCCCAGTCGGGTTCGGGTGTCGATATCGGTGCTGCTGAAGAGCCACTGCCCGAGGAAATCCCGGCCGCCTGATAACGGCTCCGTTCCGGCGTTATACAACTGTCACGGGGCCTGCCGATCAAGCGGCGGGCCCTTCTGTCCAATTTCAATGAGGTGAATCATGGCCGACATTACAGCTGGCATGGTGAAAGACCTGCGCGAGAAGACCGGCGTAGGCATGATGGATTGCAAGGCGGCTCTGGCTGCCACCAATGGCGACATGGAAGCGGCCGTTGACTGGCTGCGCGCCAAGGGCTTGGCCAAGGCAGCCAAGAAATCGACCCGCGTCGCCGCCGAAGGCCTTGTGGCCGTGGCAGTTGAAGGCACCACCGGTGCCGTCGTCGAAGTCAATTCCGAAACCGACTTCGTTGCCCGCAACGAAAAGTTCCAGGCCATGGTCTCGCAGATCTCCAAGCTTGCCGTTAAGGCTGGCGGCGACACCGAGAAGCTCAAGACCATGAACTTTCCCGGCACGTCGCATGCGGTCGCCGAATATGTGGGCGAGATGGTTGCTGCCATCGGCGAGAACATGACGGTGCGGCGCACATCGGTGCTCACCGTGTCGGATGGCGTAATTGGCTCCTACATTCACAACCAGATTGCACCTGGTATGGGCAAGATCGGTGTCATCGTGGCGCTCGAGTCGGCTGGCAAGAAAGATGAACTCGCCAATTTCGGCCGCATGCTCGCCATGCACGTCGCCGCCACCAACCCGGTGGCCTTGACGCTCGATCAGGTTCCCGATGACGTCCTGGCGCGTGAATCGGCCATTCTTGAAGAGAAGAACGCCGGCAAGCCCGCCAATGTTCTGGAGAAGATCGTGGCCTCGGGCCTCAAGACCTTCGCCAAGGAAAACTGCCTGCTCGAACAGGCCTATGTCCATGACGGTGCCAAGACCGTCGCCCAGGCCGTGGCTGACGCCGCCAAGGCCGCTGGCGCCGATGTAAAGCTGACGGGCTTCGTCCGCATGCAGCTGGGCGAAGGCATTGAAAAGAAGGAAGACGACTTCGCCGCCGAAGTCGCCAAGATGTCCGGCCAGTCTTAAGCGCCGCATCAATATCGATTGCAGAGGGCTCCGGAAACGGGGCCCTTTTTTATCGCCTGACAAATGGCGTCTTGTTCGCATTGCCAGCCCGCCTGCGGGCAGGACGAATCAAGATGAGCGGTCTATGTGTCATGTTGATTTCGCAATTTGACCGGACGTCTGCCATGGCCCCACCTTATAAACGCATCCTCCTCAAGGTTTCCGGCGAAGTGCTCATGGGCTCGCAGCCCTATGGCATCGACCTCGACATGGTGGGAAGGCTCGCAGATGAGATCGTGGCCTGTGCCGCGACGGGCAAGCAGATCGCTTTGGTGATCGGTGGCGGTAACATCTTCCGCGGGCTCGCGGGAGCTGCCAAAGGCATGGACCGGGTCTCGGCCGACCACATGGGCATCATGGCCACGGTGATGAACGCACTCGCCATGCAGGGCGTGCTCACCAGGAAAGGCCTTGACGCGCGCGTCTTGTCCGCCATTGCGATGCCCACTGTCTGCGAAACCTATTCTCGTGCCAAAGGCATCCACCATCTGGAGGCGGGCAGGGTGATTATCTGCGCCGCCGGCACCGGGCTTCCGTTCTTCACCACCGATACGGGCGCAGCGCTCCGCGCCGCCGAGCTTTCATGCGACGCCCTGTTCAAGGGTACCAGTGTCGATGGTGTCTATTCAGCCGATCCCAAGAAGGACCCGGCGGCCAAGCGCTTCGACACGATTACCTTCGGGGAAATTCTGGCCAGGGACCTGCGGATCATGGACCCGGCCGCCATTGCCCTTGCGCGTGATAACGGGATTCCGGTAGTTGTATTTTCCATCCGGAAGCCCGGCGCCATCATGGAAGTCCTGAGCGGCGGCGGGCTCTTTACGACAGTGACGAAGGATTGAAACCATGGCCCAGCCGCTTCCCTACGATGGAAATGAAATCAAGCGCCGCATGCACGGTGCAATCGACTCGCTGAAGCACGATTTCGGCGGTCTTCGCACCGGGCGCGCCTCGTCCAGCCTGCTCGATCCCATTCACGTTGATGCCTATGGCGCCAACATGCCGCTGCAACAGGTGGCATCCGTCTCGGTACCCGAACCCCGCATGTTGCAGATCAGTGTCTGGGACCGCGGTCTCGTGATCGCCGTCGAAAAGGCAATCCGTGCATCCAACCTTGGGCTCAACCCGCAGACCGAAGGCCAGGTCATCCGCCTGCGCATGCCAGACCTTACGCAGGAGCGTCGCAAGGAACTGGTAAAGGTTGCGCATCAATATGCCGAGAAGGCCCGCATTGCCGTGCGCAACGTTCGCCGTGATGGCATGGAACAGTTGAAGGCCCTGGAGAAGGCGCACCTCATGAGCGAGGACGACCACAAGAAAAAGGCCGACGACGTGCAGAAGATGACGGACGACACCATCAAGGAACTCGATCAGGTGCTGAAGACCAAAGAACAAGAAATCATGCAGGTCTGAGGAAGCACGTCGCACATGATCCCGAGCGGCCCATCGAACGGCATGCCCCGTCACGTGGCCATCATCATGGATGGCAATGGCCGCTGGGCTTCGCAGCGCGGGAAGCCGCGCTCGTGGGGGCACCGTCAAGGTGTTGAAGCATTGCGCCGCACCGTGCGGGCGGCAGGCGATCTCGGCATCGAAGTCCTGACCCTTTACTCATTCAGCTCCGAGAACTGGTCCAGGCCGGAAGCAGAAGTCCGCTTCCTGCTCGAACTGTTGCGGCGCTTCATCCGCACCGACGTCGCCGACTTGCACAAGAACAACGTCCGCATCATGATGATCGGCGGCCGGGAAGGTCTGGACCCTGGCATCCTCTCGATGATGGAGGAAGCCGAGTCCCTGACACGCGACAACACGGCGATGAAACTTGTCATTGCCTTCAATTATGGCAGCCGGCAGGAGCTGACGCGCGCCGTGCAGGCGATCGCGCGAAAGGTTGCGGAGGGCAAGATCCAACCCGTCGACATCACACCGACGGTGATTTCCAATCATCTTGACACCGGCGGCCTGCCGGATCCGGACTTGCTGATCCGCACCGGTGGCGAACAGCGCCTGTCGAACTATCTTCTCTGGCAATGTGCCTACACCGAGTTTGTCTTCATCCCGGAATACTGGCCTGACTTCGATGCCGCGTTGTTGAGCCGCTCCATCCAGGAATATCGCGAGCGGGATCGACGCTACGGCGGCATCAAGGCGCAGACCGCCTGATGCCGGGCGAGGGGGCGGCCCAACCGGCGAAGTGGGGCGATCTCGGGGTCCGCGCCGTATCGGCGGCCGTTCTCATTCCCGCCGTTCTGGCCGATGTCTGGGTTGGCGGCATCTGGTTTCATCTCTTTGTTGCGCTGATCGGCATCCTCATGGCGATGGAATGGGTCACCATTGTCCATCGCCAAAGTCCCATCCAGTTCGCCCTGCATGCAGCAGGTGCCATGTGCGGTGCCTTCCTGCCGCTGGACGTGGGGGTGCTGGGTGCCATTTCAGCCATCGCCATTCTCACAGCCGTTTCCATAGCCCTTGCGGCCTCGGCGGATACCGGTGGCCCGGTCTGGCGATACCTCGGCGTGGCATATGTTTCATTGCCGCCGATCGCGCTTGTGATCCTGCGCGATGATCCGGAGTTTGGCATCGCGGCGATCGTCTGGGTGATGGTGTCGGTGTGGGTGGCGGATTCGCTTGCCTATTTTGCTGGCCGCATCATTGGCGGTCCCAAACTGGCGCCTCGCGTTTCTCCGAAAAAGACCTGGGCGGGGCTCGGTGGCGCCATGGTGGGCAGTGCGCTTGCTGCCGCTGCGGTTGGCCTTTGGCTGGGACTGCCGGGTGTCGCCGTCCTGGCACTTCTCGCCGCCGTTCTGGCCATTGTCGAGCAGGCTGGCGACCTTTTCAAATCGGCGATGAAGCGTCATTACGGTGTAAAAGATTCCGGACGGCTCATTCCGGGACATGGTGGCGTCATCGACCGCGTCGATGGATTGGTGGCCGTTGCAATGGCGGCAGCCCTGATTGGTGCAATCCGCGGCGGACTGGAACACGCCGGTTCTGGCGTTTTGCTCTGGTAACCTTATTTCGCCGAATTCTTGATCCATTACCCCGCTCGTGTAGTTAATAAATGGTAAAGGCGTGACCATCTTTGGCACGGCCCTTGCGAGGCCGGGAATGTCCCGGAACGACTGGGTTGAGAGGGAGTAACAATGGACTTTCTGACGATTATTCAGGCATCGGTCGGTATCGGATCGATGTATGTTCTGTCCTTCCTCGTGGCGCTCACGGTGATCGTATTCATCCATGAACTGGGGCATTTCCTCGTGGCGCGCTGGTGTGGCGTCACCGTCGAGGCCTTTTCCATCGGTTTCGGCAAGGAAATCACCGGCTGGGTGGACAAGCATGGAACCCGTTGGAAGCTGTCGTGGATTCCGCTCGGTGGCTATGTGAAATTTGCGGGCGACGCCAACGCCGCTAGCCTGCCGGATGCCAACGTGTCTCAGGCGGCGAAAGAGCCTGGCAATTTTCACGGCAAGCCCGTGTGGCAGCGGGCCGCCGTCGTGGCCGCGGGGCCAATCGCCAATTTCCTTCTCGCCATCGTGATTTTTGCCGCCGCCTACATGGTTGTTGGCGAGCCGTCGGCCGAGCCTCTGGTGCATGAAGTGCGTGCCGGCAGTGCCGCCGAACGCGCCGGCATCCAGAAGGGTGACATGATCATCTCGATCGAAGGCAAGAAGATCGAAAACTTCAGTGATCTTCAGAAGGCCGTCGTGACCCGCGCCGGCGATGAGTTGACGGTGGTGATCGACCGCGGCGGATCGATAATCACGATCAAGGTCACCCCCGACATCAAGGAAGAACCGGATGGCTTTGGTGGCACCATGAAGCTTGGCCTCCTCGGCGTTGTCGGCGACATGGAGAAGGGTATCAAGTACGAGAAGAAGGGTCCGGTTGCCGCCGTTCAGGCGGGCGTGGAACAGACCTGGTTCATCATCGACACCACGTTCCGCTATCTCGGCAAATTGGTGACGGGCCGTGAAAGCGCCAAGCAGCTGGGTGGGTTCATATCCATCGGAAAGGCGGCTGGTGATGCGGCCTCCGAAGGCTTCTTCCGCTTCGTTCATACCATTGCATTTTTGTCTGTGAGTATAGGTCTCATTAACCTTTTCCCAATCCCTATGCTGGATGGTGGGCACCTGGTTTACTACGCGATCGAATCCGTTCGCGGGAAGCCGCTTGGCGCCAACGCGCAGGAGTGGGGGTTCCGCATCGGCTTCTCCTTCGTGATTTTGCTTATGGTGGTAGGGACTTGGAACGATCTGGTGAGGAGTGCCACTGTCCTGTTCGGGGGCTAAAAAGCCGCGGGCAACTTTCATTTGCAATCGAGGGCAGAGGCATTAAAACGGCGGTCGGCGGCAGGGAATCTGTCTGGGACGGCAGACGAACGGAAGAATGGCCAATTGATGTGTTATAAGTTTGTAATTGTTGGGTTTTTGGCCTTCGTGCTGAACGCCGTTATGCCGGTTGTTGCTCCGGGCGTTCTGGTGACCCCGGCCCATGCGCAGGTCGTTTCCGCCATCGTCATCGAGGGCAACCAGCGCGTCGAGAACGAAACAATTCTGTCCTACATGCAGCTGTCCGCCGGCGATACCTTTGATGTCGACAAGATCGACGCCTCGGTCAAGGCTCTCTTCCAGACGGGTCTGTTCGCCGACGTTCAGATGGGCCGCCGTGGCAATTCGCTGGTCGTGCGCGTCGAAGAAAACCCGATGATCAACCGGGTGAACTTCGAAGGCAACAGCGAGGTCAAGGACACCGACCTCGCCAAGGAAACGGAGTTGCGCGAACGCATGATGTTCACGCGCTCGCGCGTCATGAACGACGTCAATCGCATCATTGCCGTTTACCGCCGCTCCGGCTTCTATTCCGTCAAGGTATCGCCCAAGATCATTCGCCTGCCGCAGAACCGGGTAGATCTTGTATTCGAGATCAACGAGGGCTCGGAAACCAAGGTCGAGAATATCGATTTCGTCGGCAACACGTCATTTGATGATGGCGACCTCAGGTCAGTTGTCGGCACCCAGCGCGCACGCTGGTGGAAATTCTTCGCGCGCAATGACAATTACGATCCTGACCGTCTCGAATACGATAAGGAATTGCTGCGCCGCTACTACCTGAAAAACGGCTTTGCCGACGTTCGCATTGTCTCGGCGGAACCTGTGCTGTCGTCCGACGGCGATCACTTCGACATCACTTTCACCGTCGAAGAGGGCCCGCGCTACACGGTTGCCGATGTCGCCGTCAACGTTGGCGACGCGCAGCTTGAATCCGATGGCCTCATTGAAAATGTCAGGACGGGTGTCGGCCAGTTTTATGACGCGAGCGAGGTCGACAAGAGTGTCGAGAACCTTACGCTGGAAGCATCGAGGCAGGGCTTCGTGTTCGCCAAGGTCAACCCCGACATCCAGCGCAACGAAGGTCAGAACAGCCTCAACATTACCTACAACATCGTTGAAGGCCCGCGCACCTACATCGAGCGCATCGACATCGTCGGTAATTTCCGTACCGAGGACGAGGTTATCCGTCGCGAACTCCGGCTGTTCGAGGGCGATGCCTTCAACCGTATTCTGATCGACCGTGCCCGCCGCCGCCTCACCGCCCTCGACTTCTTCGAGAAGATCGATTTCCGCGAGGAACCGGGATCTGCGGCCGACAAACTCGTGCTTGTCGTTGATGTCACTGAAAAGTCCACGGGTTCGATCAATTTCTCGATCGGCTTCTCCACGACCGAATATGTCGTGGGTTCGGTGGCGCTGCAGGAACGCAACTTCCTCGGCAAAGGCTACGATGTGAAAATCGACACGACGGTCAGTATCATTCGGCAGAACGTGAATTTCAGCTTCACCAATCCCTATTTCATGGGGATGCCCATTTCTGCCGGCTTCGACCTCTTTGCCACGCAGACGGACAACACCGACATCTCGTCTTACAGCAGCACGCAACTCGGCGGCGCCCTTCGCAGTGGATTCCGGCTGGACGAATACAGTTCCATCGGCTTGTCCTACGGGCTGATGTATCGTGACATCTGGGGTGTGAACCCGCGGGAAGCTTCGCCAGCCGTTATCGAGACCGAAGGCACCTCGCTCAAGTCCTACGTCGAATCCAGCTACACGTGGGACAATCTCGACAGTCCCATCCGTCCGACCAACGGCTTCCGCGGACAGCTGGTGGGTGACATTGCAGGACTGGGCGGCGATGTATACTACGGCGCGCTGGAAGCCCACGGTTGGTACTTCATTCCGCTTTACGAAGATGCCGTCGTGCTGAAGCTCGAAGCCAATGCCGGACACATGATGTCGTTCGACGGCGATCGCATTCCCTTGCAGGATCGCTATTTCAAGGGTGCCGATACATTCCGCGGATTTGCCCGCTCGGGCATCGGCCCGCACCAGCGCGGCAATGATCGGACCAATGACTCGATTGGCGGCACGACCTATGCCATCGGTACCGTGGAGATGAGTTTCCCGCTCGGCATTCCTGAAGAATGGGGAATTGAGGGTGTGGTGTTCTCTGATTTCGGTACGGTCTTCGGTGCACCGGAAAAGACCCAGGCGGCGATGACCGGGAATTGCCGGTTGCGCAAGGCGAACTGTACCGTGTTTGATACGCCCGAGTTGCGTGCGTCGATCGGTGCGGGCATCGTCTGGCAGTCACCATTCGGCCCGCTGCGGTTTGAGGGTGCCTATCCGCTGATGAAGGCATCCTACGACGATACCGAATGGTTCCGCTTCTCGGTGGGCACTCGCTTCTAGACCTTTCGAAAAGGCAAGCTACAATGCGAACGGACGGCCGCAAGCGGCCGTCCGTAACTTTCTGGGACAGGTGATGCATGAGCGACGACGCGCCGGCAAAACTATTGCGGACTGCGGACATCACGCGGATCATGAAGCTTTTGCCGCACCGCTATCCATTTCTGCTCATCGACAAGATGATCGATATGGATGGCGAGGAGAGCGGCACCGCAATCAAGAACGTCACGATGAACGAACCATTTTTCCAGGGTCATTTCCCCGGGAAGCCGGTGATGCCCGGCGTGTTGCTGGTCGAGGCAATGGCCCAGACGGCGGGCGCGCTGGTCCTCGATCATCTCGGCGACGATCACGCCGGCAAGCTGGTATTCTTCATGTCGATTGACAAGGCACGCTTTCGCAAACCGGTCGTGCCGGGCGACAGCGTGCATATCAAGGTCAAGCTCAGCAACAAGCGGGCGCCGGTGTGGAAATACTGGTGCGAAGCCCATGTCGACGGCAAGAAGGTTGCAGAGGCTGAAATCGGCGCCATGCTGATGAACGAGCGCGGCGTGTAGAACATGCCTTTGGGGACCAAGTCGCTGTTCGCCTAAACAAAAGGCCGGGGAATCCCCGGCCTTCGTGATATTCGCGATGAGCTGCCGGCGTTGCCGCTCACTTGCCCCGCTTGGTCAACGGCACGTAATCGCGCTTCGGCGCGCCAGTATAGAGCTGCCGCGGACGGCCGATCTTCTGGCCAGGATCTTCGATCATTTCCTTCCACTGCGAGATCCAGCCGACGGTGCGGGCCAGCGCAAACAGCACGGTGAACATCGAGGTCGGGAAGCCAAGTGCCCGGAGAATGATGCCCGAGTAAAAATCGACATTGGGATAAAGCTTGCGCTCGATGAAGTAGGAATCGGACAGCGCCGCCTTTTCAAGCTCACGCGCCACTTCCAGCAGCGGATCGTCCTTGATGCCAAGTTCGCCCAGAACTTCGTGCGCCGTCTTCTGCATGATCTTGGCGCGCGGATCGTAGTTCTTGTAGACGCGATGGCCAAAGCCCATCAGCCGGATGTGTGAAGTCTTGTCCTTCACCTTGGCGATGAATTCCGGCACCTTCGACGGATCGCCGATCTGCTTCAGCATCTCGAGGGCGGCCTCATTGGCGCCGCCATGCGCGGGGCCCCACAGGCAGGCAATGCCAGCCGCAATGCAGGCAAAGGGATTGGCGCCCGAGGAGCCAGCAAGGCGCACTGTCGAGGTCGAGGCGTTCTGCTCATGGTCGGCATGCAGGATGAAGATCCGGTCCATGGCGCGTGCCAGGACCGGGTTCACCACATAGTCCTCGCAGGGTACCGCAAAGCACATGCGCAGGAAGTTGGCGGCGTAGGACAGGTTGTTCTGCGGATAGACGAAGGGCTGGCCGATCGAATACTTGAAGGCCATGGCGGCGATCGTCGGAAGCTTGGCGATCATCCGGTGGCAAGCGATCTCGCGCTGGCGCGGATCGTTGATGTCGATCGAGTCGTGGTAGAAGGCCGACATGGCGCCGACCACCGCCACCATCACCGCCATCGGGTGCGCGTCGCGGCGGAAGCCCTGGAAGAACCGGGTCATCTGCTCGTGCACCATGGTGTGGTACGTGATGTTCTTCTCGAACTCCTTGCGCTGGGCGGGTGTGGGGAGTTCGCCGTAATAGAGGAGGTAGCAGCTTTCGAGGAAGTCGCCGTGCTCGGCCAGCTGTTCGATGGGGTAGCCGCGGTAGAGCAGCACGCCTTCGTCGCCGTCGATGTAGGTGATCTTGGATTCGCACGAGGCCGTGGAAGTGAAGCCAGGGTCGAAGGTGAAGGCGCCGGTCTGCGCGTAGAGCTTGGTGATGTCGACGACATCGGGGCCGATACTGCCGGACTTTACCGGCATGTCTACGGTCTTCCCTTCGAGTGTCAGGGTCGCCTTCTTTGCATCATCAGCCATCATGGCCTCCTATTGTCGCGTGTCTGACTTCGCGAACTATTGCACCGCACCATAAAAAGGTCAACTTAGCTGACCTGATCCTTTAGTCTTCCCAGCGCCTCGTCGCGCCCCAGCACCTCGAGCACATCGAAGATGCCCGGCGATGTGCTGGTTCCGGTCAAAGCAGCCCGCAACGGCTGCGCCAGCTTGCCAAGCTTCAGCCCCTGCGCCTCCGCATGCGCCTTCACTAAGCTCTCCAGAGCCAATGCCGACCAGTCTTCTGCGGACTCGAGCAGGGGGATCAACCCCGCCAGAGCCTCGGCACCGCCGTCTCGGATGATCTGCGCCGCCTTGTCGTCCATCGGCAAGGGCCGCTGAGCGAACAGGAACTGCGCGCCCTTCATCAACTCCACCAGCGTCTTCGCCCGCTCCTTCAAGCCCGGCATGGCACGCAGAAGCTTGGCCATCATGGCATCGTCGATCTGCGCCAGCATGGCTTTGCCACCTTCGGCATGGGGGAGGAAATCAACAAACTGTGCCAGCAGACTTGCGTCAGGCGTATGACGAATATAGTGGCCGTTGACATTTTCGAGCTTGGCGAAATCGAAGCGCGCAGCACTCTTGCCAATCGACTCGAGGTTAAACCACTCAACCAATTGTTCTGTCGAGAAAATCTCGTCGTCGCCGTGACTCCAGCCAAGCCGTGCCAGATAGTTCCGCATGGCTTCGGGGAGATAACCCATGGCGCGATAGGCCTCGACGCCAAGCGCACCGTGGCGCTTTGACAGCTTGGCGCCGTCCGGGCCATGAATAAGCGGAATATGTGACATGTGCGGAACCCGCCAGCCCATGGCCATGTAGATTTGGGTCTGCCGCGCCGCATTGGTCAGATGGTCGACACCGCGGATGATGTGAGTGACGCCCATGTCATGATCGTCGACCACCACCGAAAGATTGTAAGTGGGGTTGCCGTCCGAGCGCAGGATGATGAGATCGTCGAGGTCCTTGTTCGGGATGACGACGCGGCCCTGCACGGCGTCCTCGATGACCGTTTCGCCCTCTTGCGGAGCCCGGAACCGGATCGCGGGCTTTACACCTGCAGGCGCCTCCGAAGGATCGCGGTCGCGCCACGTGCCATCATAGCGGATCGGCCGCTTCTCGGCCTCCGCTTTGGCGCGCATCTCTTCCAGGTCCTGCGGGCTGCAATAGCAGCGATAGGCCTTGCCCTGTGCCAGCAATTGCTCGGCAACTTCGCGGTGCCGCATCACCCGGCCGTATTGTGATACGGGTTCGCCGGCCCAGTCGAGGCCCAGCCAGGTCAGGCCTTCAATGATGGCGTCGATGGCGTCGGCGGTCGAGCGCTCGCGGTCGGTGTCTTCAATCCGGAGAAGCATCTTGCCGCCAAGCTTCCGGGCATAGGCCCAATTGAACAGGGCGGTCCGTCCGCCACCAATATGAAGGTAGCCTGTGGGCGAGGGCGCAAAGCGCGTGACGACTGGCGATGACATTGGCACCGTTCTCCGTGTAGTCTGACTTAGGGGAAACTGATAAATCTGTCTTGCCGCCGCTTAGCACAGGCGTGCGCGCAATGTTAAGGGGAGTGAACCATGTCCGCGGGCGCCTTCGAGCGCGTGGCCGACGAGGAACAGACAAAATCCTCGCGGCTGTCCGGCTGGCTCAGCCTTGCACTGGCGCGTCAGCAAGGCCGCGCCTTCCTGTGGTGGCCCATCGCCCTGACGCTGGGGATCTGGACCTATTTCGCGCTCGAGACGGAACCCTCGCTGCTGATCGGAATCATCTGTGGATCGGTTGCCCTGGCCCTGTTCGGGGTCGGCCGCAGCCTGCCGCTGGTCACGCTGGCGGCACTCGTTGCCGCAGGCTTCGCCCTCGCCAAATTCCGCAGCGAGATGGTCGCCACGCCACTGTTGCGGTCTACCACGTCTGAGGTGCTGGTCACGGGCCGCGTCGCCGGCGTTGAGCGCGCGGGCAGGGGCCGGGTCATCGTCATCCTTACGCCCGACGCGATCGAAGGCCTCGGCAGCGAGAAAACGCCACTTCGGCTTCGCTTGTCATCGCCATTGAAGAATGGCACGCCACTCTCTGGCACCCGCGTGTCCCTGAAAGCCCGGCTCTCGCCCTTGCCGACGCCGGTGCAGCCCGGTGGGTTCGACTATGGCCGCAAATTGTGGTTCGAGAGCGTCGGCGGCACGGGCCGGGTGACAGGGGCCATCACGCTTCTCGATGCGTCGGTCCCGATGCGGGCGAAGTTCGAGGCGTTTCTCGCCGATACGCGCGCCGCGATGGGCCGGCGTATCCACGCCGCGCTCGATGAGCCATACGCCTCCTTTGGCGAGGCCTTGATCACCGGCGAACGCAGCACTGTCCCCAAGGACCTCAACGACAGCCTGCTTGCCTCCGGCCTGTTCCACATCTTGTCGATCTCGGGGCTCCACATGTGGCTGGTGGCAGGCGGTGTATTCTGGGCGATGCGAGCCGCGCTGGCACTGATTCCGCCGCTGGCGCTGCGATGGCCCATCAAAAAATGGGCGGCGGCCTCGGCGTTGCTCATGGGGCTGTTCTACATGCTGCTGGCGGAAGGTGGCGTCGCCACCCAGCGTTCCTTCATCATGATCGCTGTTGTCTTCTTCGCCGTTCTGGTGGACCGGCCCGCGCTTTCGACGCGCAATCTGGCAATCGCTGCACTTCTGGTGCTGGTCTTCGAGCCCGAAGCCGCCGTCGAAGCAAGTTTCCAGATGTCCTTCCTGGCCGTTCTGGGCCTGGTGTCCTTCTACGAAGCCTGGGGCGCTTATAGGCGGGGCAGAGATGGCGATCAGAAGGCCATCTCCCACTGGGCAGTGAGGTTGGCCGCGAAGCTCGCCCTGGCGGCGATCGCATCGCTGCTAACGACCGTCATCGCCGGCAGCATGTCGTCGATTCCCGCTGTCTATCACTTCGGCCGGTTGTCACCCTATAGTCTTGTGGCCAACGGCTTGGCTTTGCCCGTCATCGGTATTCTGGTGATGCCTTTCGCGCTGATCTCGGCACTGCTGATGCCTTTTGGTCTGGAGGCCTTGCCGCTTTACGTCATGGGCGAGGGCCTGAAACTGGTCCTGTGGATTTCTGACTCGGTTGCGGGATTCCCAGGCGCCATGATGGTGGTCCCGGAACCCTCCGCCGTGAGCGTCGCGTTACTCGCCACCGGTACGGTGCTGATCTGCTTGCTCCTTGGTCCCGTGCGCTGGTCCGGTCTCGGTTTCGTGGGCGCGGCGACCGCCTTGATGCTGACACCAGCACCGCAGCCCGACATCCTGATCGAGCGGAGCGGGCAAAACGTCGCCATTCGCGATCCGCAGGGACTTCTCGTACCCGCAATGCCGCGCCGCGCCCGCTTCACCGTGGACAAATGGCTCCAGTCGAATGGCGAGGAGGTGACGCTCGCCGAAGCCGCCCGGCGTCCCGGCTGGTCGTGCCGGGACAAGCGCTGCGATGCATCGGTGAAGGGCAGGCTCATTGCCTATGTCAGCAAGGCAGAAGGACTGCCCCTCGATTGCACCGGCATTGCCATCCTGATTGCCGACTTTCCTCTGCGCGGCGCCTGTAGTGCGGTGCCAACGCGCATCGACCGCTTCGATCTGTGGCGCAAAGGCGCTCATGCCGTAACCATCGCAACCGATGGAATCGTGATCGAGGCCGCGGCGGTTTCACAGGGCGACCGGCCGTGGGCATCGCGCCCGGAACGGCGCAGCACACCCTACAAGCCCGCCGCATCCAGCCAGTGACTTTTCTGCCAATTGACCGGCCGGGCCTTTCGCGGCAAGAGGCGGCGATCATGCCACAATCATCCAAGCAGCTTACCATGGCCGACATCCGCAAGGAGATCGACCGCATCGATGAAAACCTCATCAAGCTTCTGGCCGACCGCCAGCGCTGCGTGGAAAAAGCCATCGTCGTGAAAAAGCGCGACGGGCTGCCAGCGCGCGACGACGCCCGTATTGCCCAGGTGATTGACCATGTGCGCGTGCTGGCGCGTGGACACAAGGTTGATCCGGCCCTGGTCGAGGCGATGTGGACCGAGATGGTTGAATGGTTCGTGGCCTATGAAGAGCGCGCCATCTGACCCTCGACGGATCCACACCGCAAGCGCTAGACAGGGCTATGCGCTTCACACATCTCTTCACGCCCTTCACCCTGAAAACCACAGAGATCCGCAACCGGATATTCTCGACCGGCCATGATACCTATTTGCCCGAAGGCGGATTGCCATCTGACTCGCTGATCGCTTATCAGCGCGCCCGTGCCCGGGGAGGTGCGGGGCTGATCGTCATTCAGGTGGTCGGCGTGCATGAAACGTCGCGCTACACCGAGGCGCTGCTGATGGGCACATCGGATGACTGCATCGCGCCCTTCAGCCGTCTCATCGACGCTATACATGCGGAAGGCACCAAGGTCTTCGTCCAGCTCTTCCATCCGGGACGCGAATTGTTGGGGCGCCCCGATGGCGTCGTTCAGCCGGCCTTCGCGCCGTCGCACTCGCCGTCCGAACGCTTCAAGGTCATTCCGCGTCCCATGTCGACCGGCCTGATCGGTGAAATCATCGACGGCTTCGCGCAGGCCGCCAGCCGCATGGCGGCAGCGGGAGCCGACGGCGTCGAGATCGTCGCCAGCCACGGTTATCTTCCGGCGCAGTTCATGAATGCCAGGGTCAACCGCCGTGAAGACCAATACGGCGGTTCGTTCGAAAATCGTCTGCGCTTCACCCGCGAGACGATTGCCGCCGTGCGCGACAACGTGCCGGCTGAATTCATCGTCGGCATGCGCATGACCGGCGACGAGCATGATGAGGACGGCATGGCCGAGGATGACTCGGTGGCCGTCGCCCGCGCCCTGGCGCCGGACCTCGACTATCTGAACGTCATTGCCGGCACCTCGGCCACCGCCTCCGGCGCGGCCCATATCGTGCCGTCGATGAGCAACAGCCATGGCTATGTCGCGCCCTTCGCCCAGAAGGTGAAGCAGGCCACCGGCAAGGCAGTTTTCGTCGCCGGCCGCATCAACCAGCCGCAGATTGCCGAACAGGTGTTGGCCTCCGGTGCAGCCGACATGTGCGGCATGACCCGCGCGATGATTTGCGATCCGGAGATGCCGAACAAGGCGAGGGCTGGACAGCATGACGACATTCGCGCCTGCATCGGCTGCAACCAGGCCTGCATCGGACACTTCCAGCTTGGCTTGTCGATTTCCTGCATTCAGCATCCCGAGACCGGCCGCGAACTTCAGTTCGAACTCAAGACAAAGGCTGTAACCCACAGAAAAGTCTTGGTAATTGGTGGCGGGCCTGCAGGTCTGAAGGCAGCGGCCGTTGCTGCCGAGCGCGGCCACGAGGTTCATCTGCATGAGCGTGAGGCGCAGACCGGGGGACAGGCGAAACTGGCCCAGCTGCTTCCCACGCGAGCCGAATTCGGCGGCATCATCACCAACCTGACACAGGAGGCCCGGCGCTACGGCGCCACCATCCATTGCCGCAGCGAGGTGACGCGTGAACTCTTGCTGAGCGAGAGACCCGATGCAGTGATTCTCGCCACGGGTTCTCGCCCGCATATGCCGGCGTTCGAAGGTGAGGCGGCGCAAGTCATTCATGTCGCCGATATTCTTTCGGGCCGCGCCACCTCGGGTGCCCGCGCCGTGGTCTACGATTGGCATGGCGACTGGGGAGGAGCGGGGATTGCCGAGAAACTCGCCGCCGATGGTGTCCATGTGCGCCTCGCCGTCAATGCCCATTGCGCGGCCGCCAATATCCAGACCTATATCCGCTTCGAGACCATCGCCCGGCTGCACAAGCTGGGTGTTGAAGTGCATCCGTGGCTCAGGCTCTATGGCGGCGATGGCCGCACGGCCTATTTCATTCACACACCGTCGCGCGAGGCCGTGGTGATGGAGGATGTCGACACCATTGTCCTCAACACGCCGAACATGCAGGAGGATGGGCTGCTCTCCGTCATCGAGTCGCTGGGCATCGAACACCATGTGATTGGCGATGCGCTGAGTCCGCGCACAGCTGAAGAAGCAGTCTATGAAGGCATGAAGGCGGGCATGGCCGTCTGATTGGATTCAGCTGCAGATTTTCTTGAGCGCCTGCCATTGATCGCCGGTCATCACCGGGCGGGCCGCAATATTGTCGGGCAGCGGATGAATCTTCTTGATCCGGTCTTCCGTGCCAGGATGCGTGGCGATCGCCGACGAGATCTTGCGCCATGCGCCGGTTGACGGCTTGCCTTCCTCGGCCAGAATGATCTCGAAGAATTCCTTCAGCCCCATGGGATCGATCGCAGAGCGTTCGAGCAACGCGAGACCGGCATCGTCTGCCTCCGCTTCCGCTTCGCGCGTGTAGGAGAGCATGGTGGCCACGCTGGCGACCGTGCTGATCGTGTCACCGCCACCGCCTGTCATCACACTCAACAAGATTTGCAGACCGGTCGCCCGGACGAGTTGCGCTTCCGAGTGGCGTTTCAAAACGTGGCCCACTTCATGTGCCAGCACACCGGCCACCTGCTCGGGCCGGTTCGCGCGGCGGATCAGCTCACCTGTGATGACGATGCGCTCCCCCGGCATGGCAAAGGCGTTCATGATCGGGATATTGTAGACGTGGACTGAAAGCGGCGGCAGATCAGGGTTGCCATCGGCAAGCCTAGCTACCATCGCAGACAAAGCTGACATGCCCGCAGGCCCGGTGCAAAGAGGCGCACCCTCTGTAAGGGAGGTTTCGACCTGGTCGCCGACCCGCTCGCGCCAGCTGTCGGGTAGCACGAAAGCGAGCGTTTGCGGGGCCATTTGCAGAACCAGATAACCGGCCAACATGAAGCTTCCGGCGATGCCACAGACCCAGGCTAGCGTGCGCCCCTGGCCCTTGAGACTGAAACCGCCTTTCAACTGAGGCGCCCGCGCAATCAGCTCCTGGGCCAATGCATCGTCGGACAAGATCAACCGCGCGCCTTGTTGATCCGTATGGGTGAGCCGGAAGGGGTGAGCGCGATGATAACGTTCCACCATGCCAAGCCCGTCATAGCGCCAGGTCTGGGTGGTGATTCCATCGCCGGAGAACTGAAGCCCGGCAGCATCGAGGCTCACTGAGACTTGCCGGTCAGCCGCGGTCTGCCCGTCGAAATAAAGTGCCTGCACCTTCACAGGCCACCGACGTCGAAGGCGTCCGCAAGGCCTTCGCCCATACTGTCGAGCGGCGCCTTTGACTGCAGGACCTTGTCGATGTCGACAGTGCCGGTCACATCCAGTCGGTCGCAGAAATAGCGTATCAGCCGCTGCTGGATGAACGGCGCGGCGATGCCGAGCGTGACCAGCCAGAGGAGAAAGTTGCCCAGTACAAGCATGATGATGCTTCCGGCAGTGGCCCTCAGGTTGAACTGCGCCGTGCCAAGCCTTGTGTAGCCGGTGAACAGAACCATCTCCCGTGCTGTGTAGATGGCCCAGATCATGGGATAGATCAGCAGATAGGCCAGGAACATCAGGACCAGAAGGCCGATGACAATGGCGATATTCTTTGCCTGCTCATCGGAGGGCTGCTCCTGTTCACCCAGGATGTCACCAAAGATCTGGGTGAGATTGTCACCCAGCGCCGCACCGATGCCGGCACCCAACAGGACAATACCCACAATGATGACGCCCAGCATGATGAACCAGCACAGGGCAAAGGTGGGATAAAGCGGCCCCGCTTTGCCCTTGAACGAGAAGGGCAGGTCGCCGAAGCGCATGCCGCCGATGATCTGTTCTTGCAGATTGAAGTTCATGACCGGCGTCGACCAGCCGAGCGTCATGCCGCGCGCCATCATCGCGCCAAAGTAGGTCAGGGAATAGGTGACGGCCGATCCCTCAAGTCCGCCACGGATGCCGCGCCACAACGTGCGTGACAGCTGATAGCGCCTTGCCCGGAAGATCGCGGCGCCCCACAGGATCGACACGATCAGGAACAGAAGGAGCTGGATTCCGCCGACCGCGGGATGCTCCGGCCCATAGGCAATGTTGACGAAGGAAATCGCCAGAACGGCAGGAAGGCCCAGCACGGCGAAGACCACCAGTGCGCCTTTGAACAGTTCGATTCCCTGGCCGGTATATTCCAGAGGCTGGCCGTTGATGTGAACGCAGGACCAGATGTGCTTGCGCACGTTGGTGCGTGCCCAGAAGCGGTAGATCGTCAGCGTCAGGATGTTCAGAACGAGATTGAGGAGGGTGATCTTGAACAAGCCCGGCCGCGGCACATAGTCGAATCGCAGGGCTTCACCGGCCAGTGCGGGCGTGGGGCTGGAAGGGGGCGAGACAGCGTTCATGGGCGCAATGTTAGCCTTTCAACCTGAACATGACGTGAAACAAGCCACTCGGCGCAGCAGGCGTCTGTTGCGGTTATGCAACAACGCAACGATTTGTGTCTGGAGCCCAAATCTGCCTGTAGCTCAACCTTTTATCTGCCCAATTTGCCGCCTAGCGTAATCCTACGCCCGGTTCACGAACCGGGGCGGATTCGAGAGGGGCTCCGGGCAGGGCATCGTGAGAGGGCTATCGTGGGTTAAAGCGATGGCGTTCGCACGTCTGTTCAAGGCGTTCTTTTCGAAGCCGCAGTTTCAACAAATTGAAAGACTGTGTCTGTGTGTAATGGGTCATCCCGGTAACAGAATCATCCGCGTCGCGTCGCGGTTTCGGCCGTACCGGGAGGTTTGAGGAATCGTGCAGGCGTTGTTGGCTTCACTAGAGGATGCGAGACGGAGCGTGAGCCGCCTCATGGGCTATGTGGGCCTGTGCATTGCGATGGCTCTGGTCTTGACGTCGCCGCTCTACGCCGGTGACAGCACCGAAGATCCTGGCCCGCTGGCGGATTTCTATTCCTACCTGCCAGCCACCCCCGACCTGCGCATTCCCGATATCAGTATTCCATTCTGGACCGACGACCTGAAGAAGGCCAAGCGTGCCTACAAGAACGGCAAGTATGAGCGCGCCGCCCGGCTATTCCAGCGCGCCTCCGACGACGGCAATATTGTCGCCGACTGGTATCTTGGCCACATGTACCGCGAGGGCCGCGGTGTGCGGCAGGACGATGCCGCCGCTTTCACCTATTACAGCCGCGTCGCCGATCATTATGATCCCGACGAGGCCGACAACAACCGCTTGCGGATCATTGTCGATGCCATGGTTCGGATTGCCGACTACCAGCGTACCGGAGCCCCCAACGCCGGCCTCAGCCCCAATCCGCAGGCCGCTGCCCGCGCCTATCTGAAGATCGCCACGGTCTACGGTCATCCTGCGGCGCATTTCGCCCTGGGCGTTATGAGCATCACGGGTCAGGGCGTGAAGGAGAACCCGCAGCAGGGATTGAAATGGCTGATGGCGGCAGCCCGCAAGCGCTATGCACCCGCCGAAGCCTACCTTGGTGAGCTTTACTGGGCAGGCAAATTGGTGCGGGCTGACAGGACTCGCGCGGTCATGTGGTACATTCTGGCCCGCAAGTCGGCACGCCCCGAGGAAAATCCCGAGATCTTCGACCGTGCCCTGCAGCTCGAAGCAAATGTCGGCGAGGACGAGCGCATCGAGGCCGAGGCCCGCGCCCGTGTATGGGACGGTCAATATCCTGTTGAAGGGAGACGCCGCGCGGCCCGCGGCAACTAGTCTTCTTCGGCCCGCCGGCGGCTTGGCCGGGTGAGAATGAAAGCTGCGGCGGCCAGCATTACCGCTGCGGCAGAGGCGACAGCCCAGCCTGGGGCACCTGACATGAAATTGAGATAGGCGAGCATGGCCGACATCATTGCCACTGCGACGATCTTGGCACCGGGCGGAATAACGCCTTCATCCTGCCAGTCACGAACATAGGGGCCCGCCAGCCGGTGATTGCGGATGCGCTCGGCCATCTCCGGCGATGACTTCGAAAAGGCCCAGACCGCGACCAGCAGAAAGGGCGTTGTTGGAAACAGCGGCATGATGATGCCCACGGCACCCAGTCCGACACACATCCAGCCGGTGCCGAGCAGCAGGGGCTTCTTCAGCGCTTTCACGATGACATTAACCCCTTCCGCCTTGCGAACTGCCGCCGCTTCATGTCATTTGATCCGCATATGTCCAAGAAACCTGATCCCCGGTCCCAAGTGAAGACGGTTGATGTCGAAATCAAGACACAATCCTCTTTCTTCGGAAAGCTGCGCGCCTATTTCTTCACCGGTCTGGTGATCACCGCACCCATCGCAATCACCATCTGGGCAACCTTTTGGTTCGTCACGCTGTTTGACGCAAGGGTAAAGGCGTTTCTGCCAGATATCTACAACCCCGATACGTATCTGCCCATCAAGATTCCCGGCTTTGGCCTGATTTTCGCGCTGATCGGCATCACGCTGATCGGCTTCCTGGCTGCCAACCTGGTCGGCCGGACGCTCATCGGCCTGTGGGATAAGATCCTCAACCGCACCCCCGTCGTCCGTTCGATCTACAAGGGATCTAAGCAGATTTTCGAAACCCTGTTCGCGCAGAAGGGCGCATCGTTCCGTTATGTCTGCATGGTGGAGTGGCCGAGAAAAGGTGCGTGGTCGCTGGCCTTCGTGTCACGCGAGGTCGATGGTGGCCATGTTGGCCTCGAACCTGGCCGCCTGATGTACGCGGTCTATGTCTCGACCACCCCCAACCCCACATCGGGCTATTTGTTCTTCGTCGATCAGGAGGACGTGAAAATCCTCGACATGAGCGTGGAGGACGGACTGAAACTCGTCATCTCCATGGGCCTCGTCTTCCCCGATCGCCCGCTGGATGAGGAGGATGAGGTCAATGCGGCTGAAGTCGCCGTGAAACCCGAGGTCAAGCTCCCGGCGAAGAAGCCTCGCGTTGCATCGAAGAAGAAACCGGCACGCAGCGCAGACTGACCGGCCAATCCTGTCATCCTGCCGACAGAAGCCGGATCGCTTCGTCCCGCTCGAACAGATAAAGCAGGACCCGCAAGGCTTCGCCGCGTATACTCGTCAACTGCGGATCGCGGTTTAGCATCAGTTGCGCATCATCGCGCGCCGCTGCCAGCAAGTCTCCGTCCACCGACAAATCCGCCATGCGGAACAGCGGCAGTCCCGATTGCCGCGTGCCAAGCATTTCACCGGCCCCACGCAGTTTCAAGTCTTCCTCAGCGATGCGGAAACCGTCTTCCGTCTCGCGCATGATCGACAGCCGTGATTTCGCGGTTTCGCCCAACGGCTCCTGATAGAGGAGCAGGCAGGAGGATTTTCCCGAACCCCGCCCGACGCGCCCGCGCAACTGATGCAGTTGCGCCAGCCCGAAGCGCTCCGCATTTTCGATCACCATGACGGTGGCTTCCGGCACGTCGACGCCCACTTCGATGACGGTCGTCGATACAAGAAGGCTCAAAACCCCGGACTTGAAGTCCGCCATCACCTTGTCCTTGTCGGGCCCCTTCATGCGGCCATGAACCAGCCCCACCTGGCCCTTGAACAACGCGTCGAGTTGCTTGAAGCGGTCTTCGGCGGCGGCGAGATCCACGACCTCGCTTTCTTCAACCAGCGGACAGACCCAATAGGCGCGATTGCCCTGCGCCATGGAACGCCCGAGGCCACCGACCACATCATCCAGCCGCGACATCGGGATCACTCGCGTATCGATGGGAAGCCTGCCCGCCGGTTTCTCGGTGAGCTTCGACACATCCATGTCGCCATAGACGGTCAGCGACAGCGTGCGCGGAATCGGCGTCGCCGTCATCACCAGCAGGTCGGTGGCGCCACCTGCCTTGGCCTGCAAGGCGAGGCGTTGATGCACGCCGAAGCGATGCTGCTCGTCGATCACCACAAGGCCGAGGTCGTGGAAGGCGACATCCTCCTGGAACAGCGCATGCGTGCCGATGACCAATTGCGCCTCACCCGACTTGACTCGTGACAACGTCTCGTCGCGCCCGCGGCCCTTGTCGCGCCCGGTCAGAAGCACCACCGAGATCCCGGCCGGTTCGCAGAGCCTGGAAAGAGTCGCATAATGCTGCCGCGCCAGAATTTCCGTCGGCACCATCAGCGCCCCTTGCGCGCCACTCTCGATCGCCGCCGCCAGCGCCAGCAGTGCCACCACGGTCTTTCCGGCGCCCACGTCGCCCTGCAGAAGCCGAAGCATGCGGTCGGGCGAAGCCATGTCCTTCAGAATTTCGCCAATCGCGGCGTTCTGCGCTTGGGTCAGGCTATAGGGCAGGGCGCGGATCAATTTCTCGCGCAAATCTCCGGTTCCCGGCAAGCGCCTGCCGGCCGCACGCTTCATGTTGGCGCGCACCAGCGTCAAGGCCAGCTGATTTGCCAGCAACTCGTCATAAGCCAGCCGCCGCCGCGGCACAGATTGTGGACCCATGGCCGCAGGGGTTTCGGGCAGGTGAAGCGCCTGCAAGGCGGCGCTGAAAGCAAGCCACTTCTGCCGTTGCAGGAAGGCCTGGTCCTGCCACTCCGGCAATTCGGGCAGCTTGTCGAGTGCCGCGCGGATCGCCTTGGCCAGCACCTTGGCCGAAAGGCCTTCGGTCAGCGGATAGACCGGTTCGATCAGCGGCATGCGCTCGAATTCATCGCGCGTCAGGATATGGTCCGGATGCGGCATCTGCGCCTCGTCCTTGAACCACTCGATCTTGCCCGAGACAAATCGCGTCTCGCCTTCTGGCAGCATGCGCTTCAGCGAGTCGGCATAGGCATGGAAGAACACCAGCGTCATCATCGCGGTGCCGTCGTAGAGATCGACACGATAGGGCAGCCGCTTGTTGAAGGGCGGCGGCGGCCTGTGCTTGGCGACGATAGCCTCCACCGTCACAACGCCCTCCTGCGGAAGTTCGGCGATCTTCGGCCGGAAACGCCGGTCGACGATGCCGCTTGGCAGATGAAACAGCAGATCGATGATCCGCGCCGTATCGGCGGAGGGTCCGTGCGCGGGGCGCAGGAAACCCGCCAGAAGTTTGTCGAGCTTCTGGCCGATGCCCTTGATGCTGGTGGCACCGGCAAACAGCGGATTGAGAAGTGGTGGTCGCATATGCACCTATTTCAATGGGAACCCGTTGCAGCGCAAGGGCGCTTGGGGCAAGAAGCGCCGCAATGACCCTGTCCTCCAATGATGCCATCCGCCGCAAGCGCCTTCTCTGGCGTGCCACCCACCGTGGCATCAAGGAAATGGACCTGATTCTGGGCGGCTACGTCACCCGCAATATCGCGTCCTTTACCTCCGCCGAGCTTGACCAGCTTGAGGTCATCATGGATTTGCCTGACCAGAACATGCTGTCGTGGGCAACCAGGACCGAGCCTGTACCGCCCGAACACGCCTCATCGCTGCTGCTGCAGATTCTCGGACACCGGCCATGATCGACGTCGCAAAGCTTGCGCCACGGCTGAAACATCCCGGCCGGGTGAGTCTCACCGGCGTGCCACAGGGCCTCGACGCCATGCTGTTGCCGCTGATCGCCAGGGAGGCTGGCACCCGGGTCGTCGTGCATGTTGCCGTCGACGACCAGCGCGCCGCAGTACTGGCGGACCAACTCGCGGTCTTTGCACCGAAGCTCGACGTGCTGCGCTTTCCCGCCTGGGATTGCCTGCCCTATGATCGCGTCTCGCCGGTGGCGGACATTGTCGCCCGGCGGCTGGCCACGCTCGCGCGGCTGATCCAGCCCATTACGCGCCCACTCGTATTGATCACCACCGTCAATGCCGTGCTGCAACGCGTCGTGCCGCGCAACCTGATCGAGACGCAGAGCTTCACCGCGTCCCCCGGCCACAGTGTTGACTCTGACAAGCTCATCGCTTTCCTCGGTGAGAACGGTTTCTCGCGCACCGGAACGGTTGTTGATCCCGGCGATTTCGCCGTGCGCGGCGGCATTATCGATATATTCCCGCCAGGCTTCGATGCGCCCGTTCGCCTCGACTTCTTCGGCGATGCCCTGGAATCGCTTCGCACCTTCGATCCGGAATCTCAACGCACAACGGGCAATCTCAAGCGCTTCACGCTCAATCCGGCCAATGAAGTGCTGCTCAACCCGGACTCGATCGGCCGCTTCCGCAAGGGTTACGCCGAAACATTCGGCGGCATCGATATTTCCGATCCGCTCTATGAAAGTGTCACCGCCGGCCGCCGCTATCAGGGCATGGAGCATTGGCTCCCGCTGTTCCACGATCACCTGTCGACGCTGTTCGACTATCTGAATGATCCGGTGATCACGCTGGATCATACAGCGGACGACTCTGCCACGGCGCGGCAGGAGCAGATCGCCGAATTCTTCAACGCCCGAAAGGAAGCGTTGGAGAAGAAGGAAACCTTCGGCGCCGCACCCTACAAGCCTGTGCCGCCTGATACCGTCTACCTGACGGCTGCTCACTGGGCGGAAGTACAGACCAACCACACAGTGTTGGCATTCTCGCCGTTTGAAAGTCCGGATTCGTCGTCGATCTCCTTTGGCGGCAGGCGCGGCCGGAGCTTTGCAGCCGAGCGCACGCAGGCCGCCGGCAATGTCTATGAGGCGGTGAAGCAGCACGCCGACGAGATCCGGACCAAGGGACGCCGCGTCGCCATCGCCTCCTGGACCGAGGGGTCCCGCGACCGCCTTGAATCGATCCTCAAGGATCACGAGATGGCCCCGCTCGCCACGGCCAAGACCTGGGACGATTTCATGTCCTGGGACAGGGCCGTCGCAGGCCTCGTCATCCTGGGGATCGAGGAAGGATTCGAGACCGACGATCTCGTGGTTATCGCCGAGCAGGATATTCTCGGTGACCGCCTCGTCCGCCGTGGCCGCAAGACCAAGAAGGCGTCGGACTTCATCTCCGAACTCTCGGCGCTGACACCCGGCGACCTCGTCGTTCACGTCGATCACGGCATCGGCCGCTTCGAGGGCCTGAAGACCATCGAAGTTCAGGGTGCGCCTCATGACTGCCTGTTCCTCACCTATGCCGGCGGCGACCGACTGTTCCTGCCCGTCGAAAACATCGAACTTCTGTCGCGCTATGGTTCGGACGAGCAGGGCGCGCAACTCGACAAGCTCGGTGGCGGCGCCTGGCAGGCCAAGAAGGCCAAGCTCAAGGAGCGCATCCTCAAGATCGCCGAGAACCTCATCCGCACGGCAGCCGCGCGCGAGCTGAAGCCCGGTGACGTGTTGCCGCCGCCTGAGGGCTCTTACGAGGAATTCTGCGCCAGGTTCCCCTACGAGGAAACCGAGGACCAGTTGACCTCAATCGACTCGGTCATCGAAGACCTGCAGAAAGGCCGCCCGATGGACCGCCTCGTCTGCGGCGACGTCGGTTTCGGAAAAACCGAGGTGGCGCTGCGCTCGGCCTTCATCGCCGCCATGAACGGCAAGCAGGTGGCCGTCGTGGTGCCGACGACATTGCTGTCGCGCCAGCATTTCGCCACCTTCCAGAACCGCTTCAAGGGGCTGCCCATCAACATCGCCCAAGCCTCGCGCATGGTGCCGAAGAAGGAGCTCGATCAGGTCAAGGCCGGCATCACCTCGGGCGATATCGATATCGTCGTCGGCACCCATGCGCTGCTCTCGGACGCGATCAAATTCCGTGATCTGGGCCTCCTCATCATCGACGAGGAGCAGCACTTCGGCGTCAAGCACAAGGAGCGTCTCAAGGAACTCCGCACCAATGTGCATGTTCTGACGCTGACCGCCACCCCGATCCCGCGCACCCTGCAACTGGCTCTCACCGGCGTGCGGGAATTGTCGCTGATCACCACGCCGCCGCTGGACCGGCTGGCGGTGCGCACCTACATCACGCCGTTCGATCCGGTCATCATTCGCGAGAGCCTGCTGCGCGAGCATTTCCGCGGCGGACAGAGCTTCTATGTGTGTCCGCGCGTGTCCGACCTCGACGAGATCGCCGCCTTCCTGCGCCAGAACGTGCCGGAGGTGAAGTTCCGCATGGCCCATGGCCGCATGCCACCGACCGAACTTGAAGACATCATGACCGGCTTCTATGACCGCGCCTTCGATGTGCTGCTCTCCACCACCATCGTCGAATCCGGTCTCGACGTCTCGACCGCCAACACCCTGATCATCCACCGCGCCGACATGTTCGGCCTGGCGCAGCTCTACCAGTTGCGTGGCCGTGTCGGCCGCTCCAAGCAGCGCGCCTACGCGATCTTCACCACGCCCGCCAACAAGCAGCTTACCGTCGCCGCCGACAAGCGCCTCAAGGTGCTGCAGTCGCTCGATTCACTGGGAGCAGGCTTCACGCTCGCCAGTCACGATCTAGACCTGCGGGGTGCCGGCAATCTGCTGGGCGACGAGCAGTCGGGCCACATCAAGGAAGTGGGTTACGAACTCTATCAGCAGATGATCGAGGAGGCCGTCTCGAAACTCCGCACGGGCGAGGACACGCTGGAAGAGGACGGGCAATGGTCGCCGCAGATCAATGTCGGCACCTCGGTGCTGATTCCGGACTCCTATGTCGAGGATCTGCAGGTGCGCCTCGGCCTCTACCGCCGCCTGGCCGACCTGCACGACCAGCAGGCCGTCGACGGCTTCGGTGCCGAGTTGCACGACCGCTTCGGCCGCCCGCCGGAGGAAGTGCGCCATCTGCTGGAGATCGTCTCGATCAAGCTGCTCTGCCGAGCCGCCAATGTCGAAAGTGTGGATGCCGGTCCCAAGGGCGCGGTGATGAAATTCCGCGGCGACGCCTTCTCGAATCCCGCCGCACTGGTCAAATGGATCAGCGGGCAGGGCACCTTGGCCAAGCTCCGCCCGGATATGAAGCTCGTCATCATGCGCGGCTGGGACAAGCCCGAAGACCGGCTCAAGGGTACACGGCAACTGATGCAGACGCTGGTGAAACTGGCGGCGTGAGCCCCGCGGTGTTAGACTACCGGCATGCAAGTCGGTGCCTATCTCGATCGGATTGGCTATCGCGGGCCAGTCGCCCCAACGCTGGAGTGCCTGACAGGCATCCATCGCTGCCAGGCGCTCAACGTGCCTTATGAAAATCTCGACGTGCAGCTTGGTGTGCCGGTCGGACAGGACATCGGACCGATCTTCGACAAGATCGTAAACCAGCGGCGCGGCGGCTGGTGTTACGAGATGAACGGGTTGCTCGGCTGGGCGCTGCGGGAAATTGGCTTTGACGTGATGCGGGTGACCGGCGCAGTTCACCGCCGCGACCGGGGCGACAGCACCCTGGGCAATCATCTGGTGCTACTGGTACGGCTGGAGAAGACGTACATCGCCGATCTGGGATTGGGCGATGGCATCCGTGAACCAATTCTTCTGGAGGCAGGTGTTCACCGGCAGGGCGAGCTGGTGTTTCGACTGGAACAGTTGGAGGATGGTTACTGGCGCTGGCACAACCACGGTTTCGGCAATCCCGCCACCGCTGATTTCCGCGACGCACCCGCCGACGAAGACCTGTTGAATGCCAAGGTTCAGTTTCTTCAGACCTCGCCCGAATCTGTCTTTGTGCAGAACCTCGCCTTCGAGATAATGCGGCCCGAGAGTGTCGTGATTCTGATCGGACGTGTGCTGAGCGAGAAGACAGCCGGCGGTGAGAGCAAGACCGTCCTCAATTCACCCGCTGAAATCGAGGCAGCGCTCGCCCAGCATTTCGACATTCGCAACGTACAGATCGCGCCGCTCTGGCCAAGGATCTGCGCCCGGCACGCTGAAGTATTTGAAAATCGCGTGGGGAATGAAGTCGCCTCGGGCGGGACCTGACGCGTCTCAGGCGCTCTCCGCCAGCTCCTTCGCTACTCGGCCGATGGCGTCCGCCAGCACTTCGGGCGATTGCGCGCCGACCAGCGCATAGCTCTGGCCGAGGATGAAGGTCGGAACGCCCGTCACGCCGATCTGGCTGGCATGGGCGATCTCCACCCTGGTGTTCTCGACGTCCTGATCGCTGGCCAGGAGTTCGGCGATCTGCGTGGCGTTGATGCCGATCTCGCCGGCGCAACGCGCCAACACCGCGTGATCCGAAACGTCCTGTCCCTCCGACCAATAGGCCATGAAAAGCCGCTCGGCCATGTCGTGCTGGCGTTCGATGGTGTGCGACCAGCGGATCAGGCGATGCGCATCGAGCGTGTTGGGCGTGCGGGTGATGGCGTCGAAATTGTAGGGAACACCCAGTTCCTCGCCAGCTGCGATCAGCGGATCGTGGATGGTCTTGAGCCGCTCGGGGCCGAACTTGTTGAGCATGTATTCGTGCCGGTCGAGGCCTTCCGGCGGAATGGTTGGATCCAGCATGAACGGCCGCCAGCGGATGAACACGTCGGCCTCCGGCACCATGTCGAGAGCGGCGTCTAGGCGGCGCTTGCCGAGGAAGCACCACGGGCAGATGACGTCGGAGACGACGTCAATGACAAAACGATCCGTCATCGGATGATCCTTGCGCGAAATTCTTGGCCGCCCTTATAGACAGACAGGCATTGGGCGGCAAACGCCAATCTGCGTTAAGGATTACGCCACAGCGTCGTCGCCTCGAAGCCTGCCAACGGCTGGTGGTCGGGCCGTCCGATGTAATTCCACCGCGCCACCCACTGGCCGCCCGCATCATAGAAGGGCACCATGTAGAAGCCCGACACCAGCAAGCGGTCCTCCGCCCGCACCGCTGCGGCGAAATCCTCGCGGCTCTTGGCATTGAGCATCGCCGTGATGGCGGCATCGACGGCCGGATCGGCGATGCCCGGATAGTTGCGCGTGCCCTCTGCCGTGCGCCCGCCGGACCCGAAATACAGCATCTGCTCGTTGCCGGGCGACAGCGAGTTGAACCACGTCGCCGGGATCATGTCGTAATCGTAGGTCTTCTGGATCGAAGCGAACTGGGCGGAATCGACGACACGGACATCGGCCTTGATGCCGATGGCGCTGAGCGTGCGTTGATAGTGGAGGGCGATCTTTTCCTGATCTTTTGTCTGCACCGATATGGTGAAGGCGAATTGCTCACCAGCCGCATTGGTGAGACCATTGTCAGTGACCGACCAGCCGGCCTCACCCAGAAGTCCCACTACCTTGCGCAGCATCTTGCGGTCGCGGCCCGAGCCATCGCTCACCGGCAGCCGATAGGTACCGTCCAGAAAATCCGGCCGCAATCGGGTTGCCGCCTCGCCCAGCACGGCCCTTTCCCTGTCGTCGGCAGGCTTGCCCATCGAAGACAGTTCGGAGCCGGAGAAATAGCCATAGGTCCGGCGATATGCTTTGGAGAACAGGTTGGCATTGGCCCATTCGAAATCGAAGGCCATCACCAGGGCCTCGCGCACCCGCACGTCCTCGAACATCTTCCGCCGCGTGTTGAACGCGAAGCCTGAAGCCGGAGCCGGTGATTTCTGCTCGATGGTTTCAAGCGTGATCTTGCCGTCCTTCACCGCCGGAAAATCATAGCCCGTCGCCCAGCGGATGGGATCGCCCTCGGTGCGGACATCGGCCTGGCCGGTCTTGAACGCCTCGAACGCCGAATTGGCATCGCGGTAATAATCGAAACGCACCTCGGCGAAGTTCCACAGGCCCTTTTGCAACGCCAGGTCCTTGCCCCAGTAATCCGGATTTTTCCGATAGACGATGGCCTCCCCTGGCTTCACCTCGGCGATGACATAGGGTCCCGACCCGGTGATCGCATCGAGCGTCGTCGCATCGAAAGTCTTGTTCTGCCAGAACGCCTTGGACAGGATAGGCATCACCCCCACGATCAGTGGCAGTTCGCGGTCGCCGGAGACTTGGCCGAAGATCACCGTCCGGTCGTCGGGCGTCTCGATCGACGTAACCTTTGAATAGGAGTTCTTGAAATTGGGCCGGCCCTTGTCGCGCAGCGTCTCCATCGAGAACACCACGTCGGCCGCCGTCACCGGCGTGCCATCCGAGAACTTCGCCTCCGGCCGCAGCTTGAAGGTGAAACTCTGCCGGTCATCAGACACACCGATGCTTTCTGCCAGCAATCCATAGAGAGAGAATGGCTCCGCCCAGTTGCGGCCCAGCAGGCTTTCGAACACGTAAGTCCGCACGCCAATTGCAGCCGACCCCTTGACGATGAACGGATTGACGCTGTCGAAACTGCCCGTCACCGCCTGCCGCAACTGCCCGCCTTGCGGTGCATCGGGGTTGACATAGGGGAGCTGTTTGAAATCTTGGGGCAGGGCGGGCGCACCATGCATGGCGATGCCGTGCTGAGGCGCGGCGAAGGCCGTGGTGGCAACCAGCCAGCTGGCGGCGGCGATGCAGGCAATGGCGCGAATCGTGTTCATGCGCGCAAGACTACAGCAATTCACATGGCCCTCCACGGCGGGTTTGGTTACCCGCCGTGGAAGGAAAGGCTGCGATTACGGCACCAGGATGTTCTGGAACTGCCACGGATCGCGCTTGTCGACATCGGCGGCAAAGAGATTGCCGACGGACTGCAGCGGCGTCCAGTCCGTGTAGACACCCACCACTGCGCCAAGATAGGGCCTCTGGATCGACTGGCAGCGCTTGTAGTCCATCTCGTCGGTCTCGACGATGCCGGCGTTCGGATTCTCGATCGCCCACACCATGCCGGTCAGCACGGCGGACGTCACCTGAAGTCCCGTGGCGCTCTGATAGGGCGCCAGCTTGCGGGCTTCCTCGATCGACAGCTGCGAACCGAACCAGTAGGCGTTCTTCTTGTGGCCGTAGAGCAGCACACCGAGCTCGTCCATGCCGTCGGCGATTTCATCTTCTTCGAGGATCTTCCACTTGGCCGGGCGTTTGCCGCCGGCTCCGAGCAATTCGTGCCACGACAGCACGGCATCGTTGCACGGATGATACGCGTAGTGGCAGGTCGGCCGGTAGACCACCTTGTTGGCCTTGTCGCGCAGCGTGTAATAGTCCGAGATCGAGATCGCCTCGTTGTGGGTGACGAGGAAGCCATAGTGTGCGCCTTGCGTCGGCGTCCAGGTCCGGACGCGCGTGTCGGCGCCCGGCCGCTCGATATAGATTGCCGCGCGGCTCCCGACCTTGTGCTTCTTTCCGCCCTTCGGCATCTTCTTCTCGTGCGTGCCCCAGCCGAGTTCGGCCGGCTGCAGTCCTTCCGAGATGAAGCCATCGACCGACCAGGTGTTGACGAAGCAGTCCATCTGCTTGCCCACCTTGGCGCGCTGCGTGTCGCGCTCGGCGATGTGTACGCCCTTGACGCCCAGCTTCTTCATCAGCTTGGCCCAGCCGGGATGGTCATGCGGTTCCGACACTTCGATCTTCATGTCTGCGGCGATGTTCATCAGCGCCTGCTTGACGAACCACGACACCATGCCCGGATTGGCGCCGCAGCACGACACGGCCGTCGGGCCCTTGCCCAGCTTCTCCTTGAGCGCCAGCAGGCCCTGGCGCAGCATGTAGTTGGTGCGCGCCTCGTTATCGAGCTTGGTGTTGTAATAGAAGCCCGCCCATGGCTCGATCACCGTGTCGATGTAGAGCGAGTTTGTTTCGCGCGCGAGCTTCATGATATCGAGGCTGTCGACATCGACGGAGAGATTGACGATGAATGCCTGGCCCTCGCCGGTGGTCAACAGCGGTGTCAGCACGTCGCGATAGTTCTTGCGCGTCAGTCCTTCCTTGAGGAAGGCGACACCAAGCTTTTCCGACCATTGGCTTCGCGACACGTCGGGATCGATGACGGTGATCTGCGAAGGCTTGCAAGCGATATGGCGCAGGATCAACGGCAAGGTGCCCCTGCCGATCGAACCGAAGCCGATTATCACAATGGGACCATTCCACGCGGCGTGCACGGGCCAGTTAGTCATTTCATCGGAACTCCTGTGTTTGTGGGCGTCTCAAAAGAACGTGCGCAATTAGCGGAAACGTCTGTCATGTCAAAGCGGAATCTTTATATGAAAATATTCCGCACAGGGACTAAGTGCCGTGTTCCGCCGAATAGCGCCAGGTCTCATACCTGATCCGCGCCCGCTTGTAGGCGTCGTAGATCGAGATGGCATAGACAAAAATTCCGCCTGCAAGTTTGCCGATGATCGACACCTCGGGCTTCGCCGTCAGCAATGTGAAGCCACCCAGCAGCAAGATGAAGAACACGAAGATGAGGCCGCGCACCGGCTCGCGGTTGAACACCTGCCCGGAACCCGGCAGCACGATGGCGAGACCGAGGATCATCAACGGTTGCGGCGGTGCCTTGGCGGGGATGGTCATGTCGCGGACTCCGGTCGAGTTGTCATGAGGTCGAGGCGTAGCGCGATCAGCCTGTCGAGGATCGGCTTCAGATCATGCGGCTGAAACGGTTCGAGCGTCATCTCGGCATCGCGGAACAGAAGGTATTTGCCGCGGTGCGCCTCTTCCGCCAGCCAGACGATCCGCAGGCCCTTGGGCGAGATAACCAATTCCTTCACCCGATCGTCCTGGAACATTGCGACATGCCGTTGCATCAGCTCACGCGATGGCACCGCTTCGGCCATGTCGGCACGGATTGCGCAATCATGCGGGAACATCGGGTCCGGCTGGATCTGTACGGGAAGCTGCATGAACCTCGAGAACGTCTCGACGCCGCGCGGCCGCATCATGACGTCGAACGTGCCCGCGACCGGCATCGGTTCAGGCAAGGTCACCAGCAGCCACAGCACGGGAAGCTTGCGAATGTTGAGCGTGTCCGTCACCACCTGCAGGTCAAATGTGTGGCGCTGATAGGTGCCGGATATGCGCGGGAAGCCATCGGGCTTTACCGCCTTGACCCCGCCCTCGAACAGGCTCTTGGTCTGGTCCAGATAGTTGGCCCGCCTTGCCCCGCGCGCCGCCGACCCCTTGAAGTGGTGATACAACACCCACAGGAAGGCGACGCCGGCGAGAGCGGCGATCGCGGCTTTGAGCGATGACTCGATCACGTCTGTCCTCTGAAACACGCTGGCCCGTCCTTGCGCAGGGCGGGCCAGCTTTTCTGTTGTTGTGAAAGAACCGTCAGTATCCCCGCGGCCTGGGCCAGGGCATGGTGAACTGGTCTCCGCGCTTCACGAAGCGGTAGCGCCAGAAGTGGAACCACAGCGACACCACGATGTAGAAACCGACCATGGCGATAAGCTGGGTACCATATCCAAGGAACACCGCGAAGTAAGTGACGGCACAGAGCGCCAGCAGCACCAGCGCCGGGAGCGGGTGGAACGGATGCACATAGCCCCGCTTGATGGTGTCGAGCGGCCACTTCTTGCGGAACAAGATCACGTTGATCGGCATGAACGTGTATTCCAGCAGGCCCGACAGGATCGAGAAGGTGATCACCTGGTCCAGCGGAGCCCCCAGCGCGAAGACGAGTGCTACGGGCACGAGGAAGATGATCGACCGGTAGGGCGTGCGGAACTTCGGATGCACCGCGCCGAACCAGGCAGGCAAGTAGTGATCGCGTCCCATGCCGAACCAGGCGCGTGATGCATCGTTGATGCAGCCGTTTGCCGAGGCCAGCGTCGAGAACAGCGTGCCGATGCCGAGCAGCACCATCAGTGTGGTGGACCCCGACAGACGACCCGCGTCGAACAACGGAACGCCGGCTTGACCCAGATATTCCCACGGCATCAGCCCGGCGCAGACATACCAGGTCAGCGTTGCGGCAATCAGCAGCGTGATGATGCCGGCCATGGTTCCGAACGGCAGGGCACGCGCCGGTGAGCGGACTTCTTCCGCCGCTTGCGTCGTGCCTTCGATGCCGAGGTAGTACCACAGGCCGAAGTGCATGGCGGCCACGACACCGATCCAGCCATAGGGCAGTGCGGCATCGCCGGCCATGAGATCGGCATGCTTCAGCGGCGAGTCAGCGCTCCACGGTGCAACCCCGAAGAACAGCAAAATGACGGCAATAAAGGCGATGGCGGTAATCACGAGATTGAAGTTCAGGGTCGCCAGCACGCCCCGATAGTTGAGCCACGCCAGGAACATGATGGACAGGATGATGAACGGCCGCTGGTCGATGCCGCTATGTCCCGCCATGTTGGCCACCGTATCGACGAGAAAGCCGATGGTGATCGCATTGCCGGCTTCGAGCATGGTGTAGGCGAACACCAGATAGAGGCCGACGTTGAAGGCCATCAGTGGCCCTACGATGTGTTTGGCTTGAGTGAACTGGCCGCCGGCAGCGGCAACCGTCGAGGTCACCTCCGAGTCGATCATGGCCACGCAGGTATAGAGCAGGCCCGCGAACCAGCAGGCGATCAGGGCCGCATAGGCGCCACCCTTGCCGACACCGAAGTTCCAGCCCATGTATTCGCCCACCAGCACGATGCCGACGCCCAGAGCCCAGACATGGGCCGGACCGAGCACGCGCAGCAGGCTGATTTTTTCCACTGCAGGCGCAGCGGCTTGAGATGCTTTTGCCATTGTCCTGTCCTCAGAGCTTGTGCTTTTCGGTCATCGCTTCCAGCTCGCCCTCGCGGGATGAGGTGAGAAGCTCTTCCGAATAGGTGGAGTCGACCTTGAACCAGTCGATGAGGATGTAGAGGCCGAAGACGACTGACAGGATCCAGGCGGCATACTCGAGATAATTCCAGATATCCATGTTGCGCCCCTATTTCCTGTCGCCGAATTTTTCGGCGATCACTTCCTTGTATTCGACATTCGAGAACCGGACGACGAGCACGAAGTATCCGATCACCACGACGATCATCACCAGAAGCTCGAGCGTACTGAAGGCCCAGTAGTCATAGCGCGCAGTGATCATCTCGTTGACGCTGGCCGGATCAGTGATGCCGAGCGCGTTCCATTTTTCGACCATGGCTGGCGACTGCTTGAGGGTTTCCCAGGTTGGATCCGCAACCGGAGCCGATACCTTGGAGCCACCGGCCATGCCCAGCAACAGGGGAAGGCGCAATGCGCCGATGATCAGGACCAGCAAGACGATGACGTCGAAGATCTGGCCAAGTTTGCTTTGTTTCGGCGGGACATATTTTGCCATGTGATCCGCCCTCAGTGCTTGTGGCCGCGCATCTCGTCGAGATGCTTGATGTCAAGGCCGTAGATGAATTGCTTGTCTTCCTTGTAGTGCCGCACAAGGGCACCGATGGAAGCCGTGTTGAAGAGCAGCACCGCGGCACCGCCAATCAACAACACAATGCGCCAGGGACCGGGCGGTGCCAGGTTCCACGTTGCCAGCATCACGAAGATGACGGCAAACCAGAGGCCGATAACAAACGCCCATGCGACCAGCACATCACGTTTGTACATGGCCTCAATCCGCTGATTGAGGTCAGACATTCCACTTCCTCCCGCAGGCCCGCTTTTTATCCCCACAGTGCTGGCCCGCCCCCAGTGAATCGTTATCTGTGGAGCAACTTTGTTGTCTGGCAGGAAACTCCGGTCCTGTCCGATTGTCAAGCCGTCAGGCAGGCATCTGCACGCAAGAAAGCAGGCGAAATCACAACTTCTGTGAGCAAAATCGCGCCAGAATCTCGCCCAGTTGGTGCGCGGACTTGCCCGTCCCCAGCGTCAGGACGGTCAATTCCGGATAATTGAACGACCGGTTGAACACGCCCATCGCCCTCTGCGCCCAGTAGACGTGCAGTGTCTTGCGGACATCTTTATCCACATCGAACTGCAGGCTGTAGGCCCGGCCATTGAACACCACCTTCCACGTGAGATTGCTCCACGGGATCACGGTCTCGGTGATGCGGCGGTCGCGGAAGCCCTCGGGCAGCATTTCGATGGCGGGACCGGTCAGGCGCGCCGCCTGCCAGGAAATTCCGGTCATCACGACACCCACTATGGTGAGCAGCAGTCCGGCGATGATGAGCACCACAGCAACGCCCGTCTCGCCTTTGCCCAGCAGGCCAACGCCGCCGGCGGCAAAGCCCAGCCCGGCGAGGACCTCGATCGCCCACAGGACAGTGAAGATGCGTGCCCACAGGGGTTTATTCAGGATGATGACGGGTGCTGGCATGATGGCAAATAGGGGCTCCGGCGCCCTCTGAAAGTCAAGGGTTGCCAGTCACCCCCGTGGGGCGATACTCAGCGGCGAAACGATTCGGGAACGACAATGGCCAAGGCCACCAAGACCAACGACCTCTTTGAAGATCTGCCCGTGGCGCCGAAGCCGAAGAACACGGCACCCGCCAGGTCGCGCGGCGAGGACAGCTATACCGCCGCGGACATCGAAGTGCTCGAAGGCCTCGAACCGGTGCGCCGCCGCCCCGGCATGTATATCGGCGGCACCGACGAGAAAGCACTGCATCACCTCTTTGCCGAAGTGCTCGACAATGCCATGGACGAGGCCGTCGCCGGTCACGCCACCTGGATTGATGTCAACTACGCCGAGAGCGGCTACCTGACAGTGACGGACAATGGCCGTGGCATGCCGGTCGATCCCCATCCCAAGTTCAAGGACAAGTCTGCCCTTGAAGTGATCATGACGATGCTGCATGCGGGCGGCAAGTTCGACTCCGGTGCCTATGAGACCAGCGGCGGCCTGCACGGTGTCGGCGTGTCGGTGGTGAATGCGCTATCCGATCACGTCATCGTCGAGGTGGCGCGGGGCCAGCAGCTCTATCGTCAGGAATTCCGGCGCGGCAAGCCAACGGGCAAGATCGAAATGCTCGGCAAGGTTTCCGGCCGCCGCGGCACCAAGGTGTCATTCCATCCTGACGAGCAGATCTTCGGCAAGGGCAACGCCAGCTTCTCGGCTGCCCGGCTCTACAAGATGGCACGCTCCAAGTCCTACCTCTTCGGCGGTGTTGAAATCCGCTGGTCCTGCGATCCCGCCCTGATCAAGGACAAGGAGACCCCCGACAAGGCGGTGCTGCATTTCCCCGGCGGCCTCAAGGACTTCCTCGCCGAGCGCCTGGACGGACTGCATCGCGTGGTTGATGAAATCTTCTCCGGCCGCGTCGAGAAGGAAGGCAGCCACGGTACCGTTGAATGGGCCGTAGCCTGGTTCGGCGGTGAGGACGGCTTCTCGTCGTCCTACTGCAACACCATCCCGACACCGGAAGGCGGCACGCACGAGCAGGGACTACGCACCGCGCTAACCCGCTCTCTGAAAAACTACGCCGAACTCTCCAGCAACAAGCGGGCATCGATCATCACCGCAGATGACGTGATGACTTCGTCCGGCGCATTGCTGTCGGTGTTTATCCGCGAGCCGGAATTCCAGGGCCAGACCAAGGACAAGCTCGCGACGCTCGAGGCCATGCGCATTGTCGAGAACGCCGTGCGCGATCACTTCGATCACTGGCTCACCGGCCATCCCGCGCAGGCCGACCGTCTGCTGAATTTCATCACCGACCGCGCCGAGGAACGCCTGCGCCGGCGGCAGGAAAAGGAAGTCGGGCGCAAGACGGCCGTGCGCAAACTGCGGCTGCCGGGCAAGCTGGCCGATTGTTCCGCCAACCAGACACAAGGCTCCGAACTCTTCATCGTCGAGGGTGACTCGGCCGGTGGCTCCGCCAAGCAGGCGCGGAACCGCGAGACGCAAGCCGTGCTGCCTCTCCGCGGCAAGATCCTCAACGTGGCCTCCGCCACCAAGGACAAGCTGGCCGGAAACCAGCAGCTTGCCGATCTGGTGCAGGCCCTTGGCGCAGGGACTGGCACCTCCTACCGCGAGGATGATCTGCGCTACGACAAGATCATCATCATGACCGATGCCGACGTCGACGGTGCTCACATCGCGTCGCTGCTGATGACGTTCTTCTATCGCCAGATGCCGAAGCTCATCGACGATGGTCATCTCTATCTCGCAGTGCCGCCGCTCTACAAATTGGCGCAGGGTCCGAAGGTGGCCTACGCCCGCGACGACAAGCACCGCGAGGAAATCCTGCGCAATGAACTGACCGGCCGAGGCAAAGTAGAAGTCAGCCGTTTCAAGGGCTTGGGCGAAATGCTTCCGGGTCAGCTTAAAGAAACGACAATGGACCCGAAGAAGCGCCATTTGTTGCGCGTGACCCTCGACGATGCCATGCGCGCCGCGACCGCGAAAACCATCGAGCAATTGATGGGCAACAAGCCTGAGGAACGTTTCAATTTCATCAGCGAGCGCGCCGAATTCGTCGATGATGACGGGCTCGACATCTGACATGCATCAGCCGTTGAAGGTTGTTGCCTCCCGCGCGGCGCTGCTGCTTGTCGACTTGCAGGAAGAGCATCGCCGGGATCAGCGCTTCCTCGCGGCAGACTACGAAACGGCACTCGGCAATGCACGCAAGCTGCTGATCGCGGCACGTGCCTCGCGCATTGCCATTTTCCACGCCCGGTATGTCCGCGACTTTGAAATCGTTCCGCCGCGTCCCTTTGAAATTGTCGGACCGCAGGGCGAGCCGCATTTTTCTGATCCCGCCTCGGGCCTCACCGCAATTTGCCCGGAGGTGGCACCGCGAACCGGTGAAACCATCATCACCAAGAACGAGGCCTCGGCCTTCGCCAGCACCGGCTTCGAGGCTGACCTGAGATCTCGCAACATCGAGTGGCTGGTCATTGCCGGCGCCTGGACGGAGGCCTGC
The DNA here is from genome assembly GCA_963205315.1 of Pseudomonadota bacterium. Classification (GTDB taxonomy): domain Bacteria; phylum Pseudomonadota; class Alphaproteobacteria; order Rhizobiales; family Aestuariivirgaceae; genus Aestuariivirga. The sequence continues at coordinate 9,217 of CAUJIO010000089.1, read as the reverse complement.
GTTGCCGCCACGGTGCGCGATGCAACGGCGCATGGTTTCCGTGTGCTCCTCGTGAAGGACGCCTGCGCCAGCGGAACCTCTCACATGCACCAGACGGCCATCCTCAATCTCGCCAATCGCCTGGCCGGCGGAGCGGTGGCGGACACCGCGAAGACCGCCGCCATCCTCTCCGGCGTCGAGGCGCCCGTCTGGCGTCTCGAACACCTCGTGCCGTTCCGCTTTGACGCCACAACGGTTTCGGCCTTGTATGAGGCGCTCTGAGCGGAGACGACCATGACCACGTCCGACACCATCATCGAAATCCGCGTCACGCCGATGACGCTGCCGCTGAAGAAGCCCTACATCTGGTCGCAGGGTGTCGAGCATGCCTTCAACGTGAACCTGATCGAGTTTGTCGCAGCCAATGGCATGACCGGCATTGGCGAAACGACGACGGCGCCCGATGCCGCGGCCCAGGCTATTGTGCTGCGCAAGATCACCAAGGACTTCATCGGCCGCTCGGCCTTCGACTCCGCGCAGTTGCAGGCCGAAGCCTACCGCGCGCATTTCCTCGCCTTCGGCGGCAACATGCCGCGCTATGCCAACCAGATGCTGTCGGGCATCGACATGGCCTGTCTCGATCTGCAGGGAAAATTGCTGAACCGTCCGGTGTGGGACCTCCTGGGTGGCGCCCGCCGCGACAGCGTCGGTTATTTCTATTTCCTCCAGGGAGATACGGTGGAAGAGATCGTCGCCGACGCCAGAATTGCCGTCGCAGAAGGCCACCCCATCATCTATTTGAAAGTGGGCTTGTCGCCAGACCGGGATGTGGAGGCCACCGCCGCCGTCCGCGCCGTCATCGGCGGAGCAAGACTGCGCCTTGATGCCAACGAGGCGTGGGATCCGGCCCTGGCGCTTCGCATGCTCGCGCGTCTTGCGCCATATGACGTCGAGTATATCGAACAGCCCACGCCTTCGACGTCGCTTGAGGCTCTTGGGCAAGTGACGGCACGTTCACCCATCGCCATTGGCGCTGACCAGGCGGTCTTCACGTTGAACGAGGTCTATCTCGCGACGCGTCGCTGTGATGCCGATATGATCGCAGTGGGCCCGCGCGAGATCGGCGGTCTGCGGCCAATGATGAAGGCCGCCGCCATTGCCGAGGCGGCGGGCATGAAGATCTGCATCCATTCGTCGATGACGACGGGCATCACCACCTGCGCCGAACATCACGTCGCACGTGCCATTCCCAACCTCGATGACGGCAACCAGATCATGTGGCAGCTGTTGCAGGACAACATCATCACATCGCCGAACGTTGCGCCGGTGCGCGGCCAGCTCAGCTTGCCGGGAAAACCCGGACTTGGGTTCGATCTTGATAGCGAGGCTGTGGATCGCGCGCATGCGCGGTTCAATGCAGGGCAGGGGCACTGACGTGTCTTGTTCCGACTCTCTGTAAAAGTTGCGGCAAACTGATCTCGACGGCATCTGCTCGTTGTGCTATACACTCAACTTGGATCAGGCCGAAGCCGATCCTTACATGCTTGACAATATTCCAGCTGCTCTCCGAGAGAGGAAATGTCATGCCCAAACGTATCTTGTCGAAGCTTTTGTTTATCCTTTCGCTGAGTGTAACACCTCTGTCGTTGTCCTATGCGCATGAGCCAAGCAATCCTGCTGCCGTTGGCGATGTCAGGCTGTTGGTGAAGGGCTCCGGGCTCATTCTCCATGGCAAGGTTGCGAAGGTTGTTTACGTGAATGGGAGCCAGGAAGTCGGGAGACCGGTTCCCCACGCTTTCGTGACCTACGATATCAGCGAGGTTCTGTTTCCGAAGACTGATGTCGAGCGTCAGTCTATCACGTTGCGCTTTGTCGGCGGCCCGGATGGCCAGGGACGGTTTCTCGATGTTGTCGGCGTACCGAAGTTCATGGAAGGCGACGAAGATATCCTGTTCGTTGCAGGCAATGGCGAGAACGGATGTCCGATTGTGATGTGCGAGTTCGGCCGGTACCGTGTCCTCGATGGCCTCGTCTACGAGGCCCACGGCTCGCCCGTGGCGAAGATCTCGACGCGCCGCATCGTGACCAATGGCATTGGCCCGCCGCAACTTGAAAAGTTCGAGTTTCCGGCCCCGACGTTTGATGAGCTGATGAAAAATCCCTCCGCTCAACGCGCCCTCAAGAAGATGGGATTGTCAATGGATGAGGCTCGCAAGAAATTCGAGGCCGAGGCTCCGAAAGTCATCAAGCTGACCGAAGGCGTGTCGGGGAGGTTGCCCACGCCGCGCCTCGGTATGAAGTCGGACGGCGTCCTTGCAACCTTGCGGCAGGCAATCGGTTTGATGCAGCTACCGACGCCAGAGCGGATTGTCGATGCCGACCCCGGTAAGCCATTCTTCTTGCCGAACACCGTGGAGAACCGTCCACTCAAGTAGACGAGTCAACGAGACGACCAGCATTTGGCCCAATCAGATAGGATCGCCAGCCATGCGCGCGACACCTCTTCTTGCAGCCCTCATTATCACCGCATTGAGCACGAGTCCGGCCCTGGCCTACAGATATCAGGTCTGTTCGGCACTGGGAGATTCGAAAGACATCAAACTGCCCTCCGCCTCGCTCACGCTGCGAAGCAGCCCTGTGAGCTTCCCTGCGGGCGTATGGCTCGATGGGTTGAACAACGCCATCTCCCAGTTTAACAAGAATCCAAGTCCGTTCCGTTTCTCACGCGTCACGGATTCAGGCGGTGTCGGACGCGGCAATGGTCAAAGCGAAGTCTGGGGCAGTACTGACAATAGCGTGCTCCAGGGTGCCCCCGCCATCGCCTACACTTACTATGACTGCTACTGGTTCTTCGGAATCCATTCCAATATCAACGAAGGCGATACGGTTTTCGACTACCGCTCGCCCTGGCAATGGACGCCGACAACAACCAAGTCGGCCATCAGCAGGTATACGGGGAGCCTGCGCCTGCTGCAGGGTACGGCCGTGCATGAATTCGGCCATGTCACCGGACTGAAGCACGAGAACCGCTTCTACAATGTCATGGGTTCGGACTTCACCCATCTCGATACCAATGGCTCGACCGTCAATGCCTATGTTGGCGAGGACACCGGTTCAGGTCTCGTCGATCTCTATGGTCTGAACGGCAGCGGCATTCAGGATCTGGCCGTGGCGCACTGGCGTTACCTCGGCACCAGCGGGGAATACTCCACCCACGCCCGCACCCGCATCTTCAACACCGGCGGAACCGAACTGAGCAAATCGACTGTTGGCGCCGAGCCGCGCTACAACGTTACGCGCGGAACCTCTGTCAAGGCTGAGTTCACCTTTGAAAACCTCGGGCGCTCGACGCAGACCAACGCTCCGGTGAAATTCTATATCTCGAGCAACGACATTATCTCTACCGCAGATACACTGATCCTGACGTCGAGTGTCACCCTCAGCCGCGACACGCCGTCGACCACGACCCGCACTGTCAACATTCCATCCGGCCTGGCCGCGGCGACTAACTTCTGGCTGGGTGTCATCATCAGCACGCCTGCAGGTGTTGGAGACGGCAACTCCGCCAATAACACCTCCTATATCCGCATTCGCACGAACTGACGGCCAGCACCGGGGGCAGACTCCTCCGGCCCCGAAGTCTGCCCATGAGAAAGCCTGCGGCTTCCCCTCCGCGGGCTTTTTCCATGAACGGTACCGTGCGCTTGCGATGTAGTCTGTCCGACTGATCCGGCGTCCCGCCAATCTGGCGCACCCCCTCGCAATGCAGGGCCCGCCATTAACTTTCGGACACCCCGGAACAAGTCTTTCTGCCACTCCGTAATGAGTGTGAGGCAAGCGGTCAGAACCAGACCGGGACTTGCCGGCGCCATCCGCAAGGGATGGCTGGAGTAAGTGACATGACTGACATGATGAAACGTGCCGCGGGCACGATTGTTGCCCTGTTGCTGACGGGTGCCGCGGCTGATGCCGCCGGCATACTGCAAGCCAAGAACGGAATGACGCTCTATGTCTTCGACAAGGACAATGGCGGCGTCTCTTCCTGCTATGACGCCTGTGCCGCCAAGTGGCCCCCCTATGTGGCCAAGGCGGGAGAGAAGAAAATGAAGGATTGGTCGATGGTCAAGCGCAAGGACGGCGCGGAACAATGGGCCTATGACGGAAAACCGCTGTATTTCTACAAGGGTGATGTGAAGAAGGGCGATAAGACCGGCGACGGTCTGGGGGGTGTCTGGCACGTTATCGCCGAATAGCGCCATAATGCCGGACGGCGGACTTGGGAGACACGCCGCCCGGCGCTCAGGACCCCGTTACCTGCAGCTCAATGCATCGGTCCGGGCAGGGGCAGGGTGCTGCCTTCGGGCTCGATCAGGCCGATGATGGCGCCTGTCGGGTCCGTGACCACCGACAGCTTGCCCACTCCGATCAGCCGGAAGGCCGGCCTGAGAATCTCGCCCCCTGCGCCTTCCGCGCGCACCTGGGCCTCGAGAATGTCGGGAACCGCCAGATAGGTCATCCAGTGGGAGGGGATGCCCTCGAAATCAGGTTCGGTGAGCTGGAAGATGCCGCCGACGGCACGTCCGTCTTTCTGTGCGACCCAGTATTGGTGGCCATCGGGGAGGTTGGTCGGCTGAAAGTCCCAGCCCAGCGTCGCGCTGTAGAAGTGCCGGGCCTGGTCGGGTTCCCAGGTGTTCAGCTCATGCCACCAGATGCGAAGCGGTGTAGAAATCATGCGAATCTCCCCCTGCTGTTGTGGGTTGTTGAGGTATTGAGTCGCCGTCGGGGCAGCAGAGTCACCGCCAACCCCGGCAGGGATGTGGCCGGAAAGCGGCGAATTGTGGCGCCGCCCGCGCCCACTCGGACAGATTCGCTGTGCAGTGCACAAAAAGCCATGTAAAGCGACCCCCGCAAATGGCAAAACCCCGTCATATTGCTGCAATTTTCCCGGATTTTGGGGTTGACGGGAACGATTCCGGCCTGTAGATACCCACTCGCTTTCTGGCGGCAGGCAGTCGGTTCCTTGTGACCCGAAACGCTGCGAGGAAAGCGAAGACGGAACATTCAAGGTCAAGACCCCAAGGCCCCTGCCGGGCCCCGGGTCCTCTGGTTTTGGAGCACTGCGCGATCCATGAACCCGGATCACGTTGGTGCGTTCACTTATGTTCAATCGGGTTCGAAGGTAGAGACCAGGCCACAATGCCGACGATCAACCAGCTCATTCGCAAGCCCCGCCAGGCGCCGACGTACCGTAACAAGGTGCCCGCCATGCAGGCCTGCCCCCAGAAGCGTGGCGTTTGTACGCGCGTTTACACCACCACGCCGAAGAAGCCGAACTCGGCGCTTCGCAAAGTGGCTAAGGTTCGCCTCACCAACGGTTTCGAAGTGGTGAGCTACATTCCCGGCGAAGGCCACAACCTTCAGGAACACTCCGTCGTGATGATCCGCGGCGGCCGTGTGAAGGATCTTCCCGGCGTTCGCTATCACATCATCCGCGGCGTGCTCGATACCCAGGGCATCGTGAAGCGCCGTCAGCGTCGTTCGAAGTACGGCGCGAAGCGTCCGAAGTAAGCGGAGAGGATATAGAGCATGTCGCGTCGTCACCGCGCCGAGAAGCGTGAAATCAACCCGGATCCGAAGTTCGGCGATCTCGTTGTCTCGAAGTTCATGAACAACCTCATGTATGAGGGCAAGAAGTCGGTTGCCGAAGGCATCGTCTACGGCGCCTTCGACAAGATCCAGGGCAAGGCCAAGCAGGATCCCGTTCAGGTGTTCCATGATGCCCTGAACAATGTCGCTCCGGCGATCGAGGTCCGCTCCCGCCGCGTCGGTGGCGCGACCTATCAGGTTCCCGTCGAAGTCCGCGCCGAGCGCCGTCAGGCTCTCGCCATCCGCTGGATCATCACGGCAGCCCGCAACCGCAACGAGACCACGATGGTCGACCGCCTGTCTGGCGAGCTTCTCGACGCTGCCAGCAACCGCGGCACCGCTGTGAAGAAGCGCGAAGACACCCACAAGATGGCTGAGGCGAACCGCGCCTTCTCCCATTACCGCTGGTAAGAGATACAGGACACCAAGACTATGGCCCGCGTTCACGCCCTCGAAGATTATCGTAACTTCGGCATCATGGCCCACATTGATGCCGGCAAGACGACAACGACCGAGCGCATCCTCTACTACACCGGCAAGAGCCACAAGATCGGCGAAGTGCACGACGGTGCTGCCACCATGGACTTCATGGAGCAGGAGCAGGAGCGCGGCATCACCATCACGTCAGCCGCCACCACCGCCTTCTGGGCGGGCAAGCGCATGAACATCATCGACACCCCTGGACACGTCGACTTCACCATCGAAGTCGAGCGTTCGCTGCGCGTGCTTGACGGTGCCGTGTGCGTGCTCGACTCGAACCAGGGCGTTGAGCCCCAGACCGAGACCGTGTGGCGCCAGGGCGACAAGTATTCGGTTCCGCGCATCGTCTTCTGCAACAAGATGGACAAGACTGGCGCGTCCTTCGAGCAGTGCATCAAGGACATCAAGGAGCGTCTCGGCGCCCGCCCGGTTCCGATCCAGCTGCCGATCGGCGCTGAGTCGGATTTCAAGGGCATCATCGACCTCGTCCGCATGAAGGCGGTTGTCTGGGAGAACGAAGCCCTCGGTGCCAACTATCACGACGAAGACATTCCGGCCAACCAGCTAGATGCCGCTGTCCAGGCCCGCGCCGACATGATTGAAGCCTGCGCCGAGCTCGACGACCAGGCGATGGACGACTACCTGAACGGCAAGGAAATCGACAACCCGACCATCAAGAAGCTGCTGCGCAAGGCGGTGCTGACCGGCGCCTTCTTCCCGGTGCTCTGCGGCTCGGCCTTCAAGAACAAGGGCGTTCAGCCGCTGCTCGACGCCGTCGTCGACTATCTGCCGTCGCCGCTCGACCGTCCCTCGATCAAGGGCATCGATGCCAAGACAGGCGAAGAGACCACGCGTCCGTCTTCGGACACCGAGCCGCTCTCCATGCTGGCCTTCAAGCTCATGGACGACCAGTACGGCATCCTGACCTTCTGCCGCATCTATTCCGGCGTCCTGCACAAGGGCACCGCACTCCTGAACTCGACCCGCGACAAGACCGAGCGCGTCGGCCGCATGGTTCTCATGCACGCCAACAACCGCGAGGAAATCTCCGAAGCCTATGCCGGCGACATCGTGGCGCTGGTCGGCCTCAAGGAATCGCGCACCGGTGATACGCTCTGCGATCCGTCGAAGCCTGTCATCCTCGAGAAGATGGAATTCCCCGAGCCGGTCATCGAAATGAAGGTCGAGCCCAAGACCAAGGGCGACCAGGAAAAGATGGCCGTGGCGCTGCACAAGCTCGCTGCCGAGGATCCGTCCTTCCGCGTTTCGACCGACTCCGAGTCTGGTGAAACGATCATCAAGGGCATGGGTGAACTTCATCTCGACATCAAGGTTGATATCCTGAAGCGGACCCACAAGGTGGAAGTTGCCGTCGGCGCTCCGCAGGTCGCTTACCGCGAAGCCATCACCCGCAAGGTGACGAAGGATTACACCCACAAGAAGCAGACCGGTGGTACCGGCCAGTTCGCCCGCGTCATTCTCGAAGTCGAGCCCAACGAAAAGGGTGCCGGCAACCTGTTCGAGTCGAAGATCGTCGGCGGTTCGGTTCCGAAGGAATATATCCCCGGCGTCGAAAAGGGCCTCAATTCGGTTCTCAACAACGGTCCGCTGATCGGCTTCCCCGTCGTCGACATGAAGGTGACGCTGATCGACGGCGCCTATCATGAAGTCGACTCTTCGGCCATCGCCTTCGAAATCGCCACCCGCGCCGCAATGCGCGAAGCTTTCGAACAGGCCGGCGCCGTGTTGCTCGAGCCGATGATGAAGGTTGAAGTGACCTCGCCGGAAGAATTCGTCGGCTCGGTCATCGGCGACCTGAACTCACGCCGTGGCCAGATTGTCGGTACCTCGATGCGCGGCAACGCCAACATCATCAATGCACTGGTGCCGCTGGCAAACATGTTCGGCTACATCAACAACCTGCGCTCCATGAGCCAGGGCCGTGCATCCTACACCATGCAGTTCGACCACTATGCCCAGGTTCCTGGCGCTGTGGCCGATGAAGTCAAAAAGAAATACGCCTGATAGTTTGAGAACGGAGAACTCCGATGGCCAAAGAGAAATTCAACCGCGACAAGCCGCACTGCAACATTGGCACGATTGGTCACGTTGACCATGGCAAGACGTCTTTGACGGCTGCGATCACCAAGGTTCTGGCTGAGACGGGCGGTGCGACGTTCACGGCGTATGACCAGATCGACAAGGCGCCGGAAGAGCGGGCGCGTGGTATCACGATCAACACGGCGCACGTCGAGTACCAGACGGTTGCGCGCCACTATGCGCACGTCGATTGCCCCGGCCACGCCGACTATGTGAAGAACATGATCACCGGTGCGGCCCAGATGGACGGCGCCATTCTGGTTGTGTCGGCGGCTGACGGCCCGATGCCGCAGACCCGCGAGCACATTCTTCTGGCCCGCCAGGTCGGTGTTCCGGCGCTGGTTGTGTTCATGAACAAGGTCGACATGGTCGACGATCCGGAGTTGCTGGATCTGGTCGAGATGGAAGTGCGCGAGCTTCTCTCGAGCTACCAGTTCCCGGGCGACGACATTCCGATCATCCGCGGTTCGGCGCTTTGCGCGCTGAACAACACCAACCCCGAGATCGGCCATGACGCGGTTCTGAAGCTGATGGCGGCGGTTGACTCTTACATTCCGCAGCCGGACCGTCCGAAGGATCTTCCGTTCCTGATGCCGATCGAAGACGTGTTCTCGATTTCGGGCCGCGGCACGGTTGTGACTGGCCGCGTCGAGCGTGGCATCGTCAAGGTTGGCGAGGAAGTCGAGATTGTCGGCATCCGCGACACGCAGAAGACGACGGTGACGGGCTTCGAGATGTTCCGCAAGCTGCTGGACTCGGGCGAGGCTGGCGACAACGTCGGCGCGCTGCTGCGTGGCATTGACCGTGAAGGTGTGGAGCGTGGCCAGGTGCTGTGCAAGCCCGGTTCCGTGAAGCCGCACAAGAAGTTCAAGGCGGAAGCCTACATTCTGACGAAGGAAGAGGGTGGCCGTCACACGCCGTTCTTTGCCAACTACCGTCCGCAGTTCTACTTCCGCACGACGGACGTGACGGGTGTTGTGACGCTGCCGGAAGGCACGGAAATGGTGATGCC
>CAUJIO010000088.1 GCA_963205315.1 Pseudomonadota bacterium | reverse complement strand
ATCAAGTTCGACGGCTTCCTGACGCTGTACCAGGAAGGCAAGGACGAGAGCGACGACGAGGATGGCGGCCGCCTGCCCGCCATGGCTGCTGGCGACACACCCAAGCTGGTCGACGCCATCCACACGCAACACTTCACCGAGCCGCCACCGCGCTATTCGGAAGCCTCGCTGATCAAGAAGCTGGAAGAGCTCGGCATCGGCCGCCCGTCGACCTATGTCTCCATTCTCGAAACGCTGCGCATCCGCGGCTATATCCGCATCGACAAGAAGCGCCTCATTCCGGAAGACAAGGGCCGCGTCGTCACCGCCTTCCTCGAGAGTTTCTTCCGCCGCTATGTGGAATATGATTTCACCGCCAATCTGGAAGAACAGCTCGACCGCGTCTCGGCCGGCGAGATCGACTGGAAGGAAGTCCTGCGCGACTTCTGGAAGAATTTCACCGCAGCGCTTGAAGACATCAAGGAACTTCGCGTCACCAATGTGCTCGACGCGCTGAACGACATTCTGGCGCCGCACATCTTCCCGCCGCGCGAAGATGGTGGAAATGCCCGCGCTTGCCCGTCCTGCAACGATGGTCAGCTGTCCTTGAAACTTGGCAAGTTCGGTTCCTTCATCGGCTGCTCGAACTATCCTGAGTGCAAGTTCACCAGGCCCATGTCACCGGGTGCCGACGGCCCCGAGGCCGTGCCCGCCGACGGCGTGCTGTTGGGCGTTGATCCCGAGACCGGCGAAAAGGTGACCCGCCGCGCAGGCCGTTTCGGGCCCTATCTGCAGCTCGGCGAGGCTGCCGAAGGCGAGAAGCCGCAGCGTGCATCGATTCCGCGCGGCACGAAGCCGGAGGCCATCACGCTGGAAGAGGCATTGCGGCTGCTCTCGCTCCCGCGCGAAGTCGGCATCCATCCCGAAACCAACAAACCCATCGTCGCCAATTTCGGCCGCTTCGGCCCCTTCGTGCTGCATGACGGCACATATGCCAATCTCGAGACACCGGAAGATGTGTTCACCATAGGCATCAACCGCGCCGTCGATATTCTCGCTGAAAAGAAGGCCCGTGGTTTCTCGCGCGCCAAGCCCGGCGCCTTGAAGGATCTCGGTCCGCATCCCGCCGGCGGCGGCAATATCCAGATCATGGGCGGCAAGTACGGCGCCTATGTCAAGTTCGGCAAGGTCAACGCCACATTGCCCAAGGGCAGCGACCCTGAAACCCTGACGGTGGAAGAGGCCGTCGCGCTGATCTCCGCCAAGTCCGGCAAGGAACCTTCTGCGAAGAAAAAGGCTCCGGCGAAAAAAGCCGCCGCCAAGAAAACCCCGGCCAAGAAAGCTCCGGCAAAGAAGGCTCCAGCCAAAAAGGCCGCGAAGAAGGCTACCAAGAAAGCCGCGAAGAAATCCAAGGCAGCCTGAGCCGGAGTTACTGGAACTCCCGGAATGTGCCGTCCGGCAGATGCTCGAACACAAGCTCAAGTTCGGCTTCGAGCGGCCGCCGTCCCTTGCAAGTCTTGGCTCTTTTTCCCGGTTTGAACTCATACAGAACCGGGTAGACGCCGTTGCTCCACGCGCCGAAGCGGAAGCCGGATTCAAGATCGACGAATTCCTTGGCAAAGTTGCAGCGCCAGAAGGTGTGGATCATTTCAAACTCCACCGGCACGCCCCTGCCCTTGATCTTCAACAGGCCCTCCATCACCACGAAGGCCGGCGTCACTCCCGGGTTGAACATACCGTTTTTTGATCCTCCCGCACCCGGCACGACGCCCGCTGCGAATGGCAAGTCGCCCAGATCGACACGAATCCGTGCCGGCTCGTTGATCGTCGCTTCGCCGGGCGTGCACTGAAGACCCTTCACATTGCATTTGATGACCATATTCATGGCATGGCCGTTGTCAGCGCCCGTGAAAACATCCTTTGAGGAGCCATTCAGCTTCGTGACATCAATGCTGACGATGACCGATGCGGTGTGCAGAAGCTTCATCGTCGCCAGCTTGTCCTTGACCTGGCTCTTGGTCGTCATGTTCAGGGTGTATCGCGAACATGATTTCAGCAGCGACTCCAGCCAGGCAACGACCTTGTTGAACTCCGGCAATTCCCCCGCATCCGGCTTGTAGACACGAAGCGCCTTGAGATAGGCCACCAGCGGCCACGGATTGCCTGTGCTGAAGCAGATTTCGGCAGGCGGCCTCGCGCAAGCTTTGATGGCATCCCATTGGGACGGTTCGAGCTTCGGCTTCAATGCCGGCGGTTCGCTGCTGGGATAGGTGGCCCGCTTGACATTGAGCATCGAGATCAGATTTTCCAGCCTGCCGCATCCGCCGGTCGGGATTGGGTTCGCAGGAATCGTTTCAGGTCGTGTGGGGTTGCCGAAGATCAGGTTCTTGATCTTGTCAGTCAATGTCTCGTCGGTCTTGGTTTCTCCGGCACCGCTCAGTGCCTCGTTGGCCGCTTCCCACCATCCATGAGTCTCCTGTCCAATCGCCGCCGCGTCGCGCGCCGTGCGGCTTGCATCGGGCGGAGCCAGTTCGATCTTCGACTGGCTGAGAGCCTGCGTCGCAGCCGTTCCAAGCCCGGCGCCGAACCCGGAAAAATGCGAAACCAGAACCCCGATGGCGCCATCCTCTTCGCGGTGCATCAGGCTGTAGTGGGCATTGCGGCCGTCGCGCGAGAAGCCAAAGGGAAAGAAATCCTTCTTGAACAGATCGGCCTGTTTCGGTTTGATCGACAGCCAGGCCGGGGCCGCCAGCGGCAGGCCCGAAGGTTCAATCATCACTGCCAGCGCACCTGTTGCCTCTGTTCCCAGTCCGCCAACCCGCTTCACCGGAACCAGCGAAATGTATTCCGGATAGAACAGCGCATCTTCTGGAATGGCGAGCGTGAATTCGGCCTCGGCTGTCTTGAGCGTCACCGTGCCGCCCGCAGCACCGATTAGCGCCTTCACCGCTTTTCCCGGCCCCGGTTCGATCTCGAGATTGAGCGGCGAAGGCGCAAGGCGATCATAGGCCGCGAGTGCCTCGTGATAACGGCGGGCGATCTCGTCCTTGGACTGGGCTACGGCTGGAACAGCCAACGCCAAAACCGCATGCAGCAAGACCATCAGCCGGCGCATCACAACCTCCTGGAGTGGACCAACCAAGAATGCGCGGTCTGGCGTCCCAGTCAATCAGAAGATGCGAACGCGGCGAGGCGCGCTGCAGCAGGACGGTTATTTCAGCTTGCGGATGATGTCCTTGAGCTGCGGTTCCTGCACGGCACTGACGGCTTCCGTCAGCGAGAACCACTGCAGCTTGCGCTGGCCCTGTTCCGGCCAGGTCGGATGCTGGATCATCTGTTCGAGCGCAAACACCTCGACCTTGCAGGTCTGCGTCTTGCCGCTGTCGAGCTTCTTTGGATATTCAAACGCGCCGATCGGCCTCTTGCCGATCTGCCCGCCGACGCCGGCCTCTTCATAGGCCTCGCGCGCCGCGGATTCTGCCGGCGACAATCCCCGGATCGGCCAGCCCTTGGGGATCACCCAGCGCCCGGTGTCGCGCGACGAAATCAGTAGCACTTCCCGCGCGCCGCCGCTGTGGCGCCACGGTAGCGCGGCATATTGCGTCTTGGTCGCCGGTTTCTTCACTGCAGCTGTCCAGAAGATGCGATTCGATACCGCATCGAGTATTTCATGACTCGAGCGATAGCTTGACTATAATTTGGTAAATAAGTCCTTGGCGCGTCTATCCAACGGCGAGCCAAGCCAGCCAGTAGAACAGAGCGGCGATCAATGCCGACATCGGCATGGTGATGAACCAGGCGATGACGATGCTCTTGGCAATGCCCCAGCGCACCGCTGAAACTCGCCGCGAAGCCCCCACCCCGACAATGGCCCCGGTGATCGTATGGGTGGTCGACACCGGAATACCTAGCCACGTCGCGCCGAACAGCGTCATTGCACCGGCTGTCTCGGCGCAGAATCCCTGTTGCGGTGTCAGCCGGGTGATTTTCGAACCCATGGTGTGAACGATGCGCCAGCCGCCGAACAGCGTTCCCAGGCCCATCGCCGTCTGGCAGCTCAGCACCACCCAGAACGGCACCTGGAATTCGCCCCCCGTCATGCCATGGCTGTAGAGCAGCACGGCGATGATCCCCATGGTCTTCTGTGCGTCATTGCCGCCATGCCCCAGCGAATAGAGCGAAGCAGAAACGAACTGCAGCTTGCGAAACACCGAGTCGGCAAAGGCCGGGGTCGACTTCACGAAACTCCAAGACACAATCAGCACCAGGATCAGCGCCAGGATGAAGCCCGTCGCCGGTGACAGGAAGATTGCCGAAATGGTCTTGGTCAGACCTGACCACTGCACCGCGTGCAGCCCGCCCTTCGCCATGCCCGCCCCGACGATGCCTCCGATCAGCGCATGCGAACTGGACGACGGAATCCCCAAAACCCAGGTGATGACATTCCACCAGATCGCCCCCATCAGCGCCCCGAAGATCACCGGATCGTCCACCAGATCCGGCGGCACGATCCCGGACCCCACCGTCTTCGCCACATGCAGGCCAAAGAACATGAAGGCGATGAAATTGAAAAACGCCGCCCAGCCGACCGCATATTGCGGTTTCAGCACCCGCGTCGAGACGATCGTGGCGATCGAATTGGCGGCATCGTGGAGGCCGTTGAGAAAATCGAAGAACAGCGCCACCCCGATCAAGGCGACGAGGAGGGGAAGGGCAAGTGTCGCTTCCATCAGACGTTCTCGATCACGATACCGCTGATCTCGTTGGCGACGTCCTCGAAGCGGTCGACGACCTTCTCAAGCTCCGTGTAAATCTCGGTGCCGATCAGATAGGCCATGGTATTGCTGTTGCCATGAGCACGGAAGAGGTCGCGCAGGCCTTGTTCGTAAAGCTCGTCGGAGCGGCCCTCGACGCGCGTCACCTCTTCGGCGATGGCCGTAAGTCGCGGCGCGTTGGCGCCGATCTTGTCGAGCAGGGGAATCGCTTCGCAGACCAGGCGCGCAGCCTCTGCGATCAGCACACCCATTTCCTTCATGCCGGGATCGAAGCTGCGCTGCTCGAAGCGACGCAGTGTCTTTACCGTCTTGTGCATCATGTCGATCGCGTCGTCCATCGACTGGATCAGGTCCTTTATGTCGCCGCGGTCAAAAGGCGTGATGAAGCTGCGGCGCACGGCCAGCAGCACCTCGCGCGTGATATCGTCGGCCTCGTTTTCGAGATCGACGATCTTCTGGCACAGCGCCTCGATGTCTCCCGTGCCGCTGAAAATGTCGCGCATGGCATCTGCCGCGCCCTGCACGACCCGGGCATGCTGTTCGAACAGGTCGAAAAACTTGTCCTCGCGCGGCATGAGTTTCTTGAAGAGGCTGATCATAGGGCGGTCCGTTCACGAGCTGTCACAAAACTGTCATAAACGGCAGCGGTAAACTATGGAAGCTGGCAACTCAGTGACCAGCGGGCAAAGCTGTGGAGTGGTCGATGCCATTCCAAACGGACGGCTACTGCGCAGCTACCGAGTTGTTTGGAGCTTTTGGC
>CAUJIO010000087.1 GCA_963205315.1 Pseudomonadota bacterium | reverse complement strand
GGAGGCCATGGCGGTCGCTATTGCCCTGGAGGCCGCAACCGCGGCGCCCACGTCGCGCGATACCACGCGCAACACCCTGCGCCAGGCCGCCGCGGACCTGCTCGCCGCCTGGGATGACCAGGACAACCGGGACACTGATATCATCGCCGCCCTGGAGGCGCCGATGGATGTCCTGCGCGCCCTGCTGACCGAGAAGGCGCCGCGGCCCGACGGCACCCCGCGCAAGCCGCGCGAGGGCACCAAGCAGGAGGCGGTACTGACGATGCTCCGCCGCACCGAGGGGGCGACGGTGGCGCAGATCGCCGAGGCGACGGGATGGGCCAGCCACACCGTCCGCGGCTTCCTGGCCGGGCTGAAGAAGAAGGGCATCCAGGTCACGACATTGGAGCGGGTCCGCATGGTCGGACCGTTATGCGGAGCACCGCATAACGGCCCATATGCGGTGTATGGAATTATGCCGAGTTGCTAGAAAGCCAGCCTTCATATCTGGCAGTTCGAGGCGGCTTTGGGGTCGATGTGTTTTTCGTCACGCTCTGCATAATTTTGGGTTCTCGTTCGATGTCCCTGTGACATTGAAGGAGAATCCATATGTCAAAACCATGCCTGGAATCGCTGTCGGTAGAGAACGCCGACTTGGGCGGCATCGTCCGAATAGTTGATACATATCCCGACCATCTGGTGGCTCTCGGCTATCGGCGTCGGACAATCGTAAGCTACGTGCAGGCTGCCAGGCACTTCGCGAAGTGGACCGGTCTGGTTGGCGTCCCGCTCAACGCGATCAACGCGACTACCATCGACCGGTTCAGGAAACATCGCTGCCAGTGCCATTGGGCAAGCGATCGGCCCAAGTCGCATTTCGCCAAGAACTACATTGGAGCCGTACGTAACTTCGTTGATTTTCTGACGAAGCTCGGACTTGTGCCGACCGCGGTGAAAGAGACAAAGCCGGTTGATCCATTGATCGCAGAGTTTCTGGATTGGCTCCGGCGCCATAGGGGAGTCTCCGAGCAAACGGCCGAATTGCGCAGGCGCATGCTTGCGAAGTTGCTCCCGGCACTCGGTGGCGCGCCGGAATCATATGCTGCCGGTCGCATTCGCCAGGTGATACTTGACCAAGCTCTGCAACGCTCGCGCGGCTCCCTCAAGAATATGGCCGGGGCTCTTCGTGGCTATTTGCGCTTTTTGGTCGCTGGTGGACGCTGCTCCCCAGGACTTGATCACGCAGTGCCAACGTTTCCGGAATGGCAATTGTCGACGCTGCCACGGTATCTACCGGCACCCGAGGTCGAACGGCTGATCTCATCGTGTGACGTGACCAACGCGTGTGGCATTCGGGATCGCGCAGTTCTCCTGTTCCTGGCTCGGCTTGGTCTTCGAGCGGGCGACACCGTGGCGTTGCGACTTGACGACATCGCCTGGAATGAGGGGACAATCCGACTCGCTGGCAAGAGCAGACGACAGACACGTCTGCCGCTGCCTCAGGATGTCGGTGATGCCCTGCATGAATACATCAGCCGCGCACGGCCGCCTGTCAATTCTGATCGGGTTTTTCTGAGAGTACGTGCGCCTCACCAGCCTCTCGGCGGGCCGTCATCAATATCGCACATCGTCGACGCCGCACTCAAACGAGCGGGGATAACCACCGCCCCAAGTCGGGGCGCTCATGTCCTTCGTCATTCGGCAGCTACCAGTATGTTGCGTGCTGGTGGAACATTTGATTCGATCAGCTTCATGCTGCGACATCGGTCGGCCAACACGACCGCTCAGTATGCCAAGGTAGATATCAACATGCTGCGACAACTCTCTCGGCCCTGGCCAGGAGAGTTGCCATGTTGAGCGATGATTTCCGGCGATACATGCAGCTACAGCAAGCTGTTGGCTACAAGTACGACACGGTTGCTTACACACTGCGAAAATTCGTGGTCTTTGCCGAAGCACGCGGCGACGCGTTTGTGCAGGCTGAACGCGTGGTCGAGTGGGCCGCTACCGCTGCTTCGCCAGGTCGGCGCCGCACCTGCCTGCTGACAGCCCGACGCTTCGCGTTGGCAATGCGGGCCGAGGATAACCGCCACGAAGTGCCGCCAGCCGAAGCTTTCGGCCGACCACCCTTCATACGACATCTTCCGCATCTTTACAGCGACCAGGAGATTGCCCAGCTCATTGCCGCAACTCGAAAAATTCGTAAGCCGTTCGTCGCAAACATGTACGCAACGCTATTTGGCCTTCTGGCGGCCACAGGTCTCCGGATTTCCGAGGCCCTGGCACTCAAACTTGAGGATGTTACAGATGATGGGCTGCTTATTCGTCAAACCAAATTCCGCAAGTCGCGTCTGGTGCCGCTGCACGACTCGTCACAGCAGGCTGTCGAAAGCTACATTGCGAGCCGTCGCCGGCTGAGCACGGCTGACACCTCCCTGTTCATCGGCGATTCCGGCAAGACGCCGTGCTATCGAGCCGTATTGGAGGTGTTCGACAGATTAGCAAACGCTACCGGCCTACGAAAGGCCGGGCGGCAGCCGCCGCGAATTCACGATTTCAGGCACACCTTTGCCGTGCGGTCTCTCGAACAATGCCAGAATGACCGGCAATCGGTCTCCCGCCACATGATCGCGCTTGGCACCTACCTCGGCCACGCCGGGGTAACCCATACATATTGGTATCTGCACGCGACCTCGTCCCTCATGGAACAGATCGCTGCGGCCGGCGAATCTCTGCATGACGGAGGCAAGCCATGACCGCTCTCGCACCTCATCTGAGTTCCTTCTTGCTCGAATATCTGCCCCGTGAGCGGAGAATGAGCCCACACACCTGTGATGCTTACGCCTACAGCTTTCAGCTGTTGATCTGTTTCGCGGCCGACCGCCTCCACGTCAAACCCAGTCAGTTCGAGATCGAGCAACTGGACGTGCCGTTGATCCTGGCGTTCCTGGAACATATCGAAAGTGCGCGCGGCAACTCCGCACGAACCCGCAACGCTCGACTGGCGGCCATTCACTCCTTCTTTCGTTTCCTTGAATACCGGCTTGTGTCTTGTTTGGACCAGGCGCGCCGGGTTCATGCGATTCCCATGAAGAAAACCGATCAGAAACTGGTCGGATACTTGACCCGCGACGAGTTAAAGGCGCTTCTCGATGCTCCGGATGTGACGACCCCCTCGGGCGTTCGCGACCGGGCAATGCTACACCTTGCCTTTTCGGCGGGCCTCCGCGTCTCCGAGTTGGTCGGTCTTCGGCTCGATCAACTCGACCAACAAACGCTGGCGACAATTCATATTATGGGCAAGGGACGTCGTGAACGCGTCCTGCCTTTGTGGAAGCAGACGGCCTCAGCCATCAAGGCCTGGATGGCTGTGCGTCGCGGGGATGGCGACAAGGAACTGTTCCTCAACGCTCGTGGCCATTCCATGACCCGGTCCGGGTTTGAATATGTCTTGGCCAGCCACGTCATCACGGCGTCTAACAAAGAGCCATCGATCAAAAAGAAACACGTCACGCCACATGTTCTACGACACAGTTGCGCCATACACACACTGCAGGCGACAAAGGATATTCGAAAGGTCTCACTTTGGCTTGGTCACGCCAGTCTCCAGAGTACGGAAATCTACTTGCGAGCGGACACCGCCGAAAAGCTGGAGACGCTCGTGGCGATGGACCTTCCCATGCTGAAGCCGGGTCGGTTCAAGGCGCCGGACAAGGTGCTCGCAATGCTGAAGGATGCCCGGCAGTCCAAGAATTATGCAGAGTAGCTCGCGCTGAAAGTGCGGCGGCGCCCTCACAGGGACGCCGTCAACTCGGCATAATTCCGTACACCGCATATGG
>CAUJIO010000086.1 GCA_963205315.1 Pseudomonadota bacterium | reverse complement strand
CGTGCGCCACAGATTTCGAAGAAATTCTTTAGATAGAGCGCGCCGTACTCAGCATTCATGTGCCTGTAGTCACGTTCGCCGTGCGGCACGTCTCCACGAAGTTCGTTGGTTGCAAGCCGAACCGAATTCTTGGTGAAGCTCTCGCGTGTCGACCACGCATTGCTCATCGTTTCGGCAGGCTGTGCGATCAATGTCAGCTGCTCGGCCGCGAGTCCGGCTATCAGCGCCGTCATGACATCGACATAGGAATAGAAAGCGCTGAACCGCTCGGCAATGTTGGAACGCGCCGAAGCCGGCTCCGGACTTGCGTAGATCGGCGCCCGGCTGAGTGTACTGATCTGGCGCGCCAGCCTCCACGTCACCGATTGATGAAACCTGTCGATGGCTGTTGCCGTCATCACGGCGCGCGAGAGGACAATCGAGAGATCGCGTGGCGGAATGAAGTTGCCGTAGAGCAGAAACGCATCGAACTCAGCAGGTTGAACAAACTCCCGGCCGCCCGATGTGTGCTTCAGTTTTTCCGCCAGAACCGGATTGTTCGGAACCAGGCGTCCATTGTCGATGTCCAGCTCCCGCAACGTATCGTTCGGCGAGCCGAAAAAAATCAGCTCCACGTCAGGGTAGCTGGATTTCAAATCATCCCAGCCAAGCTTGAGAGACGCGAGGTGGCTGTTACCAAAAATGCAAATTTTCATTGTGTGACTGTCTGACGGCTTACTTCGCAAAGGCTTCGAGCAACTCTTCCTCGCAGACCTCGTTTTTGCCCCCGCCCTCGGCACGGCGTTGCCGCCGCGCCAGCTTGCGCTCCTCGCGCGACAGGCGTGGTCTCCGCTCCAGCGGCTTGTCTTCGCCGCGGCTCGACACCGCCGAACTCTCGTCCCGCTCGTCCACAACCGGGAACTTGGCATTGAGACACGCAAAGAACTGGCTCATCACATGAGCAACGCCCGCGTGATTCACATTGCGCTGATTGGCCTCGAAGAACGTCCCGCGGAATGGCGTCGCATTGATGATCTCGTAGGACGGAAAGTAATCTGCAAACTCCAACTCGCGCGCCACGCTGCCCGCCACGGCACGCAGAATCGACTTCGACTCCATCGTTGCCACCAGAACATGCCGGCCGGACATTGTCGCCGTCAGCGGCACGGGCGAAACCGTGAACAGGAAACGCAGGGACGGATTGAGAAGGCGCATCATGTGGACCGTCTCGACCAGGGCCTCGCGGATGAAACCATAGTCCTGATTGACGAACCTGTGCTGTGAGGCATCGAACTCACCTGCAACGGTTCCTGGGCACATGGGATACTCGTGGCCCTCACTGGCATGGAACCAGCTTTCCGTCAGGCCGAGGGTGAAGACGAAGACATCACACGTCGTCAGCGCCGTGCGGAACGATTCGATGGCAACCGCGCGCGATGTCAGCATCTCACGGTGCGAGGCAAAGCCATCGGGCTCGATGTTGGGGCGGAACGGATCATAGAACCGACCGTCCTTCTCCCACACTTCTTCCGGCGCCTTTTTCGTCCGGCTGGCCCATTCGGTCCACTGACGCAGCAACGATACCGTATAGATGTTGCCGGTTCGCGCCGTGAAAACCCCATAGTTGAACTTGGCCGCATTGGCAGCACTCAGACCATCAGGTGCCATCTCGGTGTTGCACCAGTTGTAGCCATTCGCCGCGAGTGCTTTGCCGATATGCTGAGCAAAGCAAGATCCGAAGGTCGCAACCCGGTCAGCCTTGTCGATGGCGAATTTGGGATCCCACAATCCGCCGATATCGAACATGTTGTGCTTGGCAACACCCGTCGCCCAGAATGCGTTCTGGCCAAGACCTTTGTAGGGATTCATACTCAACTCCAACGTCTTTGACGGATCGCCGCCCGTAGCCAATGGCTTCAGTGCCTTATCGGATAGATTCCCGAGCGGTTCAAGCCGGATGCTGTGCGTTTGCCCGCCCCGGCGGCGGACGATTGCGGTATCAAGTATCGTCCCGATTCATGTGGGGGCGATAATCTAGATTCCCCGCTCGATGCGCTCGAGTTCCTTGATCGAATCCTTGACTGTCTCCAGTCCAGGATTGAGCCGCAGCGCCTCCCGGAACGCATCGAGCGCTTCAGCGTATTTCTTCTGCCGTTGCAGGATCAGACCGCGCCCGGCCAGCGCGCCGAAATGGCGGGGCTCAAGCTCCAGGACCTTGTCGATATCCTTGAGCGAGGCGTCGTCTTTCTTCATCAGGTAGTAAAGCGTCGCCCGCTTGTTCCAGGCTTCGGCATAATCCGGCGCGGCGCCAATGACCCTGTCGAGAATAGACATCGCTTCCGCCGGCGCGCCGTCATTCATCGCCCGCTCCGCCTGGCCAAGAAGAACCTCGGCAGTGGGAGAATCATTGGCGCTCCACAGCGCATAGATCTTTTGCTGCAAACCGTCGGTGCCCTCGCCCTTCGAGGTGTAAAGCCGGGCGAACAGGATATCGAGCTGCTCCGCCCGGATTTCGGCCGGCTTCAGCGATTTGACGGGAGCGGCATCCGCTGGCGGAGCGGCCTCGGCATCAGGCACGGCTGGCGCTTCGGCCGAAGGCTGGGCCGGCGCCACTTCGGCCACGGCCGGAGCGGAAAAGGCAAGAAGGCTTGCTGAAATCAGGATCAGGCTTCGCATACCCGCAAGATTACCACGACTTGTGGCAACAAAAAGAGCGCCGTGAACAGTCTTCCCGTTCACGGCGTTCACAATCACGTCGGCAGGGCCGAGTATTAGCCCTGACGCGCCTTGAAGCGCGGGTTGGTCTTGTTGATGATGTAGACGCGGCCATGGCGGCGCACCAGCTTGTTGTCGCGGTGGCGCTTCAGCAGGGCCTTCAGAGAGTTGCGGACTTTCATGGACTTCACCTGACTTTTCAGGCAGATGGAACGAAAGCTCCGGACCCGCCTATTGAACGTTGGGTGGTTCTATAGTGGGGCCAATCATCGCTGTCAACCAATGGCCGGACGCCCTCCATAGACCATGCCGCCCGATCTTGATCCGACCGAACTCTGGCTCACCCTCAGCGCCTTTCTGGTGTGCGCCACGATTGTCGGCGTCATGGCCTGGCTGGAGCGCCGCCCGCGCCACAGCCTCAACCCGCGCCTGCTCCCGACCACGCCCATCCTGCTGGTCTTTGGTTTCATTGGACTATTGGCGCTGGTGCATCTGCTCAATCTCTACGGCATACACACCGGACGCGGAACCGGACAATGACGATGTTGCCTCCTACCCAGACCCTGTATTTCGAAGATCTCGAGCTCGGCATGACCGAGACCTATGTGAAGGAGGTGAAATCCTCCGATGTGGTGGGCTTCGCCGAAATCTCCGGCGACCGCAATCCCATCCACCTGTCGGAGCATTTCGCCGCCCGCACCCCCTTTGGCGGCAGAATCGCCCACGGCCTCTATACGGCCAGCCTGATTTCGGCGGTGATCGGCACCAGGCTCCCCGGCCCCGGCGCCGTGTACCTGTCGCAAACCCTGAATTTCAAGGCGCCGGTCCGCATCGGCGACCATGTCGAGGCCAGCGTCGAGGTCGTCGAACTGACCGAGAAAGGCCGCCGCGTGAAACTCGCCTGCCGCTGCAGGGTGGGCGAAACGCTGGTGCTGGAAGGCGAAGCGCTGGTGAAAGTGCCGGGGAAACCCGAAGGCTATTGAGCCCGGCTTGACTCTTGGCCGCCGCCGTCTAGCTTCTCAGCCCAGTCTGGGAGGACCTTATGCTTCGGAATTTCGACAACCGCCTCAATGCCGATGTAATCCAGTGCCTGCGGGCCATGGGCCACGGCGATGACCTCGTCATCTGCGACACCAATTTTCCCGCCGATTCGGTGGCGCGCCACACCATCACCGGCAATCTGCTGCGCATGGACAACCTGACGGCAGCCGAAGCCATCGAGGCGATCCTCTCCGTCATGCCGCTCGACAGTTTCGTCGACAAGCCGGCCGAGCGCATGGAAGTGGGTGCCAACCCCAATGACATTCCGCCCGTGCAGGCCGAAGTGCAGAAGGTGATCGACAAGGCCGAGGGCAAATCCTGGCCCATGGGCTCGGTGGAGCGCTTCGCCTTCTACGAAAAGGCTCGCGAGGCTTATGCTGTCATCGTCACCGGCGAGACGCGCTTCTATGGCTGCTTCATCCTCAAGAAGGGTGTGATCCCGCCGAAGGCCTGAGCTGGCCATGAAGCAAGGTGTAGCGATCCTCGGCATCTTCGTCGCCGATCTGGCATTTCGTTCCAACCGCCAGCCGGACTTGGGCGAAACGCTGATCGGCTCTGGCTTCAAGATGGGTCCGGGCGGCAAGGGCTCCAACCAGGCCGTTGCCGCGGCCCGCGCCGGCGCGAAGGTGAGCCTGATTTCACGGCTGGGCCGCGATGCCTTCGGTGACATCGCACAGGCGACGTGGAAGACGGAGGGCATCGCCTCGCATGTGGCGCTGTCCGGCTCTGATCCGACAGGAGCCGCCTACATCTTCGTCAGCGACGAGACGGGCGAGAACGCCATCATCGTCGTGCCCGGAGCCGCCGACCACATCAGCGTTGCCGATGTCGACGCGGCAAGGGGTGTGATCGAGACGGCCAAGGTCTTCGTGACGCAATTGGAACAGCCCATCCCCGCCGCCAAGCGCGGCCTGGAGATCGCCCGCGCCGCAGGTGTCACCACCTTGTTCAATCCGGCACCCGCCGCAGCCTTGCCTGACGATATCTATCCGCTCTGCGACTATGTCATACCTAATGAAACCGAAGCGAAGCTGCTGACCGGGATTCCCGTCGATACACTCGATGACGCCCGCAAGGCAGGTGACGCCCTCCTCGCCAAGGGAGCAGGGACGGCACTCATCACGCTGGGCTCGCGCGGCGCCCTGCTGCACACGCGCGGCCAGTCGCTGATGATCGATGCCGTCACGGCCGGGAAAGTGCTGGAGACGACAGGTGCCGGCGACAGCTTCGTCGGCGCATTTGCGACGGGCCTTGCTGATGGCATGACCCCGGTTGATGCGGCCCGTTTCGGCTGTGCCGCGGCTGGAATTTCGGTGACGCGGCTGGGCACCGCGCCCTCCATGCCCAAGCGCGCCGAGATCGAGGCCTTGCTCAGCCGCGGATAAAATGCAGCTTTGAGAACTGCGCGCGAAACGCCGCTACCTCCGGCGCGACCGATTGCGGCGCGCGCTTCTTTTGCAGCACATCGGCAATGAAGCGCGCCACCTTCGGCATGTCTTTCGCTGTCATGCCCCAGCGCACGATTTCCGGCGTGCCGAACCGCAGGCCGTTGAGGTCGCCATCGACCTCTGCCACCGGCAAGCCGATGCCGCAGCTCAGCACATTGGCATGCCGCAGCAATTTCGCCGCCGTCTGCCCGCCGCCGAAGGCATGAGTCTCGATGGCGAATTGATGCGACGTGGTCATGCCGCGATCCGCAGCATGAACGGCGACACCCAGTTCAGCCAGAGACTGCGCCAGCGCCTTCGCCGTCTCCGCCATGACCCTCGCATAGTCACGGCCATGGACCTTCCAGTCGAGCATCGTCATCGCCAGGGCGGCTGACTTCGCCGCATCGAAATTGGCGGTGAGCCCCGGATAGGCAATGGCGTCGAGCCGCTCGGCAAGCGCAGCATCATTGGTGAGGATGAGGCCCGACGGCGGACCGCCGAGGCTCTTGTAGGTGCTCATGGTCATTACATGCGCGCCCTCTTCGAGCGGCTGCTGCCAGCCTTTGCCGGCAATCATGCCGGACATGTGCGCCGCATCGAACATGACGAGAGCGCCAACCTCATCGGCGATCTTGCGGATCGCCGCAATCGGATGCGAGAACAGGTTGAGGCTGCCGCCGATGGTGATGAGTTTCGGCCTGAGCCGCTGCGCATCCTCACGCAACTTCGCCACATCCACCGTGTAGCCTTCGGCATCGACAGGTGCGGAATGCGTGACGAGTCCGTAAAGCCCCGCCGCACCCGCCCCGTGATGCGTGACATGCCCGCCGATTGATCCCGGGGGTGCGATGATCGTGTCGCCGGGCTTGGCCGTGGCCATGAACACATAGAGATTGGCCAGCGCGCCGGAACCGACACGGATCTCGGCATACTTCGCGTTGAAAACCTCGGCTGCAAGTTCCGCCGCCATCACCTCGATCTTCTCGACGCCTTCGAGGCCCATCTCGTACTTGTCGCCCGGATAGCCGAGCGAGGGCCGCGATCCGATGCCGCTCGCCAGCAATGCCTCCGCCTTCGGATTCATCATGTTGGTGGCCGGGTTGAGATTGATGCAGTCGCGTTCGTGAATGCGATGGTTCTCCTCGACGAAGGCCAGCAGGCCCTTCTCGTTCTCATCGGCAGAGGCCGCAGAAACCTGCGCCGCAATCTTCTGAATGTAAGTCTCGGCTCCGGCCGGAACCCAGCTGCGTCGCGACAGGGCGGTCATTGAATACATCTCCCATTGTGGATGCGGACGATCTTCTCAAAGCTCATTGATCTCGTCTACTTAATTGTTATGATGATATACATTAGGATAACTGGCGAATAGAAATGGATCTCGGACGGCTTCGCACATTGCGGGAACTGTCGCAGCGCCGCACCATGGCGGCGGTCGCAGATGCCTTGTTGATTTCGCCATCCGCCGTCTCGCAGCAGATCTCGCAGCTCGAGGACGAGACAGGCGTTCAACTCGTCGAGCGGCGTGGGCGCGGCATCGTGCTGACGGTGGCAGGCGAACATCTCGCCAGCCATGCCGGGAACATCATCCAGGCTGTCGAGGCGGCCCGGTCCGGCCTCGCCGAATTGAGCCAGGTCGTCAGCGGCGAACTGCGTATCGCGGCCTTTCCGTCGGTCGCCGCCGCGCTGCTTCCGGATCTTATCCGTACACTGAGGATATTGCATCCGCAGCTGCACATTCAGCTCGACGAGCTTGAACCGGCGGAAAGCCTCGCGGCACTCCGCGCCTGGCAGACGGATTTAGCCCTGATCGACGACCTCAACACGCCGCAAGGCCTCCTATCTTCAAACATCGGCAGCATCGCGCTGATACCGGATGAATTTCAACTGCTGCTGCCCGACTCCCATCGCCTCGCGCGGCGCAAGGTGATTGCCATGTCGGATCTGAAAGATGAGAACTGGGCCATCGACACGGCGGCAGACGCCTATTCCTCCATGCTGGTCGGCACGTGCCGCAAGGCCGGATTCGAACCGCGCATCACCGCTCGCTGCCGTGGTTTCGAGCTGACACTGGCGCTGGTGCGCGGCGGGTGCGCCATTGCCATTTGCCCGGCACTCAGGTCACGCCAGCAACTCGACGGTGTCCGCATGCGGCGGCTGGAGCCGGGACTTCACCGAAGCATTTCGATCGCTTTCCGCCGCAGCGAAAGAGCCCGCCCCGCTCTCGCGGCCGTACTCCGCGAAATGCAGGCCATCGCTTCGGCCTCACGCTGAATTGTAGCCGCTCTTCACGACGTCAGATGCGCGAAGGCTGCCCGCACAACATCGCGCTCCCGCTCAGTGAACCGGAGGCTCAGCGTCGGTGCGCGCGTCTGCATCGGATCGGCGGCAATATCGCAATCGGTCAGGTAGGCCTGGCCCGCGTCCGGTTGACCGTGCATCACCCGGAGGATCGCGCGCGACACCAGCTTGCGCGAACCACACAGGGCTTCGAGATGCCCTGCCAGATAGCCAGCGTCGGCGGCCGGAGGCGTGGCGCATAGCGCCGTTCTCATCCCCGCCTCAACGGCTTCGCGTGGTACGAATCGCAAATCCGAAACATTCAGCATCACCTTGCCGCCGATCTGCCTGTCGATCTCTGTCGCCAGAGCTTTCAGAATGGACGTTCCGCCGCCAGCTTCGCACTCCACGCCATGCGCCAGGGCCAGCTGCCGGGCATATCCCATCAAGTATCCGGCTATGAAGGGATGAAACCGCTGTTCATCGGCTGAAAGATGCTCCCGCTGTGCCAGCAGGACCTCGCAAGCACGCGATACCACATGGCGCAAAACGGCTGCGGTCCTATCTTCGCCCGGTGCCATTGGAATCGCCGCCAATTGCAATGGCGGCTTCCGCCGGTTCATGTTGATATCGCGCCAGCCCATGCATACCCCTGAGACGTCAAAGCCTGACCACAGCACCCGGCGGACGGCAATGCAATTCCGAAATGGAGAACCACAAAATCGGCAAGTACATTAATCCGTATGCTGATGATCTGAGTCAAGGTCTAGGTGGACACATACGACACCCAAAACCGATTCGGCTTCAATTCGCGCCAGATCAAAGTCATCCGGATGCCGCACCCTGCCCTTCAGATGAACGACACCTTCACTCACCTTCACTTCAAAACGGGCGGCACGCAGCACCGGATTGGATGCCAGCCGCGTCTGCACCTGCAGCAGGATCGAATGATCGGCGACGCGTGACCGGCGCGGGTTGATTGCGGCAAAGGCTTTCAGCACATCATGCCGGCTGACAATGCCGGCGAGATGGCCCTGCTCCATGACCGGCAACCGCCGGACTTTCATCTCGTCCATGAGCCGGGCAGCTTCCGCGATGGTCGTCTCGCCGGAGACGCTCCGGACCTCTTTGGTCATGGCATCATGCACGCACCACGCATGAGCCTTGGCGGCCCTGTGCCCGTCCTCCGCACGCGGCACCGCTTCCATGTCCGCTTCCATGTCCACCCGCGGATCATTGCCCAATTCGGATCGCCGCATCAGATCACCTTCGGTCAGGATACCGCGCAGAACGCCAGCGTCATCGACAACTGGCAGGCCGCTCACCCCATGCCGCAACATGATTCCTGCTGCGTGTCTGACGCTATGTTCAGGCGTCACGCTCACGACTTGTCGTGTCATGAAATCCTTCACGCGCATTTCATCTACCTCTGTTTTTTATTCCATACCCACAGCCGCGCCAGCCACACATTGACCGCCATCAAATCATCGGCGCTCGACGGCATTTTTGATATCTCGTGATTGAGGCGGATCAAGGCGCCATCATTCGAGAGGTGCCAGAATTATAAAAATTCAATGGCTCGAGGACAACCATGTTTACAGACGGGAAACTTGCGCGCTGTCTTGGCGTAACTCTTGTGCTGGCCGGCCTGTCGCTTGCTTCGCCAGTTCAGGCTCAACAATCGCCTGCGGAACTGGGAAAGCTCGGGGAGGCGCAGATTTTCGCCGACGGAACTGCCCAGGATATCAAGGCCGGCATCGCCAATCTCAATGCCGCGGCTGAGGCCGGAGACGTGAACGCGAAGGCGGTGCTGGGAAAAATTCTGCTGGATGGTTACTATCTCACTGCCAATCCATCGCGCGGCATTCAACTTCTCCACGAGGCTGCACAGGCGGGGCATGCGGGTGCGGCCCTCACGCTCGGCAATGCTCTGCTCTGGGGCTACAATGTCGAACGCGACACCGTGCGCGCCAAGGCGCTCCTCGAGCAATCCGCCGCGGCCGGAGATGCCGAAGCCATGCGCGTTCTGGGCGAGCAACTTGTGTCAGGAAATATTTGGCCTCCGGACGCGGCAAGGGGTTCGGAACTTCTCGAAAAGGCAATGGCGGGCGGCAACGCCAGCGCCGGCATCACCCTCGGGTCGATCCTTCTCCATGGCACCGGACTTCCGCCCGACCGCAAGCGGGCTCTCATCCTCTTCGAGCAGGCGGCAGCCAGTGGCAATGGGCAAGGCCTTGAAATGTACGGTGAATGGCTGATGTGGAAAGCCTCCGATCCGGCCGCCGCCGAGGCAATGCTGCGCCGTGCTGCAAGCCTCGGGCGGGGCTCCGCCTGGACCATCCTTGCGGAAGGCGCAATGTATGGTTACCTCGGCCCCCACTCACGGGCCAAATTTACGGCCTTTGCAGATCAGGCGCGGGCCGCGGGGCAAACCCGCATCGAGGTGCTTGAGGCCAACCGGCAGATGTGGGGCATCAGCATGCGTGCCAGCGGACCCAGGACAATCGCCGGCCTGGAAAGCGCGGCCCGCAAGGGAAACGCAGATGCAGCGCGGTTCCTCATCGGGCTGGTGCGCGATGGAAATCACCTCAACATTCGCAAGGACACAGCCAGAGCGCTCGCCTATGTCGATGAATTTTCAAAGATACTGACGGCGCTTGAAAGCGAGCAACTGGGCTTTAGCATCAAGGCCAAGGCCGCGCGGACAGTTTCCGGATACAGGACGCTCTACGGTGAGTTGTTGCAGCGCAAGGACCTGCTGAATGACTGGTTCGGCCGTGAACTCGTAAAAGCAAGCCCCAATCTGGTGGTCTATGCCCTGCAGTCCCGGCTGAAGGAAGAAGGCCGTTACTCCGGCCCTGTCACAGGCATGGCAACCGCACAAACCGTCGCGGCTTTGAAGGCGGAGTGCATCAGGTCGATGCCACAGGCAGCCTGCCGTCGTGGTGTTCTCGATCCGGCGGTCGCCGGCGCGCTGTTGCTGCGATGAGACACATCTGTGCGGTTCGGGCGCTGCTTGATCGAGGTCAACGCAAAATGCTCCGCGACAAGCGATATGACGCGGGAAAGCGGAGTAGAGCCAAGCGACATCACTTGGCTCTGGGATCCGGGAGGTAATGTCGCATCAACTATGCGAGCAAGTACCGTTGCAGAGGACCTGACATTCTGAAGCGTAATCAGTCCAGCACGCCTGAGGGGTCATTGAATCCGGTTGCGTTCCGGGATGCGGTCGGGATTCAGACTCTTTTGGTCCCGGTGTTCTCCGGCTGGCGCAAAACCGTCAATGCCGTTGGCATCGCTGCATGGCTGGCAGCACTCGCATTCTTCTGGAGCTGGTGGCTCAATCCGCAGCACATTGTCAGTTCATGGCGCTACGCCGTCATGACAGCCCTGATGCTGTGGATCACGCTCATCCCCGGATATTTCATTCTGGTGTTTTCGCGGGCCCGGTTGCCGTTCAGGGGAATTGATGTTCCGCAGACGGACCGTATCGCGATGATTGTGACCAAGGCACCGTCGGAACCTTGGGCTGTCGTGCGCCAGACGCTCGAGGGCGCACTCGCCCAGAAAGGCGTCGTTCACGACACCTGGCTCGCCGATGAGGATCCGGCCGAGGAGACACTCGCATGGTGCAAGGCCCACAACGTGCAGGTGTCGTGCCGAAAGGACGTTCCCGGCTATCACGAAGAGCGCTGGCCGCGCCGCAAGGCGTGCAAAGAGGGCAATCTTGCCTACTTCTATGACCGCTATGGCTATGACCGCTACGACATCGTTTGCCAGTTCGACGCTGATCATGATCCGTCTGCGGATTATCTTCTGAACGCCGTAGGCCCGTTCACAGATCCGCGCGTCGGTTACGTCTCGGCACCCAGCATCTGCGATCTCAACGCTGACCAGAGCTGGTCGGCCCGTGGACGGTTGTATGTCGAAGCCAGCATGCATGGCTCGCTGCAATCCGGTTACAATGCGGGATGGGCTCCTCTGTGCATCGGTTCGCACTATACCGTCCGTACAAAGGCGTTGAAGGAAATCGGCGGACTGGGGCCGGAACTTGCCGAAGATCACTCGACGTCGATGTTGATGAATGCCGCAGGCTGGCGGGGCATCCATGCGATCGGAGCCATTGCACATGGCGATGGACCGGAGACTTTCACCGATCTGGTAATCCAGGAATTCCAGTGGTCGCGCAGCCTGGTGACCATCCTGCTGCGCTACACGCCAGATTATGTGGGCGGGCTCAAGGGCAAGATCCGCTTTCAGTTCCTGTTTTCGCAACTCTGGTATCCGATGTTCTCCGGTGCCATGGCTGCAATGTTTTTTCTGCCAGTGATTGGCCTCCTCACCGGTTCCAATTTCATCGACGTGACATATGCCGAGTTCTTCATCCATATGCTTCCGCTGTCGTTGGTTCTTCTGCTTCTCGCCTATTGGTGGCGCGCGACCGGTACGTTCAGGCCAGCCGATGCGCCGATCATCAGCTGGGAAGGCATCGCCTTCATGTTCCTCCGCTGGCCGTGGTCGCTGATTGGCTCGGCAGTTGCGGTATGGGACCGGCTCACGGGCAATTCCGTGGATTTTCGTATCACGCCGAAAGGCGTCAGGCACACGGAGCCGCTGCCGTTTCGCATCATCGCTCCTTACGTGATGCTATCGGGCGTTTCGGCGGCCGTAGCGCTTGCCGTCGAAGATGCAGGAACCGCAGCGGGCTTCTACGTCTACACGATACTCAACGCCGCGCTCTACGCGGCAGGCACGATCATCATCCTTGCGATGCACGCGGTGGAGAATGCCACTGTGCCCATCTCATCGGGGTCAGGAGGAGTTGCAACGGTCGCGTCCCTGCTCGCTGTGATCGGCTTCACTGTGGCAGCAAGCGCCGTCAATGGTCCCGCAGGTTTGCAGGCGATGAATGCCGGCATCACGGCCTTCACCTTGACAGAGACTGTCTATTTGCCGGCAGGCGCCGGCCAGGGTGCGCCAGGGCAGCGTGAGATCCGCTTCAGGCCACGCTGGCACGGATTTGCGGCACCTTCAGCCAAGCCGGCAACAGTCGGGAGTGAAGAATAATGCAGTCCGCTGCCATCACTGTGATCGGGACAGGCTATGTCGGCCTGGTTGCCGGCGCGTGCTTCGCCGACTGGGGTCATCAGGTGATCTGCGTGGACCATGACGCCGGGCGCATTGCCGGACTGAACCATGGCCGTGTTCCGATCTACGAGCCCGGTCTCGACAAGATCCTGGCGCGCGCTACGCGTTCCGGCAATCTCTCCTTCTCGACTGACACCATCGGTGCCGTGAAGTCATCCCAAGCGGTATTCATTGCCGTCGGCACACCGCCGCGGAAATCCGATGGCGAGGCCGACCTTTCCTTCGTTCATCAGTGTGCGTCCGACATCGCTACGGCCCTGCGGCCTGGCGCGCTGGTTGTCACCAAATCGACGGTCCCGGTTGGCACAGGCGATGTGATTGAGCGGATCCTCCGTCAGGCGCGGCAGGACGATGCCATTCCCGTTGTCTCCAATCCCGAATTCCTGCGCGAGGGTTCGGCGATCGGAGATTTCTGCGAACCCGACCGGGTGGTGATTGGCACCGAAGACGAGGCCGCACGGGCTGTGCTGAGAAATATCTATCAGCCGATTGCTCTGCGTGGACATCGCATCTTGTTCACGCGGCGGCGCAGTGCCGAACTCATCAAATACGCCTCGAACGCATTCCTCGCGGCCAAGATCACCTTCATCAACGAGATGGCCGACCTCTGCGAGATGGCAGACGCCGATGTCGGCGACATTGCGCTCGGCATGGGACTCGACCGCCGCATCGGGCCGCATTTCCTGCATGCGGGTCCGGGCTACGGCGGCTCGTGTTTTCCCAAGGACACGCTGGCACTGGTGCGCACGGCGCAGGAATACGGCGTATCCCTGCGTCTGGTCGAAGAGACCGTTCAGGCCAACACGGCACGCAAGCGCCGCATGGCGCAGCGCGTGCGCCACATTCTCGACGGCTCGGTCGAGAACAAGCGCATCGCCATTCTGGGCCTCACCTTCAAGGCCGATACTGACGACATGCGGGACTCCCCATCGATCCCGTTGATCGAGCTTCTGCAGCGCTCCGGCGCCGTGGTGCACGCTCACGATCCGGAGGGCATGGAGCAGGCACGGCGGATCCTGCCGAACGTCACCTATCATGACGACCCCTATGACTGCGCCCGGGGTGCGGACGCCATCGTATTCCTGACCGACTGGGAGGCACTCAAACATCTCGACCTGGCACGGCTCGCGGCGGTCATGCGCCATCCCGTAATGCTCGATCTCCGCCGCATCTATGATCCGGAGGAAGCAGCGCGTCAGGGCTTTGTCATCGAGACCGTTGGCCGGTCGGGCCTCGAGCCGCATCCCCTGAGCACGTTTCAGCCAAGCTATTTACTGCCCGACATTGCCGCGCAGACACGGCTGCCCATCGCCGTGACATCAAATTTGAACATCCAACCAACCAAGGAGAGACTAGCATGATTTCCAGACGTCATCTCATTTCGTCCAGCGCCATCGCAGCATCAGCTGCCGCATTTGGCATCGCCCCAACCGCTGAGGCCCAGGAAGCAGCAGCGCGTGACCTCCTGGTCGACAAGCGCCCCGTGCTGCACGACGATGGCTCGAAGTTCGGCTGTTACGACCCCTATGGCGACTTCACCAATGAAAAGAAAGTCGCCACGGAGCACTTGTTCCTGCCCTGGGAGGACGTAGAACTCGGCGGCCTCGGAGCGGCGGATGAATACGCCTTGGCGCGCGGCCGCAAGATCCTCGTGACGATTGAGCCATGGTCCTGGGACAAGGACTGGAATGTGACGCCGGCCGAACTCCGCAAGAGCATCCTTTCAGGTGAGAAGGACGCCAACATGCGGGCGATCTGCGCGGCACTCGCAAGCTTCAAGAGCCCCATCACGATTCGCTGGGCACAGGAAATGGAAAATCCGTCGGGCCGCTTCACCTGGTCAAACTGGAAGCCGAAGGACTACATCAAGGCGTATCTCCGCATGGTGGCCATCATCCGGGAGATGCTGCCCAAGGCACTGATCATGTGGTCGCCCAAGGGTGAGAAGAGCCTCGGCGCCTATTATCCGGGCACGGAGCATGTGGATATTGTTGGCCTCTCGGTCTTCGGGCTTGAGCAATACGACATCATCCATGGCGGCAAGCCGCACAACTTCGCGGAATTGCTGAAGCAGGGATATGACCTGACGGTCGGCTATGGCAAGCCGATCTGGGTGGCCGAACTCGGATACGAAGGCAGCCTCGACTACCTCGCCCGCTGGGTGGACGATGTCACCAAGAAATATGCCGAGTTCCCCGAACTCAAGGAAGTGATCTATTTCAACGACAAGGAAGTGTGGGAATGGCCGCACGGCCTTGGCCTGCCGAATTGGCGGGTGTTGCGTGACAAGCCGATCTATCCAGTTCGTGGATAGACCTGCGTGACGTAAATGCAGATCACCTAGGGGCAACGCTCCTAGGTGCCTGTTGGCTTGCCCGTGAAACGCCACTTGATCCTGATCAAAACGCGCGGAACCGCTCCAAGCCTCTGCAATGTATTAGGGTTTGATTAGGCGTTCAGGCGTCTGATAGACATCGAACGAAGCCTGACCTTCTGCCGCCTGCTGACCGGGCCGCAGACAAAATGAAAGACACGTCATGTCACGATTGCTGACCAGATCGATTCTTGCCGCCGCCGCACTGGCTGCACTGTTTGCCGCTCCCGCCGGCGCCCACGAACTGAAGAAGCTGATGAAGAAGTCGACATACGCCCAGTCTGCTTCCTTCACCGCCGCTAGGCCAGCCGCCAAGCGCGTCTATCTCGGGCGCGCGCCCTATATCTGCGGTCCCAGCGGTTTTGGCCGCAAGTCGACCTGCACTCTTCGCAGCGGGACCTGAGACGCCGGCCAGTCTCGGATCATAATTTCGGGATCGCCTGACTGGATCTCGGGCGCACTCTGATCACAATACTCGCGTAAACGGCCGTACCCCCCTCAAAAGGTTACGGCCGCTTTTACGTGAGCGCATTCATCCGCCCAACCTGCAAGCCCGCGTTGGCCGCCACATCACAAGCTCACGTCATCTTAGTTTGGATATAGTGAATGCGGATTGGAAGGTCGTCGGCGCACCTTTAGTCCGCAATTGAATTAGACCACATCAGCTAATCCCTTGCTTCAGAAGATCAAGTGTTATACCCAAATGGATATAACGATGAATCGACGTTGTTCCATAGCGGGGAACATCTATGGCTGGAGCTGAAGTATGATCAATCGTAGAGCGTTCAACACGAAGCTGACGGGCGCCTTGAGCGCGATCGCAATCCTGGTGTCGGCAACAACCGGACCGGCACTCGCTGCCGGCAAAGTGACCGTCTTCGCCGCAGCCAGCCTCAAGACCGCGCTGGATGAGGTCAGCGCGGCCTGGAAAGCAGAAACTGGCAAAGAGGCAGCCAATTCCTACGCAGCGAGTTCGGCTCTGGCCAAGCAGATCGAGGAAGGCGCCCCCGCCGATATCTTCTTTTCAGCCGACCTCGACTGGATGACTTATCTGGCTGACAGGAACCTGGTGAAACCCGGAACAGACCTGCAACTGCTTGGCAACGAGATTGTCCTCATCGCACCCGCCGACTCCAACGCGGAGCTGAAGATTGAAAATGGTTTCCCGCTTGCAGAGTTGTTGGGTGACGGCAGGCTGGCGATGGGCGACGTGAAAGCGGTGCCGGCCGGCAAATACGGGAGATCCGCGCTTGAGTCGCTCGGCGTCTGGGCCTCGGTCGAAAGCAAGATCGCACAGGCCGAGAATGTCCGCGCCGCACTGAAACTCGTGGCAACCGGCGAGGCGCCGCTTGGCATCGTCTACAGGACCGATGCCATGGCCGAGCCTGCTGTCAGAATTGCCGGGATCTTCCCGGCCGCCAGTCACAAGCCGATCGTCTATCCGGTGGCGCCGGTTGTCACCTCGACGAATCCGGATACGGCCGAGTTCGTGGCGTTTCTTCAATCGGCCCGGGCACTGGAAGTTTTCAAGACGCAGGGCTTCACCCTTCTCGTCTCCGGCAACTGACACTGGCGGTATCAGCGCCCAGTGGCGTGGTGGAGGCCGAGCATGTTGCGCGCCTGCTGCCAGGTGGCAACCGGACGGTCATACTTCTCGCAAAGCACGGCAGCGCGCTTGACCAGGGCCGCGTTTGACGGAGCCAGCGTGTCGCGGTCGAGCCGCACGTTGTCTTCCATGCCGGTGCGCGTGTGCCCCCCTTTGGCGATGGCCCATTCGTTAACGACGATCTGTGCCGAACCAATGCCCGCGGCACACCATTGCGCGTCAGGCGCAAAGCGCTGCAACGTTTCAATGTAAAAATCCAAGATGCGCTCATCAGCCGGCATGGCATTCTTGACGCCCATCACGAATTGCACATAGAGCGGCCCCTTCAGCCGCCCATCCTTCTGCATCGCGGCAGCCTGAATGATGTGCGAGAGATCAAACGCCTCAATCTCCGGCTTGATATCATAGGCCAGCATTTCCGAAGCCAGCCAGTCGACGAGGTCCGGCGGATTCTCGTATACGCGTGTTGGGAAATTGTTGGAGCCGACCGAGAGCGAGGCCATGTCGGGGCGCAGCGGCAGCATGCCGCCGCGCGCCTTGCCTGCACCAGACCTGCCGCCCGTCGAC
This sequence comes from Pseudomonadota bacterium, assembly GCA_963205315.1. Lineage (GTDB taxonomy): Bacteria > Pseudomonadota > Alphaproteobacteria > Rhizobiales > Aestuariivirgaceae > Aestuariivirga. The sequence continues at coordinate 4,010 of CAUJIO010000086.1, read as the reverse complement.
AGTTGCACGATCATACCCGGGCAATGCTTTTCGATTCCCTCTTTCAACCGCGCAAAGCGTTCCGGATCGGAGGTGGGTTTGCCCTCGTCATCGCGCACATGGCAATGAGCGATTGAGGCCCCGGCCTCGAAACTCTCCTGCGTGCTCTCGATCTGCTCGGCAATGGTAATGGGGACCGCCGGATTGTTATCCTTGGTGGGCAACGATCCGGTGATGGCGACACAAATGATGCAAGGGGTAGCGCTCATGGTTTGCTCAGCACCACGTTCCACTCCACCATGCGGAATGGATTTGGCAGTCCGATCCCTTCTGCCCGCTTCGCATCATTCACCGTGGTGAAGTCGGCAATAAGGCTTTCCTTGACGCCAAACACCGCATCATCCTTCAGCCAGGGACAATCGGGCGTGAAGATGTGGGTAATGAGTTTCTCATAGCCCGGCGCCGACACCATGAAATGCAAATGTGCGGGGCGGTTTGGGTTACGGTCCAGCGCCGTGAGCATGTCACCCACCGGCCCATCGTGCGGGATGGGATAGTGGCGAGGATAAGCGGATCGGAAGCTGTAGTGGCCATCCTTGTCAGCGGTGAAGACGCCGCGCAGGTTCATGTCCGGCTGAATGCCCTTCTGCTGCACGTCGTAGAAGCCATCTTCGTTGGCCTGCCACACCTCGATCTTTGCCCCGGCAATGGGCTTGCCCTTGGCATTCAACACGCGTCCCTGCACCCAGACCGGCTCACCCTTGCCATCGAGGCAGATGTTTGCGCCGTTTTCGTAAGCGGGCGCATCCGGAATGTAGAATGGACCCAGTACGGTCGATTCCGTTTCACCCGACATCTTCTCGTGGTTCAGCGTTTCCACCAGCATGGAAATGCCCAGCACATCAGAGAGCAGGATGAACTCCTGCCGCCAATCGTTGCACATGTGGCCGACGCGGGTGAGATAGTTGATGCCATACATCCATTCGTCCATCGTCGGCCGTGCCTCTTTGACGAAGGCGTGCATGTGCTTGACCAGCGTATCGACAAGGAACTTGGTGCGCTTGTCGGCGCGTTTGCCGGAGCGGCTCTGCACCACCTTCACGGAGTCCTTCACCGTGAAATAGTAGCTCATGTCGCGCTTCGCGGGCTTTTTTACAGCCTTCTTTTTCGCGGCTGGCTTTTTTGCCGATGTCTTCGCAGCAGGCTTTCTTGCAGAAATCTTCTTTGTGACAGGCTTGGCCATGATCAATGCCCCAGAAGCGTCTTGAGTGCGGATGCGAGGTCTTTCTCGGCATTGGCCGATGCAGACATGGCCCGCCAGGCGACGCGGTGATCCGGCCGCATCAGCATACATCCGCCGTCGTTCACGTTGCGGGCGCGGGCCCAATCGCCCGTGTGGTCCTCGTCGTCGCGGCCAATGATGATGAAGCTATCGATGCCGCAGCACGACAGCGACGCTGCGGTGACGCTGCCTGCGGCTCCGGTTCCCACAATCATGACATCGGTGGTGATGTCGGCCATGCTATCCTCCCAGTGTTCAGTCGGGTCTGCGTCCGTGGAATGCATTGTCAAGAAGCTGGCGAATGGCGCCGCGATCAAGCGCGCGCGGATTCGGGTACGGGTTTGACACGGCAACATCTGCCGCCTTGTCCAGCCCCTCTTCCGGCATGCCAAGTTCTCTCAACGTGAGCGGCGCGGCAAGTCCTTGCGCAAGATCAAACAGTCCACCTGCTGCCGTACGGCTGCCCAGGGCCCGGGCAATTCGCGCCATCGCGTCTGCCGATCCTTCCGTATTGTAGGCAGTGGCATGCGGCAGGATTACCGTGTGCGTCTCGGCATGAGGCAAGTTGAAAGTACCGCCCAGCACATGGCACAGCTTGTGGTGCAGTGCCATGGCGACGGACCCGAGCACGGTCCCGCAAAGCCACGCCCCGTATAGAGCTTGGTCATGTCCGGCCTTGCCCATCGGCAGCGCCTCGGCCAGGGCACGAATGCCCTCCTCCGCCATCAGTGACACGACCGGATTTCCATCCACAGCGTAGAGGCCTTCCACCGCATGGGCGATCGCATTCATGCCGGACGTGGCGGCGAACTGCGGCGGCAACGTGCCGAGCAGATCGGAATCATAGATCACAGCCTCGGGCTGAATTCGCGCATCCCGCCTGGTGACCTTCGCGCCATCGGCCGTTTCACCCAGAATGTTGGTCATTTCCGAACCGGCATAGCTGGTGGGGATCACCAGTTGCGGCAGATCGGTACGCCACGCGATGGCTTTGCCAAGTCCCGTCGACGAACCGCCGCCCAATGCCAGGGTTCCATCGCAGCCTTCGGCCCGCACCATGGCCAAGGCCTCCTCGGTCACCGCTGCGGGCGTGTGCATGGCAGCACCTGCAAACCCGACACCACCGGTCTCTTTGATCAAGGCTGCCACGCTATCGGCCTGTTGCCGCGTTGTGATGACGAGCGGCCGCTTTATGCCAAGCCGTCTCGCCTCCGCAGCGGCTTCCGAAATCTTGCCGCGCCCGAAAACAACGCGCGTCGGCAAGGCGGTATAGACAAACGGACCAACCATCGCACTCAGTCCTTCAAATCGACGCGATAACCCGTGAGGAGAAGCGAAATGTTCCAGCGCAGCGCGATATCGCCCCACCAGCTCAAATCTGGACCGAATAGCCGCCATCAACCGGAATGGCTGTGCCTGTGATGAAATTCGACGCAGGGCTTGCCAGAAAAACCGCAAGCCCTGCCAGGTCCTCCGGTTGCCCCCAGCGGCCCGCCGGTGTGCGCTCTGTCACCTTGGCAAACATCGCCGGCGCGGACTGCCGTCCGCCGCGCGTAAGAGGCGTATCGATGAAGCCGGGAAGAATGGCGTTCACCTGTACGTTGTGCTGCGCCCAGGATACCGCCAGTGATTTGGTCAGTTGCACAACGCCTCCCTTGCTCGCTGCATAGGGTCCGATGATGCCGCCGCCGAAGATCGATGCCATCGATCCGATGGTAATGATCTTTCCGCCGCCCACTTTCTTGAATTCGGGCAGCGCGGCGGTCGCACAGAGGAAGGTACCCGTGAGATTGGTATCGATGATCGCGTGCCATTCCGCCAGCGCGTAATCCTCAGGTGGCTTGCGGATGTTGATGCCGGCATTCGCCACCACAATATCGAGCCGGCCGAATTGCGCGCCAACCTTGCGCATCATCGTGTGGACCGATTCTTCATCGGCGATATCAACCTCGACCGGCATCGCAGGGCTGCCGATGCTTGCCAGTTCGGCCAGCGCGTCCGCCGTCTTGACGGCATCACGTCCGGCGATCGCAACGCTGGCACCTGCTGCGGCGAGGCCCTTCGCGATGCCGAGCCCGATGCCACCATTGCCGCCGGTGACGAGGGCAACCCGCCCTGTGAGATCGAAAACTCCACTCATCATGACCGTCCCTTCTGACCTGATTGCTCTGAAGTCATCCGCACCGTATGCCCACCCACCTGTTCACGGCTCGCCGTCAACGAAGAAGCGAAACACCATGCGATGGTCATAGACCTCGTCGGGACCGACGGAGCTTGAGGGAAAGTGGGCAAAGTTTGGTGTGTTCGGGAACTTCTGCGTCTCGAACGTATAGCCGGCAAAGCGGCAATAGGGCCGCCCGCGCTTGCCGATAACTTTTTCATCGAGGTAGCCACCCGTATAAAACTGAACGCCCGGTTCGTTTGTCTGCAATTCAAAGCCCCGGCCCGACGCCGGATCAACGACGCGCGCGCACGGATGCACGCCCTGGCCGACGCCGTTCAGGCACCAATTGTGGTCATAGCCGCCGCCGACGAGATCACCGGTTCCCACGTCCTGCAAACTGTCGATATCTGCGCCAATGGGTTTCCCGGACCTGAAGTCAAAAGCGGTTCCCGCCACCGCAAGGACTTCGCCGGTCGTGATGAGTTCGGCATCGATGGGCGTGTAGAAATCTGAATGAATCTTCAGCACCTGGTCTCGCACATCTCCCGAGCCCTGTCCGGCAAGATTCCAGTAAGTGTGGTGCAC
>CAUJIO010000085.1 GCA_963205315.1 Pseudomonadota bacterium | reverse complement strand
CTGGCTCCGGCCGCCGCGAAGTGCCGCAGCAACAGGCCGCCTGATACTGGCTTTGCGGCAGTCCCGGCAACAAAAAGGGCGGCCCCGAGGGCCGCCCTTTCCATTCAGATCGTGGGGCGCGGATCAGCTGTAACGGTAGGGAGGACCAGCCTTCACCATCACTTCATTGTACTGCTTGATGATGCTGACGATCTTGGCCTTGACTTCGCTTTCAGCCGCGATCTCGTCCCAGAACTTCTTGGCTTCCTCTTCGACCTTGGCCCATTCGGTAGCCGGGATCGTGGTATACTTGAGCTTGTCCTTCTCGACGCGCAGGCGCGCCTCGCCATTCCAGTACCAGTGCTGGCGATAGTAGTGCGAGCTGTCGAAGCAAGCCTTGAGCATCTGCTGCAGGTGGGGCGGCACCTTGTTCCAGCTCTCCTGGTTGGCGAAGAAGTGACCGATCCAGGCGCCCGAGATGTTGTTGGTGAGGAAGTTGCCGGTCACATCCGCCCAGCCCGAGGTGTAGTCCTCGGTGACGCCGTTCCAGGCGATGCCATCGAGCTCGCCGGTCTGCAGGCCCACCTGCACGTCTTCCCACGGCACGGTCACCGGCACGACGCCGAAGCGCGACAGGAAGCGGCCTGCCGTCGGGAAGGTGAAGATGCGCAGGCCCTGCAGATCCTCGAGCTTATTGACCGGCTTCTTGGTCGAGAAGTTGCACGGATCCCACGAGCCGGCCGAGATGTGCTGAATGCCGACCTTGCCGTATTCCTCTTTCCAGATCTGGTCGAGGCCCCAGTGGTTGAAGAGCACCGGAACGTCGAGCGAGTAGCGCAGCGCCAGCGGGAAGTAACCGCCGAACACCGTCACCTCGGTCGGGCTCGCCATCGAGTCGTCGTCCGACTGCACGGCGTCGATCGTGCCCTTCTGCATGGCGCGGAAGAGCTCGGCCGTCGGTACGAGCTGGTCGGCAAAGAACAGCTCGATTTCCATCTGGCCGTTGGCGATCTGGTTGAAGAGATCGATCGCGGGCTTCACCACTTCCGCACCGAGTGCGGCGCCGGCATAGGTCTGGAGCCGCCACTTGATGGGCGCGCCCTGAGCCAGCACGGCGGGTGCCGCGAGGGTTGCCGCGCCGGCTGCGAGACCGGTCGACAGTAGATTGCGTCTAGACGTCATCCTCTTTCTCCTTCTCTTTTCAATTCGTACATCCCGGCGTCCAGGAATTTAGCTTGGCCCGTAAACCTGTTCCGGCAGCCAGAGTGCGATCTGCGGGAAGACCATGATGATGATGAGTGTCAGCAACATGAGCAGCACCCACGGCACGACCGACCGGTAGATCATCGGCAGCGTGTAGTCCTTGGGCGCCATGGCGCGCATGAGGAACAGGTTGTAGCCGAAAGGCGGCGTCAGATAGGCGATCTGGCAGGTGATGGTGTAGAGCACGCCGTACCAGATGAGGCTGTAGCCCAGATGGTCGGCCAGTGACACATAGAGCGGCGCCACGATCACCAGCATCGCCGTGTCGTCAAGGAACATGCCCATGATGAGGAAGGAGAGCTGCATCAGCACCAGGATCTGCCAGGGCTCGAGATGCAGTTCACCGACGAAGACATTCTCGATCACCTTGCCGGCGCCCAGCCCGTCGAAGACGGCGCCGAAGGACAGGGCCGCAAGGATGATGAGCATGAACATGCAGGTGATGGCGAGGGTCTGCCGCGTCGATTCCTCGAACACCGCCCAGGTAAAGCGGCGCTTGGCGACCGCAACGAGCACAGTTGCAAGCGCACCGATAACCGAGGCTTCATTGAGGCTGGCCCAGCCCATGACGAAAGGAATGATGATGACGGAGAAGATGAAGATGGGCAGCAGCCCGGCGCGCAGCAGTCTGATCTTCTCGGCCATGGTGATTTCGGCGCGCGCTTCCTTGCTGAGCGGCGGTCCGATTTCCGGGTTCAACCATGTGCGGATGGCGATGTAGATGATGAAGATGCCCGCCATCAGGAGGCCCGGAACGACGCCGGCGAGCCACAACTGGCCCACGGGTTGCCTTGCGATCATGGCATAAAGAACGAGCACGACGGAAGGCGGAATGAGGATTCCGAGCGACGAGCCGGCCTGGATGACGCCGGAGATCATCTCCTTGCGATAGCCGTTCTGGGCCAGCTGCGGCAGCGCAATGGTGGCGCCGATCGCCATGCCCGCGACGGACAAGCCGTTCATCGCCGAGATCATCACCATCAGCAGAATGGTGCCGATCGCCAGCCCGCCCGGTATCGGGCCGAACCACACATGGAACATGCGGTAAAGGTCGGCGGCGAGCTTCGTCTCCGACATGACGTAGCCCATGAAGATGAACATCGGCAGTGTCAGCAGCGCGTTCCACTTCATGAGCTTCATGACGGCGGAGTAGCCCATGTCGGAGCCGCCGGTGCCCCACAGCCAGAGGGCGGCGACAACCGCCACGAAGCCGATGGCGCCGAAGACCCGCTGACCCGTCAGCATCATCAGCATGAGGGTCGAGAACATCAGTCCCGCAATGAGTTCGTAGGACATCAGATGCTAACCTTGCGCAGCGTGGCCAAGTCACGGATGAAATGCGCTGTGGCCTGAAGAAGCAGGAGGAAGAAGGCGATGCAGGTCACGAGCTTGATGGGCCAGAGCGGCGGGCGCCAGGCCGTCGGGTTGCGCTCGCCCACCTCGAAGGCATAGGCCGTACTCTCCACCGCGCCATAGAGCATCACGCCGATGTAGAAGATGAGGAAGAAGATTGTGATGATGTCCCAGGCCACCTGGGTGCGCGGATTGAGACGGCCGTAGAGGAGGTCCATGCGCACATTGCTATCGAGCTGCATCGAATAGGGGGCGCCCAGGAGATAATAGGCGACAAAGAGGAACTGGGCGGTCTCAAGCGTCCAGTTTGCCGGAAGGTGAGCCACCTTCGAAGCGGAAGACCACAGCATGATGCCCATGATCACGAACAGCAGGTACATGGTGACGCGGCCGACCCGGCGGTTTATCGCCTCGACCCACCGGACATATGTCTTGATCCAGTTCGGCATGCTCCTTGACGTCCCCGCTCTTTTTTCCGGCTTCCGGTCTGGCGCCGGTTTGCCTCATGCATTTCAGATTTTGGACATAGTGTAACGACTTTTACAATCGGTCAACTCTCTGTAACGCAATAAACCGAATTGGCGGATGACTGACAGATTCGAATGAGCTTTCTTCAACTGAAAAATGGCGCTAGATTGCTGCCATGATCCGCCGCCACTACAGCCTGCCTTCTCTCAATGCGCTTGCCGCCTTCGAGGTAGCGGCGCGGCATTTGAGCCTGACCCGAGCCGCGCAGGAGTTGAACGTCACGCCCGGTGCGGTGTCAAAGCAAGTCAAGACTCTCGAAGACGAGATCGGCAAGCCGCTCTTCCTCCGCCTGCATCGTGCGCTGGCTCTGACGCCGGAAGGCGAGGCCGTGGCGCGCAGCCTCGGCGAAGCATTTGAACGGGTGGCCGCGACCTTGCGGGAGGTCGGGCAGATGGGCAGCCTGCGCAGTGTGTCGATTGGCACAACCATGGCCTTTGCCCAGCTTTGGCTGATGCCGCGGCTGGGCGATTTCTGGGCCGCGCATCAGGACATTGTGATCGATCACATCATATCCGACCGGACTCAGGATCTGCATCGAAACGATGTGGATCTGCGCGTTCGATACGGCGACGGCAACTGGCCGGAAGAAGAGTCGACCCTGCTGTTCGGTGACCGCATCGTGGCGGTCGCTTCACCTGCCTTCATTGCAGACAACAAGGCAAGGACGGTCAATGACCTGTCCGTCCTGCCGCTGCTGTCAGTGGAGGGTGTCGACTGGTCGTGGACAACCTGGGCCGAGTTCCTGCGGGAAGCCGGTGCGCCACACCGCAAGCTCACCGTGCGGCGGTTCAACAGTTACGTCATCGCCTTGCAGGCGGCACAGTCGGGCCAGGGCGTGGCGCTGGGCTGGCTCAGCCTGGTAAAACCACTGATTGAACGTGGCGTGCTGGCGCAAATCTCTCCGGCTGAAATCGCCGCTCCGCAATCCTTCTTTCTCACGTGGTCCGCCAAGCGGCCCCTGAAGCAGGAAGCCGAAGTCCTGCGCAACTGGCTTCTGTCCTCCATCGATTGAGTTTAGTTCATTCGATGCATGCGAAGTCTTCGCTTGAAACAATCCGTGCAGAGGCGCTGAAATGACAGCCAGACTGATGGAGAAGCAGCCATGACCGACTCGACGCCCTCCCTGGCCCACACTATACCCACGGCGCGCCGGGCCGGTGGGCGCGAAGGCCGGCGGGCCTTGCGTGCCGCGCCGATGGCATCCTTTCCGACACTGGTGCGTGAAATTCCCGTCTACCAGATGGTTCCGGACGAGGCAGTTGAACTGATCCACGACGAGTCGCTGAAAATCCTTGAAGAGGTCGGCTGCGAGTTCCGTGACGACGAGGCGATTTCAATGTGGAAGGCGGCGGGCGCCGATGTTTCGGGCACGCGCGTCAGGATCGACCGCGGGCTGTTGCTCGATCTCGTCGCCAAGGTGCCATCGGAATTCACGCTGAATGCCCGCAACCCGGAACGCACGGTCAAAGTCGGCGGCAAGAACACCGTGTTTGTGCCGATGTATGGCGCGCCTTACGTGCGCGATCTGGATAACAACCGCCGCTATGGCTCGCTTGCCGATCTCAACAACTTTCACAAGCTTGCCTACATGTCACCGGCACTGCATTCCTCAAGCTCGATCTGCTGCGAGCCGATGGAGATTCCGGTGCCGAAGCGCCATCTGCATATCATTCACTCGGCGCTTAAGTATTCCGACAAGCCGTTCATGGGCATCGTCACCTCGAAGGAGCGGGCCGAGGACGTGATGAAGATGGCCGGCATCGTCTTCGGCGACGATTATGTGAAGGACAATACAGTTCTTGTCTCGATCACCAACTGCAACTCGCCGCTGGTGTGGGACTCGACCATGCTCGATGCGATGCGGGTCTATACCCGCAGCAACCAGCCCATCATCGCAGCCCCCTTCGCACTGTGCGGCGCTTCGACGTCCGCTTCGGCTGTCGGTGCGGTCGCGCAGGTGAATGCCGAGGCCTTGGCGGGTGTGGCCTACACGCAGCTGATCCGTGCGGGCGCGCCGGCCATCTACGGCCAGTTTATGGTGACCGTCGACATGAAGACCGGCGCCCCAATGGGCGGCACTCCGGAAGCAGCCCAGATGATGTATCTGATGGGCGCCCTCGCCCGGAAGTACAAGCTGCCATGGCGCACGTCCGGTTTCCACGTTGGCTCGAAGCTGAACGACGCGCAGGCCGGTTACGAGGCCAACATGCTGATGCATGCGGCGATCCTGTCCGGCGCCAATTACATCTGGCATGTGGCGGGCTGGCTCGAGGCGGGGCTTGCCTGCGGTTACTCGAAATTCGTGACTGATGCCGAGCAGCTTGTCGGCTGGTATAAGTATGCCGGTGGCCTCAAGTTCGACGACTTCAAGGAGGCGATGGCGGCGGTGCGCGAAGTTGGCCCCGCCGGGCATTTCCTCGGCACCCAGCATACGCTCGAGCATTTCGAGAAGGCCTTCTTCATTCCCTCGATCATGGATTTCAATTCCTTCGAGCAATGGTCGGCGGAAGGTTCCAAGGACCACGACACGCGCGGCCGGGACAAGGCACGCATCATGTTGGCGAATTACGAAGAGCCTAAGCTTGACGAAGGCATTGCCGAAGGGCTGAGAGATTTCATCGCGCGGCGCGAGGAGCAACTGCCCAACAGTGTCAGCTAGCGACCCCATCGCCTACTTGCCGCGCATCCGCAGCTACTACGCGGCGCTGGGCTTTGATGCGCCCTACGTCTGGGCGCAGTTTGACGGTGTGCCGTTCCAGCCTTTGCTGAAGCCTTTGAGCGCGTGCCGGATCGCCATGGTGACGACGGCCGCGCCCTATCAACCGGGCAAGGGCGATCAGGGCCCGGGCGCGCCCTACAATGCGGCAGCGAAATTCTATCAGGTCTACGCGGGCAATACGGACAAGGATCCTGACTTGCGCATTTCGCATGTGGCCATCGACCGCCAGCACACGACGGCAGAAGACCAGAATACATATTTCCCGCTCCCGGCGTTGCGGCGCGCTGTTGCCTCGGGGCGCGCCGGTGCTGTTGCTCCATTCTTCTTCGGCCTGCCGACCAATCGCAGCCGGCGGACGACCATCGACATCGACTGTCCGGACCTCGTGGCCCGCGTGAAGGCCGTACACGCGGATGCCGCGATCCTCGTACCCAATTGCCCGGTCTGCCATCAGAGTGTCAGCCTCGCGGCGCGGGCGCTGGAAGACGAAGGCATATCCACTGTCATCATGGGATGTGCTAGGGACATTGTCGAACATGTGGGCGTGCCACGATTGCTGTTCAGCGACTTTCCTCTGGGCAATGCGGCAGGCAAGCCCGGCGATGCCGCCTCTCAGGACCTGACACTCAAGCGTGCACTCGATTTGCTGGAACATGCGCAGGCACCGCGCACGACAGTGCAATCACCGCTCGCGTGGAGCACCGATCACGGCTGGAAGCTCGACTACTGCAATGTCGAGCGGCTTTCGCCGGACGAGATCGCGCGGCGGCGCGTTGAATTCAACCGTGGCAAGGAGACGGCGCGCGAAATTCGCGAAACGCTCCGTTGACGGATCAAATCAGCAGCAGGGCGGCGGCGGAACCGCCGCTCAGGACGATCAGCGCCAAAATGCCGATGGCTTGCGCGATGGCGATCAGCAGCAGGTAAGTACCAAAGGGCTGCTTCTGTGTCTTGTGGCGCAGGACGCGCTGACCGGCAAATGCTCCTGGTGTGCCGCCGATCGCTGCCAGCATGAGCAGTGTCTTTTCAGGAATCCGCCACAGTCCCCGCATGGCGCAGTATTTGTCCCAGGCAAAAGCCAGGAAGCAGAAGCCAGACACCGCGGCCACATAGATGATAAGCAGTATCGGTACTCCTCCCCGGAACGCTTGCCAGGATACCGGCCTTCGCCGCTGGCGTCTATATGCCGAGGCCCGCCAGCAGCCGGCGGACGGATGCTTGAAACCGGCCGTCATCGGCATGCGAACGGGCCAACATCATTGCACCTTCGAGCGCGGCGACGATGAACTGCGCCAGGGCGCGCGGTTCTTCGTCAAAACGCAACGACTGATCTTGCAGCCCATTCCGAAGCACGGTTTCCAGCCACGTCTCGTTCATGCCGAAGAAGTGATCGAGCGCGGACTGCATGGGCTTGGGCAGCGTCTCGAACTCGGCGGCCAGCATGCCGCACAAGCACATGCGATGATCAGCCAGAACGCCCGCATAGACCGACATGTAGCTTCTGAGCTGTTCGGCTGCCGGCTCGTCCTTGCCGGCGATGATCTCCAGCAGGTGGCGAAAGCGGTGCTCGTAGCGCGAGATGAGCGAAAGCCCCAGCGAGGCCTTGGACGGGAAATGATAATGCAGGCTTGCCTTGGTGACTTGCAGCGCCGCAGCGATGTCGGCGTAGCTGAAGGCGTTGTAGCCCCGCGTCTGCACAAGCTGCTGGGCAATGTCGAGTATGCGCTCGGAGGTTTCGCCGGAGCCGTGGTGTCGATCCATCTGCACGTTCTGCGCGCTCCACTCAACCCTTGCTCGGTGCCATCACACTTAGGTGTCTAGTCAAGTTTGTTGATTGACATTTTACTTACTACTAGGTAAAAACACAAGCGCTGAACGTGAATGTTCAGGCATTTTGACGTGCTGTGCCGCAACCCGCCTTCTGGCCGCTTGACGGAGAGCCTCATGACCAACACCAAACTGACGATCAATGGGCTGCGCAAGGCGGTGGAAACCCGCAATGCCGCAAGCCTCAAGTCCTACTATGCCGATGATGCGGTCCTCACCATCATCGACAACGACAATCCCCCGAGCAAACCGCGTACGATCAAGGGCGCCAAGGAAATTGGCGACTTTCTTGACGATGTCTACAGCCGCGACATGACCCACACTGTCGAGATGGGACTGATCGAGGGCAACAGCCTGGCCTTCGTTCAGGGCTGCAAGTATGGCGATGGTACGCGGGTCATCGCCTCCAGCACGGCGGAGCTCGGTCCCAAGGGCATTGTCCGGCAGACGACCGTGCAAGCCTGGGACAACTGACACCGGCAGCAAGAAATCGGATTTCAACAGGGAGAACGACCGATGAAGACGCTTGCGTTATTCGTTTCGATCAGTGCCGTGACGATGACAATGACCAGCATCCCGGCGCGCGCCGATGGCGATGCCGACCTGATCAAGAGTGCCGAGTCGGCGGCCCCCGCCGCCATCGCATCGGGAGCGGCAATCTATGGCATCGACGACAAGGGCAACATGAAGACCCTGCGTGAGGGCAAGAACGGCTGGTGGTGCATGCCGGACAGTCCTACGACACCGGGACCCGACCCGATGTGCGGCGATGCAAATGCGATGGAATGGGCGATGGCCTGGATCGGCAAGACAGAGCCACCCAAGGGCAAGGTCGGCTTCATGTACATGCTGGAAGGCGGGACCGATGCCAGCAATACCGATCCCTATGCAACGGCTCCAACGGAAGGCAACAACTGGATCAAGACCGGGCCGCACGTGATGGTCATGAACGCAACAGACATGATGGCTGGCTACCCAACGGATGCAAATCCGGACACGAGCAAGCCCTACGTCATGTGGCCCGGCACGCCCTATGCCCACCTCATGGTGCCAATCAAGTAAGTGCCAGCGGACTGGCATTCAGATCGCACGGCGAGGGTGGAGCCAAAGGCTCCGCCCTCGGTGCCAGCGCATTGGGCGAGCAAGTGGAATCACTTGTGACGCGAAAGATGCGCCAGCATCAATATGACCGAGCAACTTGCCGGCGCTCGACCGAGCGCCGGTTGCTCTGGGCGGTTCGACAGAGAGGTCCGGCATGCGATGCGGCCTTGCAATCCTGATGCTGATGGCAACCGGCAATGCCGCGCTGGCGCATGGCTATCGTGTTGGCGATCTCGAAATCACGCATCCGGCAGTCATGGTTCCATCGGAGAAGTCGGATTGCAGCTGCGCGCATGTAAGGATCACCAATCATGGCACCACGACTGAATACTTTCTCGGCGCCAGCATCGCCGCCGCGAGCCGCACACACCTGATCGAGATTTCAACGACCGGCGATGGGCTGAGGACTCCGATGCGCGTTGCCATTCCGCCCGGTGCTACGCTCGATCTCTCGCGTCACCAGTGGTGCCTGTTCATGAGCGGCATTACCATGCATCTGGAGGCCGATATGGGTGCCGTCCCCGGGCAGCTGCTGTTTGAACGGCGTGGCGCCGTCGACATCGAATTCATGATCGATTCCTCAGGCCACTGAAACTTCATCTGGGCGATTGCCAAGCATCGCGGCTGTGATAGCGTCAGAGGCATGCTGTCCGACTTCATCACGTCCGCCATCGCAACGTTGCTGGTTGTCGCCGATCCGGTGTTTCTCAGCGCGCTGTTTCTCGGCATCACCCACGGGATGGGCCAGCAACAGCGGCGCGAAGTGGCGCTCCGCGCCTCGATCATCGCGTTCTGCATCCTGTTGGCGGCAGGACTTGGCGGCGCCAAACTGCTGGACCTGCTCGGCATCTCGCTTTCGGCCTTCCGCATCGCCGGTGGCTTGCTGCTGCTGTCGTCGGCCGCCGAGATGGTATTCGACCGGCGGAGCCAAAGGCTGCAGGCGACGGCCGAACAGGCCATCAGCGTCGATCACGTGAAAAATATCGCGGCATTTCCGCTGGCCATTCCGCTGATGGCGGGACCGGGTGCAATCACCGCCATGATCTTGCTGGCCGGCCGGGCCGATGGCCGTATCGATCATCTGGTGTCACTCTATGTGGTGGCGGCTCTCGTCATGGCGGCCTGTTTCGTGTGCTTCCTGATGGCCGAGCGGATTTCCAAGCTGATGGGAATCACCGGCCGCGCCGTGATGACACGATTGCTCGGTATCATTCTCGCGGCACTCGCGGTGCAATTCGTTATCGATGGCGTGATGGTACTCGGGATCCCGGGTGCTAGTCCGTAGCGAGTAATTCGATCCGAACCTGGCGTTCGATGCGCTGCATCTCTTGCGCAATGAGGCTGGGGGAAAAATCCACGCCATGCTGCTCGAAGTCCGCCGCGATCTTGCCGACAACGTCATCCGGGCCGGGCAGGCGGTAGTCCTCTGCCATCACGTCGCGGGCGTAACCTGCCAACCGTTCGCCACGAAGTCCCAGCCGCATGCCGGCCCAGAGGCCGAACCGCAAGTTGCGCAAAGCGACGACCTGGCCCTCGGCCTGCGCTTCGATGTCTTCCAGTGTCATGCTTTCTTCCTATTGGTTCTGCAGCCTGAGTTTCAGCTGCGGCAGCAGCCGCGAGACCACGAAACCGAGCGCCAGCAGGGCGGCAGAAACGACGGCCCACAACGCGACAATCAGCCATTCGCCCACGCCGGTTCCGGCATTGGCCAGCCAAGAGGCCCATTCGATCAGCAGGGGATCGGCCGGAAGAATGTCGGCGTTGCCGGCAACGAGGTTGCCACCAATGCCGATCAACCCGTGGGCGATCCAGCACAGGCCAGACCACACAGCCACGGCCGCCAAGGTTACAATCCAGGTCAATCTGCGCATCAGGCGGTTTCCTTCAGATGTTGCCGCAAAAGCGAAAGGTTGCGCTGGTTGGCCTTGAACGCGAAGTCGAACACAAAGCCCAGCACCGGAACCGCGCCGATGAGCGTATCGGCGGCGATGTTGGTGGCCATGCGCGCCAAGAGATGGGCTGGCACGCCGAGCCGCACCGCCTCAGCGATCACGTAAAGTGACAGGCCCGTGCCCATCACGCTGCCGATGCCAGGAATAAGGCTGAGCAAACCGTCGGCGCCGATGGTGCGCGAGGTGCCAGGAATGCGGATGGCCGAGTCTGTGAACCACGCCAGGAATTCCAGGCGGTCCAGCGTTGCTTGCCGTGTGAAGTCGAGAGGAATGGTACCAGCGTTCAGCATGGTCGAACGAGTCTCCCAGATTGCGGCGCGGACAGCGCCTTCAAGGTGGAAGAGTCCGACATCGCAGGTGATACCTGCCAGAGGGGCCCGGACCCAGTGCGGGTGATGTGGGGACGCTGTGCGGGCTTGCAAGTGTTTGCGGGTTAAATCTTTGTCATACCGAGACGTAAAAAAGAGGGGTGAACGGTAGCAACCAGAAACCGTTCACCCCCGACATGGCATTCCGGACAAGCCGGACGACCAAGACGCAACGAGTACTCTAACTTGAGAATGGGAGGACCCAAGACAGACGATTGCGATGCAACATGCATTGCAATGCCGATGCCAATTCTGAAAACTGTTGGTATTATTTCTTAAGTATCTGATATGAAATGAATTATTTTTATAGTGTCAGATTCATTCCGTGGCTGCACCGTTCGCAATTGCCATTCCATTGTGCGATGCAGCGCACAAAAAGGCATCACCTCACGATGGGCGCTTGATTTTCAGCCAGTTGCCAAACCGGTCGAGCGCTTCAGTGAGTTTTGCCGGATCGCGCAAGTAGCACATGCGGAGATGGCCTTCACCGCCCGGTCCGAATGTCGAGCCAGGCGCAAAGCCGACCTTTGCCTCATCGATGATCCGCATGGTGGTGGCGGCCGAATCCTTCATGCCATCGATGGCGAAGAACAGGTAGAAGGCCCCTTGCGGCACCTCGAAGCGGATGCCGGGCATTTCGCGCAGTTTGGCGACCACGAGGTCGCGGTTGGACCGGGCCTTGGCCACCTGCTGGGCGAGGAACTCGTCGCCATGATCCAGCGCCGCAACGCAGCCCTTCTGCAGGAACGCCGGCGTGCCGCTGGAATTCACCTGAATGATGCGCTCGATGGCAGGCCCCAGAGCACGCGGCGCCTGCAGCCAGCCGACGCGCCAGCCGGTCATCGCCCAGTTCTTGGAGAACGTATTGGCGAGCAGCAACTGTTCTTCGTCGTCGCAGATATCAAGGAACGATGGCGCGCGGGTCTCGCCACGCTCACCATAGAAAAATCGCGAATAGACCTCGTCGCCCAGAATCCAGATGCCGCGCTTGCGGCATTCGTCACGCACGGCAATCAGTTCGTCCCTGGTCGCAGTCCAGCCAACAGGGTTTGAGGGCGAGTTCAGAGATATCGCCCGGGTGCGCGGCGTGATGGCATCGAACAGCCGGTCGAGATCGAGCATCCAGCGGCCATTGCGGAAGTCCATCGGCACTTCGACGGGACGCGAGCCGAGGATACGCAGCGCGCCCCCGTAGTTTGGCCAGGCCGGCGTCGGGATGATAATTTCGTCGCCCTCGCCCGCCACCATCTGCACGATCGACTGGATGGCCTGCATGCCACCTGAGGTGACGAAGAAGTTCTCGTGGCTGAAGGCACGGTCGAAGTTGCGGGCGTGATAGCGCGCCAGCGCCTCGCGCAACTCCGGAATGCCGCGCTGCCAGGTATAGAACGTCTCGCCCGCCAGCAGGCTGTCGATGGCGGGACGGGTGAAGATTTCCGGCGTTGGCACATTGCCCTCGCCCGACCACATGGGGATGACGCCCGGAATGGCCATGCCATACATTGCAGCCTTGACGATGCCGCTGTCGGGTTCGTTGCGGGCCTGTGTGGTGATGGCGGAAAGCAGCTGTTCGGTGTTCATGGGAACTCCTTAAGCCAAAAAGAAACCCGGGTGTCCAGCACCCGGGTTTCGTGTCTGCCGTGCATGCGGCGCTTACTTCTTCTTGAGAAGGTCGCGAATTTCGGCGAGCAGCACTTCGCTCGCCGGCGGCGGGGCCGGCGGCGGCGGCGGTTCAGCCTTCTTCATGCGGTTTGACACCTTGACCAGTTGGAACAGGATGAAGGCGATGATCAGGAAGTTGATCAGGATAGTGATGAAGGCACCATAGCCGAGGACAGCACCCTGCTTCTGGGCCTCTGCAAGGTTGGTGGCGGTCACCGCCGAATTAAGCCCCAGAAAGTAGTTGCTGAAATCAAGGCCGCCGGTGATGGCGCCGATGATCGGCATGATAATCAGATTGACGATCCCGTCGACGATCTTGCCGAAGGCGCCGCCGATGATCACACCAACAGCCAGATCAAAGGCGTTGCCCTTGAATGCAAAAGCTTTGAATTCCTGCCACATAATTTAACCCCCTTATTTGGCCCAGTCTCGGCACGTTGAGGTTGAGACTGCGAGAAGTTCTTTAACCGAATGTTAGGCATATGGCAAAAGGCTTTGACGTTCCCGTAACATGAGGCCCGCAATGACCGACCGACGTACGTTCTACCCTGATCTGCCGCCCTATCGCCGGGGACGGCTCAAGGTGTCGGACTTGCATGAAATCTACTTCGAGGAATGCGGGAACCCCCATGGTAAACCCGCTGTGGTGCTGCATGGTGGACCCGGCGGCGGCATATCGCCGTTCCTGCGCCAATTACATGATCCGCAGGACTACCGGATCGTCGTCTTCGATCAGCGCGGCTGCGGGCAATCGACCCCGCATGCCGAACTGCGGGACAACACCACCTGGCATCTCGTCGCCGACATGGAGCGCCTGCGGGAGCATCTGGGCATTGATCGCTGGCAGGTGGTTGGCGGATCATGGGGATCGACACTGGCGCTGGCCTATGCCGAAACACATCCTCATCGTGTGACCGAACTGATCGTGCGGGGCATCTTCACGGTGCGCAAATCCGAGATCGACTGGTTTTACCAGAAAGGCGCCGATGCGCTGTTTCCCGATATGTGGGAGGCCTACGTCGCCCCCATTCCGGAAAGCGAGCGGCATGACCTCGTCGGTGCCTATCACCGCCGGCTGACGGGTTCGGACCTAGCCCAGCAACTTGCCTGCGCCCGCGCCTGGAGCCAGTGGGAAGGTTCAACACTCTCGCTTCTGTCCGACCCGAAGCGCGTGGAGGAATTCGGTGGCGATCGCTTCGCCATCGCCTTCGCCCGCATCGAATGTCACTATTTTCACAATCGGGGTTTCTTTGAGCGTGATGGTCAGTTGCTGGACAACGCACACCGGTTGCGCGGCATTCCGGGTGTAATCATTCAGGGCCGCTATGATGTCGTCACGCCCATGCAAACAGCATGGGATCTGCATCGCGCCTGGCCGGAGGCAGACTTTATCGTTATCCCGGACGCTGGCCACACCGCCACCGAGCCAGGGATCCGGGACGCCCTCATCGCGGCCACCGACCGATTCCGGCATGTGGCGAACGCATGACTGACAATGCCGCAGCGCGGCGCACGTGCAGCAAAGATTTCACAATCAGGGACCATATTGACTTCAAAGACGAAACCAGACGACCAACCTTTTGAGGCAACCATGATCATCCTGTCCGCAGTCCGCGATTTTGCCGATGGCCTGAGCCGCGGCTTCTCCCTGTTCTTCACGGAGCGCAACGATCACACCATCCGTACCCTGCCAATGCCGATCAACGGCAAGCGCAAGTAACTGGCCATAGTCCATTCCGAGGCCACCAGAGGCCAAGCCTCTGGTGGCTTTTCTTTTGACCTATAGGTCAATTTGCTGTCTTGAAATGGTCAAACTCCCCCCGGCTTTCCGCCATTTTCGGGGATCATGCTTCACCTCGATCAGCAGGGATCAGGCAGTCAACGAACTGCAACAGACCGGGGAACTTTCAGTGACGCTTGAGCGTTTGTTCCACCTGCAGAGCCAATTCGAATTGGCCTTGATGGCTCCTGTCGCCGTCCCGAGTCATTGAGGTCATGGGCCCGTCCGCACCCTGCCGGTGCGGACGGGCCACTTGATTTCAGAAGCGCCGAATCGGTTTAGGCTGGCCATATGAGCCTCGACCAAACCCTGCTGCGCATCGGACAAACCGCCTTCAGCTTCGCCGACCTATTGGTCACGGCGGCGGCCTTCGCATTGTTGGTCATGATCGCAACGTTGATCTTCGCGTGGCGGGGCCAGCGCCAACGGCAGGATGAAACGCAGGCAGCGGCACGGCGCACCGCCGATCTCGAATACCGCATTGCCGAACTGTCTGGCGCGCTTCGCAGCCTCGCGGAGCAGTCGCAAGGTGCGCATGTCATGCTTACCGCGACGCTTGACGAGCGACTCGATCAGGTGACCGAGCGGTTGGGATCCAGCCTTGCCAGCCAGACGGAGCGGACCGGGCAATCGCTCAGCCAACTCGGCGAGCGGCTCGCCGTGATCGACGCGGCGCAGAGGAATCTCTCGGCGCTATCCTCCGAGATGATCACACTCAAGGACATCCTCTCCAACAAGCAGGCGCGCGGAGCATATGGCCAGGGCCGCATGGAAGCCATCATTCGCGACGGACTGCACGCCAGTTCCTTCGTGTTCCAGGGCTTGTTGAGCAACGGTAGCAGGCCGGACTGCCTGGTGATGCTGCCTGATTCCAATCTCAAGTTGGTGATCGATTCGAAGTTTCCGCTCGAGGCCTTCAACGCATTGAAAGCGGCGCAAGGCGAGGCCGACTTCAAGACCGCCGAAGCGCGGCTCAAGGGTGACGTCCTGAAACACGTGCGCGACATCGCGGAGAAATATCTGATCGCCGGCGAGACGCACGAGACAGCCATCATGTTCGTGCCATCGGAGTCGGTCTATGCCGACCTGCACGAGAAGTTCGAGGACGTGATCCAGAAATCACACCGGCTGCGGGTCATCATCGCTTCGCCAAATGTGCTGATGTTGCTGGTGCAAACGCTCCAGGCCATCTTCAAGGATGCGCGGATGCGCGAGCAGGCCGGCCTCATCAAACTCGAAGTCACGCGGTTGCTGGAGGATGTCGGCCGGCTGAAGGAGCGCGTCGGCGATCTCCAGAAGCACTTTGGGCTGGCGTCGGCCGATCTCGAAAAGCTGGGTGTTTCGGCCGACAAGATCAACCGCCGCGGGCTTCGCATTGAAAGCCTTGATCTCAGCGAACCATTGCTGCCCGAAGACATGCCGCGCCCCAAGCTGGTGGAGCGCAGCTGAACTCGGTCGTTCAAGTCAGCGGCTGATGAAGACCTGCGCCGTGATCTGCCGCTTGATGTCTTCAAATGCAGCCGCAACGTCCTTGTTGTCCTCGGCCACATAGAAATCCTTGTCAGGATCGGACGAGCAATCGCTCAGGCGCTTGCGCGTATCCTCATCCTGGAGATCGAAGGCAATGGTGACGATGGTGATGCCGGAGGCCTTGGCGTTCTGACAGATCTTTTCAAGATTGCTTTCGCCCTGACCGACAGTCCTTGCACCATTGCCGAAACCCGGTTCGGTCTGTCGGCCGTCCGTCAGCAGCACCATGACCTTGTCGACGTTCTTGGTACCGTACGCAGCGCCTTCAGTGAAGGGAGCACCGGGCGACAGGAGGTGATAACCGAACTCGGCGCCCAGCGCGATGTGAGTCCAGGCATAGGGGCGCATGGCGTCGAGCTGGTTGCGGATCGCGTCGAAATTGTCCGTCAACGGAGCAACCTTGAGGCCGTTCGGCACGTAGGCTCCGCAGCCATCGGACAAATGCACCTTGGCCTGCGGCTGACCCCATTTGGTATTGTCATCCGACGACACGGGGGAGGCATCGGTGAGATTATAGGGATAGCGGCGGTCCTGGGTGCAGCCCGTCCACATGCCGGTGCCAGTCTTTCCGGCGATGAATTTTTCCGGCATTGTCGCATAGACGTGATGTGAGAAGGGCACCAGGCCGACCTTCAGGCGCTTGGGATTGGCCGCTTCGAGGTCAGTGACGAGTTTCTTGGCGGCATTTTTCATCGCCACATATTTCACCTGGCCGCCGGCGACTTCCTGCATCGAGCCGGAATAGTCGAGAACGAGGGCGATTTCGGCCTTCTTGGCTTCCGGCAGGTTGATGTCGGTGCCGACATCGATTGTCATGTGCGTCAGGCCGGCAATCTGCATCAGGCCGGTTGGCAGGTCATAGCGGGCATTGGCCGAAATGGAATTGTCATTGATCTTAAAACTGGTCTCGACTGCCGAAGGGTCGATGTCCGACGCCTTGAGGTTGGCGGCAAGTGCATCGGCGCCAGCCTTGAGACGCTGCGTCTTCGATAGGGTCGAGGCGGCGGCGACGGAGAGGGACGCCGCATCGAGCGCGCCCTGCAACCGCGTCTCCGCATCGCTGTAGCGCATGTAGTCGACAGCGGCACCCGTCGCGAGCAGAACCGGTACGATGCTCAGCGCGAAGGTGATGGCGGTGGTGCCTGACTGTGCCGTCAAATAGCGGCGGGCGGTGGAGGCGAGAGCGCGAAACCTGAACATATGCTTGTAACCCTGTTTCAATCCGGAGCAGACCGGGTGATGTCGGGAGACACGGAGCAAACTGCGGTCCGGACGGGAGAAATTTGGCCCCCGCCGCGTGAACATGGTTTCGAATTGGTAAACGCGTCCGGCCTATTCCCTGCCAAAAAATTAATTTCCGCCACGGGAATATTTTTTCATTTTCCGCGTAAGCAGTTGATTAATATGATATTTCTGATTTTTTGCTGACAGGCCTGATCAGCATTTTGCCAGCGGCACGCGGTTAGCTTTCACCTCATGGTCGCGAGGCCAGCAACCACAGGAGAACGTTCATGAAGCTCACATCACTTGTTTTCTCACTCGCCCTGACAGCGATCGGCGCAGCCGCCCTCACCAGCACAGTGGCATTCGCCAAGCACGGCGCGGACGATCCGGCCGGGCATATCCGCGGTGGCCATGGCGCGGACGATCCGGCTGGCGATGACCGTGGCGGTGGCCGTGGACGCGGTGGCAAGGGGCGCGGCGGGCAGGATGATGGCCCGAACCACACAATGATTTTCGAGCAGAACCTCATGCTCGAAATGGCTCGTCACGGGGCTGACGATCCGGCAGGCGATGACCGCGGCGGCAAGGGCCGCGGCAAGGACGACGGCCCGAACCACACGATGATCATCAAGTCCTCACCGATGCTGCAGATGGCGCGTCACGGCGCTGACGATCCGGCCGGTGACGACCGTGGCGGCAAGGGCGGTGGCAAGGACGACGGCCCCAACCACGGCTGATTGAAACGTTACTCGTTCCAACGACAGGGTCCGGTTGGCTTCTCAGAGGGGGCGCCGGGCCCTGATCGCTTGCGTCAATGTCCCTTCGTCGAGGTAGTCAAGCTCGCCGCCCACCGGCACGCCGTGGGCAAGGCGCGAGGCCGGAATGTCCAGACCCTTCAATTGCTCGGTAATGTAATGCGCTGTGGTCTGTCCCTCGACAGTGGCATTGAGCGCCAGCACGACTTCCTTCACGTGGCCCTCGCGCGCCCGCTCGACCAGCTGGCCGATGGCAAGATCCTCGGGCCTGATGCCTTCGATCGCGGACAGCGTTCCGCCCAATACATGATAGAGCGCGTTCCACGCGCCAGCGCGCTCCAGCGCCCAGAGATCGCCCACCTCCTCCACAACGCAGATCATGCTGCGGTCGCGGCGCGGATCGGTGCACAGCGTACAGGGGTCGACGGTATCGACGTTGCCGCAGGAACTGCACACGCTCACCTTGTCGCGCGCCTCCGCCATGGCCGAGGCCAAGGGTTGCAACAGGCGTTCACGGTTCTTCAGCAAGTGCAGGGCGGCGCGGCGGGCCGAACGGGGGCCGAGCCCCGGCAGCTTGCTGAGCAACTGGATCAGCCGCTCGATCTCAGGGCCCGTGGTACGTTTCGACATCAGCGATACGTCGGGCTCAGAACGGCAGCTTCATTCCGGGCGGCAGCGGCAGGCCACCGGTGACGGACTTCATCTCCTCCGCCATCATCGCTTCCGACCTGGCCTTGGCGTCGGCGTGGGCGGCCATCACCAGATCCTCGACGATTTCCTTCTCATCCGGTTTCAGCAGCGAGGCATCGATAGCGATGCCGGTCATGCTGCCCTTGCCGTTCATCGTCACCTTGACGAGGCCTCCACCCGATTGGCCGGTAACGGTTGCCTGTTCAAGTTTCGTCTGCATCTCGGCCATGCGGCTCTGCATGGCCTGAACCTGCTTCATCATCTCTCCGAGATTCTTCATCGCTCTCACTCATGTTTGAAATCATGTTGGCGGCTGGTTCCTTGACGTCGATGATCTCGGCGCCGGGGAACCGTTTCAGTACGGCCTGCACATCCGGATGCTCGCGTGCCATGATGAACAGGCTGTCGCGGTTTTCCTGGCGCTGGCGCAACAGCGGCTTGTCGCCGCCGTCTTTCGCCACCATCACCATCCAGCGGATGCCGGTCCAGGCTTCGAGCTTGCGGGAAATTTCGCCGGGCAATCCCGGATGTGCACCGGGCTCCAGCGCCAGTTCGAACTGGCCGGTACTGACGCGAATTGGCCGCACCAGGCTTTCAAGGTCGGACTTCAGTTTCAGGTCACGCTTGTCGTGTGCCAGCGCGATAATTTCGCGGAAGCTGGAAAACGCCTGAGGCTGGCTCGGTTCAGGCGCCGGCGCGGGTTGCGGCTGCACAGCGAGTGCGGACTGGGAAGCTGCCGATCCATCGCCACCGCGCAGCAATTCGCGGGCCGGCATCGGCACGATGCGCTCGGGCTGTGGCGCCTGTTTCACCAGTCTCGCCAATTCCTCGCCGCCGGGCAGATCGGCGGCATGCGCCAGCCGGATCAATACCATTTCGGCGGCCATCAGCGGATCGGCATGCAACTCGGTCTCGCGGATGCCCTTGAGCAGCATGGACCAGGCACGCGTCAAATGAGCCATGCTGATCCGGCCCGCATCCGCCATGCCGCCGGTCTTTTCGGCTTCGGTGCGCGAGGTATCGGCGAGGGCCGACGCCTTGACCACCTTGAGCCTTGTCACCCAGTGCACGTAGTCGGCAAGATCGCCGAGGATGGTCGCAGGATCGCCGCCGTCGGCATATTGGTGTTGGATTTCATGCAGGGCGGCGGCGGCATCGCCGGACATCACCGCCCGGAACAAGCCGATGATGCGGGTGCGATCCATCAGGCCCAGCATGCGGCCGACGTCGGCAGCCCTGACCTTGCCCTCGCCATAAGCAATGGCTTGATCGAGCAGCGACAGTCCATCGCGCGCCGAGCCTTCGGCAGCGCGGGCGATCATCGCCAGGGCATCAGGCTCGGCTTCCACACCTTCCTTCACCGCAATGCCGCCGTAGTGGGTGGCCAGCAAGGCCGCGTCGAGCCGCTTCAGATCGAAGCGCTGGCAGCGCGACAGGATAGTGACCGGAACCTTGTTGATCTCGGTGGTGGCGAAGATGAACTTCACATGCGGCGGCGGCTCTTCCAGCGTCTTCAGCAGCGCGTTGAAGGCGCTCTTCGACAGCATGTGGACTTCGTCGATGATATAGACCTTGTAACGCGCCTGGACCGGCGCATAGCGCACGCTGTCGATGATCTCGCGCATGTTGTCGACGCCGGTGTTGGAGGCGGCGTCCATCTCGATCACGTCCATGTGGCGGGATTCGAGGATCGCCTCGCAATGCGGGCCAAATGTGGGCATGTCGATTGCCGGCTTGTCGCCGTAATTCAAGGCACGGGCAATGAGGCGGGCGGTGGTGGTCTTGCCGACGCCGCGCACACCGGTCAGCATGAAGCCTTGCGCGATGCGGCCAGAGGCAAATGCATGGGTGAGGGTACGAACCATCGCCTCCTGACCGATCAGGTCGGCGAAGGTCTGAGGCCGGTATTTACGGGCCAGAACGCGGTAGCCGTTCGCGTCAGCACCACTTGAAATCTCAACCATGGCGGGCTTCCGCGACGAACAATAGAGGTGGGAGGCTGGACGGGCAACCCGTTCCGGTCTCGTTGGGGCTGCTTCCTTCCGGACCTGACCCGGTTGGCGAGCGGCACGTCCGCCGCCAACCTCCCGACGGGCTATATGGGCGTTCAACGTCAAAAAGGCAAGCGGGTCGCGCTTGCCAAACCGGCCGGTGAAGGCCAGTCTGCAAACTTAACCGATTCTGCCGTATGGCCCGCCAAACCAACAGGAGTGATTGATGCTCAAATCGCTGTTCCGGACCGCATTTGCCCTTGGTGCCTGCCTGATGATCGCGAGCCCGGGGCTCGCCCATGTCCGTCACCATGGCTACCATCACTGGAAGCCCTATGTGATCGAAAAGACCTGCGTCGATGAGAATTACAGCCATTGCGACGTGCGGATGGATTACGCACCGGGCCAGCATGCGGGCCTCGCTGGCCCCGGCAGCTACTGGTACCAGAGGGCCTATCACCACCGCCACCACCATCGTCATCACCACTACAGCACGTCACGCCACGTCGCCTGGTGCCTCGACCGCTATCGGACCTATGATCCGCATTCCGACACGTTCGTCGGCAAGGGCTATCACCGCTACCGTTGCCGCAGTCCCTATTGATGTGAATTGACGCGGCTCAATTGACCCTGACGGCCTGCTCCATTATCTGAGCCGACATGACGCTCCGCCCCATCATCACGCTGCCCGACGAAAAGACACTCCGGGAGGTTTCGAAGCCGGTGACGGCTGTCGATCCCTCGGTTCGCAACCTGTGGGACGACATGCTGGAGACCATGTACCGCGCGCCGGGCATCGGGCTTGCGGCGATCCAGATCGGTGTGCCGCGGCGGCTTGTTGTCCTCGACCTGACAAAAGACGGCGAGGAGAAGAAGCCGATGTTCCTCGCCAATCCTGAAATCGTCTGGTCGAGCGAGACCCAGAGCGACTACGAGGAAGGCTGCCTGTCGATCCCGGATTACTACGAGATGGTAACGCGGCCCTCGGAGGTGAAAGTGCGCTATCTCGACCGCCAGGGTAACGCCACGGAACTGCAGGCGAGCGGGCTCATGGCCACCTGCCTGCAACACGAGATCGATCACCTGAACGGCGTTCTCTTTATCGATCATATCTCGCGGCTGAAGCGTGAGCGCGTGCTGAAGAAATTTACCAAGGCACAAAAGCTCGGGAAGCTCTGAGCGCATGCGCCTTGTGTTCATGGGCACGCCGGATTTTGCGGTCGAAACGCTGAAGTCCCTGATCGGCGCCGGGCATCACATCGCCTGTGTCTACTCGCAACCCCCCCGCCCCGCCGGGCGCGGCATGGCGGAGCGGCCATCACCGGTTCACGCCTTCGCAACCGCACACGGGATCGAGGTCAGGACGCCAGTCACGCTGAAATCGCCGGACGAGCAGCAGCGCTTCGCGGCTCTCAATGCCGATGCCGCCATCGTTGTCGCCTACGGCCTGCTTTTGCCGAAAGCCATTCTTGATGCGCCGCGCCTCGGCTGTTTCAACGTCCATGCCTCGCTGCTGCCGCGCTGGCGTGGGGCCGCCCCCATCCAGCGCGCCATCATGGCGGGCGATGCAGAGACCGGTGTGACCATCATGCGCATGGACGAGGGCCTCGATACCGGCGCCATGTGCAAGGTCGGGCGCATCACCATCATACCCACCAGCACGGCGCAATCGCTGCACGACGCATTGGCTGTACTCGGGGCCGGGTTGATGGCCGAGGTTCTGGCGCAGGAGAGCATCGCTTGCGAGCCGCAGCCTGCCGATGGTGTCACTTACGCGAAGAAGATCGACAAGGCCGAAGCGAAGATCGACTTCACCCGGTCCGCACATGACGTGCGCAATCACATCCACGGATTGTCGCCCTTTCCCGGCGCCTGGTTTCAGACCAGCGGCACGCGCGTGAAGGTGCTGCTGTGCGAAGCCGCCGACGCGGCGGGGCCGGCGGGAACGTTCCTCGATGACCGCCTCACCGTGGCTTGCGGAACAGGCGCGGTGCGCCTGCTCAAGCTGCAGCGCGAGGGCAAGGGCGTGATGGAAGCGGAGGCGTTCCTGCGCGGGTTTCCGGTTGCACGCGGAACGATGGCAAGCTGATGCCGCGCTACAGACTTACCATCGAATACGACGGCGAACCTTTCACCGGTTGGCAATCGCAGGCCGGAGGCACGTCCATTCAGGATGTCCTGGAAAAGGCCGTCTCCATCATCAATGGCGCACCGTCGATGGTCTACGGCGCGGGACGCACCGATGCAGGCGTGCATGCGCTGGGTCAGGTGGCGCATGTCGATCTGGTCAAATCATGGGACCCGTTCAAGCTTCGCAATGCACTGAATGGAAATCTGCGGCCGCATCCGGTGAGCGTCCTCGAGGCCGAAGAGGTGGCGGATGATTTTCATGCCCGTTTCTCGGCCAACCGGCGCTTCTATCTCTACCGCATTCTCAACCGCCGCAGCCCTCCGGCACTGGACCGTGGCAAGGTGTGGTGGTTGCCGGTCGACCTCGATGCCGACGCCATGCATGAAGCGGCCCAGCATCTCGTCGGCAAGCATGATTTCACCACCTTCCGCGCGGCGCAATGCCAGGCCGCTTCACCGGTCAAGACGCTCGACCGCCTGGATGTGGCGCGTTACGGCGAACTGATCGAGATCCGCGCCGATGCACGCTCCTTCCTGCACAATCAGGTGCGCTCGATGGCGGGCTCGCTGCGGCTGGTCGGCGAAGGCAAGTGGCGGGCGCAAGATCTGAAGCGGGCGCTCGATTCCGCCGACCGTTCCGCCTGCGGCCCGGTGGCGCCGCCTGAGGGCCTTTATCTTCTCAAGGTTGGCTACTGAAGTAGTCGGCGAGGATGCGCGTGTAGATTCTCTGTGTTGCGCGCAGCTCGTCAATCGAAATGCGTTCATCGGTCTGGTGGATCGTCGCATTGGTGGGACCGAATTCCAGCACCGGGCAGAAGTCCTTTACAAAGCGCGCATCCGACGTGCCGCCGCTGGTTGACAGTTTGGGCAGGATGCCGGTTTCACTTTCAACCGCGTCCTGCACCAGACCGACGAAGGGACCGGGTGCCGTCAGGAACGCATCGGCGCCTTCGATCGTGGTATAGGACCACGTGCCGCCAAGCTCGGCCTTCACGCTCTCGATGTGATCATCCACCCAGGCGCGCAATGACCCAAAATCATGCACCGGCGAGAAGCGGATGTTGAACTTCGCCGTGGCGCGCGAGGGGATAACATTGCCCGCCGGGTTGCCGACATCGAATGTCGTCACCGCCAAGGTCGAAGGATCGAAGTGCTCATTGCCGTCGTCGAGCTTCGCCGACGAGATACGATCGATGAAGCGTGACAGCTTTGGCACCGGATTGTCCGCCTTGTGCGGATAGGCGGCATGGCCCTGCCTGCCCTCGACGGTGATGGCAAAGCTGAGCGAGCCGCGCCGGCCGATCTTGATCGTGTCGCCGAGCTTGTCGACGCAACTCGGTTCGCCAACGAGGCAATGATCCGGCACATGGCCATTGTCGCGCATCCACTGCAGCACCTTCAGCGTGCCGTTGATGGCGGGACCTTCCTCGTCGCCGGTGATCAGGAACGAGATCGAACCGCGGAACTTGCCCGCGGACTTCAGGAAATCGATGGCTGCACCGGCGAAGGCGGCGACCGAGCCCTTCATATCGGTGGCGCCGCGGCCGTAAATGAAGCCATCGGCAATGTCGGCCGCGAAGGGCGCATGCGACCAGCTTTCGGTGTGGCCCTCGGGAACCACATCCGTGTGGCCGGCAAAGCAGATGTGCGGGGCGCCGGTGCCGATGCGGGCGAAGAGATTGTCCACATCCGGTGTGCCTTCTTCAGCGAAGGTGAGGCGATGGCAGGTGAAGCCATGGCCCGCGAGCATGGTTTCGAGACAGGTCAGCGCTCCGCCTTCGGCAGGCGTCACGGACTTGCAGCGGATGAGGTCCTGCAGCAGCGGAACGGGATCGGTGGGTGTGTTCTTCATGCGTGCATTTTGAACCGCGCCCGATGATTTGTCATCCCCAGCGCTTGGCCGGGGATGACGTCTTGCGAGCGGTCAATTGCCGAGCGGATCGGGCCCGTAGCTGTTGGGGCCGTCCGTGCCCTTGAGGAAGCCGTTTTCGACAAGCGCCCAGATGCCGCCGATGATGGGCACGAGGCCGATCAGGATCCACCACGCAGACTTGTTGCGGTCGTGCCAGCGCTTGGCGGTAAGAGCGAGGAAGAACCACATGGCGGCGATCATGATGACGACCATCAGGGTTCCGCCGACCGGTCCCAGATTATATTCCATGCCGCCTGCTTCCGCCATCTGCTCCGGCGGCACAGGCGTGCCAAAGACCATGGTCAGGATGGTTATGAGGATGGCAACGACCACCATCAGCACGATGTATCCCAGCCACCATTGCTGGCGCCCGATGCGCCCGCCAAAGCTCGTAAACAGGAATTTCCAGTCCATTGCCTTCTCCCCTGGCGCGTTTGCGCCGCTTTCATTGTACGTGCAAAATTGCCCGGCCACGACGGCCAGGTGTTGCGAAGCTGCCGCTGTTACGCCGCAAGTGGATCCGGACCATACTGGTTGGGCCCGTCCGTACCTTTCAGGAAGCCAAGTTCGATCAGCAGCCACAATCCACCGATGATCGGAACCAGGATGATCAACGACCACCAGCCGGATTTGCCGCGGTCGTGCCAGCGCTTGGCGTAAAGCGCGATCGACGGATAGATCGCCGCGATGCTGTAGATCAGGCCGAGGATACCCATCCCGCTCTCGGTCCTGGTTCCCAGGATCATGTCCAGCACCGCCACGACAATGCTGATGGCGATCAGAACAATGATCCCCATCCACATCTGCTGCCTGCCGATGCGGCCCTCAAAGCTCGTAAAGAGATATTTCCAGTCCATCGTTCTCCCTTCCCGGCGCCATCAGCGCCCCTTTTCGGCCCCGGGCGGAGTATCGCTGAGTCACGATGTTTCGGGAAGGGGCCTCAATCAGTCGCGCAGCAGCTCGTTGATCGAGGTCTTGGAGCGGGTCTTCTCGTCGACGCGCTTGACGATGACGGCGCAGTAGAGCGACGGCGAGGGCGAGCCATCGGCATAGGGCTTCTGCGGCAATGAGCCCGAGACCACGACCGAATAGGGCGGGACGCGGCCCATGTGGACCTTGCCGGTGTCGCGCTCGATGATCTTGGTCGACTGGCCAATGAACACGCCCATCGAGATGACCGAGCCTTCGCCGACGATGACGCCTTCGACCACTTCCGAGCGGGCGCCAATGAAGCAATTGTCCTCGATGATCGTGGGGCCGGCCTGCATCGGTTCCAGAACGCCGCCAATGCCGACGCCGCCCGACAGATGCACGTTCTTGCCGATCTGGGCGCATGAGCCGACCGTCACCCAGGTATCGACCATGGTGCCGGTGTCGACATAGGCACCGAGATTGACGAAGCTCGGCATGAGAATGGCGCCGGGAGCGATATAGGCGGACTTGCGGACAACGCAGTTCGGCACGGCGCGGAACCCGCCTGCGCGGAAGTCCTTCTCGGTCCAGCCATCGAACTTGGAGGGCACCTTGTCCCACCAGCTGGAGCCGCCCGGACCGTTGGAAATCATGCTCATGTCGTTGAGGCGGAAGGACAGTAGCACGGCCTTCTTCAGCCACTGGTTGACATGCCACTCACCGTCACGCTTCTCGGCGACGCGGGCTTTGCCAGAGTCAAGCAGGTCAAGGGCCGTATTGACGGCATCCCGCACCTGTCCCCTGGTCTCGAGGTTGACCTTGTCGCGGGCCTCCCAGGCCTGTTCGATGGTGCTCTGAAGTTCGGTCATGGATTGTCCCTCTCGTATGGCCGGCAGACTAGCCAGCGGCCATTGTCAGTCAACGCGCTTTGCGACAATCCCGCCCAGGAATCCGGCGAGATCGTCGGTGATATGATGAATGTGCTCCTGCGCCGTGCCGCCGGTGGTGCGGTTCAGGTGCTCGGCGTCGCGATTCTCTGGGCTCACGACCAGCACCGTTGTCATGCCCAGCGCATGCGGCGCCTCGAGATTGCGGGCGATATCCTCGAACATGGCGGATGTTGCGGGCGCGATGCCGGTCTGGGTGACGAACTTGCGATAAGGCTCCATCTCCGGCTTCGGAATGAAATCCGAATGCACGATGTCGAAGATGTCGCCGAAATGATGGGTGATGCCGATACGCGCCAGTACCTTCTCGGCATGGGCAACGGTGCCGTTGGTGAAGATCAGCTTGCGGCCGGGCAGCGCGTGCAGGGCTTCGTCGAGCTTCTGGTTCGGCGGGATCGGCGAATGGTCGATGTCGTGGACGTAGTCGAGGAAGTCATCGGGCGTCACGCCATGCTCGGTCATCAGTCCACGGAGCGTTGTTCCGTATTTGTAGAACATCTCCTTTTGACGGCGCTTGGCTTCGGCATATTCGACATTCAGCAGCTTCGAGACGAAGTTGCCCATCTTGACGTCGATCTGGTCGAAGAGGCGGCACGACGCCGGATAGAGCGTGTTGTCGAGATCGAAGACCCAGGTATCGACGTGAGCGAACCCTCTCATACGCCGGTCCGGGAAATGCGGGTGCCGACACCGTGCGGCGTCAGCAGTTCCAGCAGCACCGAATGCGGCACGCGGCCATCGAGAATGATGACGCCCTCGACGCCGGAGTTCACCACTGCAGCCGCACTCTCGACCTTGGGGATCATGCCGCCGGTAATGGTGCCGTTGGCGACGAGTGCATCGAGATCGCCCACCCTCAATTCGCTGATGAGGTTCTTGTCCTTGTCGAGAACGCCAGCAACGTCGGTCAGCAGCAGCAAGCGTTTGGCCTGGGTTGCCGTGGCAATCGCGCCCGCTGCCGTATCGGCGTTGACATTGTAGGTTTCGCCTTCCCAGCCCACGCCCACGGGAGCGATCACCGGAATGGCATCGCTCTTCATGATGGTCTCGAGGATCTCGGTGTTGACGCGCACCGGTTCGCCGACGAAGCCGAAGTCGATTTCCGTCACCCTGCCGGTTTCGGGGTCGGTCTTCTTCTTGGTGAATTTCTCGGCGATCAGCAGGTTACCATCCTTCCCGGAAATGCCAACCGCGCGGCCGCCGGCCTGCTGGATCGAGGCGACGATGGATTTGTTGATCGAACCCGACAGCACCATCTCGACGACCGACATGGTTTCGGCATCGGTGACACGCAGGCCCTCGCGGAACTCGGGCTTCACCTCGAGCTTGTCGAGCATCCTGTTGATCTGCGGACCGCCACCGTGGACGACAATGGGGTTGAGGCCGCAGACCTTCAGCATCACCATGTCGCGGGCAAAGCGATGGGCGAGTGCCGGGTCGACCATGGCGTGGCCGCCATATTTCACCACGATGATCTGATCGTCATAACGCTGCAGGAAAGGCAGCGCTTCAGAGAGAATCCGGGCGGTCGTATTGATGTCGTCCATGGGGTCAGTTCCCGCGAGGTTGCTGCGCCGCCTTATAGGACATTTGCGACGCTTGCAAAGAGGCTACAAAAGCCCGGCGATCTCGGCCCGGAGTTCCGGAATTCCGGTGGCCTTCTCACTCGACGTCGCATGGACGACGGGGAAGGCGGCCGGGTGCTTCTTGATCGCCGCTTCGACCTTCTCCAACATCTTCTCAAGTTCGGCCGGCTTGATCTTGTCGATCTTGGTGAGCACCAGCTGATAGGTGACGGCGGATTCGTCGAGAAGCTCGAACATTTCCTCATCGGCCTTGAGGATGCCATGGCGCGAATCGATCAGCACGAAGGCGCGCGTCAGGCCGGGGCGGCCGCGCAGATAGCCCTTCAGCACCGCCTGCCATTTCGCGACATCGGCTTTCGAGGCCTTGGCATAGCCATAGCCCGGCATGTCGACCAGGGTCATCTGTTCGTTGACGTTGAAGAAGTTCAGCTCGCGGGTGCGGCCCGGCGTGTTCGAAGCACGGGCCAGGTCGCGCATGCCGGTCAATGCGTTGATGAGCGAGGACTTGCCGACGTTGGAGCGTCCGGCAAAGGCAATCTCGACGCCTTCCGACGGCGGCAGCTGCGGCAGAGCAGCGACGCCCATGATGAAACGCGACGGGCCGCCGAACAAACGGCGGCCCGCATCGATCTGGCCGGTGGTGAATTCCGCCGTCAACTGGCCGACTTCTTCTTGAGGAAGGGCAGGCTCTCGGCGATGTTACCGAAAAAGTCGATCTCGACACCATGCCGCTTCATGATCAGCGACTGCTGCAGGATCGAGAGCGTGTTGCTCCAGGCCCAGTAGATGACGAGGCCGACCGGGAATGTGCCAAGCATGAAGGTGAACATGATGGGCATCCAGTTGAACAGGCTGGCCTGCACCGGATCGGGTGGCGTCGGGTTGAGGCGCATCTGCAGCCACATCGTGATGCCCATGACGATCGGCCAGATGCCAATCATCAGCATGTGCGGCGGCGACCACGGGATGAGGCCGAAGAGCGTGAACAGGCTGGTCGGATCTGGCGCCGAAAGATCGTGTACCCAACCGAAGAACGGAGCGTGGCGCAATTCGATCGAGGTGAGGATCACCTTGTAAAGCGAGAAGAACACCGGAATCTGTACAACGACCGGCAAGCAACCCGACAGTGGCGAGACCTTCTCGCGCTTGTAGAGTTCCATCATCGCCTGCTGCTGCTTCACCCGGTCATCGGGGAAGTCTTCCTTCAGCTTCGCCATTTCCGGCTGCAGCTTCTTCATCTTGCTCATCGAGGCATAGGACTTGTTGGCCAGCGGGAACACCACGGCCTTGACCAGCAAGGTCGCAATCAGAATGGCGATGCCGAAATTGCCGACGAGTCCATTGAGGAAGTCGAGGAGATAGAACATC
Source organism: Pseudomonadota bacterium (assembly GCA_963205315.1). GTDB lineage: Bacteria > Pseudomonadota > Alphaproteobacteria > Rhizobiales > Aestuariivirgaceae > Aestuariivirga. The sequence continues at coordinate 27,869 of CAUJIO010000085.1, read as the reverse complement.
GGCTTGGTCAGGAAATAGAACCAGCCCCAGTCGACCATATAGTCGAAGCCCTGGATGCCATACTTGGTCTGCACCGCGTTGATGGTCTTCACCACCTTGGCGCCTGCGAAGAACTGGTCGCGGTAGGAAGCCGAGGCACCGGGCTGGACGACGAGCGCATCCTTGGCAAGGTAATCGGTCTGGTAATGATCGCGATCGCCGGCCTTGTTGTGCAGGATGCTGGTGGTGACGGGCTTGGTCTGGTCGGGAATGATCACCGCGGCCCAGTACTTGTCGGTAAAGCCGATCCAGCCGCCGGTGGAGTCGGTCTTCGTCGCCTCCTTCTGCTCGGCCACGTCCTTGTAGTGGACCTCGTGCAGTCCCCCGTTCAGCCAGCCAAGCATGCCTTCGAAGAAGACCCAATAGCCGGAGACGGCGGGCGTATCCTGACGCTGGATGCGGGCATAGGGAATGAGCGCCACGGCAGCAGCAGACTTGTTCTCCACGGTCTGGGTGACGGTGAAGACATATTCGTCGCTGATCTCGATCTTGCGCGAGAACACCAGGCCGGCCCCGTTGTCCCATGTCAGGATGACGGGCTTGTCTTCCGAGAGAACGGCGCCTTCGGGTGCGGTCCACAGCGTCGTCGCGTCCGGAATCCTGGCCGTGGTTCCCACGGCGCCAACAAGGCCTTGTTCGGCAAACAAGGCGCCCGGCGCGCCATTGGGCGACAGGAAGGTGATCGTCGGGCTCTTGGGGTCGATCGACTCGCGGTACTTCAACAGATGCAGGTCGTCGATGCGCGCGCCCTGCAGGTTGATCGAGCCTGAAACGGATGACGTCTCGATCTTGACGCGCGCCGACGCCGCCAGCGCATCATCGCGGGTGAGGGGCTTGGGCGCGGTGGTGGTATCGGGAACGGTGCCGCCTGTGGTCGTCGTCGGAGTCGTCGGGCTGGTGGTTTCGGTGCCCGTGCCTGTCAGCTTGTCCTGCAACGGCTTGGCGTAGAAATACTGCCAGCCAAAAATGATGGCCATCGACAGAACAATGGCGAGAATGAAATTCTTGGAATCGTAGTTCATGGCGTTCCCTTGTCCGCACCGGCATGTGATGTGCGGTGCAGCCGTTTCAAGGCGGAATTCAGATCGTTCTCAAGCTCGGCGAAAGACCGGTCAAGCGAGGGACCGCGGCCGATCAGCACATAATCGTAACCCGGCCTCGCCAGATCTTCGAACTTCAACCGGGCAATTTCACGCAAGCGGCGCTTGATGCGGTTGCGGATGACAGCATTGCCGAGCTTCTTGGTCGCGGTGAAGCCAACACGCGGCCGGCCCGCGTCCTTGCGGTCACGAGCTTGCACCACCATACCCGGCGTGGCGGCATAGGCTGCCTTGGCGGCGGCAACGAAATCCGGCCGACGCTTCAGGCGCTCCATGGGACTGCTGGTCCGGCGCTCAGGCCGAAAGACGCTTGCGGCCCTTGGCGCGGCGGCGAGCCAGAACATTGCGGCCACCCACCGTCGCCATACGGGCACGGAAGCCATGGCGGCGCTTGCGGACAATCTTGGACGGCTGATAGGTACGCTTCACGTTCGTCGCTCCGTTCTGTGGCTCAGGGCCAATGTTTTCAATAACATACCTGAAAAACAGGGTATGCCCTGAGAGGATCTCTCTATCGCTTCAGGAATTCAGCGCGGCTTATAGGTGGAAAAGCCCCGGAAAGTCAACGTGGTGGCTGCACGGGGCCCTAAACCCCGCTTGCAGATCACAGGTGATGCACGCCGTCTGAACAGTTCTCACGAGGCGGTGACAGCCCCTATCGCATCTGCGGCCGTTCCGCCATCTTCACGTTCAAATACAACGCATCAACCGCATTCAATGGTACATTCGCCCCTCATGACAAACGCTCGGCCAGGGTTTTCCGGTTCCCTGCGGCAATGGCTGCCAGTTGGCGTTCTGGTCGCGCTGATCGCCGCCGCCTATGGCACGGGGCTTTACCAACGCGTCTCGCTCCAGGCGCTGGCCCAGAACCGCGAACTGCTGCGGGAGTTCGTCGACGCCAATCTGGTTCTCGCCGTGGCGCTGTTCCTCGCGGCGTATGTCGCTGTCGTGGCCCTGTCGATCCCGGGTGCGGCGGTGATGAGTATCGCCGGCGGATTCCTTTTCGGCTGGCTCATCAGCGTTCCCGTCAGCATCGTGGCGGCACTGACCGGAGCTACCATCGTCTTCCAGATCGTCAAGACATCGCTCGGTTCCGCACTCGCCGAAAAGGCCGGCCCCCTGGTGCAGAAACTGTCGAAGGGCTTTGCCGACAATGCCTTCAGTTTCCTGCTGTTCCTGCGGCTGGCGCCGGTCTTTCCATTTTTCATGGTGAATGCCGTGGCAGGCCTTTGCCGTGTGCCAATGCGCACCTTCATCGCCGCCACCGCCATCGGCATCGTTCCCGGCTCATTGGCCTTTGCGCTGCTGGGAGCAGGCCTCGACAAGGTGATCGACGCGCAACGGGCTGTTTTTGACACCTGTGTGGCCGCGAATGGTGCTGCGAATTGCAGCTTCAGCCTCGAACCCTCCGCACTCATTACACGCGAATTGCTGATTGGCTTCGCAGGCCTTGGACTGGTTGCGCTGCTGCCGGTCGCCTTCAAATACTTCAAGGGACGCACCCTATGACGGCCTCTCAATTCGATATCGCTGTCATCGGCGCAGGCTCCGGAGGATTGACGGTTGCTGCGGCGGCCGCCCAGTTTGGCCAGCGTGTCGTGCTGTTCGAGAAGGGTGACATGGGGGGCGATTGCCTCAATACCGGATGCGTGCCGTCGAAGGCCTTGCTTGCGGCGGCAAAGCAAGCTCACGCCATGCGCTCCGGCGAAACCCTCGGCATCGCGGCGGTGGAGCCCCAGGTCGATTTCACCAGAGTCATGGCGCATGTGAAACGCGTGATCGCCGCGATTGAGCCGAATGATAGCCAGGAGCGTTTCGAAAAACTCGGCGTCAAGGTCGTGCGTGCGGCGGCGCGCTTCCTTGATGCGTCAACGCTTGAGGCCGGCGGTCAAAACTACACCGCGCGGCGAAGCGTCATCGCCACGGGATCGCGCGCCGCCCTGCCGCCCATTCCCGGTCTGACGGAGGTGCCGCATTTCACCAATGAAACGCTTTTCGACAATCAGGTTCTGCCCGAACACCTGATCATCATTGGTGGCGGTCCCATCGGCATGGAAATGGCGCAAGCGCATCGCCGGCTCGGGTCACGCGTGACCGTCATCGAAGCCTTCGATCCGCTGGCCAAGGATGATCCGGAACTGACGGCCGTCGTGCTCGACTCTCTCAAGGCCGAGGGCATTGCCATTTTGCCAAGAACTGCGATTTCAGCGGTGCGAAAGACGCGGGACGGCATCACGGCCGAGACGCGGGAACACGGTGTCATCGCCGGCTCGCACCTACTGGTGGCCGCGGGCCGCCAGCCAAATATCGAAGGCCTCAACCTTGAAGCAGCAGGCGTGGCGTTCAGCAACCGTGGCATCACTGTCGGTCGGGGTCTCAGGACCAGCAATTCCCGCATCTATGCGGTGGGCGATGTGGCAGGCGGACTGCAGTTCACCCATGTCGCGGGCTATCACGCTGGCCTGGTGATCCGTAACGCGCTGTTCGGCTTGCCGGTGAAGGCCGATGCGGTGATCCCGTGGGTCACCTATACCGACCCGGAACTGGCTCATGCCGGGCTCACCGAAGCGATGGCGCGCAAGGTGCACGGCGAGAGTATCAAGGTGCTGCGCTGGCCGTTCCACGACAACGACAGGGCGCAGGCGGAAGGTCAAACCGGCGGATTGGTAAAAGTCGTGACCAGTGCAAAAGGCAAGATCCTCGGCTGCTCGATCGTGGGCAAGCAGGCGGGCGAACTGATCCAGCCCTGGGTTCTCGCACTTTCGCGCGGGCTGAAGATCAGTGCCATGGTCGGGCAGGTACTGCCCTATCCGACCCGGGGCGAGGCAAATCGCCGGGCTGCGATTACCTATTTTGCCGACTATGCAACCAATCCCTGGGTAAGACGCGTTATAGGACTTGTGCAAACCATTCGGCCATGACGGACGCAGACGGCACGAACAGATCGGTTGGACCGGGCCTCCTGAGGGGGCTTTCCGGCAAGGTACTGGCGTTGACCATCGTCTTCGTGATGCTGGGCGAGGTTCTGATCTTCCTGCCGTCGATCGCCAATTTCCGCATCCAGTGGCTCAAGGGCCGCGTGGCCCAGGCTGAAATTGCCGCATTGGCCGCCGAAGCCGCCCCCGACCAGATCCTGTCGAGCGACCTGCGCAGCGAAATCCTGAAAGGCGCCGGCGTACTTGTCGTGTCGCTCACCCGCGGCGAACGCCGGCAGTTGATCCTCCGGAGCGAGGGCGATCACATGATCGATGCCTCCTATGACCTGCGGCACACCATGTGGGTGCAGGCCATCCTGGACGCCTTCACAACGATGGCGCAGCGCGAGGACCGCGTCATCGGCGTCGTCGACAAGCCGCCCAACATGTCGGGCGACCTCATCGAGATCGCGTTGCTCGAAGAACCCCTTCGTGACGCCATGTGGGGCTACGGATTCAATATTCTCGTCCTGTCCATCGTCCTGTCGCTGATCGTTGCGGGGCTGGTATTCGCGGCGCTCAACGTGGTGCTGGTGCGGCCGATGCAACGCATCACCCGCAATATGCTGAGCTTTCGCCAGAACCCCGAGGATGCCTCACGCGTCATGGTGCCGTCGAAAAGGCGAGACGAGATCGGCCTGGCGGAGCGGCAACTCCATGACATGCAGTCGGAGTTGGCTTCAATGCTGCAGCAGAAGAGCAGGTTGGCGGCGCTGGGCCTTGCCGCCGCCAAGGTCAGCCATGATCTCCGCAACATGCTGTCCTCGGCACACCTGATTTCCGACCGGCTCACGATGGTTGAAGACCCCACCGTGCAGCGCTTCGCCCCCAAGCTCATCGCCAGCCTTGACCGCGCCATCTCGTTTCTCACCGAGACGCTGAAATTCGGCAGGGCCGAAGAGGCCCCACCCATGCGCGAAACTCTCAGGCTGCGCGATCTTGCCGACGACGTCATTGACGCCGCCGTGGTGCAGGCGTCGCGACGGGTGGTGTTGTTCAACAATGTTCCGGACAACATCCATGTGGATGCCGACCGGGAGCAGATGAACCGGGTGCTGACGAACCTGCTGCGCAACGCCATCCAGGCCGTCGAGAGCCAGCAGGACGAAGACACCGCCGCAGCCGAAGGACAGGTCACCATCCGTTCGTGGCGCGAGGGAAGCGTCGTGATGATCGAGATCCGGGACAATGGGCCAGGCATTCCCGAGCGGGTGCGGCCACGGCTGTTCGAGGCGTTCCAGAGTGCCGCCAAATCAGGCGGCGTCGGGCTTGGGCTGGCGATCTGCTCCGAACTGGTGCGCGCCCATGGCGGCGAAATCCGGCTTCATTCCAGCGGCCCCGACGGCACGGCTTTTCATGTGGCGGTGCCGGACAGTGTCGCCGAACTGCGTGCCGGGCGGCGCGGCGAGCGGCAAAGAACGGCCGCCCGGAGCTGAAGATGGCGCCGAAGGTCAGGCAGGCATCGCGTATCAGCGCTTGACGGGCATGCCCCATTCAATGTCTATAGCGTTCGCAACCAAACCCGGACCAGGCCTACGCCTGCGACCATACACGGAGCTTATGCCCACTTGAGCATTCCACCCCGGAGGCCAGTAAGCCGCGGAGCCGCCCCCCCGCAAAAGGAAGAAGGACACAGGATCAACCATCGTATCGACGCGCGGGAAGTGCGCCTGATCGGAGCCGATGGGGCAAATGTCGGCGTGGTGCCCATCCGCCAGGCCATCATGATGGCCGAGGAGGCCAATCTCGATCTGGTCGAGATTTCGCCCGACGCCAAGCCGCCTGTGTGCAAGATCCTCGATTACGGAAAGTTCAAGTTCCAGGAGCAGAAGAAGGCCGCAGAAGCCCGCAAAAAGCAAAAGGTCATCGAGATCAAGGAGATCAAGATGCGCCCGATGATCGACGATCACGACTATGACGTGAAGATGAGGGCGATCAAGCGGTTCTTCGAAGAGGGCGACAAGGTCAAGATCACCCTGCGCTTCAGGGGCCGCGAAATGGCCCACCAGGAACTCGGCCAGCAGCTGCTCGACCGCGTCAAGAAAGATACCGTCGAGATCGCCAAGGTCGAGTCGGAGCCGCGCTTCGAAGGCCGGCAGATCGTCATGGTCCTGGCGCCGCGCTGAACCCGCGGTCTCGCTGACAAAACGCTGACAGGCCCATTCACGGACCTGTCAGATGCACTCAATTATAACGATCTCAAGAATGCGGAATGACCAAACGGATTCCGCATGTTAATGTTTGAGAGTTATTGGGTTGCCTCAATGTTGAACCGCCGCACATTCCTGCTGCTGATGACGAGCCTCGCCGGCACTGGCGTTCTGGCCGCAACCACGCCTGCCTATGCCAAGGACGGCGATGGCGGCAAGGGCGGAGACGGCGGCGGCGGAGACGGTGGTGGTGGCGGAGACGATGGTGGCGGCGGCGGCGGAGATGACGGCGGCGGCAACAGCGGACATGGTGGCGGTGACGACAAGGGCGGCGATGATGATGGCCGCGACGGCGACCGCGGGGACGATGACCGTGACGACGACAAGAACGATGACGAGGATGACGACAGGATCCGCGATGCCGTCAAACGCGGCGAAGCAGAATCGTTGCGCAATATCCTGCCTGTCGTTCGCCGCAAATACCCTGGCAAGGTTGTTCGCATCCGCCTGACCGGCGTAGGCCGCCGCCGCACCTATCGGATCCGGGTGATCGACAGTGCCAATCAGTTGTTTGAAGTCCGCGTCGATGCGCAAAGCGGCAGGATCATGGGAATTTCCAATCTCTGATGCGTATTCTGATTGTCGAAGACGAAGTGCGGATCGCCAATGATCTGGCCGATGCAGTGAACAGCGGCGGATACGTGGCCGAAATTGCCTCGGACGGAGAGGACGCGTGGTTCCGGGGCGGCACGGAAAACTATTCCGCCATCATTCTCGACCTCGGCCTGCCCAAGATCGATGGCCTGACAATCCTGAAACGATGGCGCCAGGAGGGTGTGAATACTCCCGTGCTGGTCCTGACGGCGCGCGGAACGTGGACCGACCGCGTCGATGGCATCGATGCCGGAGCGGACGACTACCTGCCAAAACCGTTCCGGATGGAAGAGGTGATGGCCCGCATCCGTGCCCTGCTCAGGCGTTCAACCGGGCGGGCGGAGCCCTCGATCTCGATTGGCACGATCATCCTCGATCCTCGCAACCGGCAAGTTTCGGTGGCCGGCATTCCCGTCACGCTCACACCCTTGGAATTCCGGCTGCTCAATTATCTTTTCCATCATCGTGGCCGCGTGGTGTCGCAGGCAGAGCTCAGCGAGAACCTTTATTCGCATGACAGCGAGCGTGACTCGAACGCCATCGAAGCGCTGGTCGGGCGATTGCGCAAGAAGCTCAAGACGGACATCATCGAAACCCGCCGCGGCTTCGGCTATATCGTTCCCGCCGCCGCATCATGATGACGGGTTCGCTGCGGGTCAGACTGTTCCTCGCCGCAGCCATTTCCATCGCCATCGCCCTCTTCCTCACCGGTCTTGCCCTGGTGCGCATGTTCGAGGATCAGGTTCGCGAACGCGTCATCACCGGCCTCGAGAATGATCTTCTGCAACTTGCCGGCTCGATCAACATCGCTGCCGATGGCAGCGTCAGCGTCGGCAAGGCTTTGGCAGATCCACGCTACCAGGAGCCCTATGGGGGCCGCTACTGGCGGATCGATTTTCTGCCGGTCGAAGGCCAACCCGCCATTGAACCGCTGCGCTCCCGGTCACTCTGGGATTTTGAATTTGATCCCAACAATCCCCGCGGGCCGGAAGGCGAGGCGCTGGTCATCGCGCGGCGCGAACTGTCAATCGAACGCAACAGCAAAAGCCAAAAAATTACGCTTCTCGCCGCAGCGCATGAGGAAGAGGTGCAACGGCCGCTAACCGAGTTGCGCGACCAGCTGGTGCTGTCGCTCACGCTCATCGGAACAATTCTGGTGATTGGCGCCTGGCTGCAGGTGACGGTGGGACTTAGTCCGCTGAAGCAATTGCGGCGGCGGCTGACCGCCATCCGCACCGGTGACACCAACCGGCTCGACGGAAGCTTTCCGGACGAGGTGGCGCCGCTGGTTGGCGAATTGAATGACGTGCTGGACCAGCGCGACACATCGCTCGAACGGGCCCGCCGCCGGGCCGGCGATCTGGCGCATGGACTGAAGACCCCGTTGACCGTGCTGTCTTCCGTCGCGCGCGACCTGCGCAAGTCCGGCTTCAACCGGCAAGCCGACGACATCGACGAACAGTCCGACGCGATGCTGCGGCATGTCGAGCGGGCTTTGGCGCGCGCCAGGCTTTCAGCCGGACGCGGCCACGCCGCTACGGCGTTGCGTCCCGCCGTCGACCGTGTGGTTGCGGCCATCTCGCGGCATCCCGGAGCAGAGGATCTCGAATTCGAGATCCATGTGCGCAACGATATGACAGTGCCCATCGAGCAGGGCGACCTCACGGAGCTGCTCGGCAATCTCATCGACAACGCCCGCAAGTGGGCCACCTCCCGCGTCAAGATCAGTTTTGCAGCACCCCTGCTGGTGATCGAGGACGACGGGCCGGGCGTTCCGGACGACGCATTGCAGACGATTTCCGAACGTGGGCGACGGCTGGACGAGTCAAAGCAGGGTTCAGGACTGGGGCTTTCGATCGTTGAGGACATCGGCGACATCTATGGCCTGAACATCTCTTATGGCCGGTCGGAACTGGGCGGTCTCAAGGTCGGCATCCGCGTCTGACTTGCATTTCGCTGCGGTATTTGCTTTATCTGCCGTCCTCAAGCCGCCTGGCCTGTAAAGGGCATGCCATGGCGGCTTTGTAACGCTTTGAAAGGACTTAGCAAAATGCCCAAGATGAAGACCAAGTCGTCGGCCAAGAAGCGGTTCAAGGTCACCGCTTCCGGCAAGATCAAGGCTGGTGCCGCTGGAAAGCGCCACGGCATGATCAAGCGCACCAACAAGCAGATCCGCAACCAGCGCGGCACGATGGTTCTGGCACCGGGCGACGAACGCCTGGTGAAGATCCACATGCCATATATCGCCAAGTAAGCGGGAGAACTGACCCATGCCACGTTCAAAGGGCGGCACAGTCGCCCGCAAGTCACACAAGAAGGTGATCAAGCAGGCGAAGGGCTATTTCAGCCGCCGCAAGAACATCTTCCGCGTCGCCGTGCAGGCCGTCGAGAAGGCGGACCAATATGCCTATCGCGACCGCCGCACCAAGAAGCGCAATTTCCGCGCCTTGTGGATCCAGCGCATCAACGCCGCGACGCGCGAACTCGGCCTGACCTATGGCCGATTTATATTTGGCCTGGCCAAGGCCGGGATCGAAGTGGACCGCAAGGTTCTCGCCGATCTCGCCGTGCATGATCAGGCCGCCTTCGCCGCTCTCGTCGAGAAGGCAAAGGCTGCGCAGGCTTAAGTCAAGCCGAAGCTGACACGCACGTCGAATTCCGATGACCTTGACCGGGCCTTTGGGTGTTGAAACACCGGGCCCGGTCATTTCATTTCTGAGGACCAGAAGCATGAGTCTCGTAGACCTCGAACAGGACATCCTTGCCGAGATTGGCGCCGCCGCCGATGAGGCCGCACTCGAAGCGGTGCGCGTCTCCGCACTCGGCAAAAAGGGCTCGATCTCCGAGCGCATGAAGGGGCTGGGCGCACTTTCGCCCGATGAGCGGCGCGAGGCAGGCGCCGCCCTGAACGTGCTCAAAGACAAGGTTGCCGAAGCCCTCAGTGTACGGAAGACCGCGCTGCAGGATGCAGCGCTCGAAGCCAGGCTCGTCGCCGAGAAGATCGACGTCACGCTGCCGGTGCGGCCGCAGGCCTCGGGCACCGTTCATCCCGTCAGCCAGGTGTGGGAAGAGGTGGTGCAGATTTTCGGCGATCTCGGATTTGCGGTAGCCGAGGGTCCGCATATCGAAGACGACTTTCACAATTTCGATGCGCTGAACATTCCGCCCGAACACCCGGCGCGGCAGGAGCACGACACGTTCTTCTTCAACGAGAAGACGGATGGCTCGCGCATGCTGTTGCGCACCCATACGAGTCCGGTGCAGATCCGCACCATGCTGGCCTCGAAGCCGCCGGTGCGCATCATCGCGCCCGGCCGCACCTTCCGCTGCGACTCGGACATGACGCACACGCCGATGTTCAATCAGGTCGAGGGCCTGCTCATCGACGAGACGACGACGCTCGCCAACCTGAAGTGGATCCTGACCGAGTTCTGCAAGGCGTTCTTCGAGGTCGATGACGTCAAGATGCGCTTCCGCGCCTCGCATTTCCCGTTCACCGAGCCGTCGATGGAAGTCGACATCCAGTATTCGCGCGAAGGCGGCCAACTGAAGATCGGCACCGGCGACAAGTGGCTGGAGATCCTGGGTTCGGGGATGGTGCATCCGAACGTCATCCGCGCCGGCGGCATGGACCCGGACACGGTTCAGGGCTGGGCCTTCGGCATGGGTCTCGACCGCATCGCCATGCTGAAATACGGCATCCCCGATCTCCGCGCCTTCTTCGAGGCCGACCTGCGCTGGCTGCGGCACTATGGATTCAAGGCACTGCAGGTGCCGACGCTTGCGGGAGGACTGTCATGAAATTCACGCTCTCCTGGTTGAAAGACCATCTCGACACGTCGGCCTCTCTCGACGAGATCTGCGAGGGGCTGATTGGTGTCGGACTGGAAGTGGAAGAGGTGGCCGACGCGGGCCGGCTGCTCAAGGACTTCAGCGTGGCGCATGTGACGCTCGCGGAGAAGCACCCGAATGCCGACAAGCTGCGGCAGTGCGTGGTCGAGACCAAGGATGGCACGAAGCAGGTGGTCTGTGGCGCGCCCAACGCGCGGACCGGCATCAAGGCGATCATCGCGCTGCCCGGCGTGACCATTCCCGCCACCGGGGCCGTCTTCGCGCCGGCCACGATCCGTGGCGTCGAAAGCCAGGCGATGCTCTGCTCCGAGCGCGAGCTGATGATGTCGGATGAGCACAATGGCATCATCGAGGTCGAGGGCGACTGGCCGGTCGGCACGCCCGCCGCCAAGGCTCTCGGGCTCGACGACCCGATGATCTATGTGAAGGTAACGCCCAACCGCCCGGATGCGCTCGGCATTCACGGCATCGCGCGTGATCTGGCGGCGAAGGGCCTCGGCACATTGAAGCCCGTCAAGGCCGATCCGGTTCAAGGCAGTTTCGATTCGCCTATCGGCGTCTCCCTCGATTTCGCGGACGGCGATACGAAGCCCTGCCAGCTGTTCGTCGGCCGCTATATCAAGGGTGTGAAGAATGGCCCCTCACCGCAGTGGCTGCAGCGGCGGCTGAAGGCCATCGGTCTTCGCCCCATCTCGGCGCTGGTCGACATCACCAACTACATCACCTTCGCCTATGGCCGGCCGTTGCATGTGTTCGATGCCGACAAGGTGAAGGGCAATATCCGTGCGCGCCTTGCACAGGATAGCGAGACGCTGGAGGCGCTCGACAACAAGACCTACACGCTCGACAGCAGCATGACGGTGATTGCCGATGACAATGGCCCCGAGGCCATTGCCGGAATCATTGGCGGCATTCCATCGAGCTGCACGAACGAAACGGTGAACGTGTTCCTCGAGTCCGCATGGTTCGATCCGTTGCGTACGGCGGCGACAGGGCGCAAGCTCGGCGTCACGTCAGACGCACGCTACCGTTTCGAACGTGGCGTCGATCCGGCTTTCACGCCGGTTGGCGCCGAGATCGCCACGCGCATGATCCTCGAGCTCTGCGGCGGCGAGGCTTCGCATGTGGTGACGGCGGGTGCCGTTCCCAATACGGCGCGGATCTACAGCCTGCGCAAGACGCGCGTCGCCTCGCTGGCTGGAATCGATATTCCGGTGGCGCGGCAGAAGGCCATCCTCGCGGCGCTGGGCTACGGCGTCAACGAGATGGCCGAAACCATCGACTGCGCGGTTCCCTCGTGGCGGCCGGACATTCACGGCGAAGCTGATCTCGTCGAGGAAGTCTGCCGCATCTTTGGCCTGGACAACATTCCCGCGCAGCCGATGGAGCGGCCAAGCGCCGTCGCAAGGCCGGTGCTCAATCCACTGCAGAAGCGCATGCTCAGCAGCCGCCGTGCGCTGGCTGCGCGTGGCTTCAATGAAGCCATCACCTGGGCATTCCTGCCGGAAGCCCATGCCAGGCTGTTCGGCGGCGGCCAGCCGGAACTGAAGCTTGCCAATCCGATCTCGTCGGAGCTCTCCGACATGCGGCCTTCCCTGCTGCCCAATCTGATTGCCGCAGCAGGCCGCAATCTGGATCGCGGCTTTGCCGACATGATGCTGTCGGAAGTGGGCCATGCCTATGCCGGCGACCGTCCGCAGGATGAAACCTTGCGGGCCGCAGGCATCCGGCGTGGCGCCTTCACCGGCCGCAATGTGCATGGTGGTGCGCGAGCCGTGGATGTCTTCGACGCCAAGGCCGATGCACTGGCCGTGCTCGAAGCTGCCGGCGCGCCCGTCGCCACGGTGCAAGTCGTGGCGGGTGCGCCCGCTTGGTATCACCCGGGGCGCTCCGGCACGATCCAGATGGGACCGCAGAACAAAATCGCCTATTTCGGCGAGATCCATCCGCGGATTCTTGCGGCCATGGACGTGAAGGGTCCGTTAGTCGCCTTTGAAGTGATCCTCAATGCCGTGCCGGGTTCGAAGTCAAAGTCCGCGACCCGCGCGGCGCTGAACATTTCCGATCTCATGCCGCTGTCGCGCGACTTCGCCTTCGTCGTTGACTCGAATGTCGAAGCCGAGAAGCTGGTGAAGGCGGCGAAGGGCGCCGACAAGGTGCTGATCAGCGATGTCAGCGTCTTCGATCTCTACAAGCTCGAGGGCGGCAAGACGTCACTGGCAATCGAGGTGGTCCTCAGTCCGCGCGAGAAGACCCTGACCGAGGCCGAGATCGACGCCGTGTCGGCGAAGATCGTGGCGGCGGTGGGCAAGGCCACGGGCGGAACGCTTCGGAGCTAGCCGTACGCTTGCGGTAACCCCGGCGAAAGCCGGGGTCCCGCTTCTTTCGTTGACGTCTTGAGAGCGGGATGCCAGCTTTCGCCGTCACGACCAGAGTTTGTGGGGAACGAGCATGGCAAAACCCGATACACGCAAGGCATTGGCCGATCTCAAGGCGCACCACAAGAAGGGCGCGCCCACGGACATGCGAAAGGCCTTCGAGCGCGACCCGCAGCGCTTTGCGGCCTTGTCGGCCAGCGCCGATGACCTGCTGCTGGATTTCTCCAAATGCGCCGTCAACACGCGGACGATGAAGCTGCTGACGGCACTCGCCAAGGCCGCCGACGTCGAAGCCAAACGCGATTCCATGTTCGCGGGCGAAATCATCAACACCACCGAAGGCCGGGCCGTGCTGCATACGGCATTGCGCAACCGGTCCAATTCACCGGTGATGGTGGCGGGCCGCGATGTGATGCCGGATATCAACGCGGTACTCGCCGCCATGGCCGTTTTCGCGCGCGAGATCCGCACCAGCGCGATCACCGACGTCGTCAACATCGGCATTGGTGGATCTGATCTGGGACCCGCCATGACGACGCTGGCGCTGGCGCCCTATCATGACGGACCGCGCCTGCACTACGTGTCGAACGTCGACGGTGCGCATATCGCAGACACGCTGAAAGTTCTGAAACCTGAGACGACGCTGTTCCTCATCGCGTCCAAGACCTTCACCACCATCGAGACGATGACCAACGCCCGGACGGCGCGCAAATGGATTGCCGCGGCGCTGGGCGAAGACAAGGTGGGCGAACATTTCGCCGCGATCTCCACCGCCATCGACAAGGTGAAGGCCTTCGGCATTGCCGAGAACCGCATCTTCGGGTTCTGGGACTGGGTGGGCGGACGCTATTCGATCTGGTCGGCCATCGGACTGCCATTGATGATCGCCATCGGGCCTGAGAATTTCGGCCGCTTCCTCGACGGTGGCCACGCGATGGACCGGCATTTCCGCGATGCGCCGGTGCTTGAGAACCTGCCGATCCTGATGGGTCTCATCGGCGTGTGGCATCGCAATGTCGCCGGGTACCCCTCGCGCGCCATCATTCCTTACGACCAGCGGCTGTCACGCTTTGCCGCCTATCTGCAGCAGCTGGACATGGAATCCAACGGCAAGCGGGTCACGAAATCCGGCGCGGCAGTCAGGGGCTCCACCGGCCCCATCGTCTGGGGCGAACCCGGCACCAATGGCCAGCATGCCTTCTTCCAGCTGCTTCATCAGGGTACGGACGTTATTCCCGTCGAATTCCAGATCGCCGCGCAAGCTCATGAAACCGGCATGGACGAGCATCACGCGTTGCTCGTCGCCAATTGCCTGGCACAGAGCCAGGCCCTGATGAAGGGACGCACACTCAAGGAGGCCGAGGCACAGCTGCTGGCGATGGGGAAATCCAAAGGTGATGCAAAAACCTTGGCCCCCCACCGTGTGTTCGCCGGAAACCGGCCGTCGATCACGCTGGCCTACAGGACGCTCGATCCCTTCACACTTGGCCGGCTCATCGCGCTTTATGAGCATCGCGTCTTCGTGGAAGCGGCCATCTGGAACATCAACGCCTTCGACCAATGGGGCGTGGAGCTCGGCAAGGAACTGGCAACCGGGCTGCAGCCGGTCGTCGAAGGCAAGAAGAGCACCGAAGGACTCGACGCATCGACGGCGGGCTTGAACGACCATCTGCGCCGGTTGCGCTAGAACATTGCCTCGTCGAGTTCCATCACGGGATCTGCACCGGCCACGATGATGGCATGCAGCGCTGCGGTTTGCGGCAGGATGCGCTGCATGAAGAAGCGGGCGGTCGCCAGCTTGGCGCGGTGGAAGCCGTCGTTGCTTTTCGGCAGTGACACTTCGGCGGCGCGGGCCCAGAGGTAACTCAACGCCGTGAGGGCGAAGAGCCGCATGTAATCGACCGCGCCGCTGCCAACTTCATCGGCGTTTGCCGCTGCGCGCTGCTGGATGGTGGCCGTCGCATCCTCCAGAAGATCGTGAGCGGCGGCAAGCGGAGCGACGAACTCGGCCAGTGCGTCATTACCCTCATTGGCGGAGATGAAGGCTGCCACAGGCCGTGCAAAGACATCGAACAGGCCGAGGTGCAGCACCTTGCGGCCAAGAAGGTCGGCAGACTGGATGCCATTGGTACCTTCATAGATTTGCGTCACGCGCACATCACGCACGAATTGTTCCTGCCCGTTGGCGCGGACAAAGCCGTGGCCGCCCAGAACCTGCATGCCGATGTTGGCGACATCGCTTCCCGTGTCGGTGAGGAAGGCCTTCACCACCGGCGTCATCAGCTGAACGAAATCGTCGGCAGATTTCCGCATCCCGGGATCGGCATGATGCTCCGAGACATCGAGCATCTGCGCTGCCCACAGCGCCAGCATACGCGCACCCTCGATCAGTGCCTTCTGCGTCAACAGCATGCGGCGCACATCAGGATGAACGATGATGGGATCGGCAGGGGCGGTGGGATTTTGTGCTCCACGTGGCGCGCGGCCCTGCAGGCGCTGGCGGGCATAGTTCACTGCATTCTGATAGGACGCCTCGGCAATGGCGAGGCCTTGAATACCCACAGCGATACGCTCGGTGTTCATCATCGCGAACATGGCCTTGAGACCCTGATGCGGCTCGCCCATCAGCCAGCCGGTGGCCGCATCGAAGTTCATCACGCAGGTCGGGCTGGCGTGCATCCCCATCTTCTGTTCGATGGCACCGCAGGACACGCCGTTGCGCGCGCCCAGTGCACCATCCTGGTCCACCAGCACCTTGGGCACGACGAAGAGGCTGATGCCCTTTGTTCCCTTCGGCGCATCGGGCAGGCGAGCCAGCACGAGATAGACGATGTTGGGTGTCAGATCATGCTCGCCGGCGGAAATGAATATCTTGGTGCCGGTGATGGCATAGCTGCCGTCATCCTGCGGTTCGGCGCGCGTGCGCATGAGCCCGAGATCCGTTCCGCAATGCGCTTCGGTGAGACACATGGCGCCGGCCCATTCACCGCTTGCCAGGCGCGGCGCATAGAGGGCCCGCTGCGCGGCGTTGCCATGGCGCGACATGGCGACATAGGCGCCGCGGTTCAACCCCGGAAAGAGTCCGAAGGAGAGACACGCGGCATTCATCATTTCCTCGAAGAGGAAGTTGATCATGTGCGGCATACCCTGTCCGCCATCTTCAGGATTGCAGGAGAGCGAGGGCCAGCCGCCGTCAACCAGCGCCCGGTAGGCCTCACGGAAACCCTTCGGAGTCGTCACTGTACCCTGACTGAACCGGGCACCTTCCTCGTCGGCGGAGCGATTGAGCGGCAACAGCACTTCCGAGGCAAAGCGGCCGGATTGCTCCAGCACGGCCTCGATCACATCGCGCGAGAAGGCTTCGAAACCAGGAAGGGCAGTGTGGCCGTCGAAGTCGAAGAGTTCATACAGACAGAAGAGATGGTCGCGAAGCGGAGCTGAATAGTGGGGCATGAGCCATTATCAGCACTCCACAACGTTTACCGCAAGGCCGCCGGTCGAGGTTTCCTTGTAGCGCTCGCTCATGTCAAGGCCAGTCTGACGCATGGTCTCGACGCAAGTGTCGAGGGGCACGAAATGCGTGCCGTCACCACGCAGTGCCAGGGACGCCGCAGTGACGGCCTTCACCGCGCCGAAGGCATTGCGCTCGATGCAGGGCACCTGGACCAGTCCACCGACAGGGTCGCATGTCATTCCCAGATGATGCTCCAGTGCGATCTCTGCGGCATTTTCCACCTGCTCGTTGCTGCCGCCCAACGCCGCGCAAAGTCCCGCAGCGGCCATGGCCGAAGCCGAGCCCACTTCCCCTTGACAGCCCACTTCCGCACCCGAGATCGAGGCATTGTGCTTGATCAGGCCGCCGATCGCCGCTGCTGCCAGCAGGAAGGTGCGGATGCCGTTGATGTCGGCGCCAAGGCAGTGGTCGAGATAATAGCGGATCGTCGCGGGGATGACGCCAGCGGCGCCGTTGGTGGGAGCGGTGACGACGCGGCCGCCAGCGGCGTTTTCCTCATTCACCGCCATGGCATAGACCGAGAGCCAATCCATCAGCCGGTGCGGCTGGATGGCATTGTTGCCCTGCTCGTCTTTCAGCTTGGCGTGAATCTCGGCGGCGCGGCGCTTGATCTTGAGGCCGCCAGGCAAGGTGCCGCTGATCGACAGACCGCGGTTCATGCAGTCGCGCATCGCATGCCAGATGCGATCGAGGCTGGCATCGAGTTGCTCGTCGCTCTGACCCACGGTTTCGTTGGCGCGTTTCATGGCGGCGATGGTGAGGCCAGACTCGCGCCCCATGCGCAGCATGTCTGCCGCGGTGTGGAAGGGATAGGGCACGACGAGCGGGGCGACTGCCGACCTGCCGCTGGTCACCGAGTCCTGGCGCTCAGACTCTGTCTGCACAAAGCCGCCGCCGATCGAGAAGTAGGTCTCGCCCAGCAGCGTATTGTTGTCATCATCGAGAATGCGGAACACCATGCCGTTGGCGTGGCCCTTCAGCGCCGGGCCGAAGTCGAAGATCACGTCGCGCACCGGATTGAAGCCGAGCACGTGGCCGTTTGCCAATGTGATGGAGGCGTTGGCAGTCATCTGCTGCAGCACTTCATCGACGCGGTCGGGGTCCATCGTATCGGGCCGCTCGCCCGCGAGGCCCAGAATAACGGCGCGGTCGGTGCCGTGGCCCTTGCCGGTGAAGGCTAGCGACCCATGCAGCGTAACGGTGAGGCGGCCGGTGCGCGGCAACGAGGCGGCACAGGCGCTCTCGAGAAAGCGCCGCGCGGCCACCATCGGTCCCACCGTGTGCGAACTCGAGGGTCCAATGCCGATTTTGAAGATCTCGAAGACTGATAGAAACATGGACGACACCTCAGCATGGCACATGACGATGGGCATGGCCGGGACTGCCACATTTTCGTCCGGAAACGGCAGACGTGCCGCCGCAGGCCTTGCGGTCTTTGCAATACCGGCTCAGGTTGCGCCATGCTCTTATGGCGGTCAAGGCGGGATACACCCGTCAAAATGGGAACCGCTCACCTATGCTTGCTGTGCTATTCGGCGTCTTCGCCGCCGTCTGCTGGTCGCTGCACGATGTTGTCGCCCGAAGCCTTGCGGCACGCGTTGGCGCGTTCCGCATGGCAGCGCTGGTGATTGTTGCCGGCGGCTTGCTGCTGTCCGTCTACGTCATGGCGACGGGCACGATCTGGCAGGCCACCTGGCCCGGCATCAAGTCCGGCCTGCTTCTCGGGCTCGTCTACGGCCTGGGCGTCGGCGGGTTGTTCAAGGCCTTCAGCCTCGGGCCAATCTCGCTGGTTGGACCGGTGACCGCCATCTATCCGGTGCTGGCCGTGCTGTGGGGCGTCTTCAACGGCGTGGAACCCACAGCCCTGCAATGGTCCGCCGTTGCGGCAGCACTGGCGGGGGCGGTAATCGTGGCCCGGTCGGGCCATGCCAATAGCGGCATCAATGCCGTCGAACCGGGGAAATTGCCGGTGCTACTGTTATTCTGCCTGATCTCGGTTCTCGGCTATTCCTCGTCCATCGTCCTTGGCCAGAGTGCGGCGGTTGCCGTCGGTGAGGTCGAGGCGACATGGCTGTCGCGGCCAACCGCGCTCCTGACCATTCTGCCCTTCATGTTGAGCGATGCGAAGGTGCTGCCGCTCTCTGTCAGGCACTGGCTCGGGATCGTGGTGATGGGCGGCCTCGATGTACTTGGCGTCATTGCCGTCAACGCATCGGGGCATCTTCCGGGCAAGGAATTCGCCGCCGTCGGCATTTCAGCTTACGGTGCCATTAGCGTCGTCCTGGCGATGATTTTCCTGAAGGAGAAGGTCACTGCCGGACAATGGCTGGGCATTCTGATGATCGTTGGGGGTGTCGCCAGCATGTCGTTCAATCCGGCCTGATTTTCAGGCAGTTGCAGAATCTTCTTGAATAAATCACGTGGATTGATTTATTATTCCCAGCGTTGCATCGGCCGGGGCTGTTCACCTATAAGCGGCCCCCTTGCAATTGGGATGGGAACAGTCGACAGATGAACAAGCCAGCACCGCGCGGAACCGATCCCGAAACCATTCGCGCCGAGATTCTCGAAAAGCTCGCCTATTCGATCGGCAAGGATCCGGCCGTTGCCAAGCGCCATGACTGGCTCAACGCCACCGTGCTGGCGCTGCGCGACCGCATCATCGACCGCTGGATGGAATCGACGAAACGCGCCTACCAGACCAAGGCGAAGCGGGTTTATTACCTGTCGCTCGAATTCCTCATCGGCCGGTTGCTGCGCGATGCCCTCACCAACCTCGAACTGAACGACGCCTTCACCAAGGCGCTGCAGGCATTGAACGTCGACATCGATCTTGTCGAAGCGCTGGAACCCGATGCCGCGCTCGGCAACGGCGGCCTCGGCCGTCTCGCCGCGTGCTTCATGGAGAGCATGGCGAGCCTCGACATTCCCGCTTATGGCTACGGCATTCGCTACAATCACGGCCTGTTCCGACAGAAGATCGTCGATGGCTGGCAGGTCGAACTGCCTGAGAACTGGCTCGAACACGGCAACCCGTGGGAATTCGCGCGGCGCGAGGCAGCCTATGAAATCGGCTTCGGCGGACAGGTGGTGCCGGGTCTCGAAACCGGCAACAAGCAGCAACGCCGCTGGAAGCCGGCCGAGAAGCTTCTGGCCTCGGCCTTCGATACTCCCATGGTCGGCTGGCGGGGCAAGCGCGTCAACACGCTGCGCTTGTGGACGGCGCGCGCCGTCGATCCAATCCGCCTCGATGCCTTCAACAGCGGTGACTACGCAGGCGCTCTCGGCGAGAGCAACAAGGCCGAGATCATCACGCGCGTGCTCTACCCCTCAGACTCGACTCCGGCAGGACAGGAACTGCGTCTGCGCCAGGAATATTTCTTCACCTCGGCCTCGCTGCAGGACATCATCCGCCGTCACATGCAGCAGTATGACGAGGTCCGCTCGCTGGCCGACAAGGTGGCCATCCAGCTGAACGACACGCATCCCGCCGTGGCCGTGGCCGAGTTGATGCGAATCCTGGTCGACAATCACAATCTCGAATGGGACGAGGCGTGGGAGATCACCAAGGGCTGCATTGGATATACCAATCACACCCTGTTGCCGGAGGCGCTCGAGAGCTGGCCGGTGCATTTGTTCGAGCATGTATTGCCCCGCCATATGCAGATCGTCTACTCGATCAATGCCAAGCTCATCGCCGAAGCGCAGAAGCTCACCAAATCGACGCCCGACTTCCTGGCCTCGGTGTCGCTCATCGACGAGCACAACGGCAGGCGCGTGCGCATGGGGCAACTGGCCTTCGCGGGATCGCACAGCATCAACGGCGTCTCTGCTTTGCACACGACATTGATGAAGCAGAGCGTGTTCCGCGATCTCAACACGCTCTATCCGGGCCGCATCAACAACAAGACCAACGGCATCACACCCAGACGCTGGCTGCTCGGCGTCAATCCGGATCTTACGCAGCTGCTGCGTGAGGCCACCGGCACAGACGTGATGGACGATGCCTCAACCCTGACCAAGGCCCGCGACGCCGTAAAGGATGCGAGCTTCCGGCAGCGTTTCATGGCCATCAAGCGGCACAACAAGGACGAGCTCTCCAACCTGATATCAGCGCGCAAGGGGCTGAAGGTCGATCCATCTGCGATGTTCGACGTGCATGTAAAGCGCATCCACGAATACAAGCGCCAGCTGCTCAATATCCTCGAGACGATCGCGCTGTATAATTCGATGCGGGCGCACCCCGACCGGCCGTGGGCACCGCGCGTCAAGATCTTCGCCGGCAAGGCGGCGGCGAGTTATGCGCAGGCAAAGCTCATCATCAAGCTGGTCAATGACGTGGCCGAGGTCGTCAACAACGATCCCGACATCCGTGACCTGCTGAAGGTCGTCTTCATTCCCAACTACAATGTCTCGCTGGCCGAGGCGATCGTTCCTGCGGCCGATCTCTCCGAACAGATCTCGACCGCCGGCATGGAAGCCTCCGGCACCGGCAACATGAAGTTCGCACTCAATGGGGCGCTCACCATCGGTACGCTCGACGGCGCCAATGTCGAGATGATGGAGCAAGTCGGACGCGAGAACATGGTAATCTTCGGCATGACCGCCGAAGAGGTCGAGGACAAGCGCCACAAGGGTCATGACGCGGGCGCCGTCATCGAGGGCTCGCCCGATCTCAAGGGGGTTCTCGATGCGCTGGGTTCCGGTGTCTTCTCGCCGGGTGACGCCAACCGCTACCGGCCGATCATCGATTCCCTCTACCATGGCGACTGGTTCATGGTGGCCGCCGATTTCGACGCCTATGCCAAGGCCCAGCGCGATGTCGCCAGTATTTGGCGCAAGACGCAGGACTGGACGGACAAGGCAATCCTCAATACGGTGAACATGGGTTGGTTCTCATCCGACCGGACGATCCGTGAGTATGCCCGCGATATCTGGAATGTACCCACAGCCTAGGAGTTGACCCAAGATGGCCGATCCGGAATGGACCACCAGCGGCGCCGAGATCGAGGCCATTGTCGCCGGCCGTCATGGCGAGCCGTTCCGGCTGCTGGGCCTGCACCAGCATGGGAAGACCTGGGTGGTGCGGGCCTTCGTGCCCGGCGCCCTGTCGCTGGAGGTCCTGACGACTGCCGGGAAATCGCTAGGCATGATCGAGCGCCGGCATGATGCCGGGTTCTTCGAAGGCAAGGTTGCGATCAAGACCCGGCAGCCGCTGTCCTACATCGCCGCCAATGGCGGCGGACGCTGGACGGTGGCGGATGCCTATCTGATCGGACCGGTGCTGGGTCCACTCGACGATTACTATATCGGAGAAGGCAATCACCTCCGGCTCTATGACAAGCTCGGCGCGCATCCGCTTGCCCATGAAGGACATGAGGGTGTGCATTTTGCCGTCTGGGCGCCCAACGCCTCGCGCGTGTCGGTGGTCGGCGACTTCAACGGCTGGGACGGACGCCGCCATGTGATGCGCAAGCGCCTCGACACCGGCATCTGGGAAATCTTCATTCCCGGTGCCACGGAAGGGCAAGGCTACAAGTATGAATTGCTCGACGCGCAAGGCAATCTTCTGCCGCTGAAGAGCGACCCCTTCGGATTTGCTTCCGAGCTTCGGCCCAAGACCGCATCAAGAGTGGCGCGCACCGATCACTTCATCTGGAACGACGCCACCTATCTGGGCAAGCGCAAGACCGTCGATCAACGTCGCGCGCCGATGTCCATCTACGAGGTGCATCTGGGGTCATGGCGGCGCAAGAACGACATCGACTTCCTGTCTTATGACGAGCTTGCGGACAGCCTGATCCCCTATGCCATCGACCTGGGCTACACGCACCTGGAACTGCTGCCTGTCACCGAGCATCCTTTCGATCCGTCCTGGGGCTACCAGCCGACGGGGCTCTACGCGCCGACTTCGCGATTTGGCGATCCAGCCGGCTTCGCGCGCTTCATCGACAAGGCGCATCTGGCCGGGCTCGGCGTCATTCTCGACTGGGTGCCGGCGCATTTCCCGACGGACGAGCACGGCCTCGCCCGCTTCGATGGAACGGCCCTGTATGAACACGCCGACCCGCGCCAGGGCTATCACCCCGACTGGAACACGGCGATCTACAATTTCGGCCGCCGCGAGGTTGCGAGCTTCCTGCTCAACAACGCGCTGTTCTGGCTGGAGCGCTATCACATCGACGGGTTGCGCGTCGATGCCGTGGCCTCGATGCTGTACCTCGACTACTCGCGCAAGGAGGGAGAGTGGATTCCCAACCAGCATGGTGGGCGCGAGAATCTCGAAGCCATCTCGTTCCTGCAGCGCACCAACTATGAAGCCTATGGCCAGAACCCCGGTGCAGTGACGATCGCCGAGGAATCCACCGCATTTCCGGGCGTCTCCAAGCCCACGTCCACGGGAGGCCTGGGCTTTGGCTTCAAGTGGAACATGGGCTTCATGCATGACACGCTGGAATATCTGAAGCGAGAGCCAATCTACCGCAAGCATCACCACAACGAGCTGACCTTCGGCCTGCTCTATGCCTTCTCGGAGAATTTCGTACTGCCGCTGAGCCATGACGAGGTGGTGCACGGAAAGGGGTCCTTGCTGGCCAAGATGTCGGGCGACGACTGGCAGAAATTCGCGACGCTACGCGCCTATTACGCCTTCATGTGGGGTTATCCCGGCAAGAAGCTGCTGTTCATGGGCCAGGAAATGGCGCCGTGGACGGAGTGGTCGGAGGCCCGCAGCCTCGACTGGCATCTGCTCGACCATACCCCTCACAAAGGCGTGCAGTCGCTGGTGCGAGACCTCAATCACAGCTACCGCAACATACCGGCGCTGCACGCGCGTGATTGCGAGCCGGAAGGCTTCGAGTGGCTGGTGGCGGATGATCACGAGAACTCGGTTTTTGCCTGGGCGCGCCATTCCGGCGAGGGCGGCACAATTGTCGCCGTGGTCACCAACTTCACCCCGGTGCCGCGAGAGAATTACACGCTGCCCTTGCCAGCCGCCGGGCTTTGGCGTGAAATCCTCAACAGTGACGCTAGCGTATATGGTGGCAGCGGCATGGGCAACATGGGTGGTGTTACCGCACGCGCCGAACCAAGCCATGGCAAGCCCGCGCAAGCCACTGTGACGCTGCCGCCGCTGGCGACCTTGTATTTTGCTTTCGAACCATAAGAAACTGCCGGCCACATGGGAGAATTAATATGGCTGAATATCGGAAGGTTGCACCACTGGCCCGTGACGCCATGGCTTATGTGCTGGCGGGAGGGCGCGGCAGCCGCCTGATGGAATTGACGGACCGCCGCGCCAAGCCCGCAGTCCCATTCGGCGGCAAATCCCGCATCATCGATTTTGCCCTGTCGAATGCCCTCAACTCAGGCATTCGCCGCATCGGTGTTGCCACGCAATACAAGGCGCACAGCCTGATCCGCCATATGCAGCGCGGCTGGAACTTCTTCCGTCCGGAGCGCAACGAGAGCTTCGACATTCTTCCCGCCTCGCAGCGCGTCTCAGAGGACCAATGGTATGCCGGTACGGCCGATGCCATCTACCAGAACCTCGACATCATCGAGACGCATGGCGTCAAATACATGGTCGTGCTGGCGGGCGATCACATCTACAAGATGGACTATGAGCTGATGCTGCAGCAGCATGTCGATTCAGGTGCTGATGTCACCATCGGCTGCCTTGAAGTGCCGCGCATGGAAGCCACCGGCTTCGGCGTCATGCATGTCGACACGCAGGACCGCATCACCGCCTTCCTCGAGAAGCCGAAGGATCCGCCCGGCATTCCCGGCAACGAGAGCATGGCGCTGGCGTCGATGGGCATTTACGTCTTCGAGACCAATTTCCTTGCCGACCAGTTGCGCCGCGATGCCGCCGATCCGAAGTCGAGCCGCGATTTCGGCAAGGACATCATTCCGAACATCGTCAACGGCGGCAAGGCGGTTGCGCACCGCTTCACCAACTCCTGCGTCCGCTCGGCGCAAGAGGCCGAAGCGTATTGGCGCGATGTGGGCACCGTCGATGCCTATTGGGAAGCCAACATCGATCTCACCCAGACTCTTCCGGCTCTCGATCTCTATGACCGCGACTGGCCGATCTGGACGTACGGCGAAGTGACGCCGCCGGCCAAGTTCGTGCACGACATCGACGGGCGGCGGGGACAGGCTGTGGCCTCGCTGGTGTCAGGCGGCTGCCTGGTGTCAGGCGCGTCGGTGTCTCAAAGTCTGCTGTTCACCGGCGTGAAGGTGAACTCCTACAGCAATCTGGAGCAGGCGGTGCTGCTGCCGCATGTCAATGTCAGCCGCAATTGCTCGCTCAAGAAAGTGGTGATCGACAGTGGCGTCCTCATTCCGGAAGGCCTCGTTGTCGGTGAAGATCCGGATAGCGATGCCAAGCGCTTCCGGCGCACCGCGAATGGCGTCTGCCTGATTACCCAGCCGATGATCGACCGGCTCAACGGATGAAGGTCCTTTCGGCATCTTCCGAGCTGTTTCCGCTGGTCAAGACCGGTGGGCTCGCCGATGTGACGGGTGCGCTGCCGGCAGCCCTGAAACCGCATGGCATCGACATGCTGTCGATCGTTCCCGGCTATCCCGCCGTGATGGCGGCGCTGCAGAACGGTATCGAGATCCACCGCTATGCCGATCTCTTCGGAGGCGAAGTGCGGCTGTTGCGCGGCACAGCGAAAGGCATCGACATTGTCGCTGTCGACGCGCCGCATCTCTACAACCGGTCCGGCAACATCTATCTCGGACCGGACGGCAAGGACTGGGGCGACAATGGCCAGCGCTATGGCGCACTGTCGATTGCCGCTGCCGATCTTGCTTCGGGCTCAGTTGCCGGATATCACGCCGACATCCTGCATGCGCATGACTGGCAGGCAGCACTCGCACCCGTTTACCTGAGATTCCGCGGCGGGCCGAAGAGCTTGATGACGGTGCACAATATCGCCTTCCAGGGCCAGTTTCCGGCCTCGCTGTTCGGATCACTGGGATTGCCTGCCTCTGCCTTCTCGATCGATGGCGTTGAGTATTATGGCAGCGTCTGCTTCCTCAAGGGCGGGCTGGCAACCGCAGATGCCATCACCACGGTAAGCCCGACATATGCGCAGGAAATCTGCACGCCCGAATATGGCATGGGTCTCGACGGGTTGTTGCGCGCAAGGCGCAATGTGGTCAGCGGCATCGTCAATGGCATCGACACCGGTGTGTGGGACCCAGCGACCGACTCCAGCATTGCCGCACATTATTCGGCGAAGACAGCCGACAAGCGCAGCGCGAACAAGCGCGCCCTCGAGGCCCGTTTCAAGCTTGAACCGGGTGACGGCATTCTGCACGGCGTGGTGAGCCGGCTCACCTGGCAGAAAGGCATGGATATCTTCGCCGCAAGCCTCGATGCGCTGGTGGCCTCAGGCGCGCGGCTTGCCCTGATCGGCACCGGAGAGGCAGCGATCGAGCGCGAAATCATGGCCGCGGCAGACCGCCATCCGGGACGCATCGGCGTGCTTTTGGGTTACGACGAAGCACAATCGCATCTGGTGCAGGCAGGTTGCGACACCATTCTCGTGCCGTCGCGTTTCGAGCCTTGCGGTCTCACCCAGCTCTATGGCCTGCGCTATGGCTGCGTGCCGGTGGTCGCCCGCACCGGGGGACTTGCCGATACGGTCATCGATGCCAATGACGCCGCCCTCAATGCCGGCGTCGCCACCGGCTTCCAGTTTTCGCCCGTCGACCAGCCATCGCTCGAAAATGCGCTGGCGCGCGCAGCGGCTTGCTTCGAGGACAAGGCCTCGTGGCGCAAGATGCAGTTGCGCGGCATGGGGTCCGACGTGTCGTGGGACCGCAGCGCCTCTGTCTACGCCGCTCTCTATCGCAAACTTCTCAACGCATAAGAGTTCCGCATGATCCTGACCGTCGCTACAACCCCCTTCGAAGGCCAAAAGCCGGGCACCTCGGGCTTGCGCAAGAAGGTGACGGTGTTTCAACAGAAGCACTATGCCGAGAATTTCATCCAGTCGATCTTCGACTCGCTCGAAGGCTTCGCTGGCCAGACCCTGGTGATCGGCGGCGACGGCCGATACTATAATCCGGAAGTCGTGCAGATCGCCATCCGCATGGCCGCCGCCAACGGTTTCGGCCGGGTGATGGCGGGCCGCAACGGATTGCTGTCGACGCCCGCTGCCTCTCACGTCATCCGCAAGTATCGCGCCTTCGGCGGCATCATCCTGTCGGCGAGCCACAATCCCGGTGGACCGGATGGCGACTTCGGCATCAAGTACAACGCGTCGAATGGCGGTCCGGCGCCCGAGAAGATCACCGATGCGATCTTCGCCAAGACAAAATCGATCAGCAGCTACAAGACCACCGATACGCCGGATGTCGACTTGGCCAAGGTGGGCACATCCAAGGTCGGCAACATGACGGTCGAGGTCATCGATCCGGTCGCCGACTATGCCGAATTGATGCAGTCGCTGTTCGATTTCGATGCCATCCGTGTACTGATCAAGTCCGGATTCACCATGAAATTCGATGCCATGGGCGCCATCACCGGTCCGTATGGCCATGCGATCCTCGAAGACATACTCGGATTCCCGAAGGGCACGGTGATGAACGGCACGCCGCTGCCGGATTTCGGCGGGCATCATCCCGATCCCAATCTGGTTCACGCCAAGGAACTGGTCGATCTCGTCATGGCGCCGGGCGGTCCGGATTTTGGCGCGGCTTCCGATGGCGACGGCGACCGCAATCTGATCATCGGCCGCGGCATGTATGTGACGCCATCCGATTCACTTGCCATTCTGGCCGCCAATGCGACGCTGACGCCGGGCTATTCGAAAGGTCTCGCAGGCATCGCGCGGTCGATGCCGACGAGTGCCGCGCCCGACCGCGTGGCTGAGAAGCTTGGCCTTCCCTGCTTCGAAACGCCAACCGGCTGGAAGTTCTTCGGCAACCTGCTCGATGCCGGCATGGCGACGATCTGCGGCGAGGAAAGCTTCGGCACCGGTTCCAACCATGTGCGCGAGAAAGATGGCCTGTGGGCCGTGCTGATGTGGCTCAACGTACTGGCGAAACGCCGCCAGAGCGTCGCCGATATCGTGACGGCGCATTGGCGCGAGTATGGCCGCAACTATTATTCGCGGCACGATTACGAGGAAGTCGATTCGGAAGCCGCCAGTGGCCTGATGAAGGCACTTCGCGATCAGCTCGCTTCG
>CAUJIO010000084.1 GCA_963205315.1 Pseudomonadota bacterium | reverse complement strand
CCCTACCGTTACAGCTGATCCGCGCCCCACGATCTGAATGGAAAGGGCGGCCCTCGGGGCCGCCCTTTTTGTTGCCGGGACTGCCGCAAAGCCAGTATCAGGCGGCCTGTTGCTGCGGCACTTCGCGGCGGCCGGAGCCAGCGACGAGCCCCTCGGCGCCATCGAGCGCGCCGGGTATAAGCTCGATCCCCAGAAAGCGGTTGCGATCGACCGGGCCCGGCAGATGCAGATCCGCCATCGGACCGGGCGCAAAGCCGAAACGCGCATAATAGGGCGCATCGCCAACCAGGATCACTGCCGCATGGCCCTTCACGCGGGCCTCGTTCAACACTCGCTGCACGAGGGCAGCGCCAATGCCCTTGCCTTGCTGCTTGCCGTCAACAGCGACCGGACCCAGCAGCAGAGCCGGTCCGGCCGAGCCGGCGACCACATCCCAAAGACGGATCGTGCCGATCAGCCGGCCCTTGCCGTCGACAGCCGTGAAGGCAAGTCCCTCGGACGGCACACGGCCCTCGCGCAGACGCTCGGAAGTCTTGGCGCGGCGGCGCTTGCCGAAGGCGCGGTCAAGCAGCGCTTCGCGGGCCGGAATGTCGGACGGGATTTCAGGACGGATGGTAATCATTTCAGGCAAGCTTTCCTGTCATTCCGGTGTGAGCCGGAATCCATGATGGATGCGGGCCCCGGCTTTCGCCGGGGTGACGGAATGGTGAAACGCCGATCTTCAGCAGATCAGATGATATAGGCCTTGAGCGGCGCGAAGCCATTGAAGGCGACGGCCGCGTAGGTCGTCGTGTAGGCGCCGGTGGCCTCGATGAGGATCTCGTCGCCCACCGTCAATGTCAGCGGCAGGTCATACGGCGTCTTCTCGTAGAGCACGTCGGCCGAATCGCAGGTCGGACCGGCGATGACGCAGGGACCCTTGCCGTCCGCGTCCTTGCTCGTGACCAGCGGATAGCGGATAGCTTCGTCCATGGTCTCGGCCAGGCCGCCGAACTTGCCGATGTCGAGATAGACCCAGCGATGGTTGTCGTTGGCATGCTTCTTCGAGATGAGGACGACTTCCGCCTTCACCACGCCGGCATTGCCCACCATGCCGCGGCCCGGCTCGATGATCGTCTCAGGCAACGCGTTGCCGAAATGCTTCGCCAGCGAATCGTGGATGGCGTTGGCATAGGCGCCCGTGCCCGGCACCGGCTTCAGGTACTTGGTCGGAAACCCGCCGCCGAGGTTGACCATCTTCAGCGTGACGCCGCGCAGTTGCATGGCATCGAAGATCGCCTTCGATTCGGCCACAGCCGAATCCCAGGCTTCGAGTCGGGTCTGCTGCGAGCCGACATGGAAGGAGATGCCATAGGCTTCGAGCCCAAGCGCGTGGGCGTGCATCAGCACGTCGACGGCCATCGAGGGCTCGCAGCCGAACTTGCGCGACAGCGGCCATTCGGCCCCGGCGCCATCGGTGAGGATGCGGCAGAACACCTTCGCACCCGGCGCGGCGCGGGCGACCTTTTCCACTTCCTCGTCCGAATCGACGGCGAAGAGGGCAACGCCCAGCTGATAGGCGCGCGCGATGTCGCGTTCCTTCTTGATGGTGTTGCCAAACGAAATGCGGTCCGGCGTGGCACCGGCGGCCAGCGCCATTTCGACTTCGGCCACCGAAGCGGTGTCGAAGCTCGAGCCCATGTCGGCCAGCAGCTTCAGGACTTCCGGCGCCGGATTGGCCTTCACCGCATAATAGATGCGGGTATCGGGCATGGCGCGGGTGAAGGCGCGGTAATTGTCGGCGATGACCTCGAGGTCGACGACGAGGCACGGGCCTTCGGGACGTCGGTCACGCAGGAAGTCGATAATGCGGGCGGTCGCGGCCATGGTCATCTCCCAAGTGCAAAAAAATGAGTAAGCGGTGCCGATGACAGTGCGATGTCACGTGACCCACGCTTTGGAGACGTGGAGACGCGATTCGCGAACTGACTTTCGCCTTGGCTTGACTGGGAGAGTCCCAATCGCACATGGGGCAATGATAGTGGTGCCTCTCAGTAACCCCGGCCTTTGGAGGAGCCGGCAGAGACCAAAAAGCCCGCACCGTCGTTGCTTTGGGGAAATCCTTGAGGCACGTGCGATCTTGGGCGACGGGTATATGATTCAAATCAGGAGTCGATTCAAGGGTTTTTCGCGGTAGAGTGAATAAATTCTCTGAACGACGGGGTGGCGGCGGATGACACGTACGAGAGGAACCGCCATGGGGGCGCTGGCAATCGTCGCATGGTCCTGTTTCGGGATGCTGATGGCCTCCAACCATGTCACGCCACCCTTCCTTGCAATCGCCGTCGTTTTCACCAGTTCCACCCTGACCCTGCTGCTCTGGCGCCTGCTGCGCGGTCAGGGACTCCGTGGCCTGCTCCCCATTCCACTGGCGACCTTGAGCCTGGGCTTCATCGGCCTGTTCTTCAGCAATTCTCTCTATCCTGTATCGCTGTCGCTGGGCGGTGCACCGGTGTCGGTGAACATCGCCGCACTCTCTTGGCCGGTCTTCATGGTGATCTTCGTCGTTGGCTTCCGCGTGGCGCGGGCAACCTGGCTCGATGCGCTGGCCATGCTGGTGGGCCTGGCGGGTGTCGTCCTGCTGGCCACCAAGGGCGGCGGTGTCAGTATCGACTGGGCGGTTCTTCCGGCGTTCATCGGCGCTCTCTGCTGGGCAGGCTATTCGGCCTTGCGGTCGAAGGTGCCAGCGGGACCACCCGATGCCATGCTGCTGTTCGTCGCCGTGAGCGGAATCGCGAGCTGGCTTGTCACCATGATGGCAGAGCCAGGTGCATCCGCACCGCCCGATGAGCTCCTGCGTCTCGTGCTGATCGGGATCCTTCCTGTTGGCCTAGCCAATCTGGCCTGGGATTTCGCCACCCGTTACGGCGATCCCGTCCTTCTGGCGGGGATGAGCTTTCTCGAACCGGTGGCTTCAACCGCACTGATCGCCGTCGTCTTGTCGAAACCCGTGAGCTTCAGTGATTATGCCGCACTCCTGCTGATTCTGTCGGCTGTCGCCTGCAGCATCATGAGCGAACGTCTCCGCCGAAAGTGGTCCAGCCCGCAAGCAGCCGCGTCACCGTCGTGATCGTGCAGAGTGCCGCATAGACATAGGCGATCACCGGGAAGTACGGCGGCC
Organism: Pseudomonadota bacterium; assembly: GCA_963205315.1. Classification (GTDB taxonomy): domain Bacteria; phylum Pseudomonadota; class Alphaproteobacteria; order Rhizobiales; family Aestuariivirgaceae; genus Aestuariivirga. The sequence goes on along the minus strand of CAUJIO010000084.1, from coordinate 25,494 downwards.
ACAGGCACATGGCGAGAAAGCAGAGGATCGTCTCGGCACCCTCGGTCAGACCGCCAAGGTAATAGAAGGACTTGGAGGGATAGGCCGTGCTCTTCAGGCCGCGTTTCTCGGCAATGATGGCGAAGGCGAGGAAACTCGAACCGGTGCCGACAAAGGCCGCCAGCAGCACCGCGCCCGCCAATGCATTCTGAGCGGGATTGCAGAAAGCGAAGGCCAGCGGGATGGCGGCATAGAACAGGAAGTCGAGCGCGATATCGAGGAACGCGCCGCGTTCCGTCGCAGCCGTCCGCCGCGCCAGCGCGCCATCCAGCCCATCGAGGGCCCGGTTGAGGAGCAAGGGCAGGATCGCCAGCAGCGGATAGCCGAAGCCAATCATCACGGCGGCCGCCATACCAAAGGCAAAGCCGGTCAAAGTTGCCTGGTCCGCAGTGACGCCGCGTGCGGCCAGTACTGCAGCCGCGCGCTCGAAAATGGGCCGCAACAGGACGAGGGCAAACCGGTCAATCATCGCGTACCTCGCCATCCATCAATCGCAGCACCCTGCCACCCGCCGGAGCATCGGCGCGATCATGCGTCACCATCAGGCAGGGAATGCCGCGTTCACGCAGGTGATCGAAGACAAAACCGCGGATGACACCGCGCAATTCGGCGTCGAGCTTATTGAAGGGTTCGTCGAGCAGCATGGCGCGCGGCTCCGCCACCATCGCCCGCATCAGCGCGACGCGTGCCCGTTGCCCGCCCGACAATGTGTGTGGCGCGCGCGGCGCGAAACCGGCGAGGCCTGCGTCTTCCAGCGCCTGTTGCATCCTTGCCAGGCGTGCTGCCTTGTCGCCACGCGGCATGCCGAACAGCAGGTTCTCGCCCACTGTCATGTGCGGAAACAGCAAATCGTCCTGAAACAGCCGGCCGATGCGCCGCCGTTCCGGCAAGATGTGCGACACATCTTCCCCGTCCAGAAGGATCCGCCCGGTTGCTGAAAAAGGCGCTTCCAGATCGCCAGCGATCATCGACATCAGTGCCGACTTGCCAGACCCGCTTGGTCCCATCAGCGTGACCACCTCTCCATTGATGATGCCGACGTTGAATGATCTGATGAGAGGAGTGCCATGAAGAGTGAGGGTGACCGACTGAAGTTCTAGCGCCATCGTGTTCTCCCCGCGATAGCGGCGGCGAGAAAGACCAGCAGCGGCGGAAGAGCCAGGGCCAGGGCGAAAGCCGCGCTCAAGCTCCGGCTTCCGCCGGAGGTGAGCGTCACGGCGGCCATCGGCAAGGTCTCGAAGCGGCCCGCGGCGATCAGCTGGGCTGGTACGAATTGCACCATGCTGACGGAGAAGCCCACGGCGGCGGCCGTCAACAGCGGCACCCTGAGCAATGGCCCCTTGACCAGCCGCCAGCGCCGCCACGGTCCGGCTGAGAGTGAGCGCGCCGCCGCGATATAGCGCTGGTCGAACGAACGGTAAGGTGCTGCGAGGACGATGGCTGCATAGGCGATGACGGGAGCGAGATGCACCAGAAAGAGACCGATGATGTCACCGGTGAGTCCGAGCCGGAGCAGCACATCATACTGTCCCGCCGCGATCAGCACCTGCGGCAGTGCCAGCGAAGCAGCCGCAAGGACGAGAAGCCAGCGGTCGCGTGATCGCGGCTGCGTTTCGAACCATAGGACCACGAGCACCAATGCCATGATCGAGGAGGCCGCGGCGAGGCCGAGACTGAGCCACAGGGCTGGCGACGATGTCAGGAGCATTTGCCAGGATGACAGGGAAAGAGCAGGCGGTAATATGGCGGGATAGGGCCAGCGCGGCGCGAAAGACAGCAGCGTAAGCAGCATCAGGACGGCGCTGTAGATCAAAACGGCGGCGCCAACGCTTGCCGCCGCGATGAAGCGTGGTGCCGGACGTGGCGACGGCCCGGCACTCAGCAGCGGGCGTGCTGCCACGCCAAGTGCGCGAAGCGCCAGAAGTGAGAGAGCGGCAAGGCTGCCGATAGCCAGTGTGAGCAGGATCGCTCCCGCAATGCCGCGGGCATTGTTGGCGGCTGTGCCATGATTGAGGTCGTTCCAGATGATCACCGCCAGTGGCGGCGGCTGCGTAGGACCCATGACCAGTGCCATGTCCACCACCGAAGCTCCATAGGAGAAGACGATCAGCAGCGGCCATGTCATACGGCGCATGATCTGCGGCTGCACAACGCGCAGCCAGGTCGAACCCGCGCCGTGGCCGAGACTACGCGCTGCGCGCCATTGCCCCTCGAGGTGCGCAGCCGTGTCGCCTTGCGCCAACAGGCTCCAGATCATTGCAACGAGAAACGGGATCTCTTTCAGCGCCAAGGCAATGGTGAGTGACAGTCCCAGCGGGTCCTGGGTCGTGATCCAGTTCGGCGGCGTGTCACCGCCCACCCCCAGCCTCGCCACAAGCCCACTGGGCATGATGAGAATGCCGAAACCGATCGCGAAGGCCAGATGCGGCAGCGCCATGCCCGTGGCGGCGAGCGGCTGCAACCACGGCCATGCTGGCGAACGGTAAACTCCTGCCGAGATAATCAGTGCACAGATGAAAGCCAGACATGTGGCGGCTGTCCCGGTCCACAGGGAGAGTCCAAGTGCTGGCCACAGTTGCGGATGTACCAGCAGGGCCGTCCATGCAGCGCTGCTGGCAGCGGCCGCTATCGCCATCACCAGTGCCGCCAACAGGGGTACTGCCCACAAGGCGAGCAGCGGCAACGCGCCGGCGATCCGCGTCATGCGCCGTAGCGTTCGAGCCAGGACGCTTCGATCAGCGGGACCCAGCTGCCATGCGGCTCGGGGATGGCAGGCGCCGGTGCAGTCACCGATCCTGGCGCCGCCTGAGCGGTGAACAGGGCAGTGTCGGCCGCTGAAAGCCTCGTCAAATCGAGCACTGTCGGATCGCCCCAGACCGCGAGATCGGCCTTGCGCGCCTGCGCCTGCGGTGACAGCAGGAAATTCGCCACCACCTGCGCTGCCGCCTTGGCCTGCGCATTGATGGGAATCGCAACAAAATGCGTGTTGCCGATCGTGCCCTGGGCGTGCTGCCAGGCAATGGTGGTGGCTGGCAGTTCGCCTGTTGCCACGAGATTGGCAGGTTCGTTGGGATTGAAAGTGAGGCCAATCAGCAATTCGCCGTCAGCCACCTGCTGTTTCACTTGCGACTGTGATGGCGGGAATTGCTTGCCCTTTCGCCACAAGTGCGGGTGGAGCGCGTCAAGAAAGTTGAACATCGGCTGCGCCACGGCCAGGAACTGCTCCTTGCCGATTGGCATCGGCAGCAAGCTGCGGTCGGCGATGGTTTCGATGAGCGCCTGCTTGATGAATGTCGTGCCGTGAAAATCCGGAGGAGCCGGATACGTGACGAGGCCCGGATGGGCCTTGGCGAAATCAAGAAGGTCCAGCATGGAACGGGGCGGCTGCCCGAGCTTTGCGCCATCGCCGAAGAAGGTGAGTTGCGCCATGCCCCAGGGCGATTCCAGCCCGTCGACGGCTTCGGCAAAGTCGACGCGTGTTGTCGGCTTGCCGGCGGTATCGACCAGCGCGAAATTCGGCAGGTCTTCTGCGAAGGGACCAAACAACAGCTTGTCCCGCTTCATCGTGCGGAAATTCTCTCCATTGATCCACACCAGGTCGACACTGCCATCGGCCTTGCCCGCCGCCACTTCGTCGCGAACCCGGCGCACGACCTCTGCCGTATCGGTGATCTTCACATGCTGGAGCGTGATGCCATGGCGGCTCTGCAGCTCCTGGCCCGCCCAGGCGATATAGGCGTTGATCTGCTCGGAGCCTGCCCAGGCATTGAAATACACCGTCTGTCCCTTTGCCTTGGCTTCGGTGGCGGGCCAATCGGCCGCGGCGCGCGCGGCACCTGCAAACGGCAGCAGTATTGCAAGGCTCACGAGCCTGCGGCGGGTCAGAGTCACGGACATGGGTAATTCCTTCAAGCCTCGGACTGTCTTAGAGCGCCAAGGTCAAAAAGGAAATCACGGCAGTGTTGCTGATATTCAGTTTGCCGTGATGCTGCCGTGTCCGGTTACTTTGGCTGCCAGGCGGCCGCCTCCGACCTGCCCCTTTTGAGAATTGCGAACTGGTTGGCCTTGAGAGCATAAGGCGCGCTCCATTCGGCATTTGGCCAGCGAACCCGGACCTCAGCCGATTCATTCGGCCCTAGGCCAAAGTGAATCCAGCCGGCCTGGCCCGACGCATGACCGCCTCCCACACTGACCTCACGCCGCATCACCTTGCCGCCGGACTTGACTTCGATGACGGCACCGGAGGCATCGCGGTTGGGTCCATCTTGGGTTAACCGGAACTCGATCCAGTTGCCGGCGGTTGCGCTGGTGTTGCGCCACAGTTGGGCATTTTCCCAGCGGTTCACGACGACGAGATCAAGAAGCCCGTCGAGATTGAAGTCGACCATTGCCCCGCCACGGCCAACGAGGACGCTGGCAATCCCGGCTTTGTCGCCAGCCTCGGTGAATTTGCCATCCGCGCCCTGGAGCAGAAGATTGTTGGGATCCTTCTCGGCAAAGTCCGGCATCTTGGCGACATTGCCCTTGACGATGAACAGGTCGACGAGGCCATCGTTGTTCACGTCCTCGAACTGCGTGTGCCAGCCAGTGGAGGGCCGCAAGTCGGTTCCGGTGTAGGGCCGGTGCGCGGTCACACCCTTTGCGTAGGCAATGTCCTTGTAGCTGGGGCTGGGCTTGCCGTCCGCTGGCACATTCGCCAGGGTCTGCAGCTTGTTGTCGGCCATGCTCGTGAGGAAATAGTCGGGGTAGCCATCGGCATCGACGTCATAGGTGGCAACCCCCATCCCCCAGATGCGCAGATATTTCCAGCCATCGGCTTCGGTATAGAGTTCCGGCGGCTTGCCCGGCAACAGACGCCACATCTGCTCCTGCCCGCCCTCATAGTATTCGCGGTCATTGGAGACGCGCAGCGCTGTTGTGCCGGAATTGTCCCAATCGCTAAACAGCATCGACAGCGCGCAATAACTTGGCTTCAGCGCCACCGGCGGAGCAAACTTCGTCCCGCCCGCATCGGGACGATGCAGCCAGTTGTCGGTGCACGACCCCCAGGGTGACATCTCCTCGGTGCGGTCGATGTAGTTGCCGATGGCGATGGTTGGCCAGGCGGCGTTCTTCTCCCAGGTCGCGGCCATGGCGATCGACCATGCATCGCCGCCCTTGAAATCCCAGGCTTCGTTGGCGCGCTCGAACTTGCAATTCCCAAGGCCGCGCATCACCACGTTCTCACCGACGCGCAGCAACACGATGTCCATGACGCCGTCACTGTCGATGTCGATAGGATAGCCGCCCGTCACCTCGCCAAGCTCAAGCCCGCTGGTTTCGGTGACAAATTTGAGTGCGCCACCGCTGCTGCTGGCGTTGCGATAAAAATGCGTCGGCTTTTCGCCCCCCGCCAGCAGGAGATCGGGAAATCCGTCTTCATTGCAGTCGAAGGCCGCGGCACCGCCGCCCACCATGTATTCCCACTGGCCTTCGTAAGTACTGTTGATGCCCGCGGCAGCGGTTTCATCCGTGAAAGCCGGAATGACGGGGCCGTCTTGCGCCCATGCGGGCGATCCCGCGCAGAGGGTGGCCAGCAGCACGGCGATGGACGGGGATCTGAACAGCTTCATGTCATGTCCTCGTGCGGAGCGCATTGGTGTGCAAGCCGATGCAGCGCCCTTGTTCGAGGCCAAGCTCGATGGCGGCACGGAAGTGGATGCCGCCGTAGAGACGGGAGATACCCGCTTCCTCAGCTGCCGCCCAGAAACTCGGAAACGCGCGCGGCTTGATGCCGTCGCGTGCATGGGTGGAATCGACGAAGGCAAAATTCTCTCCGAACAGCTGTGTCAGCACCACGGCGGCAGCTCCCGACTGCGTGCTGTGGCCGCTGGGATATTCGGGGAATGGCGGCGTGATCAGCAGGGTCTCCCATTTGGGGTCGATCACCTTCCTGATATAGGTCACCGGCCGCAGCAGATCGTGTTCGAATTTCGCGGCCCAGCAACCGATGAAGCCATCAGCGACCGCGATTCCGAGGCGCACAAGCACGTCGGCAATCCTGTCGGCATTTGCCTTTTCGGCTTCGAGGAGGCCAATCGCGATCCACATCCAGTGCCCCGGCGGCGTGGGTGACAGCATTGGATCATCCGACCAGAAGCGCGCAATGGTCTTCTGCTCCGGTGTCAGCGTCTTTGTGGTTTGCTGCACTTCGAGGGCCTGCTTGTAGAACTCCGATGCCGGATCCTCGCTGTAGGCCGGTGGCGGCGGAAGCGGGCATGCTGCGCCATTCTTCATCGCAAAGGTCCGGTTGTTGCCCCAGTCCGGCAGCAGCGGCATCTGCTGCTGGCCGATCGTGCTGGTCGGAACCCAGTGGCCCTCGCCCTTCGTCAGCTGGTACTCATAGGGAAATCCCATGTTCTCGATCTTGGCGCCGCCATCGCTTGCAGCCCACTCGGCGATGTGGGCCATCACCGCCTCGCCATAGGCTTCGCTTTGCGCCACCACGCCCTGCGCGACGCCGGCTCGCACCTCGTCCCGGCGCTTGGCGCCGAAACGCTCCATCACATGTTGACCCGTGGGCCCCGTGTTGCCGAAGAAATCCGTCACCGCGCGCGCCAGCACGGCATTCAGGATGACGGCGTTGTCGTACTGCTGTCCGGGCTCGCGCGCCGCCAGGGGCTTCAGTCCGTTGAGCTGGCCTGCCAGCGTGCGGAGCGATGATGATCCTGATGCCAGGGCCTCGTACACGGCCACCCCGACATAGGCAAATGAGCGGCTGGCGACAGGCGGCGAATAGGTCGGCGTGTGCCGCACCAGTTCCAGCACCAGCTTGTACCAGGCAATGATAACGTCCTCGGCCTTCACCGTCGGCTCGGCCTGCGCCATGCGAACGGTCGACGTGGACAGGGCGGCGGCTGTCATGAACATGGCGGAACGGCGTGTCAGCTGCATCGTCATGCAATTTCCTCCAGCGTGAGATGCCGCTTGCCGAGCCCCCCATAGGCAAAAACTTCGCGGTCGAGAAGCCTGAGAGCGCCCTCAATGGTTCCCTTGATAATCATGTCGGTGTGAATGGGAACGACCTCGATCTCCAGATTGCGGCGCAACTCGTCGACGATGCCATCTTCAAGCGCCCGATGCAGGCTTGGTTCGATCAGATCCATGGCACGCGTTCCGGGCCCGGCCAGCACGATGCGCGACGGGCTGAGCAACGCCAGCATGCGTGCCAGTCCATACCCCAGGGCTTCACCCGCCTTGGCATAGGCACCCGATGCCTGTGGTTCGCCATTGCGTGCGGCGGCCTCGAGTGCCTGCATCTGATCTTCGGGAATCGCGGTGAACGACGGCGGCAGGGTATCGGCGTTGCCGGAAGCCCAGCGCAGGATGCTGTAGTCGGCTGCATAGGCCTCGACGCAACCGCGCCGACCACAGCGGCACAATGGCCCGCCGGGAAGATGGTTCATATGGCCGAACTCAGCCGCGGCACCGGTCGGGCCGTGATAGACCTGGCCGTTGAGAATGAGTCCCATGCCGACGCCGTAACCCATGAACACCACCGCTGCGGTGCCGCCATAGCGTTCACGGTCGGTGCCGATCAGCCCCTCTGCGATCATGTTGGCGTCGTTGGCAATCGAGCAGGGAATGCCCAGCTCCGCCTGCAGCACCGCGGACACCGGAATGTTCCGTTCACGGAACGCCGGGCTCCAGACGATGGTGCCGGCCTGCGAATCGGCGACGCCTTGAACCGCGACGCCGATGCGTGCGACCTTGCGCGCCGGCACGCGGGCTTTCGCCAGCTGCTTGCCGATCTCGGCCGCCACCGCCTTGCCGAAGGTTGCTGGCTCGGCATCATATGTCGCGATCCGCGAGACGCTGCGATTGATCATGCTTCCGCGGCTATCGGCGAGCGCAATCTCTACGCCGTCGATCGATATCTTGACGGCGATGACATGGGCTGACTTTGGATTGATGTCGAGTTGCGTCAGCGGCCGGCCACGGCGCATCGGCAGCACCTGCTGGTGGTGCTGGTCTTCAACCTCCTGAACGATGCCGTCGGCAATCAGCTGCGCGGAAATCGATGTGATGGAGGCGGGGGAAAGCCCGGTTTGGCGGCCAAGTTCGATGCGGGCCAATGGACCGTGCTGACGTAGAGCGTCCAGAACCAGACGCCGGTTCTGCCGGCGGACCAGATCGCTGTCAGCCTTCTCCCGCATGACACTCCCTTCGCGAGTGCAGCATTATTTTGCGCCGCACAAACTTATTTTTGTTTTTTGCATATTGACTCACAAGCCAATTTGCCGCAACATTTTTTTGGACGCCGAAATAAAACAACAGACACGTCCATGGCCCAGGACCTCGCGCGCGCATGCTCGAAAAGAGCTGGCTCAGGGAGGCGTCCCGCGAGGGCCATTGTGGCTTGGAGGAGGACCCATAATGACTCGTAAGTTTCTGACCCTTGCGGCTGGCGCGCTGATGCTCGGCATGTCGTCGATGTCGGCTCTCGCTGCCGGCAAGACCATCGCCGTGTCGTGGAAGACCTTCCAGGAAGAGCGCTGGAAGACTGACGAAGCGGCCATTAAGGCCGTCGTCGAAGCCGCCGGCAACACCTATGTCTCGACCGACGCCCAGGGCTCGGCCCAGAAGCAGGCCGCCGACATCGAAGGCCTGATCTCGCAGAAGGTCGACGTGATCATGGTCGTCGCCTTCGACTCGGACGCCATCCTGCCGTCCTTCAAGGCCGCATCCGACGCCGGCGTGAAGATGCTCTCCTACGACGTGCTCGTGGAAGATCCGAACGCGCTCTACGTCACCTTCGACAACGTTGGCGTTGGCCGCATCATTGCCCAGGAAATCCAGAAGGTGAAGCCGGAAGGCAACTATGCCTTCATCAAGGGCGACAAGGGCGATCCGAACGCCACCTTCCTGTTCCAGGGCATGATGGAAGTGCTCAAGGAAGCGCTCGATTCCGGTAAGGTCAAGAATGTTTGCGAAACCTTCACCGATGGCTGGAAGCCGGACAATGCCCAGAAGAACATGGAGCAGTGCCTGACCTCGACCGGCAACAAGGTTGACGCTGTGCTCGCCGAAAACGACGGCATGGCCTCTGGCGTTGTCGCCGCTCTTGAAGCCCAGGGCATGGTCGGTATTCCGGTCGGCGGACAGGACGGCGACCTCGCGGCTATCAACCGCGTGGCTCTCGGAACCCAGACCGTCTCGGTGTGGAAGAACGCCCGCGAGCTCGGCAAGGTTGCGGCTGAAGCTGCCAACGCCATCGCCGATGGCACGGACCCGACGAAGATCGCCGGTGTTGGCAAGTTCTCCGGCGGTGCCAAGGGCGTCGAAGTCAACGCCATTCTGCTGGCCCCGACTCCGATCACCAAAGCCAATGTCAGCGCCGCAATTGACGCTGGCCACATCACCAAGGACCAGGCTTGCGCCGGTGTCGCAGCTGGCGCCGTCCCGGGCTGCTAATCCGCTTGCGGAAACGCCGTGACTGAAACACTATTGACCGCGCCGCCCGAAAGGACGGCGCGGTTTTGCATTAATTAGAAGAGAAAACGAAGAGCCGTCTGCAAACGGCCGCAACGCAAAGGGGAGGCCACTGCATGTCCAAGCAACAGAATTCGAGCGCGAATCCCGCGCTGACCGACGACGGACCGATCCGCCGGTTCCTCAACGCCACCGAGATCGATACCCGCATGATCGGCATGATCGTGGCGCTGTTTGCGATCTGGTGCGCCTTCGATATTGCCAGCGGCATCCTGCGCGGCAATTTCGGCGGCCTGCTCGGCGGTTCCTTCCTCACGCCGCGCAATCTCTGGACCTTGCTCAACCAGACGGCCTCGATTGCTGTAATGACCACGGGCATGGTGCTCATCATCGTGATGCGGCAGATCGATCTGTCGGTCGGGTCGATGCTCAGCCTCGTTGCCGTCGCGGGCGGCGTGCTGCAGGTCTATCAACTGGGGCCAAGTCTCGGTGTCGGCCATCCGGCGATCTGGGTTCTGGCGATCATCGCCATTCTCGCGCTCGGCACCGCCATCGGCGCCTTCAACGGCTATCTGACGGCCTATGCCCAGATCCCCTCCTTCATCGTCACACTCGGCGGACTGATCGCCTATAGCGGCGTTGCCTTCCTGCTCGCCAAGGGTGAGACCGTTGCGCCGATGGACAAGACGTTCAAGGTGCTCGGTGGAACCATTCCGGCCTCGTGGATCGGACCTTTCTGGACCTGGACGCTCTCGTTTGCGGCTTGCGCCCTGATCGTCTTCGCAATCGTCAATGGCCGCCGCCAGCGCGTCAGGTTCAAGTTTCCGCTCCGCCCTGTCTGGGCTGAGGTGACGCTGGCAGCACTCGGCAGTATCGCCGTGCTTGGCGCGGCCGCAGTCGTCAATTCCTATGCCTGGCCGCCGAAGCTCGCCGAGAACTATGCCAAGGAAAACAACATCACCATTCCTCCCGGTGTGGAAGACAAGGCGGGAGACGCCATCTGCATGGCCGGAGATGCGGTCGTACGCTGCCTCGAGGGTCTGACGCTCGGGACGGGCTATGCGGCACCAGTGCTGATCGCCTTTGCCATCGGCGCCATCATGAGCTTCATCGCCACACGCACCCGCTTCGGTCGTTATGTTTACGCGGTCGGCGGCAATCCGGAGGCGGCCAACCTGGCAGGTATCAACACCCGCTGGCTGACGGTGAAAGTCTTCGCACTGATGGGCTTCCTGGTGGGTGTGTCTGCCATCATCTCGTCGGCCCGCCTCGATGCCGCGACCAACGCACTGGGTGCGCTGAACGAACTCTACGTGATCGCCGCTGCGGTCATCGGCGGCACATCGCTGGCCGGTGGCGTCGGCACCATCTATGGCGCCATTCTCGGAGCGCTGCTGATGCAGTCGATCCAGTCCGGCATGGGCTTGCTCAATTTGCCGGCAGCGTTCCAGAACATCGTCGTCGGCACCGTTCTCGTAATTGCCGTCTGGCTCGACCAGATCTATCGCCGCAATGTGAAGTGAGGAGACGCGCCATGTCCAACATACCCCTCATCGAAATGCGCGACATTTCCATCGCCTTCGGCGGTATCAAGGCCGTCGACCATGCCAGCGTCGATCTCTATCCCGGCGAAGTGGTCGGCCTGCTTGGCCACAACGGCGCCGGCAAGTCGACGCTGATCAAGGTCCTCTCCGGCGCCTACAAGCGCGATGCCGGTCAGATCTTCATCGACGGCAAGGAGGTCGCGATCAACAATCCGCGCGATGCCAAGGCGCTCGGCATCGAGACGATCTACCAGACGCTGGCCCTCGCCGACAATGTCGATGCCGCGGCCAACCTCTATCTTGGCCGCGAGTTGCGCACGCCCTTCGGCACGCTCGACGACGTGGCCATGGAAGCCGCGACTCGCAAGGTGATGCACCGCCTCAATCCCAACTTCCGACGGTTCAAGGAGCCAGTGATAAAACTCTCTGGTGGCCAGCGTCAGTCTGTCGCCATTGCCCGCGCCATTCACTTCAATGCCCGCATCCTGATCATGGATGAGCCGACGGCGGCACTTGGTCCCCAGGAAACTGCGCAAGTGGGCGAGCTCATCAAGCAGTTGAAGTCTGAGGGCATCGGCATCTTCCTGATCAGCCATGATTTGCACGACGTGTTCGATCTCGCCGACCGCCTGACGGTGATGAAGAACGGTAAGGTCGTCGGGTCGGCCAGGACGTCGGACGTCGATCATGACGGCGTGCTGGGCATGATCATCGCCGGCAAGTGCCCGCCCGGCGCCATTCCCGGCCCGGGTGCCTTGCAGAGTGCCGCCTGAGACCGTGAAGCGCCTGGATGTTCTAGCCATTGGCGAACCGCTCTATGAGCTGAATCAGCAGCCCGATGGGCGGTTTCTGCCGGGCTTCGGCGGCGACACGTTGAATGCCGTTGTGGCCGCCAGCAGACTTGGCGCGCGCGCGGGCTACATGACTCGCTTGGGGGGTGACATCTTCGGCGATGCGTTGATGCAGTTGATGCTGGAAGAACGGATCGACGTTTCAGCAGTGGCGCGCGATGCCGATGCGCCGAGCGGCCTCTACTTCGTGACCCACGCTGACGAGGGCCATGTCTTCACCTACCGCAGGACAGGTTCCGCCGCCAGCTTGATGACGCCGGAAATGCTTGACCACGACATGCTCCGGGACACTCGCATCCTGCATGCGTCGGGCATCAGTCAAGCCATCAGCCGTTCGGCTGCGGCCGCCGTCACGGCGGCAATCGCCGAGGCCAAGGCCGCCGGCGCCATGATAAGTTATGATACCAACTATCGGCCCCGCTTGTGGCCGGTCGCAGAAGCCTGGCCCGTCATTGCCGCGGCAGTGGCCTCTGCCGATATTCTGAAAACCTCAGCGGAAGATTGTGCCGCACTGATCGGTCTCACCGATCCGCAGGCGATCGCCGACTGCCTCTTGCGCCTGGGAGCAGGAGCCGTGGTCGTCACCCTTGGCCGCAGCGGAGTGCTTCTCGCAACGCCCGGGACCAGCCAGATGATCGCCGGTTATCAGGTTGCCGCTGTGGATGCCACCGGTGCCGGCGACGCCTTCACCGGCGCCATGCTCTCCGAACTCGCCGCCGGGCGCGATCTCGTGCAGGCAGCACGCTTCGGCAATGCTGCAGCTGCACTCTCGACGCTTGGCTATGGTGCAATTGCACCTTTGCCCCGGCGCGCCGAGGTTGATGCACTGTTGGCTGGCCCCTGATCTCACAATCCGCGCGCCGGGAAGTTTGCAGCGCTGGGGCACTTGATCTGGATCAAGGTTGGCAGCGGTCAAACTCCCGAAAATGACACGCAACATTAGGATGTTGCTCCACACATGACGCATGCGGATTCTGACAGGGTGATTTTCGCGCGCAACCCGCTTGATATGATTGCACACGCTCACGCTGTTCAAGTCCAGATGTGCGATGCAATGGAACGGATAGCTGATGGCTTGCCGGACGATATCGACCGGAGGCTTTGCGCCCAGGTGGCGGCCTGCCTGCAGTTTGATCTGCCGCTGCATCATTATGATGAGGAATCGTCACTATTCCCGCTATTGAAGATGAGGGCCCTGCCGGACGATGGACTGGAGGGAATCCTGGATCGTCTCGCCTCCGAGCATTCATCCGATACGGATTTTGCCTCGGAAATCGCCGAGAGCCTTGAGGTTCTGGGGCAGGGCAAGAAGAGCCCCAATCCGGACATGCTGGGCTACATGCTGCGTGGCTTCTTCGAACGCTACCGACGCCATGTTCAGTGGGAAAATGCTCTGGTCATGCCTCTGGCCCGGATCCGGCTGACGGCGGAAGATCTTGATGCGCTCGCCGCCAGCATGGAAAGCAACCGCCGGCAGGCGGGCTGAAAGGCGAGCCGGGTCGCGCCTCATTCCGATCAATGCTATTATGCGCTGGTTGCAACGCACCGAGTGTGAGATGCCAGATGATCCCCGATACGGCAATGTTGATGAGCGGCGATACTCCGCCTTCCGGTCTCACGCGGCCGCAGCAGGCGCTGTGGTGGCTGCGGAAGGGGAATTTCGCAATGGGCCCGGCCTGGGAGAATGCCCATCGCCTTTGCCAGGAACAGGAGGGCGACCGCCAGCACGACATGGTGCATGCCCTCGCCCACTGGATTGAAGGCGATGACGCCAACGCGGCCTATTGGTATAGGCGCGTCGGTGGCGGCCGTGCGGCGACCATTGCCGCCGAATGGGAGAGGGTTGCCGAAGAACTCTCGACCTGACGCAACAGCGTCAGGCCCCGCGATCAGGGGTGGACCTGGCTGTTCGGATAGCCGGCGTCATCGAGAGCCTGGGAGATGGCCGCGGCTGCTGCCTTGCTCTCGATGGTGACAGTCTTCGTAGCGAGGTCGGTGCGCACCTCGGCGGTGGCATCGAGCCCCTTCACCGCCCCCTCGATTGTCTTGACGCAATGGCCACAACTCATGTCGGGAACACTCAGCTTCATCATCGTCATCCTTATCCTTTCGTGAGGCCGCCCGGACCTCATGGGGTGTGTTTCGAACCGCTGGCCGGGCGGGCTCAGGTGAGACCCCTGGAATCCACAGTTCCGAAATCGCTGTGCTGCACTATATAGGGCAGATGCAGAGTTTTCCCATAGACGGCATGACATGCGCGTCCTGTGTGCGGCGGGTCGAAAAGGCCATTGCCGGCGTGGAAGGGGTTGCTCAGGCTGCGGTGAACCTCGCCACCGAGCGCGCCGATGTGGAATGGACCGGCAAGCCCGCATCCGATGCTGTGGTCGCTGCCATCAAGAAAGCCGGTTATGGCGTTCCGGTGCAGGACTTCGACATCGGCATCGGAGGCATGACCTGTGCGTCCTGCGTGAGCCGGGTCGAGAAGGCTATTGCAGGGGTGCCTGGCGTGATCGGGGCCAGCGTCAATCTTGCGACCGAACGAGCCCATGTCACGGCAGTGGCAGGCGCTGCCTTGCAGAGCATCGAAGCGGCAATCCGCAAGGCCGGCTACGATCCGCTGCGGCTTCACGCCGAGTCTGGCGGGGAACACGCGCATCAGGCTGCCAAGGATCAGGAATTGGCACGGCTGAAGCGCGATCTTGCGATCGCCGCCGTTTTCACCTTGCCGCTGTTTGTGGCGGAGATGGGCGGACACATCATTCCGGGTGGCGGGCACTGGCTGCACCAGGCTGTCGATCGCCAACTGCTGTATATGATCTACTTCGTGCTCGCTACGATCGTGCAGTTCGGACCCGGCCTGCGATTTTATGCCAAGGGCATTCCCGCCCTGATGCGCCTGTCGCCCGACATGAACTCACTGGTGGTTCTGGGATCGACTGCGGCGTGGGGCTATTCGGTCGTCGCCACGTTCCTGCCCTCCCTGCTGCCGCAAGGTACCGTGAACGTCTATTACGAAGCCTCTGCTGTCATCGTCACGCTTATCCTGCTCGGCCGCTATCTCGAAGCGCGGGCAAAGGGGCGCACCGGCGCGGCGGTGGCGCGCCTTGTCGGGTTGCAGGCCAAGACCGCCAACGTCGAACGCGATGGCGGCACGTTTGAAATTCCGATTGGCGACGTGATCGAGGGTGACCTGTTGCGCGTCCGCCCCGGCGAACGCCTGGCGGTCGATGGAGTCGTGGTGAGTGGCGCATCCTTCGTCGATGAGTCGATGATCACCGGAGAGCCCGTGCCTGTCAGCAAAGCCGAAGGCGGCGAGGTCGTCGGCGGAACGATCAACAAGACCGGAAGCTTCACCTATCGCGCCACGCGCGTTGGGGCCGATACGGTTCTCGCCCAGATCATCCGGATGGTAGAGGCCGCGCAGGGCTCGAAGCTGCCGATCCAGGCGTTGGTGGACCGCATTACCGCGTGGTTCGTGCCCGCCGTGATGGCCGCTGCACTTGCCACGTTCGTCGTGTGGTTCGCCTTTGGACCCGAACCGGCACTGACCTTTGGTCTCGTCAATGCCGTCGCCGTCCTCATCATCGCCTGCCCCTGTGCCATGGGCCTGGCGACGCCGACCTCGATTATGGTTGGCACCGGCCGTGCCGCCGAACTCGGCATCTTGTTCCGCAAAGGAGAGGCCTTGCAATCGCTGCGCAACGCCTCCGTCGTGGCATTCGACAAGACCGGCACGTTGACCGCAGGCCATCCTGAACTGACGGACTTCGTCACCGCATCAGGTTTTGCGCGCGCGATGGTGCTGCCGCTGGCCGCTGCCGTCGAGCGCCGTTCGGAACATCCCATCGCCGTGGCGATCGTCAAGGCCGCCGCCGCCGAGGGTCATGATATTCCGGAGGTCGAGGGTTTCGAAGCCGTTCCGGGTTTCGGCGCCCGTGGCCGTGTGGCGGGCCATGAGGTGGCCGTGGGAGCGGCGCGCTACATGCAGAAGCTCGGGCTCGATGCCTCGGTGTTTGCCGCGGCGGCGGAGGCACTGGGCGAACAAGCCAAATCGCCGCTCTATGCCGCAGTCGACGGCCGGCTAGCCGCGATCATTGCCGTCGCCGATCCGATCAAGCCGACGACACCGGCAGCCTTGAGGGCGCTGCATGACATGGGCCTGAAAGTGGCGATGATCACCGGCGACAACCGCCGCACCGCCGAAGCCATCGCCCGGACTCTCGGCATTGACGAGGTGGTGGCTGATGTCTTGCCCGGCGGCAAGGTTGAAGCCATCCGCCGCCTGCGTGGCGATGGCCGCTTTGTCGCCTTCGTCGGCGATGGCATCAACGATGCGCCGGCACTGGCCGAAGCCGATGTCGGCCTCGCCATCGGCACCGGCACGGATGTCGCGATCGAGAGTGCCGACGTCGTGTTGATGTCGGGCGACCTGACGGGCGTGCCCACTGCCATCGGACTGTCGCGCGCCGCCATGCACAACATCCGGCAGAATTTGTTCTGGGCCTTCGCCTATAACGTCGTGCTCATTCCCGTTGCCGCCGGTGTGCTTTATCCGTTCACCGGAACGTTGCTGTCGCCGATGATCGGCGCCGGCGCGATGGCCATGTCGAGCGTCTTCGTGCTCGGCAACGCACTGCGCCTGAAACGTTATCGTCCCGCGGCCACTTCCGGGACCGAAATCCCTCTCGCGGCCGTTACACAGGTTGACGGCGGCAGAATTTCCAATCCATCAAAACATCAGGATGACTATGGCCGCGCTCTCCGTTCTTGATCTGGTACCGGTGGCGGAAGGCATGACGCCCGGCCGCGCGCTTCGCAATGCGGCTGAACTCGCCCGCCACGTTGAGGCGCTCGGCTTCAATCGCTTCTGGGTGGCAGAGCATCACAACATGGTAGGTATCGCCAGTGCTGCCACGGCTGTGGTCATTGGCCACATCGCCAGCCACACCAGCACCATCAGGGTGGGCGCCGGCGGCATCATGCTCCCCAATCACGCGCCCATGATCATTGCCGAACAATTCGGAACCCTCGAGCATCTCTATCCTGGCCGGATCGACCTGGGGCTCGGCCGCGCGCCCGGTACGGATCGCCAGACCTTGCACGCGTTGCGCCGCGATGCCTCCGCGGCCGAAACATTTCCGCAGGATGTGCTTGAACTTCAGGCGCTGCTGGGTCCGCTGCAGCCGGGGCAAGTCATCCAGGCTGTGCCTGCCACCGATACGAATGTGCCCTTGTGGATACTCGGGTCAAGCCTCTTTGGCGCCCAGCTCGCGGCCATGCTGGGGCTTCCCTATGCCTTCGCATCGCATTTCGCACCTGACGCGCTTGATCAGGCTCTGGCCATTTATCGCGCCAAATTTGAACCTTCCGAGAGCAATCACCGCTCCTATGCGATGGCTGGCGTCAACGTCATCCTCGCCGACACCGATGCCGAGGCCGCGCGGCTTTTCACCTCCATCCAGATGCGGTTTGCCGACATGTTCCGCGGCGCTCGCGGCTACCTCAAGCCGCCCATCGACGACATCGAAAGCTACTGGACGTCGTCGGAAAAGATCCAGGCCTCGCGCATGCTGGCCTGTTCATTCGTGGGCTCCGCGCCAAAGGTGAAGGCGGAGTTGCAAGCCTTCGTTGCTCGTACCGGCGTCGATGAACTGATGGTCGCATCGGCAATTCACGATCAGCCAGCACGCCTGAAGTCATTTGAGATGCTGGCCGCACTCGGTCTCTGATCGGTCGGTTGTCGAGTTGCAGCACTTGCACCTGCAACGTCTGAGGGATGGGCTTGCGATATCCACACTCCCATCCCCCGCAAGTTCGTGTTGACGGTGGCGCATGCCCCGGCGCGCGCTATTGCAGATTTTGAAATCCTGCTTCCTTGAATCGTTTGGGCAGAAGGAAATCAATGACCGCAAAGATGACAATGGCGAGCCCGGCAAGAGGAAAGACCGCGCCAAGGATAATAGCGATGAGCGCGACACCATGCGTGAGACTGTAATTGCTCGGATAGCGGGGCGCGGCTAGTTGCCTGGATGGCCGTCGTGACCACCACATGACGATGCCTGATATACAGGTGAAAATCACTGTCAGGCAGAACAACGCATTTAACGCCACATTCCACCAGCCGAGCTGTCCTTCGTGCAAGGCTATTCCGACAGCCATGAGTTTGCCGAAGAATGGGTAGTCAATGAACCTCACATCGGCGAGGATCTTGCCGGTATATTGATCCACATGCACCGTGCGGTCGGCCATCGGGTTTGTACTGTCGTAACTCATGGAGTCCTGGCTCAGCGTCCACACGCCTTTCGCACCGCTTGGCACTGCAATTTGAAACCGGCCCTCAAAGCCGATAGAGCGGCCGAGTGATGCAATTGTTTCGAGAACGACCGGAGTTCCTGGCGGCAGTCCGGTGAGACCCGCTCCCGATCCGGACTGTGGCATTGGTGTCTGTTCCAGTGTCCATGGAACCTCTTCCTTGGCGCCATGGTTCATGCTCGCGTGAGTCTCGTCCGACAGCGGCACATTGTCCCATTTTTCCGCTGGAAACGTACTCCAGGCCTGAACCATTTTGCCGCCCCAAACACCGGCCCATGCAAGCCCCGAGAGCAGAAAGAACAACAGGACGATCGACATCCATGCGCCGATGGATTCGTGCAGGGATTTCCACCGTGCGCGACCACTGAGCGAGAACCGGGGCATCAATGCTGATGCAAGTTTGCGATCATTGCGCGGCCACCACAGATAGAGTCCGCTCACCACCATGATGACACCAAGACTGGCGGCGATCTCGACGACGAAATCACCTGGTCCGCCATTGCCGCCAATGAGCAACTCGCCGTGGATGTTCGTCACGAACTCGTTCCAGGTTCCAGACTGGGCTCTGTCTAACAAGATCTCGCCGGAATAGGGGTCAATGGCCAGCATGCGATTTCCGTCGGCGAGGTCGACACGCACAAGAGCCGGATACTCCGCGCTCCATGGAGCAATGTACTGGCTGACCTTGCCAGCCGGGTGGGCTGCGAGAGCTTTCTCCGCTTGCGCGGCCACGCTGAGTGCCTGGCTTCGTTGCTGGACCGGCACCCAGTCACCGTATTCTGGAGACACACCTGTGACCCACAGAATGATGAGTCCTGAGATTGCAAGCGTGACGAGGAATGGAACAATCAGCAGGCCGGCGTAGAAATGCCAGCGCCAGACGGCCCGGTAAAGCCGGGTACTCGCCACAGCATGATGCTGTGGCAGAACGTTCGAAGACATGGGAACCTCTTGATCGAGATGCGATAGTACAGCGCTTGGCGCTGCGGATGCATGACAGTTCAGATCAGGAGCGCCCCGGGAGGACCGCGAGGTGGAGTGCCATCAAGGAGAACGGGACGAGACGATATGGGGTCGGTTTGAATTGCGGGAAGGTTGGAGAGCAGTTGCTTTCGGAGGGCCAAGGGGAAGCTGATGAACCCCGTGGCTGGAGTTGGCAAGGGATTGCTCGAACAACCAGTTGGACACAAAATGCAAGTGTAGTGGTGCTCGCCCTGCCGGCGTTGATCGCCGGATGATGGGCCTCCCCCGCCCGGCGAACAAATGGACTGGCCGATGTCACGCAGAAGCGCTGCTTCGGCAGGCGGGATGGGCTGGACAAGAATGCCAAGCAGAAGCGGCAACATCAGCACCGCGATCATCGAATGGATGATCGCGCGCTGCCACGTCCGAAGTGTTGCCAGCCAGCCTCGTCTCATATGAGCAGAAGACGGCTGCTGATCGGCAAAGTACATGCAACCAAAGGTCGCAGCACTTGCGTGGTTACAGTCGATACGTCCGGATGGCCGTCTCGCGATAGAGTTTTCGGCGCTCGGCGTCGCTGCAGCCGGCAATGACGTCGTCGATGATCTGGACCCATGTCGGATAGCTGTGGGTCAGTTCCGAGACGGTCCAGTCGCTGCCATACATGACCCTGTCGAAGCCGAAGCTGTCGATGACGTGGGCCACATAGGGCTTCACGTCATCTGGCTTCCATGACGCGTGATTGGCTTCGGTGACAACCCCCGATATCTTGCAGACGACGTTCGGCAGTGCCGCCAGTTCCTTGATTTGTCCCCACCACGGCTGGCGCAGTCCGTTCTTGATGTCCGGCTTGCCGATATGGTCCAGCACGAAGCTGACATTCGGGCAGCGCTTCACCAGTTCGATGGCATAGGTCATGGCCCAGTGCTTGACGCAGATGTCGAAGCTGAGATTGTGCCTCGGCAGCAATTTGAGCGCTGCCAGGAATTCCGGTTCGAGGCAGAAAGCCGGGTTGCGTTCGGTCTCGATCAGCCGCCGGATGCCACGCAGATTGCGGAACTGCTTCAGGGCCGCAATATCTGATTCAACGCCCACGCCCTTCTCGAGCGGCAGATGCGCGATGATGCCGGACAGCCGCGAATCCTTGTCGGCCATCGCTTGAATGAAGGCCGCCTCCTCGATGTGAAGTCCGGGATCGACCGCCACTTCCGCAAAGACGATCTTTTCGACGGCAACCTGCTGCCGGGCCTTGTCGAAGTCCTCGAGCAAATAAGTCCGATTGATCTTCGGCACATTGACGAGCCAGCTGTAGCTCAGTTTTTTCACGTCATAGAGATGGACGTGAGCGTCAACGATGGGGAAATCAGGCATGGGTCTCTTCCAGTCTTGTTTGATTGCCGAAGTTACTACTGATCACGCCGCGCGTCAGATCGGAAACGCGGGACGCGCCGATGAGCGTCATGGAACGGGCGATTTCCTTGGCGAAGATATCGAGAACATGTGCGACACCTTGCTCGCCCGCGATGGCCAGTCCCCATAATTGTGGGCGCGCGATCAGGCAGCAGGCAGCGCCAAGTGCGATCGCCTTGACCACATCTGAACCCCGCCGGATGCCGCCGTCCAGCAGCACCGGCATGCGGCCCGCCACCGCTTCGGCGATTGCCGGCAAGGCGGCAATGCCAGATGCCGCACCGTCGAGCTGTCGGCCACCGTGATTGGAGACGATGATGGCATCGACACCGCGCTTAGCCGCCTCGCGGGCTTCGTCGGGATGCAGGATGCCCTTGAGGATCAGCGGTCCTTTCCAGACCTTGCGCAGGGCATCCACATCCTTCCATGACATCGTCGGATCGAGCAGGTCCGCCATTCTCTTGGCCATGGTTCCGATATCCATCGGCTCGCCTTCGCGCACATAGTTGCCGAAGGTGATGCGCGGCAGGTCTGACCGCATGCGCATCAGCCATGTGATCTTCGTTGTCATGACCAGCATGTCGCGGAGTGGAAACTTGGGGGGAATGGAGAAGCCATTCCTGATGTCGCGCTCACGATTGCCCAGCACCTGATTGTCCGTCGTCAACACCAGTGCGTCATAACCCGCCGCGGCTGCGCGTGTGGCAAGTTCCGCCGTGAAGCTCCGGTCGCGGTAGACGAACACCTGCATCCAGCGGTTACTCGACGCAGAGGCCGGCAGATCCTCGAGCCGGCAGACCGATCCATGACTGAGGCAATAGGCTGTGCCGGCCGCTGCGGCAGCGCGCGCCGCTGCGGCTTCGCCGCCGGGCCACATCAAACCGGCGAGACCGGTTGGACCAATCATCAACGGCAGCGAAAGGCGGCGGCCGAAGAGTTGCACCGACAGATCTGGTGTGCCCGGCCCATTCAATGGCCGTGGAAGGAGACTGTAACGACGGAAGTCGCGCTCGTTGCGGCGCAGCGTCACTTCGTCCTCCGCACCGCCATCCGTGAAATCAAATACGGGGCGCGGAAGAATTCGTCTTGCCGCGGTCCGAACCGCATCGACATTGTAGCATCGTGAACGCCAGGCAACCGTCATACGATCCAGTCTTCCCGAGACAAACAGTGGAATAGCAAGGCATCAGACCTCAAGATTGGCATCAAGACAAGATCACACGGTACAGGGTTGCCCGGCGCTTTCGATATGGAAAGTCTGCCGCCGAAATGCCTAAAGTGTGTTCGTACCACTGACCAGCCGCTGACGCGTTCAACGGTGGAAAAGGAAGAGAAAGATGATCAAGGATCCGCCGAGTCTCAGGATTCGCCGCAACTTCCCACGCCCGCCTGCCGAACTGGTAATGGCCTTCGCCGGCGCCATGACGGGTCATGTGGTGGATGCCCAGGGCGGCAGCGGTGCGCTTGACTGGCGGATCAAGCCACTTGGCTCTGGCAATCATGGTTTCTGTGGAGTTGCGCTGACGTGTGATTGCGGTCCTGCAGACAATCTTGCCCTTTTTGCTGCCCTTGATGCGGCCCAGCCGGGAGATGTCATCATGGCGGCGACAGGAGGCCATATGGGATGCGCCGTTGCCGGTGACCTGCTGGTCGGCATGGCAAGCAATTGCGGTGTCGCGGCCATCGTGACGGATGGCGCGGTGCGTGACATTTCCGGTATCCTCGGCGTCGGGCTCCCGGTCTTCTGCGCCGGCGTCTGCGCCAACTCGCCCGCACGAAATGGCCCTGGCACGGTTGGACGTCCGATTGTCCTCGGCGGCGTGGCCGTGACCTCCGGCGATATCATCGTCGGGGACGCCGATGGTGTCGTGGTCGTGCCCATCCAGCAGGCAGCTCACGTGGCGAGACAGCTTGCCGCCGTAAGGTCGGCCGAGGCATCACTTGAATCCGAGGTGAAAGCCGGACTGCGCATTCCGGATTTCATCGTGCAGCTTCTGTTGTCGGATCGCGTCGAGAGCCTTGATTGAAGCGTTGCCCAGATTTAACCCAGACCATGAGGTTCGCATGACTTCAACTTCAACCGTCGAAAGCCTCCACGCGAAATGGGTGGAGGCCTTCAACAGCCATGATCTCGACCAGCATATGGAACTCTATACGGAAGATGCGATGCTGTTCGGGTCGGTCGACGAGTTGCAGCTCAGTCGCGATGCCATTCGTGACTATTTCGGGAAGCGTCCGCCAGGCATCCGGGTGAAATCCTATCCCATGCCCCTGGTGCGTTATCCCGCTGCCGATGTCGCAATCACTGGCGGTCATGTGGACTTCGCCGATGGCGATGCACTGATGCCCTACCGCATGACCTGGGTATTGGTCAGGCGCAATGGCAATTGGCGGATCGCCCAGCATCATGGCTCGCCGCGGCGGAACTCTGCGGAAACCTAGTGCTTTCGTCTTGATCGTCTGATCCTGACGAGGGGTAGTATGCCGGTTGCGGACGTCCGGGAAGTCCGGCAGTCTGAAAACTTACTTCAGGTTTGGCAGTTTCTGGAAACATGGCAGTCACGCTCAAGGATGTTGCAAGACGGGCCGGCGTCTCGCCGTCGGCCGTGTCGCGCACCTTTACGCCTGGCGCCAGCGTGTCGGAGAAGACCCGCAAGAAGGTGGAAGGGGCCGCCCGCGATCTCGGTTACAGTCCCAGCTTCATTGCCCGCAGCCTGACGACCAAGCGCACGAAGCTGATCGGATTGGTGGCCAACAACTTCCAGAATCCCGTCTTCCTCGAAGTCTTCGATCTCTACACGCGCGCACTTCAGCAACGCGAGTTGCGGCCGCTTCTGGTCAACCTCACCAACGAAACAGATCCCGAGCAGTCGTTGCGGATGCTGCGGCAGTATGGGGTGGACGCGGTCATTGTTGCCACTTCGACGCTTCCACCGAACTTTTCCCGTGCCTTCCGCGCCGCCCGTGTGCCTGTCGTCCATGCCTTTGGCCGGTTTGACCCAGTTGCCAATGTTCATGTCGTCGGCATCGACAATAATCTCTGCGGCAGAATGGCTGCCGAGACATTGACCAGCCGCGGCTATCGTAACATCGCCATCATCGGCGGACCCGAATATGCAACCTCGACACAGGACCGAATCGCCGGCTTCTGCCAGCGGATGCGTGAACTCAAGCTGCCCGTTGAAGATATCAGCTATGCCGCCAACTACACCTACGCGGCGGGCCGAAGTGCAATGATCGAACTTATGCGAAGGACCAGCGTGGAAGCCGTCTTCTGCGGGGATGACCTGATCTGCATGGGTGCGATGGACGCAGCGCGTTCCCGCGGCAAGTCAATTCCCCGCGACATCGGCTTCCTGGGATTCAACGACATGGACATATCAAGTTGGGATGCATATCAGCTGACGACGATCCGCCAGCCGATCCGCGACATCATTCTCAGTTCGGTTGAGCTTGTTGTGGAACTGGCCGACGACACGGAGCGCAAGCCGGAAATCCGGCTGTTTCCATGCACCATCATCGAACGTTCGAGCTTGCGGCCGGTCAGCGCAGGCTAGGCGGCCTCGCGTCGACCCACGCGCCGACATTGCGGGAAGATTCGACCGCCGCTCTGATCGCCGCGATGGAACGCAGACCGTCGACTGCCGTCGGGTAGTGGCAAGCGAGGGGAGGAGGTGTGCGGCCCTGCTTCTTGGCCGCGATGGCCTCGGCCAGATCGGCATAGATATTTGCGAAGGCCACCAGCATGCCCTCCGAATGTCCCGTGGCGATTCGCGTGGCGCGCTCCGCTTCTGCAGACAGGTTGCCGCTGCCACGCTCGATCACTTCGGTGCGGCCGTTCACGGGCGTCCAATAGAGTTGATCCGGCCATTGCTGGGCCCAGCGCAAGCCGCCCTTTTCACCAAAC
Organism: Pseudomonadota bacterium; assembly: GCA_963205315.1. Taxonomy (GTDB): domain Bacteria; phylum Pseudomonadota; class Alphaproteobacteria; order Rhizobiales; family Aestuariivirgaceae; genus Aestuariivirga. The sequence goes on along the minus strand of CAUJIO010000084.1, from coordinate 997 downwards.
ACCCGGATATTGAAGCCGTGGAAACTGCCGACCGCCACCGAGCTGGTCCACAACCTTACCGTCGTGCCGCCGTCCATGCGCACATTCACCATCGCGTCGTCTTCGAGCTTGCGGCTGGAGATGGTGGACACGAAATCCGATGACAGCTCACGCGCATTCTGGCCGGAGACATAGCTGGCCATGTGCAGCGCATGGATGCCGCAGTCGGCAAACTGCCCGGAAATGCCGGCTTGGGCCGGGTCGTAGCGCCAGCGCATGCGGGGATTGTCGGCATCCGCGGCATCGGCATGAAAACCATGGGAGAATTCGACGACGATGAGCCGCAACTGGCCAAGATCGCCACGCGCCACCATGGAGCGCATGTGCCGCACCAGGGAGTAGCCGGTGTAGCCGTAGTTCACGGCGCAGATGGCGCCTGTGCGCTTTGCGGTCGCCGCAATATCCTCGGCTTCCTCGACGGTCACGGTCATGGGCTTTTCACACAGGACGTGAATGCCTGCCTCGAGAAACGCCTTGGTGATTTTGTAGTGAGTGGCATTCGGCGTCGCAACGGTGACGAGATCGATCCGGTCCTTGCGGGATGTCTCGCCCGCCAGCATGTCCTTCCAGTCGCCATAGCAGCGGTCTTCGGCAATGCCGAGACGCATGGCGAAGTCGCGGCCCTTCGCCGGATCGGCGTCAAGTGCGCCGGCCGTCATCGCGAAGCGCGCGTCCAGAGCGGAACAGATGCGATGCACCGGGCCGATCTGGCTGCCTTCGCCGCCACCGATCATGCCCCAGGTCAGTTTGCTCATGATGCCTCTCGTCAGTTGAAGCCGATGGATGTGAGATAGGCGCGGTTGGCGCGGGCGTCGTCGACGGGCGAGGTGGAGCCCGCCGGATCACAGTCCTGCTCCACGGTGCACCAGCCTTGATAGCCAGCATCGAGCAACAATTTGCGCACCGCCTTGAAGTCAGTCATGCCCTTGCCGAGATTGCAGAAGATGCCTTGTCCGCA
>CAUJIO010000083.1 GCA_963205315.1 Pseudomonadota bacterium | reverse complement strand
AAGAACTTCCTTTCAAGGCTTGCGTTTGGCTCCGCCGCGTACTACACACCGCCGTCGTTGCGCGCCCTTAGCTCAGCTGGATAGAGCACCAGACTACGAATCTGGGGGTCAGAGGTTCGAATCCTTTAGGGCGCGCCATTTTTATTATTTAAAATCAATACTTTAACAGACTGCGCCTAAAGGCGTTGGTAGCCAGAAAACTCTGGGTCGCCACCGGGTCGCCACGGCTCGAATGATTGGCCCTGATTGTCGCACTTTCTATCGCGCATAGAGTTCCCCCTGAACCGCGATGAAAGCCTTTCTGATTCCTGCCTGTTGACTTGCACTGAGAGTTGACCCTGGAATTTCGTTGAGAAGTGACCCGGGTTGATGATGTTTCGGGCTTCAGGTGTGTTGGGTCAGGATGCGGTTTTCTCCTTCCTGGAGTTGGGCGTTGCAGCGCTGGCCTTGAAGCGGAAGCTGTCGTTTCCGGTTTCAAGGATGTGACAGTGGTGGGTGAGACGGTCGAGGAGTGCCGTCGTCATCTTGGCATCGCCGAACACGCCGGCCCATTCGCTGAAGCTCAGGTTGATGGTGATGACGACACTGGTCTGCTCGTAGAGCCTGGAGAGCAGATGGAACAGGAGCGCCCCGCCCGAGAGACTGAAGGGCAGGTAGCCGAGCTCGTCGAGGATGACGAGATCGAGGCGCGACAACCGGTCAGCCAATTGCCCTGCCTTGTTCAGAGCCTTTTCCTGCTCGAGGGCGTTGACCAGATCGACGGTGGCGAAGAACCGGACCTTCCTGCGATGATGCTCGACAGCCTGGACGTCGAGCAACGGTCGCGTGGCTGGGAGGTCGCAATGGGCCGCGATGCGGAACTTGTTGCTTCTTGCGACGTGGTGGTGATCGGCCTCCAACGAGTGGTCCGAGTTGAATCTTAGTGCATGATCGGCTTGGGCGCCAGCGTGGGCGGCGAAGCCGGTTGCGGTAGCGCAGCCGCCCGCGCGGACTACGGAATGAAGATCTCTGGGGCTGGGGGCCGGTAGCCCAGTGATCGATGAGGACCGTCCGAAAACCTTCAAAGTACTGTTGACGAGCCGCGCGACAATGTGTCAGCAATGCTTGACAGTTGTAGGTTGTCCTATGTGTTCATGCAATCGATCTGCCAAGTTGCAGGAGCGAAAGACAAACCTCCACCTCGGTAGGCCATACCATTGTTCCAGACTTTGAAGCGGCGAGACAAGAGACATTGAGCGCAGCGCCCGCCAAAAATGCCCAGAACATGCCCCGTTGCGGGGCAACGACGCACCGACAGTGGAGTGTCGGGCCGGCGGCCGTTTAGTCTCCACCAGGAACGTGTAAAGGGAAGGTATGCAAGAAAGTGCCTGCGTCCTTGTTGTAGACGACAGTACGATGAGCCGCCGGAAGATGGCCATGGCGGTAAAGAACCTCGGCCATGAGTGGATCGAGGCCGGCAGCGGCGAGGAGGCGTTGGACATCCTCCAGGACCGGGATGTCGATCTGATCCTGCTTGATATCATGATGCCCGGGATAGACGGCTTTGGCGTACTCGAGGCGCTGCGGTCTGATACACGCCTGGCAGAAGTCCCGGTACTCGTGATTTCGGGAATGGACGGCGACATGGACAGCGTCGCGCGATCTATCGAGTTGGGGGCGACCGACTTTCTGCCCAAGGACTTCGATCCTGTGCTGTTCCGCGCGCGCGTTGCTGCTTGCATCGAGAAGAAGCACCTGCGTGACACCGAGATCGACCTCCTGCGCCAGATGGACAAGTTGTCCGAAGCGGCGCGGATCATGGAAAGCAGTAAGTTCCATCCGGAGAATCTGGGCTTGGGAGAGGTCGCCAAGCGCAGGGATTCCGTTGGCCGGCTGGCCAGCGTTTTTGTGGAGATGGCCACACAGGTGCATGCCCGCGAGGTTGCGCTTCAGCGTAACATCCGGACGCTCAAGGGCGGGGCATTGCTCCTGGCAGGTGGCGTTCTCTGGGGTCTCGTCGTGCCGCTCTCGGTGCTCATCTATCAAGAGAACACGATGACCCTGGGGGTGACCTTTTGGTCGAATCTATTGGCAGGCGCAATCTGCTGCGCTTGGGCAATGGCGAGCGGCAAGAGTTTCCGAATCAGCCGGTCCGACGCCTTATTCATGTTGAGTTGGGCTGCGATCTTCGGCGTGAGCAGCGTGGTGCTGTTCGAGGCCGCCGGTCGCGTCTCAGGCATCGTCTTTTCGATCATCATGGCTATGCAGGGGTTTGTGGTCTTTGCAATCGCTGCAGCAATGCGGATCGAGGCGCCAAGCTTGCGGCGCTTTGCCGGGCTGGCTTGTGGCTTGATGGGCGTTCTGGCTCTGCTTTTTGTCCGCGAGGACGGCGGCGGTATATCCGGCCTTCTCTGGCTGCTGATTGCGCTTCTCGTGCCGATCCTTTACGGCGCCATCGATGTTCTCCTTGCCGTAAAACACCCGCCGAAACTCGATTCCATCGTGAGCAGCGGCTTGACCCTCGTTCTGTCTGCAATTCTCGTCCTGCCGCTTGCCGTGATACGCGGGCATTTCTTTATGTTCGGGACCGGCCTCTCGCTTTCAGACCTCCTGATTGCGATTTCTGGTGTTTGCGTCGGCGTCTGCACGGTCCTGTATATCCGGCTGATCGCGATGGCGGGGGCGGTTTTCGGAAGCCAGAGCGCCTATGTCGTAACCTTGGCTGGTATTGCCTGGAGCGTGGTCCTGTTAGGCGAGGCCCTGTCAGTCTGGACTGGCTTCGCGCTTCTGATGATCGTCCTGGGTCTTGCATTCGTGGGGCCCAAGGCCGAAGCGGGCAACGTCATGGTCGAATTCCGTCGCCGAGGACACGTGCGGAAAGATCCATAGTTATTTTCAAGAGCCAACGGCAGATTGTAAGCAGGCAGTCCTCGATCAGCGTGCCAGATATCCGCCATACAAGGACAGGGGACAAAGAATGGCTGGTAAGGCAAATACGTCGAAGGTGGATGCCCCTGCCTTCCGGGATAACGTCAGGCTCTCCGACTTTGAGGTCTTGGCGAACCGCTGCATCCAGGCAGACGTCGAGAAGCCTGGGTCAAGCGCGAAGTTGAACGTTTATAGCTGATCGAAACCGTTGCGACGGACATCCTGAAATGAAGACTGAATTATCCCAGGAAACATTTTGGAAGGCAGCGCTGGAAAGCGCCAATCAGGGTGTTTGGGACTATGATAATCACAGCGGGCGGCGCTATTACTCGACCGTCTGGCACCAAATCAGGGGCCTGGTGCCCGAAGCGGGAGTCACGACGACCGATGAAGAATGGCTTCAGAGTGTCCATCCCGACGACCGTGTGCTGGCACAGGACCAGACCAAACGCCTGAATGCAGGTGAGCTGGCCGAAGTCGCCTATGAGTACCGCGAACGCCATGCAAATGGGCACTGGGTCTGGATCATGTGTCGTGGCCGCGCGATTGCATGGGATGATTACGGCAAACCCTACCGCTTCGTGGGCACGGACACGGATATCACACGGATCAAGGCGTCAGAGGATCACGTCAAGGCTGTCTCCCGCCGCCTGGAGCTAGCCTTGAAAGCCAGCTCCGAGGATGTGATCAAGCTGCGTGATTTGGAACGGTCGCTGACTGCCGCAAAAGAGGCAGCCGAGGCTGCCAACACCGCCAAGAGCGCGTTCCTTGCGACGATGAGCCACGAAATTCGTACGCCGATGAATGGGATCATCGGCATGACGCACCTGCTGTCCAGCACGCGCCTCGACACGGAACAGCGCGAGTACTGCGACACGATCTCGCAAAGCGCAGCAGCGCTGCTAGCAGTTATCAATGACATTCTTGATTTCTCCAAGATTGAAGCCGGAAAGCTAGACATCGAGCAAACACCCTTCGATCTCTTTTCCACGGTCGAACAGGCGCTCGACATCATCGCGCCGCGGGCAGCAGAGAAAGCGCTCGAATTGATCTACTGGATCGATCCGGTACTACGTCGTCAGGTCCTGGGCGATCCAATGCGCCTGCGGCAGGTCTTGCTGAATCTTTTGAACAACGCCGTGAAGTTCACCGAACGCGGCGAGGTATTTCTGCGAGTATCGCGAAGCGTCGCCGACGCGTCGGGCCCGCTTGTTGTGCAATTCGAAATCGCGGATACGGGTATCGGGATTCCTGCAGATCGGCAAGATCGGCTCTTCAAGTCCTTTAGCCAGGTCGACATTTCGACCGCGCGCCGTTACGGAGGGACAGGCCTGGGTCTGGCCATCTCACAGCGAATCCTCGAGCTCATGGGAGGATCGATCTCCGTACGCTCCGAGGTTGGACGCGGGACCACCTTCTCCTTCGCGCTCCCACTGGCCCCGACCGACCAGAGGCCGCTTGAAGATCAAGTGTCGCTGGATAGTACTGACTTCCTTGGACGCACGGCGATGATCGTCGATGACAACGCGACGAACCTTCGTGTTTTGGAACTGCACCTGAAGAGTTTCGGTGTGTCTTCCGTTCAAGCCACGTCTGCGGAGGAGGCGATCCGGCTTTTGGAGAGCGCCGTGCGGCCGGACGTCGTCATCCTCGACATGCAAATGCCGGGCGAGCATGGAGTCGAGCTGGCTCGCCGCATCCGGGCCTTGCCAGAAGGCAGGTACTTGCCAATGATCTTGTTCAGTTCCCTGCACATCACAAAATCGCAAATTTCAGAAATGGACGGCGGCAGGGAGTTTGCTCACTTCCTTGTTAAGCCAATCAAGCCCAGCGCATTGCTCGAGGCGCTTGGAGTGGCCCTTCGGTCCGAGCGACGCCCTGAGAACTCGTCAATGGCGAAGGAACCATCTTCGCCTTCGGCACGGCTTGCAGACGAAATCCCACTGCGCATCCTCATCGTCGATGACCATCCTACGAACCGCAAGTTCTGCGCCGCAGCCCTGCGCAAGCTGGGATTCGAGCCGGAAGTGGCAACCAGCGGCGAGGAGGCCATCTTGGCCGTCAGCGGGAAGGCGTTTGATGCAATCCTCATGGACATCGAGATGCCGGATATGGATGGCCTCGAGGCAACTGCTCGTATCCGCGAACTGCGGTCCCCCGCCGAATTGCCCCACATGATCGCCCTTACCGCGAATGCGATAGCCGGCGATCGTGAGAAGTATTTGCGCGCCGGGATGGACGACTATGTCAGCAAGCCGATCGAGATCAGCGAACTTGTACGCGCGCTTCGTGCTGCTGCGGGCAAACGGCAATCGCCGTTGCACCCAGAAGTTTAAAAAGGGGAAAACACCATGGGCCTGACGGCAAAGGCGCTGCAGAGGCTTCGTGATGCGGTCGGGGAGGATGATGCGGTCATCGCAGACATCCTGCAAAGTTTCGTCGACGAGCAGGCCGGTCTTCTTGACAAGCTCTTTACCGCCGCTGCGAATGGCGACGCGCCAACGATGGGGCGCGTCGCTCATACGCTCAAGTCGTTATGCCGCGACCTGGGTGACGAAACTGCGGGAGACCTCTGCGCCCGGCTCGAACGGGATGCCAGAGAGGGAGAGTTGCAAGAGGTCGGCACGACGGCAGAGTTAATCATAGCCTCTTGTCGCTCGCTCGAGGCCGAGGTTGTCAGCTACCTCAAAGACAACAGCCGAGTACGCCGCGCCGAGAGGCCGGACATCTGACCGCGCCACACTATCGTATCGTCTTTCGCAATTCATGACTTGAACATCAGGATCCAGTCTTCGCCGTTGGGGCGTCCGTTGGCGAGGATCATGGGGCGCCGTTCTGCTTCGGAATATCCAAGACGATTGTAAAGCGCCCGCGCTCCGTTGTTCGAACTGGCCACAATGATGCTCATCCTGCGTGGTCCGCGGCACGTCTCGGCAAATCGCATCAAGGCCGAACCGATCCCTTCCCCGCGCCAACTATCGATCGTGCAGAGATAGGATATGTGTGTCGTACCCGCCGCGAGCCGTTCGAGCTCCTGGAGCGGTTTCAGAAAATCGAAGTCAGGAGAATTGGCGTCACCGCCAATCCGGGGGGAATCGTAAAACACCAGCCCGCCAAGCCCGCCGCTCTCGGTTTGCCCGATAAAGCAGTTTGCCAGACTGATATCTTCTCCCGGTTTCTGCATGATCTCCGTCCCCTTTTCCCAAGGGCTTTGAGTCGCTTGGCGGCTTCTTTTCCAAGCCTCGAGAGGAAGACCCGCGCCTGCGGTGTTCACAAGAACCAGCAAAAGCAGGATATCACTGTGATTTGCCGGGCGAATTCTGACCTCCGACTGCGATCGCCTACGGATGCTCTTGTCTATGGCGGCGGCAATACGTGCCTTGAGAAGCGAGGGGCCGAAACTCTTTGGCAAAAAATCTTCTGCACCCAACTCCATGGCCCGGACAACGTTGGACATCGTATCGCTCAGACCCGAAATTACGATGACCGGGGTGTGTTTCGTTCGATTGTCAGCCTTCATTGCCGCAAGGACTTCGAAACCGTCCATCTCCGGCATCATGATATCCAAGAGCACGACATCGAACGTCCCGCCTTGAAGCGTTCTGAGAGCTCCCAATCCATCGGCCGCCGTAGTAACTTCGTGGCCCAGGTGTTGGACCGCTTTGGACAGTTTGAGGCGAAAAGTGCTTGAATCGTCGACGACAAGAATGTGGCTCAATGCGCCCGGGCCTCTGCTGGATTTGCGCTCCATTGTTTAGCTGTGCCGTGACAAGAATGTATAGCGAGAAAAAATCCGTGTACGGCAGCTGGCGTCGGGTTGTCTGTGGCATACGGTTCTAGTCTGCGTTGGCCCTCATTGCAGCCGCGCTGATGTTCGAAGTCTGGATCAGTGCATGGCCATTGGCGACCACCGCCAGGCACCCCGAGATAATCAGAGATATTCGTGTGCCTGTAGTGCTCATGTAGGCAAACCTGCTCTTTGCCGGGCGTACTCGCGGTGTTCTATTTGTGGGTAGGGGTATGGCCAATGCTGAGACGGTTCAAGCGTTGCGAGGTCCGTTTCAGCGCCGGGACAGAAGATCAGCTTCAGCCTTCGCCAGCGCCGCCATAGACATGCGCGCGGACCTTGCGGATCAGCTCCGCCTGTTCATGGGGTGGCATAGGGCCATAGACGTTTTCAGCGACCAGTTTCTTTTCCACGGGCGTGAAAGGTGGCGAAGGCAGTTTCACGAAAATCTCGTCAAGGATGGTGGACACCAGACATGATCTTCACAAGTGTCGTCCTACCGGCGCCATTGTCACCCAGAAGGCCCAGCACTTCGCCACGGCGGATTTCCAGATTTACACCTTCCAAAGCCCGAATACCGCCGAAGCGCTTTGTGACTTCCCTCAATTGAAGAAAGCAATTGTCTTTCTGGGATTTGGTCTGAGTCGTACCATTCATTTCGGATCTCGCAGGACTAGCGGTTAGCAAGCTTGTCAATGAAGGTCTTTCCTTCGGAAAGAATTTCCTGGTCGCTGAGCTGGTAGCCGAACACTTGCGCCTCATATTCGACTGACAGCGCTCCTCTGTATCCAGCCTTAAGCAGCCCACCATACAGGGCCCCGAAATCGATTCCCCCTTTTCCAAGCGGAGGAAACTCAAATTTCGGATATAGTCCACGTCCGTCTTTCAAATGAACATGAACGATCTGATCTCCCAACTCATTGACGACACGCATGGGATCTTCGTTCTGCACGATGAGATGACTTGGATCAAAGTTCACTCTGAACGGCACGCCAGGAAGTTCCCTGCGCATTTGATGGTAGTCGTCCACCTTGTTGAACACGTGCCCTACGATCGCTTCGATCGCGAGAACTTTGCCCTTTCTATCAGCATAGTCGGCCGTCTCTTCAACTGCTGACCGAAACCACTTCCACGCTTCCTTCTGGTCGACACCATCATCCGCCGGCCCAGACAAGATGTGGACAATCGGAGAATTCATATCAACTGCAATATCCGTGCAACCGTTGACGAAGTCGACAGCCGCTTTCCGCAATTCCGGATCTTGTGATACCATTTTTATGTGAGCACCGATGGCGGGAATTGTAAGCCCACGACTTCTGCAGGCTCTATCAGCTTGAAGCCGTTCTGCCTGCCCGGTCGCAGGCGTCATATGCGGCTGAGACCAAGGCAATGTTTCACAGTTGATCTCAATCGCTTGATAGCCCGCGTCTGCTGCCATTTCTATGACTTGCAAGAGCGTTTGCTTCGGAAGCCCTACGCTATGAAAGCAGGAATACATTGTGACCTCAGCGATATTCGGGAATGTCAAAGGGAATGCTGTCCGACAATGGCAGATCGACCCATGAGCCGGTACGCATGGAATGATACGCACCCTGCACGAACTCCTGCGCCCGAAGACCATCGATACCAGTGATTTGGGCTGGCTTCCCCATAGAAATACTGTCACAGAAGGCCGCAAGTTGTTTGCCATATGGACTGCGCCGAGGAGGCTTCACAGTAATCCATCCGCCTTTGAAGCTTTCCCACCAAGCTTCTGGATAATGCGCCTCGCGCAAGACGTCTGGTAAGTCCTTTGCAGCTCTCTCGGTATAGACAGCCAGCGGAGCCGAAGCAAACGGCGAGGAGGTTTCACTCGCCAAATGAATGGTTCCCTCAGTACCGTAAAGGTCTGTTCCATCGCCAATGTTGGGCGAGTATCGATTCCCGGCCAGGCAACCCCGCGCCCCAGACTCGAAGCGCGTCAGCATAAAAACATTGTCATCGACAACTTGAGGGAGTTGGCTATGGACCAGCTCAGCCATTACACCAGAGAAGTCACCAACGAGATGACGTGCCAAGTCGATTCGGTGAATAGTTAAATCTATAATCGTAGCTCCGCCGGACAAGCCGAGATCATAGCGATACCCCGTGCTCGCCGGATATGCCGTCGACTTTTCGGAATATATCGAGCGCATCTGATGAACTTTGCCGATAAAGCCGGCGTCAATCAGAGCCTTAGCAATCTCAACCTGGCCCCAGAATCTTTGATTGAAACCAACCTGCAGCACAACCCCGGCCTTATTGCAGGCCTCGACCATTCTCCTTCCGCCAGCCGCGTCCACTGACAATGGCTTCTCGCACAACACGTGTTTTCCGTGCGCCGCAGCGGCCACCACGCCTTCCTCGTGAAATTTGTTTGGCGTAGCCACGATCACGGCATCGAGATCTTTGAGGCCAAGCATAGATTCGAGATTATTGAACGGCTTTCCACCAAAGTCGCTCGTCAGGACTTCGGCGCGCTGAATATCAGCGTCAAATACGGCGACAAGCTCAGCGCAGTCGCTGGATCTTATGGTTGGAGCGTGGCTGAGACGCATGATCGCTCCGGCGCCGACGAGACCGATTCGAACTTTTTTCTTATCCACGATACGTTCCTCTGTTTCTTGCATTACTTGATGATACGAAGTTTGCCGTGGCGGATTGAAATCATAACCGCAATGATGAGCACGACGCCGGTCAACACTGTCTGAACATTTGACGCAATCCCTACGATAATCAAGCCGTTAGCGAGGGTTTGAATGACGAGACTACCCACCAGAGTGCCGAGAATTGAGCCCGAACCACCGGTGAGTGGTGTACCACCTATCACTACCGCCGAAATTGCCATGAGTTCGAAGCCCGTTCCAATCGTTGGACTGCCAGAACCGATCTGCGAAGTGAGAATTCCACCACCTACACCAGCGAGCATTCCGGAGATTACGTAGATCCAGGTCTTTATCGCATCGCACGGAAGACCCAGAACCCTTGCCTTCTCTTCATCACCGCCAATTGCAAATACATAGCGGCCGAATGTCGTGAAATAGAGCAGGCCACCCATGACTACCGCGACAATCAGGACAATAATAACCGGCACTGGCGGTGTGCCAAACATATAGTAGTCGCTATCGAGTGGGATCCCTATCGGAGAGCCACCACCACAATAGGCAGATTTGAGCTATTGACCAATTTGATAAGGCCAGGAGCGCTGGCGGTCGAAATAGGGGTGAAGACCAGAGCCTGGACGCCCGTGGCTATCATAGACTGGACGTCAGCCAGCTGCTTTTCTTCCTTGCCCTCAGAGGCCACCACGGACAGATCCACGCCGAGTTCGTCAGCAGCGTGCTTGGCGAAGTTTACCGCGTTGACCCAGAAAGGATTGTCGAGCGTCGGAATTGACACGCCAATCTTGACGTTCGCAGCTTTCGCCAACGACGTTGCAGAAAGAAGCCCGGACGCGACAGCAGCCGCAAGGCTGATGTTGCGCAGGAATAAACGGCGAGAATTCGAGAATTGTAGGATTTCATGATTTTTCCTCCGAATTAGTTGTTGTGAGATTCACTCATGAACTCCCGGAAACGCTTTTTGCAACGCTAGTGCTACATGAGAATGACTATGAAAAACATATTGGTGCGCTATCGTCAACAGTGATGTTCTATGAAATACACTTCAGCTGGTTTGCGATAAATTTAAGCGCAGCTCCCGGCTTTCCCTGAATTTCCTGAGATCAGCGACGGCGAATTGCTGCGGTGCAGGAGGTTTCTTCCTCAATTGAACTGCAACACCGTTGACCATCATGCATCAACGTGCCTATACAGGGGCAATTCAGGAGCCTTCAGTTGGAAATCAAATCAGTCACCAAGGCGATCCGCCTCCTCGACACGTTGGGTGAGGGCGTCGGCAGTTATGGGGTTTCCGAACTTGCCCGCATGGTGGATATGGACAAGAGCTCGGTCTCCCGAATGCTTCGCACTTTGGAGCAAGCGGGATACGTCGAGCAGGATTCTGTCACGCAGCGCTACTCACTTGGGCTCAGTCTGGGAGTGTTGGGCTACAAAGCCCTGCGGCGCATGGATCTACGCGGTGCTTCGCGTCCTATCTTGGAAAAATTGACTGAGATCACCAATGAATGCGCGCATATGGCGATCATGGCGGACAACCGCGCCTTTTACGTTGATCAGGTTGCGCCTGGTCGTGGCATAGGAATGGATGTGCCCGTTGGCACCCTTGCCCCGCTTTATTGTACAGCGCTGGGAAAAGCTCTTCTTGCGTTCCAACCCGAAGACATTCGCGAAGACATCATGAAGAAGATCGTCTTCGAACCCTACACTCGCCGCACGATTTCCAGCATTGATGCCCTGAGGGACATGCTCGCGAAAGTACGCGCACAGGGTGTGGCATTTGATGACGAAGAGTTCAGCGTCGGCGTTCGCTGCATCGCCGCGCCAGTCTTTCGGTTCGATGGTTTGGTATGCGCTGCTATTGGGGTTTCTGGCCCGTCACCAAGGGTAACAGACATGCGTTTGTCCGAATGGGAACCGCTACATATCCAGTTGTCTAGAGAGTTATCTATGCGATTGGGCTGGGACGGGACAACCGCCAGCGCTCCACAATCGTCTATTTCTGGGACTGGAAGCGAAAACAAAAAAACTGTCCGGATCAAAGGATATGCAGGACGCTAGCTGCAAGTCGGCATAGCCTCTAAGCCACCATGGAGGAAAGCGATGAACGAATTGGAAGTGCGCGCTCGTGCGCGCGCCATTGCCGCTGCTGGCGGCGTGCAGGCCGCATTGGATGTTGGCATATTGCCCCATCGCGCGGACGTGACGCTTTCTGAAGGCGTCATTATCGGCCTTCTGAAACAGGGCGTGCGCAAGTATTTCGGCATTCTGGGCCACGGCAACACCGATATCGGCGAAGTCCTCCGCGTCTATTCGGAGGAAGGTGCTCTCCGCTTCCTGCAGTGCCGCAATGAAGTCGCCATGGCTCACGCCGCCACGATGCTGGCCTGGGCCTATGGTGAAACGCCCGCCGTTCTGAGTTCGATCGGACCGGGCCCCCTGCTCGCCTATTCTGGCTCGCTCGCCGCCGCCTCGAATGGCATCGGCGTCTACCATCTCTACGGCGATGAGACGACACACGGCGAAGGCTACAACATGCAGCAGGTGATCGGCGGACGGCAGGGTGAATTCGGCAGGCTCACAGATATCCTGGGCCGCTCCTATACTCTCCACACGCCTGAGGCTTTGCGTGACGCCCTGCGGCGCGGCACCCAGACCGTGCACCGGCCCAATTTCGCTGGCCCCTTCTATCTTTGCCTGCCGATCAATACACAGCCCAAAACAATCGCATCGCTCAACATCGAAGCCTTGCCGGAGCGGCTCAGTGTTGGCCCGACATTGCCGGCTGACATGGCGGCCTTCGAGGACGCGGCGATGCACATCCGTTCGTCGGCACGCATTGTGATCAAGGCTGGAGGCGGTGCACGGAAGTCCGCAGCGGCGATCCGTGCCCTTGCCGAAAGGATCGGAGCAGCGGTCGTGCTGTCGCCCGGCTCGAATGGCGTATTGCCCGACAATCACCCTCTCAACATGCATGTCGGCGGCAGCAAGGGGTCGGTCTCCGGCAACTACGCCATGGAGCACGCGGAACTTCTGATTGTCGCGGGTTCAAGGGCGGTCTGCCAGTCCGATTGCTCCGGAACGGGCTATCCAAATGCGAAGCACGTCATCAACATCAACGGCGATGTGACAGACGCGAGCCACTACAATCACACCACGGCACTGGTGGGCGACATCAATCCGGTAATCGAGCGCCTGCTCGACGTGCTCGGCAATGTTGAAAGAAGCGATGCCGTATCGCGCGCTTCAGCAGAATGGCTTGCAAGTTGCGAGGCCAAGAAATCCGAATGGCAGGCTCTCAGACAGGAGCGTACGTCTGTCGGGGCATTACGCGACGACGCCTGGGGCCGGGAGATCCTTACGCAACCCACTGCAGTTGCCATCGCGCAGGCGTTTGCGCGCAAGGTGAATGCGCTCAAGGTCTTCGATGCAGGCGATGTCCAGGCAAATGGCTTTCAAGTAAATGATGACAACTCGCCGTTCGAGACCGTCACCGAGTCCGGCGCTTCCTTCATGGGATTTGCCGCAAGTTCGCTCCTTGCGGCCGCAGCTGCCGACAAGCCGAGATACATGATCGCCTTTTCTGGCGACGGCTCGTTCATGATGAACCCGCAGATCCTCATCGATGGTGCGCAGCACGGCGTTCACGCCATGGTCATCGTCTTCGACAACCGCCGCATGGGCGCGATCTCCTCGCTTCAACAAGCGCAGTATGGCCAGGACTATGGGTCGAACGATCACGTCGAAGTCGACTACGCCGCAATGGCCAATGCGGTAAAAGGTGTCAAAGGCATCTTCGGTGGCACAACTCCGGAACAGTTCAGGAAGACACTCGAGGATGCCTATGCGCATAAGGGCCTCTCCGTCGTTCACGTGCCCGTTTTCTGGGGCGAGGAAGAGAAGGCTGGCATGGGTGCCTATGGCCGATGGAATGTCGGCCCATGGGTAGCCAACGTCGAAAAACTCTACGCTGACCAGACGATCTAGACAGGCAGGCTGAACATGTACGACTCCTACGGTCTCTTCATCAACAACCAGTGGCATGCGGCCAGCAGCGGCAAGACTCAGGACGTCATCGATCCTGCGACGGAGGATCGCGTCGGGGCGATCCCCACCGCCAATGCTGCTGATCTCGACGGGGCGCTCGCGGCGGCGGCAAAGGCCCAGCCAGGCTGGGCCGCAACATCGGGGTGGCAGCGTGCGCAAATCCTGCGCGCCATCGCAAACGAGCTGCGCGGCATCATCGAGAAGGCCGCGCTGACGATGGCAAGAGAGTGCGGAAAACCGCTGGCCGAAGCCCGTGGCGAATTCAATGCCGCGATCGACCAGTTCGACTGGTACGCCGATGAAGCGCGCCGCATCTTCGGGCACTCGCTCAGTGGCCGCGATCCGGGCGTAAGGCTCGATGTCGTCTATCATCCCGTCGGACCGGTCGCGGCATTCTCCGCCTGGAATTTCCCGGCGCTCTTGCCGGCGCGCAAGATGGCCGCAGCACTGGCTGCCGGTTGCACCATCATCGTGAAACCATCCTCGGAAACACCCGGCAGCATGTTTCTCTTCGCCGAAGCCGCAAGGAAGGTGGGCCTTCCCGATGGCGTGCTTGGCGTCGTGACGGGGAGCTCGTCACAGATTTCCGAGCACCTTCTGGCGTCGCCCGTCATCCGCAAGATTTCGCTGACGGGTTCCGTGCCGGTGGGCAAGCTCATCATGCGGCAGGCCTCGGAAGGCTTGAAGCGCGTCAGTCTCGAACTCGGAGGCCATGCGCCAGTTCTTGTCTTCGGTGACACAGATCCCGTCGCCGCCGCCAAGGCCTGCGCGGCAGCCAAGTTCCGCAACAATGGGCAGGTCTGCATCTCGCCCAGCCGCTTCTATGTTCATTCCTCGATCAAGGATCGCTTCGTTGCGACCATGGCCGAATCCGCCAAGGCCCTGAAGCTCGGCAGCGGCACCAATCCGGACGTGACGTGCGGCCCCATGGTGAACGCCCGCGGGCGTGAACGCATCGAAGCGCTCGTGCAAGATGCCGTGCGACGGGGCGCCAAGGTTGCTGCAGGTGGTAGCCGCCCCAAGGACTTCAATCGTGGCTTCTTCTTCGAACCAACTGTCCTTGATGACGTGCCCGATGATGCCCGTGTCATGATCGACGAGCCGTTCGGTCCCATCGCTCCCGTTTCGGGCTTCGATACCTTCGACGACGTGATCACGCGCGCCAACGGCACGCCATTCGGACTGGCAAGCTATGTGTGGACCAAATCCCTGGAGACAGCGAACCGTGCGGCGAACGCGCTCGAGGCAGGGATGGTCGGCGTCAACGACATGCTGCTCGCCGCGGCCGAAATTCCCTTCGGCGGCATCAAGGAAAGCGGCTTCGGACGCGAAGGCGGCCAGCTTGGCATCTTCGACTATCTCGAAGCCAAGTACGTGAAGATGCGGCATAGCTGAGCGGTGATCACATCATGACAGACGGCAAGAACAATCACGGGTTCCGGCGCGGTCTCACCAATTATGGCGACCGCGATTTCAGTATCTATCTCAGGCGCTCCTTCGCAAGTTCCATGGGATACAGCCGGGAGATGCTGGATAAGCCGATCGTCGGCATCTGCCATTCGGCCAGTGGCTTCAACAACTGTCATCGGCATTTTCCCGAGATGATCGATGCCGTGAAGCGCGGAGTCCTTGCAGCGGGCGCACTTCCCGTGGAGTTCCCGACGATTTCTCTCGGTGAAGTTTTCCTCAATCCCACCAGTCTCAAGTTCCGGAACCTGATGTCGATGGACGTCGAGGAGATGATCCGCGCGCAGCCGATGGATTCCGTGGTTCTGCTCGGCGGTTGCGACAAGACGGTTCCGGCCCAACTGATGGGCGCGGCATCCGCCGATCTTCCGGCGGTTCAGCTGGTCGCAGGCCCCATGTCAACGGGACGGCACAAGGGCGAACGTCTCGGGGCTTGCACCGATTGCCGGCGCTTCTGGGCCAGATACCGGGCGGGCGGTGTCGACCGTGAAGAAATCGACGTCATCGAGCAGCGTCTCGCATCCACCGCCGGAACATGCGCCGTGATGGGCACCGCCAGCACAATGGCCTCGCTCGCGGAGGCCCTCGGCATGATGCCGGCCAATTCCGCAGCGATCCCCGCTGTCGATGCCGACCGCCTGAGGATAGCGGAGGAGACGGGCCGGCTGGCGGTATCGCTGATCGGGAAGGATCATCTGCGGCCCAGCATGATCATGACCGCGAAGGCCTTCGAGAACGCACTTCGCGTCCTCCTGGCGCTTGGCGGATCGACCAACGCCATCATCCATCTCACGGCAGTCGCAGGCCGGCTGGGTATCCCAGTCGATCTGCACCGGTTGAACGAACTGAGCGATACGACACCTGTGCTCGTAGATCTGAAGCCGACGGGCACGGGCTACATGGAGGACTTCCATGCAGCGGGTGGAATCCCGGCTGTGCTCCGGGAACTGCAGCATCTCCTGCACCTCGACTGCGTGACGGTCACCGGCGAAACGCTTGGCGACCGCATCGCGCAGACGGCAGACTGGGTCGACCGGTCCATCATCAAGGCCTTCAATGAACCTGTGCGCGAGAACGGAGGTCTCGTCGCGCTGTTCGGCAATGTTGCTCCGCGCGGCGCTATTCTCAAGCGCTCTGCCGCCGATCCCGCCCTGTTCGAGAAACAGGGCCGCGCGGTCGTCTTCGAGTCGCTTGAAGACCTCGCTGCCCGCATCGATGATCCAGCGCTCGACGTCGAGCCCGGTGACATCATGGTATTGAAGAACGCCGGGCCCAATAGCCCGGCCGCGATGCCGGAGGCGGGATATCTGCCGATTCCCGCCAAGCTGGCCAAGGCTGGCGTCAAGGACATGGTGCGGATCTCCGACGCCCGCATGAGCGGCACGGCGTACGGCACGATCGTTCTCCACATCACCCCGGACGCTGCATCAGGCGGGCCCTTGAGTGTCGTTCGAAATGGCGACGTTCTCCGGATTAGCGTCAAGAAGCGTGAGATTGAACTACTCGTGAGTGCCGAGGAACTCAGCAGGCGCCTGTCACAGCAGGGCGTGGTGACACCGACACCGGAAGCACGCGGCTACGCAAAACTCTATCAACAGGAAATTCTGCAAGCCGATGAAGGTTGCGATTTTGGGTTCTTGAGGGGCTAGGCGAGGCCCCCTCTCGTCCCACATTCACGCCCCTCTGACCAGGAGGCAAACAAACCGGAGACGGGCCGATGCCATTCTACACGCGGCGCAGAACTTTCTGACTGGACTGAAGGAGTCCGCAGATCCGATGCAGACGTATCATAAATAGAGGCTCTAGCGGACGAATGCCGGCATCAGCAATCCTTGGTGCATTAGGTAGTTCTACAGCCATAGCGAGGATTACTTGACACTTCGAATCGGGCTCATTGGCGCGGGCATCATGGGTACTGACCACGTGAGAGTATTGTGCCAGGATGTGCAACCCGTTGATTTCCGGGTTTCACCACATGTTCGGACTTTGAGTCAGTTGAAGTTGTAAGCCACGGCAATTCTACCGTCTCCGCCTCAAAGAGTACTTCGCCCAGTCTCTTGATCTCCTCCGAAACAAGGAACCGTTCCTTCCCCTGCTCTTTGTATAGCTTCACGTGGTGGGGGGATTGAACTCTCTCGGCACATATCCCTGTGTCGATGCCCACGGGAAAGGGCTCCGCAAATATGCAATTACCCGATTTGCAGGTGCCCTGTGATCTTTCATGGAGACATGCGAGCGATTGAGTTCCGCTATCGTCACGGCATCTGTTGGAGTTCGCCGGAGGGCAGGCAAAGCATGCAGGCGAAGCTCACCTTCATACTCCTTGCGGCTACCCAGTTTCAGCTTTGCAACGTTCTCCCCGTGAGGAACAACTCTATCAGCTCGCCAAGACTATCGACGTTCCGCTTATCATTCGCTTATCCTGAATCGTTGGATTGAGATCCAGGGCAACGGCCGAGATAACTCTGGGCGGTCTCATATCATTCTCAGAGTACGCGCCTCACCGCCAGCCAGTGACACGCAGAATTTCAATTTGGTCAGGGATGCTCTCCTGCGAGATGGCACCCGCGCCTGACACTAATTCCAAGTGAGGGATTTTGTCTGCGGCGGTCCTGCGGGATTCAGCATCGCGTGGAAAGTGATTTGACACTAGGTAAGGTCAATATAGTCTGCGCGATACGTGTCCCGAGGAGACTGATCAATGGTCAAGCCATTAGCTCCGATCGTGCATGGACCCATTCTAACGAGCAGCCTATCAGTGCTGGTTTCCGGCGTACTTGGCGGCGCCGAGGTTTTCCTTCTTGCCGGCGGCAACCGCGTTGGTTCGGCCGTCGCGTCAGCAAATGGCAATCTCTGGGTCAGCCTCGACCGGAAGCTCGCTCCCGGCGAACTGGTCGCCGCTGTTCAGGAGATCACGGGAGAGGAAAGCGCGGCATCAAACAATCCTGTAGCCGTCATCGACATTCCCATCCCCTTGCCGCCCCCGGCCTACGGTTCGCCGCTGACCGAATGCATGGATCACGTTCTCC
Source organism: Pseudomonadota bacterium (assembly GCA_963205315.1). Classification (GTDB taxonomy): domain Bacteria; phylum Pseudomonadota; class Alphaproteobacteria; order Rhizobiales; family Aestuariivirgaceae; genus Aestuariivirga. The sequence goes on along the minus strand of CAUJIO010000083.1, from coordinate 6,729 downwards.
TTCTCAGCCTGGTGCCCGGCGCCAAAGTCACGCTGAAAGCCGGAAACACCGTGCTGACCACATTCGATGCTGTCGGAACCAGCTCGTGGGCATCCTTCGATCCGACTCCACTTGCCGCAGGTCAGATTTTATCCGCCTTCCAATCCATTGACGCTCAGACAAGTGCAGCCGCCGCCTCCATGCCCCTTGCTGCGGTCCCTCAACGGGAAGGACTGCCGGTTCCGCAGGTTGCGGGGCCCCTCAACGCCTGTGACACAGCAGTTCTCGTTTCCTCGATGATTCCGGCCGGCCAGCTGGAACTTGAAAATGAAGGAACCGCGCAATTCTGGGTCAATATCGCCGAGACCTACTGGGCCACAGGATTGATCCCGCTCCGGCCGGGCAAACTGCGGGCGCGCCAGCGTTTGGCCGGGTGCGGTGGTGTCAGCAATGACATCGACGTACCAGTCGGGGCGGCTGTGACGCCGCCAGCACCGGTCTTGCAGCCGTTCTGTCCCGATGCAAGGCGTGTCGTCGTTACGGGGCTGAAGCCCGGCGGCGTGCTGACCCTGTGGAGCAAGGTGTGGAACCAGCCCACAGAGACGGAGATCGGTTCGGTTGGCATTGGTTCATCGAGCGAGCAGGTCGATTTGCCCGACGAGGTTGGCGGAACGGGTGACATCATGGCCATTGTCGCACGTCAGACGCTCTGTGGCCTGACCAGTCCTTCGGGCTCCAGCCTGGAGTTCGCACGGCCGGGTTCGGGCGCGTTGCCGCCGCCGACGCCTGCAATTGTGCCGCCGCTGCTCGACTGCATGCGCGCCGTACCGGCGGCCAACCTGTTCAATGGCGTGTTGACACAGGTCGTGTCCGATGCCACGGGCCAGCCTTTGTCGGACATGGTGGTGGTGACGAGCCCGGCGACACGCATCCCTGTCTGGTTCCCGCTGATCGAGGGCGATAAAGTCGCAATCCGTCAGATAGGTTGCTCCGCGCCCAGCAGGACAGCGGCCGAGAAGGTTCAACCGCTTCCGTCGCCCCTTCCGGTCCCGAAAATCGTGCAGCCGGTGCGGCCCGGTGATCGGCTGGTCAAGATCCAGAACTGTCTGCCCGGATCGCGGCTTCATCTCATGGTCGACGGGAGCGAGCGCGCGTCCAGCGATCAGACCTGGTCCGGCGAGGCCGTGTTGCAGGTTCCAGCCGCACTGACCGAGAACCAGAAACTGTGGGCCGTGCAAGTCATGTGCTCGCGCAGCAGCAATTTTGAGGGGCGGCCCGTCATCGTATCGAAAGGCCGGCTCGATATCGAGGTCGCACCGAACAGCGCTCCCGGCGGAAAGGCGACGTCTTTCACCGTCATGGCGCGCGACAAGGACACCGGCAACCCTGTAACCGGCCTACCTGTCGTGCTGGGCGGTATTCCTGTCGGCGTGACTGGCTCAGGCTTCGCGTGGACGCCGCCGACCACCGGAGCCTCGGCCACCGGTCTGGTGCAAGGAGGCATTGCCTATGGCAACGCCGGGTTCACGATCGCCATTCGGCAGGCCGTACCGCTGACGCTCAACCTCTTCCCCGGCCCGACGGTCGATCCTGGCAAGGTCTGGCAAACCGATGTCGTCTGGACGGTAACACCGCGCTGGGGCGGGGCAGCAATCACCGTCAACAGCAATGTGGGGACAGCTATGGTGCCGCCTCCGCCTGCCGGAGAGAATCGTGTCGCCGTTGCGCTTGCCTTCAAGGCGCATCTGCAAGGAGAAATCGGCGGCATCGTTTGGCCACACGATGTGATCGCGATCAACGGCTACCTTGCCGACGTCGCTTTGACGGGACTCAGCCACGCCCTCAGTGCGCGCTTCTGGTATCAGGCGACCGATGTGCCAATAGTCGACGAAAATGGGCAAATCACAGGTTGGGAAACCCGACTGGCCGCTGGAGCACAATTGTTCAGCATCACGTGAGCTGCTCCCGCATCTGCCGGACAGGTCGTGAAGACAACTGTACGAAAGAGCAACCGGCGCTCAACTGAGCGCCGTCAGGCTTCGCAGACGTAGCTGACCGTGCGGATGCGCCGTTCCCGCAGATTGATCACTTGATTTCGCGCCATTGCGGGGAAGTCATTTCCGAGGAAGGCCTGGAACGTCACGGCCGGGGCCGACTTCGCCAAACGCCCGGCCATCTCCTCGAACCAGCGTTGGCCTTCTTCCGTCGAATCTTCGACTTTCAAAATCCTGAACCCCGCATGCGACAGAAGGGCCGGCATGGAATCGGGCGAAGCCAGATGGCTGATGGAGGAGTCCCGCGCCCAGGGCACCGGGTACAGGATGTCTCCGCCCTCGCCCTGAAGCACGTCATAGACAACGAAGCGGCTGCCCGGCTTCAATACGCGTCTGGCCTCCGCATACATCCTGTCCTTGGCGGCGATGTTCATGGCCACATGAATGGTCATGGCCGCGTCAAACACCGCATCGTCAAACGGCAGGCTGGTGGCATCACCTTGCCGGAAGTCGACACGGTCTGAGAGGCCAACCCAACTGCTGAGAGCCGTTGCGGCGTCGCAGAACGCTTGCGTGATATCGATGCCGGTCACATGGCAGCCAAAGGTTTCTGCCAGCGTCCGCGCCGGCCCTCCAAGTCCGCTGCCGATATCGAGCACACGGGATGCGGCATCGAGGTTCAGGCTTTGCGCCAACTCGAGCGTCGCCTTGCGCGCGCGGATGTGAAACTCGTCGACGGTCGCAAGATCGGCCGTGGTAAGCCTGTCCATATCCTTGCCGGCTCTGCGCAAACTGTCAGCAATCGCACCGGCGAGGTCATTGCCGCCGCCGTAGTGATTTGGAACATCGTCAGCCACGGCAGCCTCCATCTGTTCGTCAGACCGCCTGATGCAGCCGGCGCATCTTGCGTCAAGGCCGCATGTTTCCATACTCATGCCAATCCGACAACTGACTTCCAATATCAGCCGCACGCACAAGTCCCGCACAAGCTGCAAGACGGAAGATGAAGGTTCAACGAGGACTCTCGACGTGTTCCGTGCCGTCTGCTTCCAATCGGGAACCGCTACCGGACAATCACTTGAAGCCGCCGCACTCAACGCGGAAGGCGTGCCCGATGCCAATTACCCTTACTGCCGCGATGCCGAGAGGGCGATCATTGCCGAAGGTCCAGCACTCCGGACCGGGACCAAGGCCCTCATACGCTTCCTGCAGCACTGGCGGTTACGGCCGCTGTCGGTTTGGAAAACGGAACTGACCGACAAGGACTGGCCACCCTGGCGGGCGAGCCTCGTCATCCGCATTGCCACGTTCCTGTGGTTTCTGGCGGGCCACCTCGGAATCGGGCTGCTGATCATCGGCGCACTGTTCTGGCTGGGAGCACTGGCCGAAAGCTGAGCACCGCCACCAGACGCGAAAGGGCGAGGCCATCGGCCCCGCCCTCCGTGCAATACTTCTTTCGTGCCTGCTTACTTGGCGATGCAGGTGTCGGCGGTCTCGGGCGTGCAGACGTCGAGGCCAGTGTAGGTCGGGTCGGCCGGCGGTGCCTTGCCGTCCTTCATGTCGCGCAGCGCCATCATGGTCTTGTAGCCCATTTCGAACGGACGCTGACCAACCTGCCCAAGCGACAGGCCTTCCTTCATCTGGTCGATCTGAACAGGCAGCGTGTCGGCGACGACGAGCGCCAGGGCCTTCGACGCAATCTGCTCCTTGTACTTGCCGACCGCAGCGCGGTTAGCATCGGGGATGAACTGTGGGAAGCCACCGGTCGGCACGAAGGCGTCAAGCTTCGGGTTGGCGGCCATGAAGTCCTCGAACTGCTGCACCGACTTGGGGAAATCGTCGTCGGTGTAGTGCGGGCAGCCTTCGGCTTCGGTCCAACCGTTCTGGCCGGTCAGACGGTCGCCCGGCGAAGCGGCCGAGGCCTTGCCGGCGAGTTCGTCACGGATGCCCTGCATGCGTTCGTTATGGTTGGCCGCCGCAGCGCCGCCAGACTGGATGCAGATGGTGCCGCCGTTCGGCTTGATGGCCTTCACGAGCTTGGCGAGATTGGTGCCGATCTCGTAGTTGTGCGTGCCGATATAAGCGACGCGCAGGTCCTTGTTCTCGGGCAGAAGATCGGAGTCCCAGGTCAGCAGCGGGATGCCGGCTTCCTTGGCGGCCTGCGCGGCAACCGTCATGGCCGCGGCGTTCGAGGGCGAAACGGCGATGCCGTCGACCTTCTTGGCGATGAGATCCTGCATGATGGCAACCTGCTCGTCACCGCCACCATGTTCGCCCGGGCCGATATACATGCATTCGAAGGCGCCGTTGGATTCGGCTTCGGCCTTCTTGCAGCCGTCGCGGGCCTGATCGAAGAAGGGGTTGTTCATGTTCTTCGGCACCAGCGCGAAGACATACTTGGCCTGTGCGCCAGACGCGGCAACAGTCAATGCACCAACGGCCAGGATGGTGCTGATCAGCAGTTTCTTCATTGGGTCTATCCTCCTTGTTGACCTTCACTGTGTCCGGCAGTGAAACCGGTTATCTAGCGGTGCTTCTTCGGAAACATGCGTTCCACCGTAGCGGCGATGAGCGATTTCCCGCCCGATTGCATGCCGAGTAGAACCGCGAGAATGATGAAGGCGCCGACAAAGGCACCTTGCCAGTTGGAATCGATGCCAGCCATCAGCAAGGCGTTGCGGATGACCTCGAGAAAGGCCGAGCCGACGATGGCACCAAACGCCGTTCCTGCACCGCCCATGAGATTGGCGCCGCCGATGACGGTGGCGGCGATGACACGCAACTCGTAACCCTGCCCCATGGCGTTAATAGCCGAACCGTTGTAGCCGAGCAGCAAGAGAGAGGCGATGGAGGCGGTGAAGGCCGAGAACACATAAGCCTGGAACTTGATCCAGTCGACCGGCACGCCGGTGAGGCGCGCGGCGTTCTCGTTGCCGCCAATGGCCATCAGATGGCGGCCATAGGCCTTGAAGTTGAACACGTAGCCAACAACGAGCGCCATCACGATCATCACCCAGAAATGCGACGAGAATTGCGGGATCCAGTCGGGGATGGAATCGCCCGGCACCTGATGCGGGAATTTGGCCTGGCCGATCGCCTTGACGATGGGGGCATCGGGTCCGAACTTGTAGAGCATCTGGTTGCCAGAGAAGACGACAGCGAGAGAGCGGGCGATCGACAGCATGCCAAGTGTCACGACGAAGGATGGCATGCCCACATATGCAACGAAGAAGCCATTGACCGCGCCACAGGCGAGGCCTGCCAGCAAGCCCATGAAGAATGCAACATACCAGGGATATTCCCAGGTGAGGAAGAGGCCCGCCACAATGGCGACAAGTCCCATGATCGAACCCACCGAGAGATCGATGCCGCCGGTGATGATGACCACCGTCATACCCAGCGCCATGATGCCGAAGGGCGCGAAGTTACGCGTCACGTTGGCGGCATTGTCGACGGTACCGAAGCTCGGCTCCAGCATGGTCATGAAAGCGACCAGCACCAGCAGCGCCACGGTCACCCAGAAGGGCTGGCTGGCAACAATCTTTTGCCAGATTGTCTGCTCGCGAATCTTCACCACGTCGCCGATGGACGCATGTCCGGACTCAGCGGGCTTTGCAATGTCAGGCGGCACGGATCGCTCCTGTAATCAGTCCGGTGATTTCTTCCGGCGAGGTCTGGGCCACAGTCTTGTCAGCCACCTTGGCGCCACGGCGCATGACGATGATGCGGTCGCAGACGGCGAAGACGTCAGGCATGCGGTGGCTGATCAGAATCACAGCGACGCCTTGGGCCTTCAGCCGGCGGATGAGTTCCAGCACTTCGGCCACCTGCCTGACCGAAATCGCCGCCGTCGGTTCGTCCATCAGCACCATGTGAGCCTTGGAGAGCCGCGTGCGGGCGATGGCGACTGCCTGGCGTTGCCCGCCCGACATTTTTCTGACCAGATCGCGCGGACGGGTTTCAGACTTCAACTCACCAAAGAGCTCGGCAGCACGGTCAATCATCGCCTGCTTGTCGAGCACGCGGAACGGCCAAGGCCCCTTCTTCAGCTCACGTCCGAGAAACACGTTCTGCGCCGCCGTCAGATTGTCGGCGATGGCGAGATCCTGATAGACCACCTCGATACCCTTGGCGCGGGCTTCGATGGGCTTGTGAAAGTGACAGACCTCACCTTCGACGGCGATCTCGCCCTCGGACGGCGGAAAGTTGCCCGCGATCAGCTTCACCATGGTGGACTTGCCGGCGCCATTGTCGCCCATCAGGCCGACGACCTCGCCACGCTCGATCGCAAAGCTGATGTCGTTCACCGCCTGGATGGCGCCAAAGCTCTTGGAGACATTGCGGATGTCAAGCAACGCCATGGACACTGTCCTCCCGCAGGGGCATTGACCTGACCTGGCCGCGCGAGGCTTCCGACGCACTTGCGCCGGCGGCTTCACTGATCAGTGTGATTGACAGCTGCATTTTCTATCTCCCCTTCGCACCACAAGGCTAAACTTGATTATCGCCCTGCAGTCCGTTCTGAATGTCGTGGCCGCGCTGGACCCGCATTCATCGTTCTTGTTTTTCGCAACGTATATTGCAACAATTTGTTGTTCGCAACAAAAATTTCTATTGGCTGGTGTGCCAGCAGAGCCGACCAAGACGCGACCGGTCTGGACGTCGACACGCCAAGCTTCTAACTCAACTGCGGTGACGAGGCGATGTCAAGTCCGACCGCATTGCAACATAAGCTGGCGCCGCCGCCGCGCCTGAT
>CAUJIO010000082.1 GCA_963205315.1 Pseudomonadota bacterium | reverse complement strand
CGGTGGCAGAAGCCCGGATGTCGCGCGCTTCCAGCGACCAGATGCCCTGTTCGAGGGCCCGCCCGGCCAGAGACAGCCCCAGGGAGCCTGGGAACATCTCGGGAAACAGCGTCAGCACCGTGGCCCGGAAACTCATTCCGGCTCACCGTCCCGCTGGCCCTCGTCGAGAAACCCCTCGGGCAAGTCCACCACCAGCTTGTCCGCATCGGCCTCCAGCACATAGCCGTCAGCAAAGGGGATCAGCACGGTGTCCTTGCGGCCCTCGACCTTCACGTCGATCAGGTCGCTGGCGCCGTAATTCTCGATGCCGACGACCTCGCCCAGAACCGATCCATCGGCGAGATGAACGGTCATGCCGATAAGGTCATGGACGTAGACCTCGTCGTCTTCGGGCTCGGGCAGGCGCTCGCGGGGTACGAAGAGTTCGGTTCCCTTGAGCGCCTCGGACGCGTTGCGGTCGGTCACACCCTTGAGAACGGCGATGAAACCATCCTTGGCGGGGCGCAGCCGGGCCAGTTCGATCTTCGCGCCCTTCGCCGTTTCGAGCGGCGAATAGCTGGCGATCGCAGCGGGATCGGCGGTGAAGCTCCGCAGCTTCACCTCGCCCCGGATGCCATGCGCACCGGTGATGAGGCCGACAAGGACCATGTCCCGTTGTGCCACGTCACGCGGCGCCATGGCGCATCAGGCCTCAGCCGGCGGCCTTGGCGGCGGCGGCCTTCTCGCGCTCCTGGCGCTTCTTGCCCGGCAGCGCCTTGTTCGGGTTGTTGCGGGCTTCGCGCTTGGCGAGGCCAGCCTTGTCGAGGAAGCGCAGCACGCGGTCGGTGGCTTGCGCGCCCTTCTTCAGCCAGGCGGCGGCCTTCTCGCCGTCGAGCTTCACGCGCTCAGCCGAATCCTTCGGCAGCATCGGATTGAAGGCGCCGATGACGTCGATGAACTTGCCGTCGCGCGGGGCGGCGGCGTCAGCGATGACGATGTGGTAGTAGGGGCGCTTCTTGGTGCCCGCGCGTGCAAGACGCATCTTAACGGCCATGTCTCTTCTCCTTATGATCCGTAAACTGATTAATTCTATTTCTTCTTGCCCAGGCCGGGCAATCCCTTGAAGCCGCCGCCGCCCAGTCCCGGCAGTCCGCCGAGGCCGGGGAGTTTCGCGCCGCCGAGGCCGGGAAGCCCGCCAAGACCCGGCAGCTTCGGCATCTCGGGCAGCGCGCCGCCCTTCATCATTTCCTTGAGATCTTCGGGCAGGGCATCCGGGTTGAGGTTGGCGAGTTCCGCCTGCATGCGCTCCAGTTCGGCGGCGTCGGGCGCGCCCTTGGCCCCGCCCATCATCTTGCCGAACAGGCCCTTGCCCTGGCCCATCTGCTTCATCATGCCGGCCATCTGCAGGTGCATCTTGAGCAGCCGGTTGATTTCTTCCACTTTGGTGCCGGAGCCTGCCGCCACACGCTTCTTGCGCTTGGCATCCATGACCTTGGGGTTGCGGCGCTCATAGGGCGTCATCGAACCGATGATTGCCATCTGGCGCTTCAGCACCTTGTTGTCGAGGTCGAGGCCGTCCATCTGCTTCTTGATCTTGCCCATGCCGGGCAGCAGGTTCATCACGCCGCCCATGCCGCCGAGCTTCTGCAACTGTTTCAGCTGGTCGGCGAGATCTTCCAGATCGAAGGCGCCCTTGCGCATCCGGTCGGCGATCTTCTTGGCCTTGTCCTGATCGATCTCGAGCGCGGCCTTTTCGACAAGGCTGACGACGTCACCCATGCCGAGGATGCGGCCGGCGATGCGCTCGGGGTGGAAATCCTCCAGACCATCGAGCTTTTCGCCGGTGCCCATCAGCTTGATGGGTTTGCCGGTCACGGCGCGCATCGAAAGCGCGGCACCGCCACGGCCATCGCCGTCGATGCGGGTGAGCACGATGCCGGAAATGCCGATCTTATCGTCGAAGGCGCGGGCGAGGTTGACGGCGTCCTGGCCAGTCAGCGCGTCGGCCACCAGCAGGGTTTCATTGGGCTTGGCGATATCGCGGACGGATGCCGCCTCGGCCAGCAATTCTTCATCGATGTGGAGGCGGCCTGCGGTATCGAGCATGACCACGTCGTAGCCACCCTTGCGGGCTTCCGACATGGCGCGCTTGGCGATCTGCACCGGGCTCTCGCCCTTGATGATCGGAAGGGTATCGACCTTCACCTGCTGGCCCAGAATGGCGAGTTGCTCCTGGGCGGCGGGCCGGCGCGTGTCGAGCGAGGCCATCAAAACCTTGCGCTTCTCGCGTTCGGTCAGGCGCTTGGCAATCTTGGCCGTGGTCGTCGTCTTGCCCGAACCCTGCAGGCCGACCATGAGAATGGCGACGGGGGGCGAGGCGCGGAGATTGAGGGCCGATCCTTCGGACCCGCCGAGGGTTTCGACGAGGGCGTCATGGACGATCTTGACGACCATCTGTCCGGGCTTGATCGACTTGACGATCTCGGCGCCGACGGCCTTGGCTTTCACTTTTTCGGTGAATGTGCGGACGACTTCGAGGGCGACGTCGGCTTCGAGCAGGGCGCGCCGGACCTCGCGCAGCGCTTCTTCCACGTCGGCATCAGACAGCGCACCGCGGCCGGTGATCTTGTCCAATATGCCTGACAGGCGCTCGCTTAAACTCTCGAACATGCTTCTTCCTTCGTAGTTCCCCGGGTCACGCCCGGGGATGACAACTTGCGTTGTCACCGCCCAAACGCATTTCGCACCCGGGGGCGAAACTCGCTGCCGGATGTTGGCCGCTCACCTCCCGGGAATGTCAGAACCCCATGTGTGCAGTGGCCGGAAGACGTTCAAGCGTCGTGTGATCGGGCGGACATAGGGGAAACCGGGGAGTAAGTCAAATCCGGACACTTCCTCCCGGCTTCAACCAGCTCCCCAGGGTTCGCCTACAGCTTGAATCCGGTGAAGGCGATCTTGCCGTTGGTGCTGGCGCCAATCATCAAGGTCGGCAAGGTGGCTGAGCTGGCCGCGATTGGGTTTGTCCGGCCCTTGATGGCGTTCCCGCTGATGCTTCCGCCGAGTACGCAGGAGCTATTGAGCGTCAATGTTCCGCTGTAGTTGGAACCATCGCTGCATGTCACGCCGGAAATCACCCCGGAGGTCGAGAGTTTTGCGGTGCAGACATTGTCCTGACCGATGGTCCGCCAGCTTCCTGCCATACTCGATGTACTGCAGGCCGCCTCGGCCGCTCCGGTCATTGCCAGCATTCCAATGCCGGCGAGAAGAAGCTTGTTCAATTGCAATCTCCTGTTTCCTGTTGGCTGGTTTGAACCAGGTGTTGGGCTTAGCGCCACACACTAACTACATTTACCCGTCAACTATGGAAGGTGCCTTGATTGGCATCAACCGGGATGGCCGCGGTACGCCATGCAAAATGTCCGGGCGTGCATAGGTGACGAGGGGAGAAGTCAAGTCCGGGGAGGCCGCGCGCTTGGCCGCCGTGCCGCATCACGTTGACATCCACCATGCTTGCTATAGTTCAGGCGCCGCACAACCCCATGATCCATTGAAACGCGGCCCGTTGACCATGTCGCACCTGCGATACAGACCCGAGATCGACGGCCTGCGAGCGATCGCCATCTTGCCGGTTGTGCTTTACCACGCAGGCGTGCCCGCGTTCCACGGTGGCTTCGTCGGCGTCGACGTGTTCTTCGTCATCAGCGGATTCCTCATCACATCCATCATTCTGACGGAGCTGGATCAGGGTTCTTTTTCACTGACGAAATTCTACGTGCGGCGCATTCGCCGTATTTTCCCGGCTCTCTTTTTCATGCTGGCGGCCTGCTACCCACTGGCGTTTCTGATGCTCGGTCCCGGCGAGATGAAAGAGTTTGCCGGCAGTGTCGTGAGTTCCGCGCTCTTCTACTCCAATATCTATTTCTGGCAGCAAAGCGGATACTTCGCGACGGCGGCCGAACTGAAGCCGTTGCTTCACACCTGGAGCCTGGCGGTTGAAGAACAGTTCTACGTGGTGTTTCCCGCGCTCGCATGGCTGACCGCGGGGCTGGCGACGCGCAACCGCATATGGCTATTCGCAGCGATTGCCGTGGCCAGCCTCGGCATTGCCCAGTACATGGTGGCTGGGCAATCGGCCGCCGCCTTCTTCATGCTTCATACGCGGTTCTGGGAACTGCTGCTGGGCGCTATTGCGGCCCTCGGCCTGCGGACACTTCCGGCCCAGTCCATCGCCGGGCACGGTGCCGCGCCATATCTTTCCGCCGTGGGACTGATTGGGATCGGCGTGGCGGTCACAAGTTTCGACGCGAACACGCCATTTCCGGGCGTATCGGCCCTGCTGCCCTGTTTGGGTGCAACGCTGGTGCTGGTCTTCGCCTCGCCGCGCCACTGGGTGGGCGCGCTGCTGGCCAGCCGCCCCATGGTGTTCATTGGCCTGATCAGCTACTCGCTCTATCTCTGGCATTATCCGTTGCTGGCATTTGTCCGCCACATGACGGAAAAAGAGGATGCCGCGTTGCTCGGTGCCGCCTGTGTGGCGGCCGTGGCAATGGCGGCCTTCAGCTGGCGTTATGTGGAGCGCCCCATTCGCGAGGCGCGCGGCATGGCGGTCCGCAAGGCATTCGGCTGGGCTGCGTTGGGCATGTTGGCGCTCAGCCTGCTCGGAGTGGCCGGGGTTGCAACCGGTGGGTTTCAGACTTTCTACGTTCAATACCGGCTCGATGCATCGACCAGGTCCAACTACGAGCGCTATCACCGTTTCACGGAGCGGGACCACAAGGCCGCCGACAACGGCGATTGCGTGTTTGCCGCAACAACGGCGGATCCGGAGTTTACCGCTCGATTCGAGTCCTGTGCCCGCCGCTATGGCAAGGGCCTGCTGATTGTCGGCGATTCCCATTCCGCCAACATCCACAATGCCCTCGCCAGTACGGGCCGTTTCAAGTTTCTTGCAACGTTGTGGAAAGGCGGCTGCCGGCCCTACGACGACAAGCCGGCCTGTCCCTATAGTTCCGCAACCGCGTTCATCGCGGCACATGCCTCGTCGATCGCGGGCGTGTACTTCCACGTGTCGGGGTCGCACCTGTTGCGCGACCATACGGGCCGCGAGGATCGGAGTGCTGCGTTTATCGAGGGCAACGGCACTTCAATCGCCGAAGATCACATCCACAGCATTGCTGCCTATCTTGCCGGACTGCCAAAATCGGTTCCAGTCTACTGGCTTGGGCCCTATGCCGAAGCACGGGTCAATCTCGAATTTCCTGAAAACTTCAGTCCCGCCCGGCTGGTCTTCAACCGTGTTTCGATCGATCTTTTTGCGCGGCTCGACGCGGCGCTGAAGAAGGCCAGCGTTGGTGATGGGTTTCGTTTCATCTCGCTCGTCGACGCCTTGCGTTTCAACGAGAACAGCCTGCTGCAGGACGATTGCATGACATTCTCTGACGAAGACCATTTCAGTGATTGCGGCGAGCGGCTTTTCGGGCCGGCCATCGCGGACAGTCTGACGCTGCCTCCATAAAAGTGTCCGGACGGATGGGGGCATCCGCCCGGATCTCTGGATATCACGACGAGCTGTTGCCTACTTGGCTACTATCGCCCGCAGCATCCAGATGGCTTTCTCATGAAACTTGAGACAATCCATCATCATGTCGTTGGTGACCGGATCGTCGTGGTCGTCGGCGAAACTTGCCACTTCGCGTGCGCCCTTGGCGGCGGCCTCGTGCATGGCAATGAGTTGTTCCACCATCTTCACCATGGATGAGCCATCGAGCCTGGCCGAGACGGTGAATGACTTGGTTGCGCCATCAGTCGGCACTTCGGTTCCCAGCGCGCGCATGCGTTCCGCCAGAATATCCAGCGTCTCGAACAGCGCTTCGTAGTGCTGTTCGGTCAGTTGATGGATCGGCAGGAACAGTTCACCCTTGACGTTCCAGTGCACCAGTTGCGACGACAGAAGGAGTTCGTAGGTTTTCTCCAGTACTGTCCCGACCCGTTGCGCAATCGCGCCGCGGTCCTTGGCGGGAAGATCAACATTGCGGGTTTCGACCAGTTTGGTCACGGTCATCGGCAGTCTCCCACTGAGTAATGTTCAGGGGAACAATGTCGAACCGGCCACTTGGTTCCCGGCTCAGGCGCTGAAAATCTCCTCGAGTTTTTTCCGCATCACGGCAGGGTCGGCGTCGATGCCCGTCCAGTATTTGACGCCGATGACACCCTGATTGATGAGCATCCCCAGCCCATCGATGACGGTGCAGCCGCGCGTCCTGGCGTCGCGCAGGAAGCGGGTATCGGGCGGATCGACGATGACATCGGCGACCACCATGCCGGGTTTCAGCGTCGCGGCATCGATATCGAGCGGCTGATTGCCATTGGCGAGCCCGATCGAGGTGGCGTTGACAACGATGTCGGTGCCCTCGGGAATCGCGAATTCGCGCGGCCATTGCACGAGCGTTGCGGGCGTTGTGGTCCTTTCGTTCAGCAAGCGCACCAGTGGTTCGCCGCGCAAGGCGGAGCGATTGACGACGGTCAATGCCCGGGCGCCTGCGAGCGCGAGTTCAACGCCGATGGCGCGCGCCGCACCTCCTGCTCCGAACATCACGACCGACTTTCCGCGCGGGTCGACAACCTCCATCAGCGACTTGAGAAAGCCCTTGCCGTCGGTATTTTCTCCGATGAACTTACCGTCGCGGTTCACGGCGCAATTGACCGCGCCCATGATCTCCGCACTTTCGCCCAATCCATCGAGATGCTCGATCACCGCCACCTTGTGCGGGATCGAGCAGTTGAAGCCGCGCCAGCCCATGGCGCGCGCGCCCTTGACCGCATCGGCGAGGTTCGCAGGCGTCACCTCACAGTTGATGTAACGCCAGTCGAGATTGTGATGAGCGAAGGCCGCCTCGATCATGGCCACGGTCGGGTTCCCATTGGAACCCTCCGAGAACGAGCCGACGAGTTCACTGCGGAAATTGCGGGTCATGTGGCACCTGTTGCTGCGGGAGTGATGGAGCGGGTGGGGCGGTCGTCCTTCAGCAGATAGACCAGCACACCCGCCAGAATGGCGGTGGCAAAGGCGAACCACCACATTTCAGAATAACGCGCGAAGACATCGAAGAGGTAACCGCCGAGGAAGGCTCCCAGTGCACCGCCCAAGGCATGGCCGCCGGAGATCAGCCCCATGGCAAGCCCCATGATCCTGAGGCCGAGATGCGAGGCGACGAGGCTAGCCGTCGGAGGCACCGTCGAATAGTCGAAGATGCCGTAGATGACGGCGAAGAGCAGCATCATCTCGTAGCTGGTGCCAGCGAACATCAGCACGATGAAAGACAGTGAACGGACGATATAGATGGTGCCAAGCAGCAAGGGCCGGTTCATGCGGTCGGTGAGATATCCCGACAGGAACATGCCGCCGAGGTTGATCGCCATGGTAAGGCCATAGATGCCGGAGGCCGGCACCGGGGGAATGCCGCAGAAGGCGGCATAGGGCAGGAAGTGGGTTTCAATCGCGCCGGTGGTGGTCACGCCACAGATGAAGAAGCTCCAGTAAAGAATGTGGAAGGCCGGGCTGGTGAGCAGGAATTTCAGCCGATCCCACAGGGGTTCGCTGGCGATGATGTCCTTCTGCCGCTCGCGGTCTGCCGCTGTCGGTTTCAGCGCAATCCAGATGACCGCGGCCAAAGCCGCGCAGGCGATGGCAGCAGCCACGATGCTCCAGCGCCAGGAAAAGTAAGACAGTCCCAGCGTCAACAGCGGCACGGTGACGAATTGCCCCGCTGTGGCGCCGGAACCGGCGATGCCGGTGGCAAGGCCGCGATTGTGGTCGAAGACCTTGGCAAGGGCGGTCGAGACCAGATGCGTGCTGGCGGCCGAGAAGCCCAGCCCGGCGATGATGCCATAGCCGAGAATGTAAAAGCCGGCGGCAGGGAAGGCGGCGAAGAGCAAGAGGCCTGACGTCACCAACAGCAGGCCGCCAACCAGCAGCACGCGGGCGCCCAACCGGTCGGCAAAGTTTCCGGCGATGGGCGAAAACACCGCGATGACGATCAGCGCCACCGACTGGCCGGACCCGATGAAGGTCTTGGACCAGCCAAGCGTTCGCGTCCATTCGTCGGTCATGATCGACACGGACTGCCGGGCCGACATGACGATGGCCAGTGTGGCAAAGCACAGCCAGACGATGACCCAGGGATTGATGCGGGACGGAGAAGTCATGGCGCCAGCAGAACACAGGCGCCACGGCAGGGCAAGCCGGGATCAGTTCTCGTCGCGCAGCTTGCGGAAGATCTGGATGCCGTCGGCCTTCATTTCCATTTCGTCGGTGCGGGTTTCCTGCAGACGCCACACTCCGTCGGCCGCGATCCAGGTGTCCGTCGACCTCGCCATCATCTCCATGGCATGGCTGCGGCCATCGGAACTCGTCTTGGTGCCTGTGGTGCGGTAGCGTTGCACCACTTTCGCCGTATCGCCCGAGACCACCACCGACAGCACTTCGGTCGCCCCATCCTTGCCATTGGCCTTGGGGGCGGCGAGAATGCGCTCGATGCCTTGCTGGGCTGTCATGCGCTGGTCGTTCAGGTCAATGCTGACGAAGTCCTCGGCAAAGATCGCCTGCATCGTGGCCCGGTCGCGCGTCTGGAAGGCTTCATGCATGGCCTGATAGCGGCTCTGGAACGTTGCTATGTTGGCGGCGTCGTCGGCCATGGCCGGCAAGGCCAGGCAGAAGAACAAAGCTGCGGCGGCCAACAGCAGGCGCGCCGGCAAGGCGGTGAAGGCGGTCATTGAACGGGCAACCTATTTCTGTTTGTGGAAGGCCTCTTCCCAGGCCTTGTGCTTTTCCATGCCCTCTTGAATGAAGGGTGTGAAGATCGCAAGATTCATCAGGAGATGGTTGATGAAGCTGGCGGGAAAGCGCGTCGGCTTGACGAAATCGACGAAGAGCACGACGCGCGTCTTGTTCGAGTGGTTCCACGCCTCGTGTTCATAGGCGTCGTCGAAAATCAGAACCTTGCCCTCGTCCCAATGACAGATCTGCTTGTCGACGCGGATGGCGATCTGGTCGCGCTCCGCTTCCGGTACGATGAGCCCCAGATGCAGCCGCAGGACGCCATTGTAGGGCCCACGATGGGCGGGAAGGTGCTTGCCCGGCTCAAAGATCGAGAACATCGCCGTCTTGAGGCCGGGAATGTGCTGCAAGGCCGCCCAGGTTTTCGGGCAGAGCGCGATGTTGCGGGCACTGGGCGTGCCGAAGCCCACGAGGAAGAAGGTCTTCCAGCCGGCGTCATTGGTGATGGTCTGCACGTCCGACGAGATGTCCTGAAAGTTCGGCAGCTCGGACTTGCGCTGCAAGACTTTTTCCAGTTCGGCGCGAATGTCGGGGAAGGCGTTCTCGATGGCCTTGGCCCAGGGGAAGACGGCCGTATCATACACCGGCGGATTGCCGTGGATGGCATACTTGAGATTGAGGCTCTCGGCCCAGCGTACCACGCCCATGAAAAAGCGCGTCATGGCGCCGGGGCGGGACATGGGCGTCATGCCTTCGGTGCCGAATTTCTGTTGAGGGAGAGCAGGTTCCATAAGACTATCCAGTTTCATCAGCCGCATGCGTGGCCGAGGCGCATGGCGCCAATGTGGCGCAGCACACACTTGGCCGCAAGGCCCCATGCGCGGCCCTGTCTGGCGCATTCGGCCTGTTGCCGCAGGGCTCTAGCCTTTGGCGGCGGATTCACCATATAAGGCGCGTCATGACCCCAGAGACCACCACCCGCCATTTCCGCAAGATGAACGGGCTGGGCAACGATTTCGTCGTCTTCGATGCCCGCACCGCGCCCTTGGCAATGGATGAAACCAAGGCGCGCGCCATTGCCGATCGCAAGACCGGCATTGGCTGCGACCAGTTGATTGTGCTCGAGCCGTCGGCCCGGGCGGACGTCCGCATGCGTATCTGGAACAACGAGGGCTTCGAGGTCGAATCCTGCGGCAATGCCACGCGCTGCATTGCCGACCTGCTTTTCAACGAGCAGAACAAGTCGCACGCCACCATCGATACCAAGGGTGGGTTTCTGGTGGCGGACAAGGGCGGCGACAAGCTGGTCACCGTCGACATGGGTGCTCCCCGCTTCGAATGGCAGGATATTCCGCTGTCGGAGAAGTTCCACGACACGCGCTATATCGAGTTGATGGTTGGCCCTGCCGATGCGCCGCTGCTGCATTCGCCGTCGGTCGTCAACGTCGGCAATCCGCATTGCATCTTCTGGGTCAAGGATCTGGACGTCGTCGACCTTTCCAAGGTCGGGCCGATGCTGGAATTCCATCCGCTGTTCCCGCAGCGCGCCAACATCACGCTGGCCCGCGTCGATTCGAAGGATCATGCGGAGATCAAGGTGTGGGAACGCGGTGCCGGCCTGACCAAGGCCTGCGGCACCGCGGCCTGTGCGGTCATGGCGGCGGGCTATCGCCTGCGCAAGTTCAATCGCAAGGCGACGATCACATTGCCCGGTGGTGACCTGTTCATGGAAATCCGCGAGAGTGACGGCCACATCGTCATGACCGGGCCAGTCACCTACGAGTTCGAAGGCGAGCTTCCGCCGCATCTGGCGGTCTGAGACATGGCGGACCCTGAATTCATCACCTTCGGCTGCCGTCTCAACACCTATGAAACCGAGGTGATGCGGGCGCATGCCGAGAAGGCCGGCGTCGGCAATGCCATCGTCTTCAACACCTGTGCGGTTACGGCGGAAGCGACACGCCAGGCGCGCCAGGCAATCCGCCGGGCCCACGCGCAGAACCCGGACGCACAGATCATCGTCACCGGTTGCGCTGCACAGACCGAGCCAGAGATGTTCGCGCAGATGCCGGAAGTCGCCCGCGTGCTCGGCAACGAAGAAAAGCTCAGGGCCGAAAGCTGGGTCCGGGGCTCGAACGCGCGCGTCTCGGTCGCCGACATCATGACGGTGAAGAACGCCCGTCCGCATCTGATCGATGGCCTCAAGGAACGCACCCGCGCCTTCGTGCAGGTGCAGAATGGCTGCGATCACCGCTGCACCTTCTGCATTATTCCCTTCGGCCGCGGCAATTCGCGCTCGATTGCGGCTGGCGATGTGGTGGAGCAGGTTAAGCGCCTGGTGGCTGGTGGCTACTCCGAAGTGGTGCTCACCGGCGTCGACCTCACGTCATGGGGTGCCGATCTCGATGGTGCGCCGAAGCTCGGAAGTCTCTCGGCCCGTATCCTGCGCATGGTCCCCGAGCTGAAGCGGCTGCGGCTGTCGTCGATCGATTCCATCGAAGCCGATCCTGAATTGATCGACGTGATCGCCGGTGAGGATCGCATCATGCCGCATATTCACTTGTCGCTGCAATCCGGTGACAACATGATCCTGAAACGCATGAAGCGCCGCCACGCGCGCGAGGATTCGATTGCCTTCTGCAATGAGCTGCGGGCGCGGCGTCCGGGCATCGTGTTCGGTGCCGACATCATCGCCGGGTTCCCGACCGAGACCGACGAGATGTTTGCCAATTCGTTGGCCATCGTCGATGACTGCGGCCTCACCTATCTGCATGTGTTTCCGTTTTCGCCACGGCCGGGCACGCCGGCGGCGCGCATGCCGCAGCTCGACAAGGCGATCATCAAGGCGCGCGCGGCAAGCTTGCGCGAAAAAGGTCAGCAGCGGCTCGACCATTTTCTGGCGTCGGAAGTCGGCGCCACGCGTCAGGTGCTGATTGAAACCGAAGCGATGGGCCGCACCGAGCATTTTGCGCAGGTGAAGTTCTCCAGCCGCATGTCGCCCGGCGCCATTGTGCGGGCACAGGTGACGGGCCGCGGCGACGCGCATCTCGAAGCAAGGCTTGCGGCATGAGCGAAGCGAGACTTCCAGCATGAGCGAAGCGAGACGTCCAGCATGAGCGGATTTTTCAAGAAGCTCTTCAATCGCGTTATCGGCAAGAAGGAAGAAGAGGCTCCGCCGCCCGCAGCAGAGGTCGAAGCGCTGCCGGCGCCTGAACCTGAAGCCGAGCCTGCCGTTGAACCGGAGCCCGAAGTCCCGTCTGCGCCACCACCTGAAATCGAGCCGGTTGCAGTAGCCGGCGAGCCTGAGATCATCTCCGAGCCCGAGCCCGAGCCCGAGCCCGAGCCCGAGCCAGTTCCAGTCATTGCCGAACCGGAGATCAGTCCCGAGCCTGTTGCTGCGCCGAAAGCGAAGCCCGCCGAACCGAAGAAGCAACAGTTAAAGAAGCCGGAACCAAAAAAGCCAGAGCCAAAAAAGCCGGAACCAAAAAAGCCGGAACCGAAGAAACCTGAGCCCCGGAAGGTTGAGGCCAAGACGCCAGAGCCTGCCAAGGCTGAACCCAAGAAACCGGAACCCAAGAAACCGGAACCCAAGAAACTAGAGCCGAAGAAGCCGGAGCCAAAGAAGCCGGAGCCGAAGAAGCCGGCCGCGAAGGCGAAACCGGAGGCGAAGGTGTTGGAGCCCGCTGCGCCGCCTCCACTTGTTGCTGTCGAGCCGGAACCCGCGCCAGTCCCGGCCTCTCCACCTGCCGCCATCGTGCCGGAACCGCAGCCTGAACCTGCTGCGGTGATTGCAGAGGATGTGACTCCGGTCCCGGTCGCTGAACCAGAACCTGCGCCCCCACCGCAACCGCTACCTCCGGCTCCCAGCGCCGCCGAGGAACGTGCCCAGCGCAAGGGCTGGTTTGCACGGCTGACCGAAGGCCTGTCGAAATCGTCGAAGTCGATCACCGGATCGATCACGTCCATCTTCACCAAGCGCAAGCTCGACAAAGATACGCTGCAGGATCTCGAAGACGTGCTGCTGCAGGCGGACCTGGGCCTGCCGATGGCGGAGCGCATCGTCAAGGCGGTGTCCACCGGCCGCTATGACAAGGAGATCGATCCGGAAGAGGTGAAGCGCATTCTGGCGTCGGAAGTCGCCAAGGTCCTGAAGCCCGTCGAGGTGCCCTTCAACTTCGGCGCCGAGAAGCCCTACATCATTCTCGTCGTCGGCGTGAACGGTGCGGGCAAGACGACGACCATCGGCAAGCTCGGCGCCATTGCGCGGCGCGAAGGCTACAAGGTGATGTTCGCGGCCTGCGATACGTTCCGCGCCGCCGCCATCGAGCAACTCACCGTCTGGGGCGGGCGTATTGGCGCCAAGGTCATTTCGCGGCCAACGGGATCGGATGCCTCGGGCCTTGCCTGGGATGCGATGAAGGAAGCGAAGGACGACGGCACCGACATCCTGTTCATCGATACTGCCGGCCGGTTGCAGAACAAGCAGTATCTGATGGATGAGCTCGACAAGGTGGTGCGGGTCATCAAGAAGCAGGATGAAGCGGCGCCGCACGCGGTGCTGCTGGTGCTCGATGCGACGACCGGACAGAACGCCATGGCGCAGGCCGACATCTTTACCAAGGTGGCGGGGGTCACCGGCCTCATCATGACCAAGCTCGACGGCACGGCGCGCGGCGGCATTCTTGTCGCCATCGCCGAGAAATTCAAAATACCCGTGCATGCCATCGGCGTGGGCGAACAGATCGACGACCTGCAGCCGTTCGAGGCCGAGGCCTTTGCGCGCGCCATCGCGGGACTGGAGGACGCATGAGCCAGGGTCTCAAACTTGTGATCGAGATGGGGCCACTGATCGCCTTCTTTGCGGGCAACTGGTTTGGCGGCATCTTTGTCGGCACCGGCGTGTTCATGGTGGCGACGATCATTGCCCTCGCGGTATCGTGGTCGCTCACCCGCAAGATCGCCATGGTGCCACTGGTCTCAGCCGTGTTCGTGGCGCTGTTCGGCGCACTCACCCTGTATCTTCAGAGCGATCTTTTCATCAAGGTGAAGGTGACGCTGATCAACGCGCTGTTCGGCGCGGTGCTGCTGGGCGGTGCCGCTTTCGGCAAGAGCTATCTGAAGCTCGTCATGGGCGAGGCGATGAAACTGACAGAGGCCGCATGGCGGACACTGTCGATCCGCTGGGGCGTGTTCTTCTTCGCCATGGCCGCGCTCAACGAAGTCGTCTGGCGCACGTTCAGCACCGATCAGT
This sequence comes from Pseudomonadota bacterium, assembly GCA_963205315.1. Classification (GTDB taxonomy): domain Bacteria; phylum Pseudomonadota; class Alphaproteobacteria; order Rhizobiales; family Aestuariivirgaceae; genus Aestuariivirga. Next base: position 58,683 of record CAUJIO010000082.1, on the reverse strand, counting down.
GGGTGGACTTCAAGGTGTTTGGCCTGTTGCCGCTGACGCTGGTGTTTGCGGTCGCGAACGCCCCATACATGAGCAAGCACATGATCGAGGACGAAGCCAAGCAGCCGTAGCGCAACCGGCGCTTGATCGAGCACCGGTAAGATGCCCGAAGAATTTGACGCATTCTTCGCTTTGCAACCGTTTCCACATGTTCACCCAAGGCGCTATGGCCTTGTTTCGCCGAACTCTCCCGGTGGATTGCTGAAGGGCGCGAAATCATCCGAACCTTCAATGCTGCGGTAGTGATTCAGAGCCCAGTGCACTGAGGGAAATGCAATTTCATGCCATGGAATTTCATCCCAGCTTGCAAGCATCACCTCAAGGCTTTCAGGTCCAGCGGCGATATTCGCATCAGCAAGGTGCGCCAGGTACATGATCTGCACCTGGGCGATACGCGGAATGGTGTAGACGGCAAGCAACCTGTCAATCACGATCGCAGCATTGGCTTCTTCGCGGGCTTCGCGCATGGCGGCCTGCTCGGCAGTCTCTCCCACTTCCATGAAACCGGCAGGCAATGTCCAGAATCCGACACGCGGCTCAATGGCGCGCCGGCACAGGAGGATGCGTCCCTGATGCCTGACGATCGATCCTGTCACGATCTTGGGGTTCACATAGTGAATGTACCCGCATGTAGTGCAAACATCGCGCTCGTGCGTGTCGCCGTCGGGTACGCGGCGTTTGAAATCGGGTGTTTGGGATGTGCTGTTCATCGCTTGTCAAGTGTTGCATTCCGTGCGCGGATCATCTTAACTCCTTTCTGCAACGGGGGTACAGTCTCCAGAATTTTACGGTCTTCTTTTTGCTTGCAGCGTCATGACCGAGCCGCTAGTTGTGCGCGGCTTCGTTGAGGGGGCCCCTCGGATGCGGCAAGGCAAGAGGCAGGGCCAGAGGCGGACAACAGACGATCGCATCGACTGATCCACGGAACGCCGTGCAGATCTTTCGACGAGCAGGAGTAGGGGCTTATGACGATAACCAAGGATGTGAAGCAGTTCTCGCGTTCACCATCCCATCTTCTGAAACGTGCGGCGCAGTATGCAAATCTCATCTACATGGGCGAAGTCGGCAAGTCCGGCCTCACTCAGCGCCAGTTCACCGTACTGCTCGCTGTCGACAACAACGATGGCAAGAGCCAAACGGAACTGGTGAAGATCACCGGCATCGACCGCTCGACGTTGGCCGATCTCGTGGCGCGTTTGCTGGCGCAGGGCTACTTGCAGCGCAAGCGCACCAAGGACGATGGCCGCACCAATGCCATCCGCATCACCACCGTCGGCAAGAAGATGCTGAAGATGGCGCAGCCCGGTGCCGAGGAAGTCGACCGCCAGATGATGGCGCTGATCGCGGCGTCCGACCGCAAGGCCTTCATCGAAAATCTTGCCGTTCTCGCCGCCGAGATGGACAAGATCGAAGAGAAGGACCCGCCGAAGCCCGCCCGGAAGATCAAATCGCGCAAGCGCGCCTGAACGTCCATCCCCTCCGTTCCGGTTCCGGAGCGGTTCTATCAGAGATAAATCCGTTTACGGAACATCGAGGCCAGTGCGGCGCATTGCGGCCCCATCGCTTCGGGCGCGTCATCATCCGGAAACAGACGCGCCGTGTCGGCAGCGAGGCCAGCCAATGGCTGAGGAACGGGTCTGCCAGTGACCCTGAAGGCGCGCATGGCAACAGGGCTCAGACTGGCAAGCGTCAGTTCCAGCAATTCGCCGGCCCGTTCCTGCTTGCTCCAGGCCGCAAACACCGGCGACGCAACATCATCCTGTCCAAAGCCGCCGGATTCGGAGCCGGGCAACAGCGTCGGCTGGGCCAGCATGCGCAGTTCCTCCTCATAGCCCACCATGGCCATCGGCAGGCAGCCGAGATAGCTGCGGCCTTCGGTATAACCGAGGAAAGGCGGCAGCAACGAGACGGCGGGGTCCTGCAGCTTGGCGGCAACGCGCGAGGCGATGAGCGCCAGATTGGCATAGGCGGCGGTCAGCGCATCCATGACGGCGGGTGCCTGCGCATTATGATAGCCGCCGGTCGAGACGACCTCGTCAGGCCCCAGTTGTTCACCGGCAACAAACACCACCGGATTGTCGCTGACGGCGGCGAGCGATTGCCGCGCCACGGTCTCGGCGGACCCGGTGGCGCGATGCGCCTCGCCCAACAGGCGCGGCATGATGCGGAAGCTTACCGGCGCCTGATAGGGCCGCCTGACACCGCCGTGGCCACCAGCGATGCGCGAGCGCAAGGCTCGCAACCCCCAGGCATCATGCGGATTGTTCCACAGGTCCTCGAGCTCTTCGGCGAAATGTCCAAGCGGCGCGTTGAAGGCTTCGGCCGCCAGCGCGAAAACGTCCGCCACCACTTCGATGCGGTTTCGCGCCGCCAGAGCGGCGTCGGCGACCAGTGCCGATGCGGCGGGAGAACCGTTGATCAGCGACAGCATGTCCTTCTCGGCCAGTTCGATGCAATTGGTGAGATCGAGAAACAGATGCGACAGCGACAGGATTTCACCCGCACCGCCTTGCCCGCGGGCCGGAACGGTGGGTAGCGGCCCGCCATCCAGCATCGCCACCACAGCATCTGCCACGTGCGGCGACAGGGCGGCATGGCCCTCGATGATATTTGCCAGTCTTGCGAAAACAATGGCGCGCGTCACGCGGCCGGGCAGCGGGTCGCCCCATGAGGCGGCGCGGTGATGCGTCGGTACCTGGGCGTGGGCCTTGCGTTCCTCTGGCGTCAGCCGCTTCTTTGCCTGATGGCCATAGCCGGTGTTGACGCCATAGATGGTGATGTCCTCGCGCGCGATGAGGCGGAGAAAATCCTTCCTTGCGCGTGCGATGACGGCGCGGGCCGTATCACTCAACGTTACGGCCTCACCATGCCAGGCCACACGCTGGCAGTTTTCGAGCGTCAGGTCGGCGCGGCTGTTGAGGGTGAGGCTCATGACCCGGATGCGGCGAGCGGCGTGCGGGCTTTCTCGATCTCCGGGTTCAGAACATTGGTGATGGCGTCCGGCGACAGCGGGCCAATGAACTTGTAGCGGATGAAACCCTGCCCATCGATGACGAAGGTCTCGGGCACGCCGTACACGCCCCAGTCGACGGCGGCGCGTCCTGCCTGGTCGGCACCTGCCGCCGCATAGGGCTGGCCCAATGTTTCAAGGAAGGCCAGCGCATTGGCCGGTTCGTCCTTGTAGTTGAGGCCGTAGAGGCGGATGTCGCTGCGCTTCGACAATTCCATCAGCATCGGATGTTCGATGCGGCACGGGCCGCACCACGAGGCCCAGACATTGACCAGCGTCACCTGTCCCTGCTTCAGCGCAGCGGTATCGAAGCCCGGCGGCCCCAGATCCTGGATGGCGGACAGATTGAACTCGGGCACCGGCTTGCCGATCAGTGCTGATGGCAATTCGGAAGGATTGCCCGAGAGGCCTTTCCAGAACATCAGCGCGAGGCCGGCAAAGGCGATCACGGGGATGGCTGCAATCCAAAGCCGTCCGCGCTGCGGGGATTCAGGCGTCTCGCTCATACGCCACCTTTGCGGCGCTGGCTTTCGAGGGCCGCGGCCTCGGCACGCAGTTTGCGGTCACGCAGCAGGATGCGGATCGTCAGCCCACAGATGAAAACGGCCGAGAGCGCGTAGGATGCGATGACGAAGCCCATATGCGGGGCGGAGAGGTCCATCAGCGGTCTCCAATTTCGGAAATGTGAATCTGGCGAATCTTGCGTGCGGCGATCTCGGCGCGGATCGACACCAAATGCAGCGCCACGAAGAGGAACGTATAGGCGAGCCCCATTACCAGCAGCGGCCACAGCATGGATTTGTCGATGGTCGGCCCGCCCATGCGGAAGACGCTGGCCGGCTGGTGCAGCGAGTTCCACCAGTCGACCGAGAACTTGACGATCGGCACATTGATGAAGCCGACAAGGGCGACGATCCGGGCGATCATGGCGGCACGGTGCGGTTCGTCGATCGCTGCCCAGATCGCCATGTATCCCAGATAAAGCAACATGAGCACGAACATCGAGGTAAGCCGTGCATCCCAAACCCACCAGGCGCCCCACATGGGTTTTCCCCACAGCGAGCCTGTGGCCAGCGACAGGAAACAGAAGACCGCACCAATGGGCGCTGCCACTTTCGCCGCGGCGTCGGCCAGCGGGTGACGGAAGATCAGCGCGATGGCACTGGCCAGCGCCATGGTCGAATAGACGAACAGCGCCATCCAGGCGGCGGGCACATGCACGAACATGATGCGCACGGTTTCGCCCTGCTGATAATCCGGGGGTGCGGTGAAGAGGGCTCCATAGAGGCCCACGGCGAATAGGCCGATGGTGATGACCCAAATATAGGGCAACACGGCATTGGCCAGTTTGAGAAAGCGCGTCGGATTGGCGAGATATTGCATGAAGAGTTATCTAATCAGTCTGGATCATTTCAGATAGGACCTGAGTGCCGCAGCCGATGCAAGAGGAGATACGACGAGGCTCACGAGGGTGATGGCAGTCAATATCAGCAACGCGGCTGTGGCGATTTCGGGGCCGCTGGCCGGGCCCTGGCTGGCCGACAGGCCGAAGATCAGCACCGGCACATAAAGCGGCAGCACCAGGATCGACACCAGCAACCCGCCGCGGCGCAATCCCACCGTCACTGCCGCACCAATGGAAGCGAGCAGCGAGAGGGCAATCGAGCCCAGCATCATGGCGATGCCCAGGGGCAGTATAGTTGCCGGATCGAGATTGAGGAGGAAGCCCAGAAGCGGTGCGGCAATGGCCAAGGGCAGGCTGGTGGAGAGCCAATGCGCAACGGATTTCGCCAGTGCGACCATCTCGAAGGGCACCGGGCCCATGGTCATGATGTCGAGAGATCCGTCTTCATAGTCCTGCTGATAGATGCGGTCGGCTGACAAGAGCACCGAGAGCAGCAAGGAGATCCACAAGGCGCCCGGCGCAATGCGCGCCAACAATTGCTGGTCGGGGCCGATGCCGATCGGCAGCAGCACGACGACGGCGAGAAAGAATCCGAGTGCCGATCCGGCCCCGCCGCCCTGGCGGTAGCTCAACACGAGATCGCGGCGGATCAGCGCGAGAATGAGCTTCACGACGATGCCCCCAGTTCGAGGCGCGTGTCCGGCTCGCGGCCGAGCGGCACATGCGTTGCGGCGATGATCATGCCGCCAGTGCCCAGATGGGCAGCCATCACCTTGACCAGCCGGTCCAGAGAGGCGGAATCAAGTCCGACGGTGGGTTCGTCGAGGAGCCACAAGACGCGTGGTACAAGCACGAGCCGGGCCAAGGCCAGCCGCCGCTTCTGTCCAGCCGACAGAAGCCCTGCGGGATAGGTGGAAAGCCGTGAGAGGCCGAACGCGGACAGAGCCTCGCCGACATCGCCGCCCCCCATGAAGTCACGCCAGAAGGCGAGGTTCTCATGAACGCTCAGTGCCGTCTTCACCGCCTCCTGGTGCGCGATGTAATGCGCCTGCTGGCCGATCGTCAGGTCGCCATGGCCATCTTCGAGCGCCAGCGTGCCCGACGCCTGTTCGTTCAATCCAGCAATCAATCGCAACAGTGATGACTTGCCCGAGCCATTGGGCCCGGTGAGCTGCATCAATTCGCCCGACCGGAGCGACAGCGACACGGCGCTGAACACGGTCCGTCCACCGCGCTCGCAGGTCAAGTTGCCGCCACTGAGAATCATGTCCAATCCGCCTTGCCGGATGTGCCGGCTGCCCCTATCCAGCGGAAAAGCGGGCAATGATCAAGTCCGGACCAAGGGCCGGGCATGGTGGCGGATCGCAATCGCCCGGCGTGTTCGCAAGGAAAAGCCAACGGACCGTTCTTTGCCCTAATGCTTGTCAGGCCGGGCAGGAGGAAAGAACCTGCGATTGGCCGTCCATAAACCCCACGCCGCCAGAATTGCGATGATTCCAGCGATCGCGATAGTGCCGGGAGATGTGCTGAAGCGCTCGAAATACTGGGTGTAGAAATGAATGGCGCCGAAGGTCATGGCGATATTGATGACGGCGCGCCGTGCCGTGTAGGCGCCCCAGGCGCCAACGGCCACGATCACCAGCGCCCATATCGCAGCAAAAATATCCGGTGAGATATAGAGGGTCTGGGCATGGAACGCCCGCATTCTCTCTTCCCACTTGCTGTAGTCTTCGCCGTCGATCCAGCGGGGGCCCCAGAGATAGTAGCCCACGACATCGCCCCACAGCGAACCGATCCATAGCGCCATGTTCGCCCAGATGAGCGAAAGCTGGCCGATGATCCGGGCGTGACGCGCCATACGTTCGGATGAGCGCATCGAAACCAGCAACGCCAGCCCTGCCATGAGTGTCATTTGCAGAGTGGTCAGCGTCACTTCATAGATCGAGACTCCATAATACGCGTGGCCATAGAACGTGCGCGACGACAGCGCCGCCGCAAAGGGAATCATCGAGAGGGCGGTGACAAAACGGATGTTCAGGAAAATGCCGCATCCGGCAATCGCTACGCCCGCGTAGAGCAGGGCCAGCCAATCGAGGCCCAGATCGCTCTTGGTCATGAGAAGACCTGTCAGATGAGCGCCGATGCCGAGCAGGATCATCCATCCGCCAACGACGGCAAAGTTCTTGGGCTTGAACCCACGCAGCATTCCGCCAAACACCGCAACCGGGAGGCCCAGAGCCGTGAGCGGAAGAAACAGCTGTCCCGCTGCCCGCTCGAAGATCAGGTCCCCTGCCGCCACGACGGCGAGGGACACGCCGATAATGGCGACGGCATTGGAAATGAATTGCAGAAGCTGGTTCCCGGACAGAATGGCAAGCACACCGATGACCGCCAGCGCGGCACCCAGGGCGGCAAGCGTGCGGTTGTCCCCAAGCCAGGCGGCGGTTCCGCCGATGACCATGATGACGCCGGCAAACAACGCCGCATTGATGGCGCCTGCGACCAAGGCCTCACGCGCGCGCTTCTTCAAGGCGGCTGCGGCGGAAGCCGTCACGGTCCCCTCGGCAAGCGCGTGGTCAAGGTCAACGAGCCAGAACATGCGATCCATATAGCTCAGTTTGCTGGCGGGCGATTGATGGAGGTCAAGTATGGCCCGGCGCGGCATCCACGCGACGCGGGTGCGGAGTCAACTCGTCACATTGCAGCGGCGCCATAGGTCGGGCGCGCCTGGCGCGCCATCCTTGATGATGCGGAACAGCATCGATTCCTCGTCGCGCATCTGGAGATAGACGATGGTGCCGGCATCGGCCTCGCCGGCTGGAATCTGATAGGCGAATTCATGCCGCGCATATTTCCCGTCGATCTCCTTGCCGGATGGCAGTCTGATCTTCGGGCCGGTGATCATCAGGTTGAGGCCCTTGGCCGAGCACCATTCGCCGTCGATGGCATCGGCACGGGCAGAGGGGGCAGCGGCCAGAGCTGCAATCGAGATCGCGATGGCCGCTGCGCGTTTCATCACATCATGTACTGGCCGCCATTGGCGGAGATGGTCGAGCCGGTGATGAAGCCTGCATCATCGGAGGCGAGGAACACCACGGCGCGGGCGATTTCTTCGGGTTCGCCGAGTCGGCCGACCGGGATCAGCGGCAGGATGCGCTTGTCGAGGACGTCCTGGGCAATGGCCTTCACCATTTCGGTGGCGATGTAGCCGGGGCAAATGGCGTTGACGGTGATGCCCTTGGCGGCGCCTTCCTGCGCCAGCGCCTTGACGAAGCCGATGTCGCCAGCCTTGGCGGCGGAATAGTTCGCCTGGCCCATCTGGCCCTTCTGGCCATTGATCGAGGAGATGCAGATGACGCGGCCGAAGCTCCTGTCACGCATGCCGCCCCACACCGGCTGGGTCATGTTGAACAGCGAGGTGAGGTTGGTGTTGATGACCTCGTTCCACTGCGCCGGAGTCATCTTGTGGAACATTGCGTCGCGAGTGATGCCGGCATTGTTTACCAGTACCTCGACGGGGCCGAGATCGGCCTCGACCTGCTTCAGACCGGCGGCACAGGCCTCGTAGTTCGAGACGTCCCACTTGTAGACGGCAATGCCGGTCTCTGCCTTGAACGCTTCGGCGGCGGCGTCATTGCCGGCATAGGTGGCGGCCACCTTGTAGCCCGCAGCTTTCAACGCCTTCGAAATCGCAGCGCCAATGCCGCGCGATCCACCGGTTACGACTGCAACACGTCCCATATCTCTCTCCCCATCGTTCTTGAGTCCATTGTGTTGAAACCATCTCACATCCGCCGTGCCAGCGAAAGCTGGCATCCGGTTTTATCTGCGAGACTCGTGCGGAAGTGGTCACCCCAGCTTGCGTTGGGGTGACCAGTATTCAGATGACGTATTCCGCTTTACCGCTCGAGGCACATGGCGACGCCCATGCCACCGCCGATGCAGAGGGTAGCGAGGCCCTTCTTGGCGTTGCGGCGGCCCATCTCGAACAGCAGCGTGTTGAGCACGCGGGCACCTGACGCGCCGATCGGATGGCCGATGGCGATGGCGCCACCGTTGACGTTGACGATGTCCGGGTTCCAGCCCATGTCCTGGTTGACGGCGCAGGCCTGCGCGGCAAAGGCTTCATTGGCCTCGACCAGATCGAGATCGCCGACGTTCCAACCAGCCTTCTTCAGCGCGGCGCGCGAGGCGGGAATTGGGCCCGAACCCATCACCGCCGGATCGACGCCGACGGAGGCCCAGGAGGCGATGCGGGCGAGCGGCGTCAGTCCGCGCTTGGCGGCCTCCTTCTCGCTCATCAGGATCACCACCGCGGCGCCGTCATTGATACCGCTGGCATTGGCAGCCGTCACCGAACCATCCTTGGCGAAGGCGGGCTTGAGCTTTTGCACCGAGTCGAGGGTCACGCCCTTCTTGATGTATTCGTCGTCAGAGACCGTCACATCGCCCTTGCGGGTGGAAATGGTGACGGGGGCGATCTCGTCCTTGAACTTTCCGGCGGCCTGTGCAGCTTCGGCCTTGTTCTGGCTCTTCACTGCGAACTCGTCCTGCATGTCGCGGGTAATCTGCCACTGGCGGGCCACGTTCTCGGCGGTGGTGCCCATGTGGTAGCCGTTGAAGGCGTCCCACAGGCCGTCACGGATCATGGTATCGACCAGCGACCAATCACCCATCTTCACGCCATCGCGCAGATGTGCGACGTGCGGAGCCTTGCTCATGCTTTCCTGGCCACCAGCCGCCACGACATTGGCGTCACCGCTCATGATCTGCTGCATGCCGAGGGCAACAGCGCGCAGGCCCGAACCGCAGAGCTGGTTCATGCCCCATGCCGGGCTTTCCTTGGGGATTCCGGCGTTGATCGAAGCCTGGCGGGCAGGGTTCTGTCCGGCTCCGGCGGCCAGCACCTGACCAAGGATCACTTCGTCGATGTCGGCGCCTTCGAGATTGGCGCGGGCCATCGCGGCCTTCAGCGCGATGCTGCCGAGGGCGGATGCGGCGAGGCTCGCCAGCGAACCGTTGAACGAGCCCACCGGCGTACGTGCGCCCGAGACGATGACAACCCCATTACCAGAACCGGCCATATTTGCCTCCTTATCGATGTTTGTTGACGTGCTTATGCTCTTCTTAGCATCATTTGTGCAATGCGACATAGGTCTTGACTTTGCCGCGCCCAAAAATTTTTGCGCTTGCAATTGTGCAGTGCGGGGGGCAAGCTTTCCATCAGAGGGTGAACCGCAAAAAGCCGGTCAACGGCGGAGGTTCTGACGAGGAGGAGTTGGTCCGGTGAGTGAAGAAAAGACAGCCCCGCAGAACGCCGTAGTTATCAAGAAATACGCCAACCGGCGTCTCTACAACACGTCGACCAGCACCTATGTAACGCTCGACGATCTGGCCACGATGGTCAAGGGCGGAACGGATTTCCTGGTCTATGATGCCAAGACCGGCGAGGACATCACCCGCTCGGTGCTGACCCAGATCATTTTCGAGGAAGAGAACAAGGGCACCAATCTTCTGCCCATCAATTTCCTCCGGCAGTTGATCCGTTTTTATGGCGACTCCATGCAGGCCTTCGTGCCCGGCTTCCTTGAGTTCTCGCTCGACAATCTCGGCAAGGACCAGGAGAAGTACCGCGCCCAGATGTTGGAAGCCTGGGGAGCCGATCCGTTCAAGGCCATGCAGGATTCAGCCACCCGCAACATGGCGATGTTCAATGACGCGGTGAAGATGTTCAATCCTCTCGCCGCCTTGACCGGCATGCCCGGTGGCATGCCCGGAATGACGCCGCCTGGAACGGGTCCGAAACCGCAGCCCGCCGCTGCCGCCCCGACGTCGAAGGACGATCTTCAGGCGCTGAAGGAGCAGTTGGCCGCAATGCAGCAGCGGCTGGATTCAATCGCCGGTAAGTAACTGCCGCGGGGTGTTTGCCGGACCCCAGCGGCTTGCGTGATGTCAGAGGCCGAGTCTAACCGGTCTTGCGCATCGCCGTGTCGCTGACCAGGTCCGCGAAGCTGGGTTCGGCTTCGACGGCTTGTGGCTCGGGCTGGCGCTTGAACGCCTTGTCGAGTGCGGCGATGGCAAGGCGCAGCTTGGCAAGTTCGCCGCTCAAGCCGTCCTCGAAGATCTCGACAGCATCTTGCACGGGTTGCGGCTGATTGTCTGGCGACTCGGTCGCAGGCGCCTCGATGTCAAACGCCTCGCCGGATTCCATCGCGGTCACGGACTCAGATTCAAAAGCGGCAGCCAGTTCAACGGTTTCCAACGGCTCCGGCTCGCTCGCCGCCACGGCGTCGGGCGTTGCGGCCTCGGTTGGTGGATGTCCGGCGATCTCGGCCTCGGTCACGAGCGGCAAATCCGGTACGAACGCTGTCGCGGTTTCAAGGCTCTGGTCATGCACCGGATCAGGCACGTCAGAAAGTAAGGGATGTTCCTCGACATCGGACACTGTCAGCGGTTCCAACGTGAAGACTTCCGCCATCGGGGCCATGTCAGGTGCGGCATCCGGCTCAGCCGCGATTGCGGCCGGTTCAACGTCCGCCAGATCGCTGTCCGCCTCGTCTTTCACCGGCAAAGCCTCGGTCTCCCAGTCCTGTTCGGACGGCAGGATGAAGGGAACAGCCTCGCCCGGCTCGAAGCCCGGAACGTTGGCGGCTTCAGCCCAGGGTGGATCGAGCTGGGCTTCACCAAACAGGTGGCCCTGCATCAGATCGACGCCCCATTGCCGCAGCAGGGCGGCGTCCTCTTCCGTTTCGACCCATTCGGCTACGGTCTGCATGTTGAAATTGTGAGCCAGATCGATCAGCGAGCGGACGAAGTACTGGCTGTCGGGGTTGTCTGACAGATTGCTGCAGAAGGTACCATCGAGTTTCAGGACGTCGACAGGCATGCCGCGCAGGTTGCGGAACGAGGTGTAACCGGCACCGAAATCGTCGATCGCCACGCCACAGCCCAGTTCGCGCAGCTGCTCGACGAAGCGGATGGTTTCGCGCAAGTCGCCCAGCGCCACGGTTTCGGTGATCTCGACAATCAACCGGCTGGTGACGTTGCGGTTCGACGCCAGGATCTCGATGATCTGCGGGTACCAGCGCGGGTCGGTCGCCGTTGTCCCGGAAATGTTGAAGGACAGCCTGGCGTCGGGAAACTTGTTCAACGCAGCCACGGTCATCTGCACCACGGCGCGGTCGATCAGGCGCACGAGGCCTAGCTTTTCGGCAACTGGTATCAGGTGACCGGCGGCGACGATTTCGCCGGCCTGGTCGGTCATGCGCAACAGGGCCTCATGGAAGGCCGGGGTGCCGTCCTTGGCGGAAACCACAGGCTGGAAAGCCAGGCGGAAGCGTTGTTCGCGCAGGCAGCGGACGATCTCGGTGGCGCTGTGGGCGTTGAGCGAACGCTCGGATGAACGCTGCTGCGATGGCTTGTAGATCACATAACCGTCGGAGGGCAGCTTGCGGGCTTCGGTCAATGCTTCTTCGGCACGGGCCACCGCCATATTGGGGTCTGCCGCATGTTTCGGCAGAATGAGAGTGCCGATCGACAGCAGCGCCCAGACCGGGCCCCGCTCGGTCTCGATGACGCTTTCGCGCGCGACACTCAGGAAGCGCTCGGCGGCGATGATGAGATCGTCCTCGCCGCAATTGTTGAGGATAAGGCCGAATTTCGAGCCGGAATAGCGGGCAATGGCATCGCCGGTCCGCACCACCTGGCGAAGCCTGCGGCCCATGTTGATGATGACCTCGTCGGCCACCTCGAAGCCATAGGCGTCGTTCACGACCGAGAGATTGTTGATGGCGGCGATGACGAAGGCGCAATTGGTGCCATCGCGGCCGGCCACGGACATGGCGCCGCCCAGGGCTTCCATCATGCGGCCACGGTTCATCATGCCGGTCAGCGGATCGCAATTGCCGAGGAAGCTCAGGTGCTGGTCGCGCATATGGCGGTCGTCGATGCGGCGTACCGTGCCCATCACCTCAGCCGGGCGGCCGTCGCTGCCGGCGAACCAGCGGCCATGGTCTTCGAGCCAGACACTGCCGCGGCCGGCACGGCCTTCCGGCCGGAACTTGTATTCGATCTGGAAGGCAACGCCCGCGCCATCGTCCGACAGAGAATTGCGCATCACGGTGTCGTAGCGGCTGGTGAAATTGTCGGGGTCGAGATAGGAAGCAAAGCCCCGTCCGGTGGCAAAGCCGCGAGGGTCGCTGCCCAGCACGTCGATGGCATTGGATGACCAGGTGATGGTGTCGCTGTCGATGTTCCAGTGATAGGTGGCGATGCCCGAGGCTTCCACCGCCATTCGCAACTGGTCGTCGCTGGCGGCGGGCGGCATGCTCTGCTGGGTGATCTCCAGAACGGCTTCCTGCCCGGTCATCGTCTCGAAGCTGAAAGCTGAGGGATTCTGCTGGTCGGTCAAACTGCCTCCGGACACATTCTGATTCGCCGGCAAGCACTGTCGCGCGCCGGGCTGGTTCGAGCTATCCTTCAACTCTAGAGAAAACCGAAAAATCTTTTGTTAACGGCAAGGCGGCTCAATACCCCAATGCAAAACCATCCTTGCGCGGGTCCGATCCACCGATGAGCATGCCGTTCTGGCGGTCGATGGAGATGGCCTGGCCACCGCCCAGCGGTTCTGGCGCCTCCACCAGGTCGTGGCCGCGCGCCAGCAGTCCGGAGCGGGCCGCTTCCGACACGCCACTCTCGACCTGCACCTTGCGCTGCTTGGGGAAGTAGCGCGGCCAGTCGAGCGCCTCCTGCGGGTCCATGCCATAGATATAGCGGTTCACCGCCACGCTCATGTGGCCCATCGGCTGGTAATCTCCGCCCATGACGCCGTAACTCATGTCGATGACGCCGTCCTTGCGCACCATGGCGGGAATAATTGTGTGCAGCGGCCGCTTGGCCGGGCCGATGCAATTGGGATGCTTCGGGTCGGTGACGAAGCAGGCGCCACGATTTTGCAGGGCAATGCCGGTCTTCGGCGTCACGATGCCCGAACCAAAACCATAATAAACGGAATTGATGAAGGACACCGCCATACGCTTCTTGTCTACAACCGTCAGATAGATGGTATCGGATCGACGCATTACTGTTTCGATATCGAGTGCCTTGTTCATGTCGATGGTCGAGGCAAGTCGCGACGTCATCTTCTTGCTCAGCAGTTCGTCCACCGGAACTTCGGAAAATTCGGGGTCGGCGATATGGCGGTTGCGGAGTTCCCAGGCGAGTTTCATCGCTTCGATCTCGAGGTGCAGGCGCTCGGCCGAATCGGGCGCGTGGCGGCGGATGCCCGTCACCGCCAGGATGTTAAGGGCAATCAGCGCCGTGAGACCCTGGCCGCTGGGCGGAATCTCGAGGATCTCGTGGCCCGCGAACTCGGTTGAAATCGGCTTCACCCAGTTTGACTTGTGCGCGGCCAGGTCATCTGCCGTCAGCAGCGACCCCATCGGCCGGACGGTCTTGACAATGTCCTCGGCGATGGCCCCCCGATAGAACGCATCGCGGCCGTCGCGGGCGATCAGCCGCAACGTCTCGCCAAGTGCCGGATAGGACATGGTTTCACCCACCCCCGGTGAACGGCCATTCTTCAGGTAATGCATCCTGCCGCCGGCGTCGGCGGCGAGCACCGGCTCATCTTCCGGCCAGTCGAAGGCGACGCGCGGGGTAATGGGAACACCCTGTTCCGCCATGCGGATGGCCGGTTGCAGCGCCTCATAAAGGTCCATGGTGCCGTGCTCATTCAGCAACCTGTCCCAGGCGTCGATGGCGCCGGGCACGGTGACGGCATGGATCGAGCGCGGCGCAATCGTTTCGAGTTTTGAGGCCTTCAGCCAATCGGCATCGGCCGCCAGGGCCGAGCGCCCGGACCCATTGAGGCCCAGGACTTTTCCTTCCGGCGTGCCAATCAGGGCGAAGCAATCGCCGCCGATACCGGTCATGGCTGGCTCGACGACACAGAGCACGGCGGAGGCGGTGACGGCTGCGTCGACGGCGTTGCCGCCGGCGCGCAAGCAGTCGACTGCGGCAAGCGTTGCCAGCGGAGCCGAGGTTGCGGCCATGCCGCGCGATCCATAGGCGGCGGAACGTCCTGGCCGGTCGAATGCACGCATCTGTCAAAGTCCTGTCTTGGGGGCCTGGGCAATCTGGGAACGCCGCATCTGGAGAAAAACTCTCAGAAACGTCGCAACTGGGATCGCATGTCGCTGAGGTCTATTGCAAGAAACTTCCATCCGGGCTTGCCTCCCGGTCCCGCCTGGCATTTACAGCGGGATCAGCAGGCAGGCACCACGCTGTCACAACGAGTCACTCGACATTTCTCATCAGTAATGTATTTTTACTGACAGGAAAATTCAGGCCATACAAGGGAAACGCCACAACATGACCGTCAAGTCCGATATCGAGATTGCACGCGAAGCGAAGATGAAGCCGATCATGCAGATCGGCAAAGGCCTCGGGATTCCCGAGAAGGACCTGATCCCCTATGGCCACACCAAGGCCAAGGTGCATCTCGACTACATCGACACGCTGAAGAGCAAGCCCGATGGCAAGCTCATTCTGGTCACCGCCATCAACCCCACCCCGGCCGGTGAAGGCAAGACCACGACGACCGTTGGCCTGGGCGATGGCCTCAACCGCATCGGCAAGAAGGCGATGGTGGCGCTTCGCGAACCGTCGCTCGGTCCGTGCTTCGGCATGAAGGGCGGTGCGGCCGGCGGCGGCTATGCCCAGATCGTGCCGATGGAGGACATCAACCTGCACTTTACCGGCGACTTCCACGCCATCACCTCGGCACACAACCTGCTGTCGGCGATGATCGACAACCATATCTACTGGGGCAACGAGCTTGGCATCGACACCCGCCGTGTCGCCTGGCGGCGCGTCATGGACATGAACGACCGCGCGCTGCGCGAGATCGTCTGCTCGCTCGGCGGTGTCGCCAACGGCTATCCCAGAGAGGCCGGATTCGACATCACGGTGGCGTCCGAGATCATGGCCATCCTCTGCCTCTCGAATTCGATCGAGGATCTCGAGCGCCGCATCGGCCAGATCGTCGTCGCCTACAAGAAAGACAAGACTCCCGTCCTCGCCAAGGACCTCAAGGCGCCGGGCGCCATGGTGGTTCTCCTCAAGGACGCGCTGATGCCCAACCTGGTGCAGACGCTGGAAAACAACCCAGCCTTCGTGCATGGCGGCCCGTTCGCCAACATCGCCCACGGCTGCAACTCGGTCATGGCCACCAAGGCCGCACTCAAGCTCACCGATTATGTGGTGACGGAAGCCGGCTTCGGTGCCGACCTCGGTGCCGAGAAGTTCTTCGACATCAAGTGCCGCAAGGCCGGCCTGACACCGTCGGTCACGGTCATCGTCGCAACCGTCCGTGCACTGAAGATGCATGGCGGTGCGGCCAAGGACGAACTCAAGACCGAGAATGTCGAGGTGCTGAAGAAGGGCCTCGCCAACCTTGGCCGCCATATCGAGAACGTCAAGAAGTTCGGCGTGCCGATCGCGGTTGCCATCAACCACTTCATCTCCGACACTGATGCGGAAGTGAATGCGGTCATCGAATTCTGCAAGACGCATGGCGTCGAGGCCTTCAAGTGCACCCACTGGGGCGAGGGCGGCAAGGGCATCGAGGGTCTGGCCAAGCACGTCGCGGCGCTGGCCGACAAGTCCTCGTCGCAGTTCAAGCCGATTTACGGCGAAGAGTTGCCGCTGTGGGACAAGATCAAGACAATCGCCCGCGAAATCTACCGGGCCGACGACATCGTCGCCGACAAGAGCGTGCGCGACCAGCTCAAGGGTTATGAGGCCCAGGGCTACGGCAAGTTCCCGATCTGCATGGCCAAGACGCAATATTCGTTCTCGACCGACCCGAACCTCAAGGGCGCTCCCGTCAACCACGTGGTGCCGATCCGTGAAGTCCGCCTGTCGGCAGGTGCCGAGTTCATCGTCGTCGTCTGCGGTGACATCATGACCATGCCTGGCCTGCCGAAGGTGCCGTCGGCGGAAGTCATCGGCCTCGACGAAAAGGGCCAGATCGCCGGACTGTTCTAAGGCAATCCGTTTCTGACGAATCGAGAGCCCGGCGCGAAAGTGCCGGGTTCTTTATTTTCAGATGGCCCTATCTCGTGCCGGGCTTGCGTCATTGCCCATCAAATCCCCTGCCAAGGCTGGCGTCAGCTCCCCGGCAACCCCCTGCGACATTTTTTCAGATCTCGTAATAATTTGGCAGACCTGTGGCACCGGGGGTGCGGCGGAATTGGGCAGATGACAGCTTCATGACCCCCAAAGCGCTTTTAAATCAGACGGTTTGCCCGCTCATGCGGCAGTGCGGCATGACAATTCATCAGTATTACAAATGTGTTAAACTCATGATTTGGCTCACTGAAAATGAGTCATGCAAAAATAGCATTGCTCATTTTGCTGCGCCGCACCTAAATTCCGGGTCGTAGAAAGCAACCAAGTGACCGTCAATCCAAAGGGGAATGACCATGTTTGAATCTCTGAAGTCCCGCTACTCGACCTGGAAGCGCTATTCACGCACGCTGCAGGAGCTCGAGAGCCTTTCCAACCGCGACCTGGCCGATCTCGGCATCTCGCGCGTCGATATTCCGCGGCTCGCCAAGGAAGCCGCCCGCTCGTGATCGGGCTCGGCGGTCTTGCCGCGGCATTGCGCCGGGGCCAGCGCCTGAAAGCCTATCGCAAAGCCCGCGCGGAAGCAGAAGCGATGTCCGATGCCGATTTGGCCGACATCGGTCTCAAGCGCTACCAGCTGGGCCATGTGGCCCGCGTCCGTGCCTTGTCCTAACCAAACTGCCATCCGAAAGGATCATATCATGTTCGAAGTCATGAAAACCCGCCTCACCACGTGGAAGCGCTACAGCGAAACTGTCGCGGCGCTACAAAGCCTGAGCTTCCGCGAACTGGAAGACCTCGGAATTGCCCGCGGCGATATTGCTGCCGTGGCCCGGGCCGCGACCCGCCGCTAAATCATTACAACCTCTTTCTGAGAGGGGCCTTAAGCCCGCCGCCGGTCGTCCGGTGGCGGGTTTTTGTTTTCACCTCCTACTTGGGCTCGACGTGACCGCCGAATTCGTAGCGGAGGGCCGAGAGCAGCTTCTCGGCAAACGTGTGATCGCGGCGCGAGCGGAAGCGGGTGAAGATGGCGGCGGCCAGCACCTCGGCCGGCACTGCCTGTTCGATGGCGGCCTCCACCGTCCAGCGGCCTTCGCCTGAATCCGCCACTTCGCCGGAATAGGAACCGAGCGCCTGGTCCTTGGCGAGGGCGATGCTGGCGAGATCGAGCAGCCAGGAAGAAACGACACTGCCCCGCCGCCACACCTCGGCCAGATCGGCGACGTCATAGGTGAAGCGCTCCGCCTCGGGCAACTTGGCGTCGCCGCGGGTTTCCAGAATGTTGAAGCCCTCGGCATAGGCCTGCATCATGCCGTATTCGATGCCGTTGTGGATCATCTTGGCGAAATGACCCGAGCCCATGGGTCCGCAATGCATGTAGCCCTGTTCGACGCGTGGATCGCGGGTTTGCCGGTTGGGAGTGGGTTCGATACTGCCCTTGCCCGGCGCCAGGGCCGCGAAGATGGGATCGAGACGCCGCACGGCGGCCTCATCGCCGCCAATCATCATGCAGTAGCCGCGCTCGAGACCCCAGACACCGCCAGACGTCCCGACATCGATAAAGTGGATGCCACGCTGCGCCAGCATCTGGCCACGCTTGACGCTGTCCTTGAAGAAGCTGTTGCCGCCATCAATCAGGATGTCACCGGACGACAGCTTGGCCGCCATCTCGGCGATGGCCTGTTCGGTGACGGCACCGGACGGCAGCATCAGCCAGATGGCGCGCGGCGGGGTGAGCAGGGCAATCAGCCCGTCGACGGACGCTGCGGGACGCCCGCCATCGGCGGCGACTTTCGCCGTGGCCTCGGCACTGCGGTCGAAGACGCAACAGCCGTGGCCTGCCCGCATCAGCCGGCGCGCGATATTGGCGCCCATGCGCCCCAGTCCGATAATGCCAAGTTCCATCTGTGCTGTTCCCCTCGCAAACGCATAACATAGGCGCTTGGCCCGCCGATCGTAAGGCGGCTTCCCTAGGTCTGGCCGGGCAGCGGGGGATTGAGTCCGCTGAAGGTCGCGGCAATCCGCCGCGCGATCGTGGTTGCGAGTCTTTTTCCACTGTGATAGCCAACGCGCGCGGCGGGGCTGGGGCTTCGCTCCGTGGGCATGTGCTTGTGCATGCCGGCTTCCTGCAAATTCAAGCGGTTGGATGCTCTCCCCGAGGGTCTCACCGCAAAGCTGAATGAAAGACGGATCGTGGCGAGCACAGATCAGACAGTTTCCGGAGTTCCGGGCCGCTATGCCAGCGCGCTCTTCGAACTCGCATCAGACGAAAAATCCACCGATGTGGTCGGCCAGCAGCTGCAGGCATTCGGCGCGGCCATCGAGGCCTCGGACGACCTGAAGCGCCTGGTGCGCTCACCAGTCTTCTCGTCCGATGACCAGCTGGCCGCCATCGAAGCTGTAGCCGCTGCGACCGGCGCCAAGGGTGCTGCGCTCAACTTCCTCAAGCTCGTGGCCCGTAACCGCCGTCTGGCGGCGCTGCCCGACATGATCGCGGCCTATGCCACCCTGCTCAGCCAGTCGAAGGGCGAGACGGCAGGTGAAGTGATCAGCGCCGAACCGCTGACCCCCGCCCAGCTCAAAGATCTCAAGGCCGCGCTCAAGTCGTCGCTCGGCCGTGAAGTTGCACTTTCCACCAAGGTCGATAGCTCGATCCTCGGCGGACTCATCGTCAAGGTGGGGTCCCGCATGATGGACAACTCGCTCAAGACCAAACTCCAGAATCTCAAGATCGCCATGAAGGGAACCGCCTGATGGACATTCGCGCCGCCGAAATTTCCGCAATTCTCAAGAAGCAGATCAAGGACTTCGGCAAGGAAGCCGAAGTCACCGAAATCGGCCAGGTGCTGTCTGTCGGCGACGGTATCGCTCGCGTCTACGGCCTCGACAACGTCCAGGCCGGTGAAATGGTCGAGTTTGCCAACGGCCTGAAGGGCATGGCTCTCAACCTCGAAACCGACAATGTCGGCATCGTGATCTTCGGATCGGACCGCGAGATCAAGGAAGGCGACACCGTCAAGCGCACCGGCGCCATCGTCGAAGTGCCGGTCGGCAAGGAACTGCTCGGCCGCGTCGTCGATCCGCTCGGCAACCCGATCGACGGCAAGGGCCCAATCAAGGCCAAGCAGATGATGCGCGTCGACGTCAAGGCGCCCGGCATCATTCCGCGCAAGTCGGTGCACGAGCCGATGTCGACCGGCCTCAAGGCCATCGACGCGCTGATCCCGATCGGCCGCGGCCAGCGCGAGTTGGTCATCGGTGACCGTCAGACCGGCAAGACCGCCATCATTCTCGACACCATCCTGAACCAGAAGCCCATCCACATCGCGGGCCCGGAAAAGGACAAGCTCTACTGTGTCTACGTCGCCTGCGGCCAGAAGCGCTCGACGGTTGCCCAGTTCGTCAAGATCCTTGAGGACAACGGCGCTCTGGAATATTCGATCATCGTCGCCGCCACGGCGTCGGATCCGGCACCGCTGCAGTATCTCGCTCCGTTCGCCGGTTGCACCATGGGCGAATATTTCCGCGACAACGGCATGCACGCCCTGATCGCCTATGACGATCTCTCGAAGCAGGCTGTCGCCTATCGCCAGATGTCGCTGCTGCTGCGCCGCCCGCCGGGCCGCGAAGCCTATCCGGGCGACGTGTTCTATCTCCATTCCCGCCTGCTCGAGCGTGCGGCCAAGATGAACGACGACCTCGGTGCCGGTTCGCTCACCGCCCTGCCGGTCATCGAAACCCAGGCCAACGACGTGTCGGCCTACATCCCGACGAACGTCATCTCGATCACCGACGGCCAGATCTTCCTTGAAACCGAACTGTTCTACCAGGGCATCCGCCCGGCCGTGAACGTCGGCCTCTCGGTGTCGCGCGTCGGCTCCGCCGCCCAGACCAAGGCGATGAAGCAGGTGGCCGGCAAGATCAAGGGCGAGCTCGCCCAGTATCGTGAAATGGCCGCCTTCGCCCAGTTCGGCTCGGACCTCGACGCCTCCACCCAGCGCCTGCTGAACCGTGGTGCGCGCCTGACCGAGTTGCTGAAGCAGGCCCAGTTCTCGCCGATGAAGACGGAAGAGCAGGTCGTGTCGATCTATGCCGGCGTCAACGGCTATCTCGACAAGCTCGCCGTCAACAAGGTGAAGCCGTTCGAGGAAGGCCTGCTGCGCTACGTGCGCGACAAGGCCGCCGATGTTCTCGAGGCGATCCGCAGCGAGAAGTCGATTTCGGACGCGACGATGCCGAAGCTCAAGGCGGCGGTTGAAGCCTTCGCCAAGTCCTTCGCCTGATAAGGGGCCTTAGATGGCAAGCCTCAAGGACCTCCGAAACCGCATCGCCTCGGTCAAGGCGACCCGCAAGATCACCAAGGCCATGCAAATGGTGGCCGCGGCGAAATTGCGCCGCGCCCAGGAAGCGGCCGTCGCCGCGCGCCCCTATTCGGTGCGCATGGCGAGCGTGCTGGCCAACCTGTCGGCCGCCATGGAAGGCCAGGCGGGTGCGCCGAAGCTTCTGGCCGGCACCGGAAAGGATGATGTGCACCTGCTCGTCGTCGCCACCGCCGAGCGCGGCCTGTGCGGTGGCTTCAATTCGTCGATCTCCAAGCTGGCGCGCGAACATGCCGACCGGCTGCTCGCCCAGGGCAAGACCGTGAAGATCTTCACCGTCGGCAAGAAGGGCAACGACTCGCTGAAGCGCCTCTATGGCAAGTACTTCGTCGAGGCGGTGGACTTCCGCGGCCAGAAGGCCGTCAATTTCGAGAACGCCCAGGACGTCGCCTCGACACTGCTCAGGATGTACGAAGACGGCCAGTTCGACGTCGCCACCCTGTTCTTCGCCGAGTTCAAGTCGGTGATCTCGCAGAAGCCGACGGCCCTGCGCCTTATCCCGGCCGATGTCTCGGGCGGCAAGCCCGCCGATCTCGGCGGCGCCGTCTACGAGGCCGAACCCGAAGAAGGCGAGATCCTCGCCGAGCTGCTGCCGCGCAATATCGCGGTGCAGGTGTTCCGCGGCCTTCTCGAGAATGCCGCATCCGAACAGGGCGCCCGCATGAGCGCCATGGACAACGCCACGCGCAACGCCGGTGACATGATCAACAAGCTGTCGATCAAGTACAACCGTCAGCGCCAGGCGCAGATCACCAAGGAACTCATCGAAATCATTTCGGGCGCGGAAGCGCTCTAAGAGAACACGAGAAGGACGATACACATGGCAAAGAAAGCCGCCGCACCTGCCGCCGCCAAAGCAGCGCCTGCCGCCGAAGCCGCCGCTCCCGCTCCGGCCCCGAAGAAGGCCAAGGCCTCCGCCGCAACCGGCCGCGTCACCCAGGTCACGGGTGCCGTCGTCGACGTCGCCTTCGACGGCGGGTTGCCGGAAATCCTGAACGCGCTCGAAACCATGAACGGCTCCAACCGTCTGGTGCTCGAAGTCGCCCAGCATCTCGGTGAGAACACCGTGCGCTGCATCGCCATGGACGCCTCTGAAGGCCTGGTGCGCGGCCAGGAAGTCACCAACACCGGCGGGCCGATCTCGGTTCCGGTCGGCGAGGAAACGCTCGGCCGCATCATGAACGTGATCGGCGAAGCGATCGACGAAGCAGGCCCGATCAAGACCAAGGCCCGCCGTCCCATCCATGCTCCGGCGCCGGACTTCGTCGACCAGTCGACGGAAGCCCAGATCCTCGTCACCGGCATCAAGGTCGTCGACCTGCTCGCACCTTACGCCAAGGGCGGCAAGATCGGCCTGTTCGGCGGTGCCGGCGTGGGCAAGACGGTGCTCATTCAGGAGCTCATCAACAACGTCGCCAAGACGCACGGTGGCTACTCCGTGTTCGCGGGCGTCGGCGAGCGCACGCGTGAGGGCAACGACCTCTATCACGAGTTCATCGAATCCAAAGTCAACGCCGATCCGCATAATCCCGATCCGGACGTGAAGTCGAAGTGCGCCCTGGTGTTCGGCCAGATGAACGAGCCGCCGGGTGCGCGTATGCGCGTGGCGCTGTCGGGCCTCACCGTCGCCGAGCATTTCCGCGATGCCGGCCAGGACGTGCTGTTCTTCGTCGACAACATCTTCCGCTTCACGCAGGCCGGCTCGGAAGTGTCGGCTCTGCTCGGCCGCATTCCTTCCGCCGTGGGCTATCAGCCGACGCTGGCCACCGACATGGGCGCCCTGCAGGAGCGCATCACGACGACGACCAAGGGCTCAATCACCTCGGTGCAGGCGATTTACGTGCCGGCCGACGACTTGACCGACCCTGCACCCGCCACCTCGTTCGCCCACTTGGACGCCACCACCACGCTGTCGCGTTCGATCGCCGAAAAGGGCATCTATCCGGCCGTCGATCCGCTCGACTCGACCTCGCGCATGATGGACCCGCGCATCGTCGGTGAAGAGCACTACCAGACGGCGCGCCGCGTGCAGGCCGTGTTGCAGCGCTACAAGGCACTGCAGGACATCATCGCCATTCTCGGCATGGACGAACTGTCGGAAGAGGACAAGCTCACGGTTGCCCGCGCCCGCAAGATCGAGCGCTTCATGTCGCAGCCCTTCGACGTGGCCGCCGTGTTCACCGGTTCGCCCGGCGTGCAGGTGAAGCTCGAAGACACCATCAAGGGCTTCAAGGGCCTTTGCGACGGCGACTACGATCATCTGCCGGAGCCCGCCTTCTACATGGTCGGCACCATCGAGCAGGCGGTCGAGAAGGCCAAGCGTCTCGCGGCCGAGGCGGCGTAAACCAGATGGCTGGCCTTCATTTCGAACTCGTAAGCCCCTCGCGGCTTCTGTTCTCGGGCGACGTGGCTTCCGTCACCATCCCGGGAACCGAGGGCGAGATGGGCATTTTCCCGGGTCATTCGCCGATCCTCTCGACATTGAAGCCGGGCGTCGTCACCGTCTACAAGGACGGCGGCTCGACCGACCGCATCTTCGTCAACGGCGGCATGGTGGAAGTGAATCCATCGGGTCTCACGCTTCTTGCCGAAGTGGCGATCCCGATGGCCGAACTCAACGCCGAAGCCCTGGCCCGGCAGATCAAGGACGCCGAAGACGACGTGGCCGATGCCAAGTCGGACGAAGCGCGCCGCAAGGCCAACGAGGCGCTCGAGCATCTCAAGGCAATGAAGAGCGTCACCTGAAACGCTCCGTAGGCTGATGAATTGAAAAGCCCGCCAGATATGGCGGGCTTTTTTGCTGGGCTTGCGACTTTGCGGAGTGGATGACAGGGTTATCTAATCTCCAACAGGTGAAAGCCATGACCAGCACCCTCGCACCTCCGCGCAGCATCCTGTCGCTCCTGTTCATCGGCATCTTTCTTGGACCGGGGATGCTGATGCTGTGGCTTGGTCGCTGGAAATGGGCGCTGGGTTATTTTCTGCTTGGCCTCGCTGCAGGTTTCGCCACCGGCGAGCTTGAAGATCGTGCCATCCTTGATGGCAGCATCGTCTTTGCGGCCTTCACAAGGGCTGATCTCTGGACGCTTGCCATTGTCGGACTGATCGGTCTCGTCCACGGCTTCCGCATCCGGCACTTGGCGCTGACCCGGCCGTGGTATCGCTGGATTGCCGGGGTTCCGGCCATTGCCGTCCTGCTGTTGATCGTGCTGGTCTACCCGGTGCGGATCCTTGTGCTGCAGCCCTTCAACATCCCGTCGTCCAGCCTCGCACCGAACTATATGGTGGGGGATTACGTGCTGGCGTCCAAATGGCGCTATGGCTACAGCCGCCATTCATTCCCCCTGGGCCTGTTGCAATTCGACGGTCGCGTCTTCGGGCATGCGCCGGAGCGTGGCGATGTCGCGGTGTTCAAGCTCCCCACGGACACCGGTGTCGACTACGTGAAGCGCGTCATCGGTTTGCCGGGCGACCGCATCCAGATGATCCATGGCGTGCTGCAGATCAATGGCGCGCCGGTGAAACTCGAGCCGGTGCAATTGCCGGACATGTTTACGGACGGCGGCAGGCTGACATTCCAGCGTGAGACGCTGCCCAACGGCCGTTCCTACGTCATAGCCAATGAGATGGACGGAGGGCCTGCCGACGACACCGAAGAATACACGATCCCCGAAGGCCACTACTTCATGATGGGCGACAACCGCGACAATTCCCAGGACAGCCGGTTTGCTGATGCGGTCGGCATGGTGCCGGAAGAAAATCTCATCGGCCCAATCGCCTTCCGCATCTGGAACTCGGAAGGCGTGCCGCTCGATAACCGGCCGGAGGAAACAACGGCTGGGCCGTGAGCCGTTACGCCACCTGTGCCGCCACCTGTTTCTTGCGTCCAATGAAGCCGAACACCACGGCCAGGCCCAAGCCCACCACGACGATCGCCAGCGCCAGCAGCGGGCGGTAGAAGATCCAGCCCATGGCAATGACGATGGAGCCCAGAGCCAGCGTCATGACGAGGGCTACCAGCGAGGCGCCGCCCCGGATCAATCCGCCGATCAGCGGCAGCTGGCCCAGCGTGCCGGTCAGCGGCGCGAAGCTCAGCATCAGCCCCACGAACATCATCAGGAGTCCGCCGGCACGGATCACCCAGGTGAGAAAGACGTTGCCCTCGATGGCGTCCTTGAACATTTCAGAGGCCGACGCATTCCCGGCCTGAATAAGGAAGACCTCGCGGCCATTGCTGGCGGTATAGGGCTGCAGCTTGTCGCCGGCCTGTTGCCCCACCGCGCTGACGCGCGACACGTCGCCCCGCGCGAAGCCGATGCGGACATCGCCGACCTGCGGTGCATCGGGGTTGGCGGCAAACACATATTGATTGTTGACGATCCACACCGGGTTGTTGCCGCCGAGCGCCGCCGCTGCCTGTGCAAGGCCGCTGTCGGAGAGTTGCAACGGTGTGTCCTTGCCCAGCGCAGCCACCGCGGGGCCGTCGAGCCGGAAGGTGCCCACCTTCGCGGCGCTGATGTCGAACTCCTCGCCCACCAGCGGCATCGGTGGATTGCTTGGCGCCGAAGCAGTCTTGAATTTCGCCGAATCGATCGGCGTCGAGGACCAGACCTTGCCATAGTCATAGACGGTGGTCTTGGTCTTAGAGCCGTCGCTGGCGGTGCGTTCCACCTCTTTCGAGGTCTCCTTCCATTGCAGCACCTCGACGATGCGCGTCAGGCTCACGGCACCCTTGGCCGCGACGCCCAGCCGCGGGTCGACGGGAACATCCTGCGGCACGGCATCTCCCGAGATGTGTACGAGCTTGCCCTCATTGCCGGCATCGATTTTCGTGGCGTCGACCTCGACAACAAGGCCCTTGCCTTCCTCCAGCGCCCGCGCCGTCTTCACCGCCCGGCCCTCCGCCCAGAACAGGAGGATGCAGGCACCGATCACCAGGATCAGTCCGAAGAATGCGGATTTGAGGATGTTCATGACGCGCGTCCGGTGGCTAAAGGAGTTGTGTTGACCGAGCATATTCATTCATCCCAGGCCAGACAATCGTCAGCCCCTGATGACGCCTGCGCAATTCAGGCATTGCGAAGCCCAGCCGGTCGTGGATAGAATGTGGCCGGGGCCGTCGAGCGCAGGTGATCCTGCCACAGTGTCATGGGGTTCATGATGTTACGTTATCTCGGCAAGGCCCTTGGCCACGCCATTGCTTTCGGTTTCCTGCTGATCAGTGCTGCGGCCGTATCGCTTGCGGCGGGTCCAACGGTGCATGTCAGCGTCAAGGCCAAGGAACAGTTCGGCAACCCGCTCACCTATGACTGGCGTGTCACCGATGGCCGCATCATCGCCAAGAATGGCGCTTCGATCAGCTGGGAACTGCCGGCCGGCAAGGGCCTCCACTTCGCCTATGTGCTGATCTCCAACGGCAAAGGCGGCTATACCGAGCGGCGCATCGTGGTGTCGACCGATTCCATCGGCACGCCGCCGGAAGTCCGCCCGGACAGAGACTTCGCGGCTCCGGCAACGACGCCGCCAGCGGGCGAAACCTACAGTGCCATCCTGCGCAGCGGCTATTATGTCTCGCCGCTTTCCAATCCATCCACCTCGGAGGAGGAAGGCGTCTATACGCCCGGTGTCGAAGCATTTCTGAAGTCGAAGACCGGCTTCAAGACGCCGGTCGTCAAAGCCAATCTGAGCGGCGTCATCTCGATCTTCGACGTTCCGCCCGGCGCTTACAGGCTGATGTGCCGGATGGACAAGGCGCTGCCCTTCGCCGTCTGCAACACGGGCATCAAGATCGGCGATGAAGCGGCCAACGATCCCTTTGTCGGACCGCAGGACGGCCGCAACGAGATCACCGGGCGCCTGCTGTTGGCAGATGGCAGCCCATGCGGAGCCGAGTTCGGGTTGTTCGGTGTCAAGTCGGCCGGGCGAGCCACGCTGTTCGACAACACCGGTGCTGTGCTGGCAGGTCCCTATACCGTCAATCGCTATGGCCACTACAGCTTCGGGCTCAATCCGTTGTCGACAGCCGTTCCCGCCACCATCCTGCTTGAATGCGAGGGCGCCAAGGCTTCGATCCCGGTGCCCGACTATCTGAACTTCGTATCGGCGCGTACGCTTCTCGGATCAACGGCAGCACCCGATGTCTTCGCGATGTCGGCCAAACTCAATGGCGTGGACGTGGGCCAGTATCTGCCGCCGCCAGCTGGCCTTGCCTCGGACAATGTCGACATCAACAACTTCTACCTCGCCGCCAAGGGCCTCGACAGCAGGATGTCGGCATGCCGCTACTATCTGTCGATCGGCGCGGTGACGCGTTGCAATTCCGACGGCACGTTCGCCGGGGCCATCTCCTTCCGCGACTGGAAGCGCAAGATGAAGATGAAGCCGTTCCTGCCCGCTGGCGCGGTCGAGGCGGAGGCCACCTATATCAACCGCGTGGACCTGAATCTCACGCGCAACCATCACTCGGTGGCGAACAACAACCGGACGGCGGCCTATGTCTGCAATCATCTGGGTCCCACGGATGAGACCCAGCAGGCGGTCAACACCGCCATCAACAATGCCAAGAACGGGCGCAATCTGGTTGCCTGCGTCGCCATGGATTTCAGCGTCTCGCCGGGCGTCAACGGCAACAAGCCCTTCGTGCGCTTCCTGATCTTCGGACCGAGCGGAGAACTCCTGCCGTCCGTCAATCTCGATGGGCGCGGCGAGAAGTTCGTGCCCGGCACGTGTGTCGCCTGCCACGGCGGCGATCACTATGCGGGCCGCTTCCCCGAGACGCCGCTTGGCTCGCCGGGTGCCGGACCTGCTAACATCGGCGCGCATTTCCTGCCCTACGACACCGGCAATTTCTCGTTCTCGACGAAATCCGGACTAACCGAGGCGGATCAGGAGGAGGCGATATATCAGCTGAACCAGAATGTCCTCAAGACGGATCCGCCCGCCGGTGTCAGCGAGTTAATTGCCGGCTGGTATCAGGGCAGTCACACGCTCGACAAGGACTACCTGCCGGCGAGCTGGCAGGCGCAGAGCGATCTGGCGAAGCGCTTCTATCACAAGGTCTATGCCAAGAGCTGCCGCACCTGCCACGTGGCCTTCTCCGAGCTTCTCAATTTCGATCATTTCGACAATTTCCAGAATTCCGCTTCGCCGGTGCATGAGGATGGCAACTTGCGCACCTCGGTGGCGGTCTGTGGCGGCTCGTCGTCATGGCTGAGGACATTCTCGATGCCCAATTCGCTGCGGACGATGAACCTGTTCTGGGAGTCGGCCGGAACTGCCGACGATCAGCCGAAGATCGTCGAGGAATTCGCGGGCATCAGCAATAACCGCGGTGGCTGCACCCTGACACCATCACCGGCGCCATGACATGAAAATGCCCGCTGTCAGGTGTCCTGACAGCGGGCATTGAGTTGGCTCTGTCGATCAGGCCTGGCGCTTGCCGATATCGCTCATCCAGCTGCCGCCGGGGGTGGCACCGGTGCTGCGCTTGGGCGAGCCGTTACCAGCGCCCGTGGCGGCACCGCGATGCGGTTTGGCCTTGGGTTTGCCCTGGAAGCCGGAACCGTTGGACTTGGCCGGAGCCCCGTTGCCATGATTGCGATTGCCGCCACCGCCGGGCTTGCCGCTGCGCGGCTTGCTTCCGGGCTTGCCGCCATTGCCGGCGGGATTCCAGCCAAAGGTCGGGGCGAGCGTCTGGATGTTCTTGAGGCCAAGCGCATGTTCGACGACGGGAACCTGGCTGCGGATGGTCTTCTCGATGTCGCGCAGCAGGCCACGATCTTCCGGCGTGCAGAAGGCGATGGCTGAGCCTTCGGCTCCGGCCCGCGCCGTGCGGCCGATGCGGTGGACATAGGATTCCGGCACATGCGGCAGGTCGTAGTTGATGACGTGGCTCACGCCATCGACGTCGATGCCGCGGGCGGCGATGTCGGTGGCCACCAGCACGAGGATCTTGCCGGCCTTGAAGCCCGCAAGCGCGCGCTCGCGGTTGTTCTGGCTCTTGTTGCCGTGGATCGCCGCCGCCGTGAAGCCGGCATTGGAAAGATGCTTCATCACCTTGTCGGCGCCGTGCTTGGTGCGGGTGAACACCAGCGTGCGGGTCATGTTGTTGTCCTTCAACAACTCGGCCAGCAGCTTCACCTTGTTGGCGGGATCGACATGGATAACGCTCTGGTTGACGCGCTCGGCGGTGGTGGCGACGGGTGCTACTTCAACGCGGACCGGATCGGTCAGGAGCGATGCCGCAAGCCCTGCGATCTCCTTCGGCATGGTGGCCGAGAAGAACAGGTTCTGGCGCTGGGTGGGCAGCATGCCGGTGATCTTGCGAATGGCATGAATGAAGCCCAGGTCGAGCATCTGGTCAACTTCGTCGAGCACGAAGATCTCGACCTTCGACAGCGTCAGGGCGCGGCGCTCGATCAGGTCGACGAGGCGGCCCGGCGTGGCGACGAGAACGTCAACACCGCCGCGCAGGATCTCGATCTGCTTGCCGAGCGAGACGCCGCCGAAGACGACGGCTCGGCTGACCTTGAGATTGCGGCCGTAGGTCTTGAAGCTCTCGGCGATCTGCGAGGCGAGTTCACGCGTTGGCGACAGGATCAGGGCGCGGCAGGTTCCCTTTGCGGCGCGCTCGGGCTTTTCCGAGAGCTTCTGCAGGATGGGCAGCGCGAAGGCCGCCGTCTTGCCGGTGCCGGTCTGGGCGATGCCGAGCAGGTCCTTGCCGGCGAGCAGCTGCGGAATGGCCTGGGCCTGGATGGGAGTGGGGGTTTCGTAACCTTCGGCGGCAAGCGCCTTGAGGATGGGCTGGGAAAGATTGAGGTCTGAAAAAGACGTCACGATGATAGACTTTCTGTTCGGAACCGTTGGGGGACAAGCGCCTGCCATGTCCGAATAGCCTGCCATGGGACATCCGTGGCAAGGCCGGGCTGGCGCTTAAACCTACCCACGTGAAAGGTATGTTTGGGAATTTCGCTCTGGGCGGGAACGGCTGCACCATGGGGTGCGCCTCACGTATTCCTGCGTCAATGACGAGCGACCAGCCCCATATGGGCGTGTTGCAGTGCAATGTCAAAACATTCTTCAATCAGCATGAAGAATGCTTCGCACCAGATTGGGAAGGGCTTCCATGCGGCTGAACGCAAAGCGGGCGCCAACACCCAGCAGTTTCATCGCCTGCTGTTCCTGCTGTGGATGGGTGCCGGTGAAGCCAAGAACCTGACAGCCGGCCGCATGCGCCGCCGTGACCCCTGTCACCGAATCCTCGATGACGATGCAATTTTCAGCATGATAGCCGGCGCGGCGGGCCGCTTCGATGAACACGTCGGGCTCCGGCTTCGGCCTCGCCACATGCTCGAACGAGGTGATGCGATTGCCAAAGAACGGCGTCAGCCCGGTGATGCGCAAGGCGGCCTCGACGCGCTGGGCCGGACTGTTCGAGGCGACGCTATAATGATGGTGGCCAATATCCCGCAGCGCCTCCGGAACGCCCGGCACAACCTGCAGTTCGCGCTCATAGAGTTCAAGCAGGCGCAGGTCCTTGTGGGACGAAGTGTCGGCCGGAAAACTGACGCCATATTCGCGGGCGACCTCGTCGATCATTGCAGCGAAGGTCTTGCCGACAAAACGCGTGTGAGCCTCCTCTTCGCTCATCGCGACGCCGTGCTCGGACAGGATCTCGACATCGACTTTCATCGACAGGGGCTCACTGTCGACGAGGACGCCATCGCAATCGAAAATGATATGGTGGCTGGCCATGGTGCGTGGTCATCCCTTGGTCTGTGGCTGAGGCGTTATCGTCAACGCAAGGTCAGCCGGATTCTTAAACGTTACCGCTGACATGAACAACAATTTGCAAGAAATAAAGATATCAGACTGTGACGTGGATCGCGGAAAGTCGGGGGTAATTCGATTTGTCTATACAAGTATAGACAGACTATTTTCCGAGACTGCGAAAGTCAGCGATGACCTGTTCATAGACGCCGCGCTTGAAGGGTACGATGAGATCGAGCACCTCGTCCATCTTCGCCCAGCGCCACTGGTCAAATTCCTGCTTGTGGCCTGTTGGTGCGAGATTGACTTCCGAATCCTCGCCGAGGAAGCGCAAGGCGAACCACTTTTGTGTCTGGCCCCGGTAGCGGCCTTTCCAAGACTTTCCAATCAGATGCGCCGGCAGGTCGTAATTGTACCAGCCGCGCGATTCGGCGATGACCTCGGCCGAGGTGACCGCGGTTTCTTCCGCCAACTCGCGCAGCGCAGCCAGTTTCGGGTCCTCACCATCGTCGATGCCGCCCTGCGGCATCTGCCACCAGTGGCCGAGTCCCTCATCGTTCTGCTTTTCAAAACGGCGGCCGATCCACACCAGTCCTTCTGCGTTGAGCAGCATCACGCCAACGCAAGGCCGGTAGCCCATTGGTTTGTCCTTGCCCATCAGGTCGCCCGTCCCTTGTAGGCGGCGCTGACCGGCACCAGCAGAATGCCTTTTTCCTGCAAGCCCTTGGCCCACTCTGCAACGGTGTCGATCGTGACTTCAAGGCCGGAGCCCGTACCAATGGCAGAGCCGTTGGCGACGGCCTCAGCCTCAAGCTTCTGCAAAGCCTCGGCGATGGCCGGGGCCGTTGGATCCGAATCGATGACCATGGTGGCACGCTGCATCGGCAAGCGCAGCTGCTGCACAACCTTGGGCGACAGCGTCAGGTTGACCGTCGCATCCTCGAAATACACCAGCCCGCGTTTCTTCAGTTCCTTCATCACCGGCTTCATCGCCTCTTCGGTGACTAGCAGGCGGGCGCCCATGTAGTTGGTGACCCCTGAATAACCGGCAAAGCGGCTCATGTGCCAGCGCAGCGCCGTGAGGTTGGCATCCTCCGTCGCATCGGTGAGAATGGTGTTGGGGCCGGGGTTATTGCCAGGATATCCAACCGGTTCCATCGGAACCTGCAGCATGATTTCGTGGCCGCGGCCACGGGCGCGATTCACCTGTTCCTGCAGGTTGTCGCCGTAGGGCGCGAAGCCGAAACTGATGTCGCCCGGCAGTTCCTTGATCGCCCGGTCAGTCAGCCTTGCATTGAGGCCCATTCCGCCGAGGAGAATGGTGATCTTCGGCCGGGCGGACGTCGAGACGGCCAGCGGCGTCACCTGTGAATAGACGTCGAAGGGCTTGCGGCCATTGTCCGAAATGCGCGGCAGCGGTCCGTCCGGGCTGTTTTCGGTTACCTTGTCGACGGGTGCCTTCTTCAGCGGGCGGTTGGGCGAAATATAGATCGCGGCCTCATTCTTGTAGGCCGGTTCCGGCTCCGTGACGGTCTCGACGTCTTCGGCTGGCGCATCGGCAACGGCGGCGTTCTCATCGATCACGTCTTCAGCGGGTTTTGCCGTGCCGTCCGGCTGGTCAGCGGAGTCGGTTGACGCGGTCGTCAGTTCCTCGGCGGGCGGAATGGCGGCGGTCACGATCGGCTCGCCGGCATGGGGATAGGGAATACGCGCGGCCCAGATGCCGCCAACGGTCATCAGGGCGGCAAGTGCGACTGCGGTGGCCGCAAATGCACTCGGCCGCCTCGACCACAGGCGTTCCTTCAGGCTCCGCTTTCGCAAGGGTTGCCGCAACTCGTCGCGGGACATGAACTCTCTGACCAACAGCTTTTGATTCGACTGGGGCGAGTTTGGAAGGCCAACCGTTAACACCCTGTTAACCACGATAAAATTGACCAAACACTGGATGCGCGCCAGGCCTGCAGGGCGAAAACGCGCTCAAAGATGAACTTTCGATGAACCGAGGGTTCAATGCGAGTTCAGTCGCGATGCCACAGATTGGGCACAATTGGGAACCTGGGAGAGGACAACGAAGATGGAACGCAGCAGCATATCTCGGAAGATCATCGTCTTGGCCATCTCGGCCATCGGCCTTGCAGCCCCTCACGGCGCGGCGGTTGCCGGCAATCTGGACTCCAGTTCGATCAGGAAACTGTTTCCGGGTGAGTTTGAAGCCGTTGTCCGGGGCTATCGCATTCATATCTCCGGGTCTGCCGGTGGCAGGCTGGTGGGCGAAGCCTACGGGCAGCAGGATCGCGGCCGGTGGTACATGAAGGGCAATACCCTGTGTGTCGCGTGGAACAAATGGGCCGAGGGTAAGTCCACATGCGGGAAGATCTCCCAGCAGTCCGGATGGTTCGTGGCGAACGGCAGCGGCGGACAGATCCTGAAGTTCCGCCGCGATGCAGTGGCAGGCAACTGAAGCACGCGCACCAATAAAAAAGCCGGAAGCAGGAACTTCCGGCCCTTTCGAAAGGATTCAGTCAGGCTTCAGTTGGGGGTCGCCACGGCCTTGCCGCCGTCAGCCGGCTTCTCGTCCTTGGGCTTGACGTTGGTGACGACCTTCACGCCATGCAGCATGTCGATGGCCGCCTTCAGCTGCATGTCCTTGGTCTTGTCTTCTGGCACATAGGCGGATGAACCGCCGCCCTCGTCGCCGCCTGCCTCGTTGGACAGATGGCCGCGCAGTCCGGCTTCGCCCTCGGTCGAAACATTCTTGCCCTTGAGCTCAGGCGGCAGATCCTGCTCGATGACGATATCGGCGTCGATACCCTTGGCCTGGATCGAGCGGCCGGCCGGCGTGTAATAGCGCGCCGTGGTCAGACGGAGCGCGCCCTGCCCACCCAGCGGGATGATGGTCTGCACCGATCCCTTGCCGAAGCTGCGGGTGCCGATCAGCGTGGCCCGCTTGTGGTCCTGCAGGGCACCGGCGACGATTTCAGAGGCCGAGGCCGAGCCGCCGTTGATGAGAATGATCACCGGCTTGCCATCGGCCAGATCGCCCTTGGTGGCGTTGTAGCGCTGGGTCTCATCCGCATGGCGGCCGCGGGTCGAGACGACCTCGCCACGGTCGAGGAAGGAATCCGACACCGAGATCGCCATGTCCAGCAGGCCGCCCGGGTCGTTGCGCAGGTCGAGGATATAGCCCTTGGCCTTGTCGCCCAGCGTGGTGCGGAAATGAGCCATGGCCTTTTCCAGGCCTTCCTGCGTCTGCTCGGTGAAGGAGGAGATGCGGATATAGCCGATGTCATTGGCCTCGATATTGTACTTCACCGACTGCACGCGGATGCGGTCGCGCGTCAGCTTCTGCTCGAAGGGCTCCTTGCCCTCGCGCTGGATGGTCAACACGATGTCGCTGCCGATCTTGCCGCGCATCTTGTCGACGGCGTCGTTCAGCGTCATGCCCTGGATTTCGGTGCCGTCGATCTTGACGATCAGGTCATTTGCCATGAGTCCGGCGCGCGAGGCCGGCGTGTCATCGATGGGAGACACCACCTTGATGACGCCATTCTCCATGGTCACCTCGATGCCCAGGCCACCGAACTCGCCGCGCGTCTGGACGCTCATGTCCTGGAACTGCTTGGCGTTCATGAAGCTCGAATGCGGATCGAGCGAGGCCAACATGCCGTTGATGGCGGCCTCGATCATCTGGCCCTCGTTGGGCTCCTCGACGTAATCGGCACGCACCCGGTCAAACACGTCGCCGAACAGGTTGAGCTGCTTGTAGGTATCGGCGTTGG
Organism: Pseudomonadota bacterium; assembly: GCA_963205315.1. Taxonomy (GTDB): domain Bacteria; phylum Pseudomonadota; class Alphaproteobacteria; order Rhizobiales; family Aestuariivirgaceae; genus Aestuariivirga. The sequence goes on along the minus strand of CAUJIO010000082.1, from coordinate 24,174 downwards.
AGGATGCACCGGCCTCGCCGAATGCATGCCACAGCAGGGACGCGGACACCGCGCCAGCCAGAACCAGACCGAAATTCTGTAAACGGGAAGTCTTCTTCATCCACGCGCCTCTTTCAAACCGCCGATCCACCACGGACCAGAATCGATAGCCTCAGTGCTATTCCTGAATTCTATATACAGCACAGGGCGACCGTCCTGCACCACTTCACCGAAAAGTGTGACCGAAGCGGGGCCATTTCCCATTTCGCCCACCGGCTCGCCGGCGCGCAGGAACTCTCCCACGCCCGGTATGACCTTGTCCATTCCCGCCAGCAATACGCGGTAACCGCCGCCCGGGTTCAATATTAAAACTTGTCCATATGAGCGGAAGTTGCCGGCGAACTCCACCTTGCCGTCGGCGGGCGTCATCACCTGAGCACCTGGCCTTGTCGCAATCATCACACCCTGCACCCGGCCGCCCAGTCCATCTTCGTCGCCGAAGCGGCGCACCACCTGGCCCTGGGCCGGAATGTCCAGTTTGCCGCGGGCTTCCGCAAACACCATCTTCGGGCGGCGCTGCATATCCTCCTGGCGGCGGCGTTCACGCTCTTCGGCGGCAAGTTTCTGGCTGGCCTCGGCCTCGGCGCGTTTTTTCTCTGCCGCAAGGTTGGCGAGCAATTGCTTCAGCGATTTCGCCTTGTCGCCCAGTTCGGCAATGCGCTTCTTCTCGGATTCGAGGTCGGCACTGCCGCGGCTCACCAGATCCTTCTTGCGGGCCACAAGCGAATTCAGGTCCAGGCGTGCCGTTTCAAGTCTTGCGATTTCATCGGCCACCGCCTGCTTGCGCTCGGTGATGCGGGCCTCGAGCTGTTTCAGCCGGTCGAGTTCGGCAACCAGCTTGTTGGCGTCCTCCTGCAGTTCGGGCACGATGGTGCCGAGCAGCATGGCACCGCGCAGGGCGGAGAGAATGTCGTCGGGCTTCACGACCAGCGCCGGGGGCGGGTTCTGTTCCAGCCGCTGCAGGGCGGCCAGCAGTTCCGACAGGACATCCTGCTTCTCGCCCAGATCGATCAACAGTTCGGCACGGGCGGTGGCGAGTTTCGCCAGTTCCGTCTCGGTGCCGGCAATCGAGGCCTCCTGCGCCTGAATGGCTTTGGAAATGGCCACCAGCTTGTCGGCTACGCCATCCTGCTCCTTGATCGCGGCGGCGATTTCGGCGGCGATGCGGGCCTCGGCCTGCTTTGAACTTTCAAGCTGCTGTTCAACCGTGTCGAGCTGCTGTTCCTGCGCAAGCCCTCGCGCCCCCGGCATCAGCGATACCAGTGCGAGGACCGTCAGGGCACTCCGCAGTCTCATCATCGGGCCGTGCTATCGCTGCCTATTGTTCAAAATGCGGCTTCAGCCGGGGCTGGCGACTCAAGCGCGGTGATACGGATGATTAACCATAATCGTCACCGCCCGGTAAATCTGTTCGAACAACATGATGCGGACGAGGCGGTGCGGCCAGGTCATCGGGCCGAAACTCAACAGCAGGCCGGCGCGGTCACGGGTTTCCGCTGCGTGGCCGTCGGGTCCGCCGATCAGGAATGCCAGATCCTGTGTCCCGCCATCGAGATGCCGTTGCAGGGTCTGGGCAAACGCCTCGCTGGCCATCGCCTTGCCGCGCTCGTCAAGGACGATGGAGAATGCTTTTTGCGGCAGGGCTGCGGCAATCAGCTTCGCTTCATCGCCCATGCGGGCGGCAGGCGAGGAGGCCTGTGACTCGGAGAACTCCGTCACCGCGATGCGGGTGATGCCAGCTTTCTTGCCCAGGCCCTCGGCGCGCGTCTGGTAGTCCTCGGCAATCAGCTTTTCCGGTCCCGGTTTCAAGCGGCCGACGGCGACGACCTGCAGGCGCACGGGCTACTGAATGGCGCGTTCGTTGGGTGCGTGTTCCGACCAGAGCTTCTCGAGATTGTAGAAACTTCTGACTTCCGGACGGAAGATGTGGACGACGACGTCCCCGGCATCGACCAGCACCCAGTCGCATTGCGGCATGCCCTCGACCTTGAGGTCGCGGCGGCCAGACGCTTTGAGCTTTTCCACCAGCTGGTCGGCAATGGCGCCGACATGACGGTTGGAACGGCCGGACGCTACAACCATGGTGTCGGCAATCGCCGTCTTGTCATCGAGGTTGATGGTGACGATCTGCTCGGCCTTGGAATCGTCGAGCTGGGCCAGCACCAGATCAAGCGAGCCGTGGGGCTTTGGCGGCTCGGCCTTCTTGCCGCGCGGCTTGCGGGGCTTCGCGGCCTTCGGCGCATCCTCCAGCAGTTCGGCGGGGATCACGACCTCAGGCTCTGGCGCTGGCGCTTCAACCGGCTTCACCGGCGCGCGGCGATAGGGCGCCCGCCGCGTGGTGGCGGCATCGGCGCGGTTCGAACGCGGTGCAGCGCGCTTCGGGCCGCCCTTGCTGACAACCGTCCGCGTGCGCGAGGATGCAGACTTGGTCGCAGCGGTCTTGCCGGCGGACGGCTTCCTTGCAGGAGTCTTGGCCTTGGTGCCCACTGCCTTGGTGCCGGTGGTCTTGGCTGCCACCTTGGACTTTGTGCCGAATGTCTTCAACTTGACGGACGGCTTTGCCTTGGAAGCGCCTGCCTTCGAGGCGGATTTCTTTGCCGCAGGCTTCTTTGCGGATGTCGTCCGGGCCGGAGACTTAGGCTTCACCGCGCGTGCGGTACTCGCCGATTTCGGCTTGCTGCTGCGAGCCTTGGTGCTGGTGGCGGGCTTCTTCTTCGCCGCGCCCTTGGACGCAGACGTCTTCTTAGCTGGTGCTTTCAGTGGAGTTGTCCTCTTTCCAGAAGCGGAACTGCATGGATCTGCGGGTCACGTCATCATGGGTGATACTGGCATGGCAAGTTAGATGGTTCGGCCTCGCGGTTCAAGGGGCCTGCCGTCATTCGGGAATTCCTGCTTGGCGCAGTCCTTCCGCCAGATGCGCGGTATCCTCGTCGCGCTTGTAGACTTCGCGGCTCATGAATTTCCTGATGGTGAAACCGGGCTTCAGTTGCAACAGGCGCGCCGCGTGCGCGTGGGCCTGATCTTTCTGGCCGAGATAGATGCAGCACGCCGCAAGATAGGCCTCGACCCAGTCGAGCATCTCGGGCGACCGGACGAAGGCCGCGATGGCGTCCTCATAGCGCCTTGCGACGAACAGGACGACCCCCATATCGCGCCAATACCAACTTGGTTCGAAATGCGGATTGATGAGCCGGGCCTTGTGAAAGTATTCGAGTCCGGCATCGGGCTCACCCAAGAAACCGTGGAGAAATCCCAGCTGGGCAATGGATGCGGCGTGGTTGGGATTGAGGGCGACCGCCCTCTGGCTGTGATGCAGCGCCTTCACGAAATTTCCCGATACTGCAAGGATATTGCCCAAGGTGAGATGGCACATATGGTCGTTGTCATCGAGCAACACGCTCTTGGCGCTTATGGCGAGTGCTTCGTCCAGAAGGCTGCTCGGGGCATCGAGATCGCGCAGCCATTTGAGCATCACGTATTCGGCGAGGGCCGCGTGGGCGCGGGCATAACCCGGATCCAGTTCGATCGCGCGCATGAACAGTTTGCGGGCTTCCTCCTCGATCGCTGGGTTGCCAATGGGAAGGGAATCACCGCGCAGTACATAGTCATAGGCAGCGAGGCTGGCGGGCGGCTTGCGCTTTACGGCATCGAGGCGCGCCAGCCGCAGGCGGCTTGCCAGCTGTGAGGTGATCGATTGCACGATGGCGTCCTGCACGTCGAACAGAGTCTGTTCGTCGGCATCGAAACGCTCGCGCCATACTTGCTCGCCCGACTGCGTGGCATTCAGCACGACGGCGATGCGAATGCGCGGACCCAGGCGCCGCACACTGCCCGTCACCACGAAGTCAAATCCGTGCCGCCGCCCCCAGGCCGCGAGGTCGGTGCTGCCATCGTCACCACGGTCGGTCTTCACCACGAATTCGCGGAAGCGTGAGAGTTCGGTGGCGATGTCGGCACTGATCCCGTCGCTGAAATAGCGCTGCTCGGCGTCGTCGCTCAGGTTCGCAAAGGCAAGCACCGCAATGGCCGGCCTTGCCGATTGCTGTGCCAATTCCGCAGTTGCCGCCGCAATCGGAGACTCGAACAGCTGCAGCGTTTCGGCAGACGGTTTGCTGCCAAGCTCGCGCTCGAGGAACTGCCGCAAGAACTCGAGCTGCTTCTTTGCAAGGGCTTTCTCTCCCATGGCGAGAAAGGCGGAGATCAGAGCGCGGTGCGAGGCCTCGCGCAGCGGATCGAGTGCAACAAGGCGCTTTGCCGTGGCAATCCGCGCTTCACCGGTGGTTTCGGCGCAGAGCTGTTCCAGTATCTTGATCATGCCGGCTTGCAGCGCATTGCGGTCGGCTGCCAGCCACTCCTCGAATTGATCGTCACCGATGTCGAGCCCATCGAGAAGCGGCCCCTGATAGAGGCCGGCAGCCTCCTGGGCCGGAAGCGTCATGATCTCGACCGCGTCGACGCGAAGCGTCGCAGCGTGCAGTCCGACCTGATCGTCGCGGACGTAAAGAATCTCGCAGCCCTGATCAGTCAGTTCCTTGCGCAGGACGGCGAGCAGTTGCCGCAAGCTGTCGCCCGCCTGGGCCTCACCGCGGTCGCTCCACAGCAGCGACCTGAGCCGCGCGCGGGTCGATGCAAGTCCGGGAGACATCGCCAGGATGGCCAGCAACCCCTTTGCCTTCTTGCCGCTCACCCTGATGTCGGCACCTTCGGCGGAAGTCAGTCTGAAGCCGCCCGTCAACGCCAGCCGCCAACTCCTTTGCCCGCCCGCCATGCGTGAGAAATGCCCCAAATTTCAAATTTGTATCAATATTAGCGCATTTCTCACACCATTTCACGGCCAGTCTCACGGTGGGCTTGCGGGGCAGGGCGCAGGATAGCGGTCATCACAAAGGAGCAACCCACATGGCCGCGACAGCAACACACCTCAAGCCGCAAGCCCCTGCAGTGCACATCGGTTTCGTCTCGCAGCTTTCAGCCGTGTTGGGGCTGATTGCCCGTACGCTCGCCGATTTCAATCGCTACATGGACGCCGGACAACAGGTTCATGGGCACGACCATATCCGCTGATGCCCGTCACGCCGCCGCACCTGCCTGCTCCGGCCGCCGCGACTTCTCCTTGGCGAAGGGGCTGAGGCCCAGCCACAGCTGCACGCTACGCGAAATGCTGCGGTCCCCTTCGAGGGACATCGTGCCCTTGTCGATTTCTGCCGCGACGGTGGTTACGCCCATCCACACCGCCGTCATGGCGCGCAGGGTACTGGTGATGAAAAGATCGACCTCGTGCCCCGGATCGACCTGGCAGATATCGGCGCCATCCTCGGGATTGACGACAAGCCACCAGTCGCGATGGTTGGCGGCCAGTTCCGGATAGTTGAAGCGGATGGTGACGCGGCGTTTGGGCAAGGGCTTGGGATCGATCCAGCGCCGCATGTCCCACATGAGCAACGTCGGATCGAGATTGCGCAGGCTGATGTTGGAATCGATCCAGCGCTGGCCCCAGGTGCCAAGCGACATGATGATCGGCCGCAGATCTTCGCCTGCCGGGGTGAGGTGATATTCGCTGACGCCGCTCTTCTTGCCGGTCACCTGCGCCACGATGCCGGCTTCTTCCAGTTCCTTGAGCCGCTTTGACAGAAGTGTGGGCGACATGCGCGGCAGGCCTTTGCGCAGGTCGTTGAAGCGGCAATTACCGCAGAGCAGCTCGCGCAGCAGCAGCGCCGTCCACCGCGTACAAACGATTTCCGCCGCCATGGCGACGGGGCAGAACTGGCCATAACCAGATTGGTCCATGCTGTCTCTCCGTTTCCCCCGGAGGTCAGAACCATAGCACGAAGCGGCGGCCGGACGTCAGTCCAGTTTCTGTACCACTAGCAAGAGTGCTGTGACAGCCATCACCGCCATTTGGCCGCGCCTGCAGTACAGTTCCTGCACTGGAAGCGTGAGGCGCCGGCCTCAATACTGGCTGCATCTTCACAGGAGCGAAGCCCATGAACGTACAAGCCCTCAAACCAACCCCTGAACCCGATTTCATTGCACTGGCCGAAACACTGGGCCAGCGTTTTGCGGCCAATGCCGCTGAGGCCGACGAGACGGATTGCTTCGTCGCCGAGAATTACGCGGCCCTGAAAAATTCAGGTCTGGTCGAGGCCGGCGTGCCGCTCGAGCTTGGCGGCGGCGGTGCATCCATCGCCACGCTGGCCGACATGCTGCGGGTGCTGGGGCATCATTGCAGTTCCACCGCGCTGGCCTTCTCCATGCATACGCACCAGGTGGCGATCCCGGCCTGGCGCTGGTCCACCCAGAAAGTCGCGGCGGTCGAGCCGCTGCTGAAGCGCATCGCCGCTGAACGCATCATCCTGCTGTCGAGCGGCGGCTCGGACTGGATCGCCGGCTCGGGCCGCGCCGAGAAGGTCGAGGGCGGCTATCGCATTTCGGGGCGCAAGATTTTCACCTCGGGCGCACCGGCCGGTGATCTGCTGATGACCGGAGCCGTGCTGGCGGAAGACGGCGCCGAACCGATGGTGCTGCATTTCGGCATCCCCATGTCATCGCCGCATGTGCGCATCGATCCGGTGTGGAAGACGCTCGGCATGCGCGGCACCGGTTCGCATGATGTCATCATCGATGGCCATGTCGTGCCCGACGCCGCCGTAGCGTTGAAGCGCAAGGCGGGCGAATGGCATCCGCTGTTTCAGATCATCGCCTCGATCGCCTTCCCGCTGGTCTATTCCGCCTATCTCGGCGTTGCCGAAAGCGCCTGCGCGATCGCGCTCGATCTGGCCCGCAAGCGCAAGAGCAATATCCATGTGACCGAACTTGTCGGCCGCATGCAGACCGAACTCAAGGGCGCGCAACTGGCGCAGCGCTTCATGGTGGACTCGACGGGTGGCGCCATGTCGGCTCAATCGGTGGATGACGTGATGACCGGCAAGCGGTTGCTGACGGACCATGCCATCCGCGCGGTCGAGTATGCGATGGAAGCGGCGGGCGGCGCCGGGTTCTATCGTGCCCAGGGCCTCGAACGTCGCTTCCGCGATATCCAGGGTGCCCGCTATCACGTGCTGCAGGCGGGTCCGCAAGCCGAATATGCCGGTGCCATGGCGCTCGGCCTGCCGGTTGCCACCGTATACTGACGGTTCTCCCCTGCCTTGGTGGCCGGGACTCGTCCCGGCCATTTTTCCCTGATGCAAGGACGGCTATAAGCAGCCAATGGAAATACGTCCCTATCGCGCGACCGATGCCGGTGAGGTCTGGTGCATTCTCGAGCCCGTGCTGCGGGCTGGCGACACCTACGCATTGCCGTCAGACTGGAATCGGGATGAGGCGCTGGCCTTCTGGTGCATGCCCGGCCATCAGGTTTTTGTCGCCGAGGACCAGGGCATCATCTGCGGTGCCTACTATCTCCAGGCCAACCAGAAGGGCGGCGGGTCGCATGTCGCCAATTGCGGTTTCGTCACTGCAACGCAAGCGACAGGCCGCGGCATCGCCCGTACCATGTGCGCACATGCGCTGGAGCTTGCCCGTGCTCAGGGCTTCCGTGCCATGCAGTTCAACTTTGTGGTGGCCAGCAATACGCGAGCGGTCGCTCTGTGGAAGAGCTTTGGATTCGAGGTGGTTGGAACATTGCCACAGGCCTTCCTCCACCCGGCGCTCGGCTATGTGGATGCGCTGGTGATGTTCAGGCGGTTGACGGCTTGAGCCGGCGCTTGCGGATGGCCGTCGAGCTTTCGGGCCTGAGTGGCATGGGGATGAAGCACCACGCAGGCGGCTGCATGCCGGCCAGCTGGAAGCTCAGGCTCGTCGGCACCTGCTCATTGTCGAAACGTGTCGCCGCCGGTCCGCCCAGGGCCCGCAGCGAATAGCCGGGGCGTGCCAGCACGGCCAGCGGCAAGGCCGCCGGTATGTCCAGCCAATTGTGCCAGCGGTGCAGATCGGCAAAGCTGTCGGCACCCATGATCCACACAAAATGTCCGCGCTCGAGAACCGGTTTCAGGCCGTTGAGCGTCTCGGCTGTGGTGCGCGCACCCAGTTGTTTTTCGATATCGGTGACGATGAAGCGCGGATGCCGCGCGATCCTGCGGGTCTCGGCAAGGCGGGTGGAATATTCGCCGGTCTCGCGCGTGTCCTTCAGCGGATTCTGCGGCGACACCATCCACCACACCCAGTCGAGCCGCAATTTCTTCAATGCATAGAGCGCCACCATGTAGTGGCCGTAATGCGCCGGGTTGAACGAGCCGCCGAACAGGCCGATACGCTGGCCGTCACCGAAGGGCGGCGGATGGATCATGGGCGGGTCTGCCCATTGCCCCGCACCTGGTACTTGAAGGTGGTGAGCTGTTCGACGCCAACCGGGCCTCTTGCATGCATCTTGCCGGTGGCAATGCCAATCTCGGCGCCAAAGCCGAACTCGCCGCCATCGGCAAATTGCGTCGAGGCATTGTGCAGCACGATGGCGCTGTCGACTTCCTTCAGGAAACGGTCAGCGGTGGACTGATCCGCAGTGACGATCGCGTCGGTGTGTTGAGAGCCATAGCGCGCGATATGCGCCATCGCCTCGTCGACGCCATCGACAACGCGCATCGCCACGATGGCATCGAGATATTCGGTGGGCCAATCGGCTTCGGTGGCGGCTTTGACGCGCGGGTCCGCGGCCTGCGTCTCGGCATCGCCGCGCACTTCGCAACCGGCATCGATCAGTGTACGGATCACTGGTTTCAGGTGCGAAGCTGCTCCGGCCCTGTCGATGAGAATCGTCTCGGCGGAACCACAGACGCCGGTGCGGCGCATCTTGGCATTGAGCACGATCTTGCAAGCCATCTCCGTGTCCGCCGCCTTGTCGACGTAGACATGGCAGATGCCTTCGAGATGGCTGAACACCGGGACCCGCGCATCGGCCTGCACCCGCGCCACGAGGCTCTTTCCGCCACGCGGCACAATCAGGTCGATTGCGCCATCAAGCCCCTCGAGCATCAGGCCGACACAGTCGCGGTCGGCATTCGGCACCATCTGAATGGCCGTGCGGGGAAGTCCCGCGGCATCCAGCCCGCGCTGCAGACAGGCAATGATGGCGGATGACGAATGGAAGCTGTCGGAGCCGCCGCGCAGGATCGCGGCATTGCCGGACTTGAGGCACAGGCCACCCGCATCGGCCGTCACGTTGGGACGCGATTCATAGATGATGCCGATGACGCCGATCGGCACGCGCACGCGCGCGAACCGAAGGCCGTTGGGCCTCGCCCACTCGGCGATTGTCTGGCCGACGGGATCGGGCAGGGCGGCAATCTCCTCCAGCCCGGCGGCCATGGCTTCGATCCGTGCTTCGTTCAGCGTCAACCGGTCGATGAAGCTTGGCTTCAGGTCGCGGGCCCTGGCATTTTCGAGATCGCGGGCATTCTCGGAGAGAATATCGGCGGCAGACCGGCGAATCTTCGCCGCCATGGCGTTCAGCGCCTGGTTCTTCTGATCGCTGGTTGCCAATGCAAGATGGCGTGCGGCGGTGCGTGCCGCCGCACCGATCGTCTGCATAAGTTCGCGATTGGAAATGTTGACGTTCATGTGCGGTCTCCGCCCATCAGGACCATATCATCGCGGTGGATCAATTCGTCACGGCCCCGAAAGCCCAGTACCTTTTCGATCTCGCTGGATTTGAGGCCGATGATGCGCGCGGCGTCTCCGGCATCATAGGCGACAAGCCCGCGTGCGATCTCGCGGCCCGTTGCTGCAATGATCGACACCGTGTCGCCGCGCATGAAGCTGCCTTCGACGTTTCTGACGCCTGCCGGCAACAGGCTCTTGCCCTTGGCCAACGCTGCCGCCGCACCGTCATCGACGACGAGATGGCCAATGGGCTGCAATGTTCCGGCAATCCAGCGCTTGCGCGATTGCAGGGCGGAGGCATTGGCCACGAACCAGGTGCAGCGCTCGCCGTCGAGGATGCGGCGGAAGGGATGCATCTCGTGACCCGAGGCGATCACCATGTTGCAGCCGGCGCCCAGCGCGATCTTGCCGGCCTCGATCTTGGTGATCATGCCGCCGGAGCCGACGCCTGATATGGGCTTGCCCGCCATGGCCTCGATCTCGGGCGTGATCTCCTTCACCTCGGCAAGGAAGCTGGCACCCTTCTGGTCGGGAGGTGCGGTGTAGAGTCCGTCGATATCGGAGAGCAGCACCAGGCAATCGCCGGACATCATCGAGGCGACACGCGCCGCCAGCCGGTCATTGTCGCCATAACGGATCTCGCTCGTCGCCACCGTGTCGTTTTCGTTGATGACCGGGATGGCGCCTTGCTCCAGCAGGGTCGACAAGGTGGCCCGCGCATTGAGATAGCGGCGGCGCTCCTCCGTATCGCGCAAGGTGACGAGCACCTGTGCCGCCACGATGTTCCGTGTACGGAGCGCCTCGGACCAGGCCTGGGCCAGCGCAATCTGTCCGACGGCGGCCGCCGCCTGGCTTTCTTCCAGCTTCAGCTTGCCCTTGGGCAGGCCCAGTGTGCGGCGGCCCAATGCGATAGCGCCTGACGACACGATGATGATTTCGGCGCCGCGCACCCGCGCGTCTGCCAGGTCGTCGATCAGCGACGACAGCCACGAGGCCTTGATCGTGCCGGTCTTGGCATCGACCAGCAGGGCGGAACCGATCTTGACGACGATCCGCCTGGCTTTGGCCAGCCGCGAAATCACGGACGCCATTCCTCGGTCGAGACCCCCGGCGCATCCTCGGTGCGGGCTGAACTGCGCGACGAGCCGATGATTTCGAGAAGCTTCTTCATGGCCTCGGGCACGCCCTTGGTGGTGGCGCCGGAGATGACGATCGGCTGCTTCCTCACCCGCTTCTTGAAGTCCTTGAGCTTGGCCTCGATGTCTTCCGGCGGCAGCAGGTCGGACTTGTTGAAAGCGATGACCTCGGTCTTCTCCGCCAGCTGTGGCGAATAGGCTTTCAGCTCCTTGCGGATGATGCGGTAGTCCTTCACCGGGTCTTCGCTGGTGACGTCAACCAGATGCAGCAGCACGGCGCAGCGTTCGACGTGTCCGAGGAAGCGCGTGCCAAGGCCGTGGCCTTCGTGCGCGCCTTCAATCAGGCCCGGAATATCGGCGAGCACGAAGCTTTGGGTGCCGACGCGCACGACACCCAGCTGCGGATGCAGCGTGGTGAAGGGATAATCCGCGATCTTCGGCTTCGCGGCCGAGACGGCGGCCAGCAGTGTCGATTTTCCGGCATTGGGCAGGCCCAGCAAGCCGGCATCAGCGATGAGTTTCAGGCGAAGCCAAATCCAGCGCTCCTCGCCCTCCTGGCCGGGATTGGCATTGCGCGGCGCACGATTGGTTGACGATTTGAAATAGGCGTTCCCGAAGCCACCGTTGCCGCCCTTGGCGATGCGGAAGCGGTCGCCAACCTTGGCAAGATCCGCCACCATGGTCTCGTTGTCTTCCTCGAACACCTGGGTGCCGGCTGGCACTTTCAGCGTGATGTCGGGTGAGTTGGCGCCCGCCCGCAGCCGGCCCATGCCGTGGCCGCCGGTCGAAGCCTTGAAATGCTGCTGGTAGCGATAGTCGATCAGCGTGTTGAGGCCATCGACGGCCTCGATCCAGATGTCGCCGCCCTTGCCACCGTCTCCGCCGTCGGGACCGCCCATCTCGATGAATTTTTCGCGCCGGAACGACACGGAGCCCGCGCCACCGTCACCGGAGCGGACATAAACCTTTGCCTGATCGAGGAATTTCATGATTTCGCCTTGTAACCTTTCAGCGCTGCCGCGCCTAGTCCCCTGTGATAGATCGGCCACAGCGGCGGGAGGATGTTGCGATGCAGCATCAATTCCACATTGTGAACACATTCGGAAGTTTTACGGGAGCCCTTCACCCGAACATCGGCGATCGCGTGGAGATGAGTTCCGGTATTTCGGAGTTCATCGCGCTTGTCTATGTCGTTCAGGAAAGGAAAGACATGAAGAACAGTCTGTCTGCGGGACTCGTTGCCGGTGCAATACTGTGCCTGGCATCGGCTATACCGGCTGAAGCTGGTTGCCGTGACTCTGGTACCTGCACCAATACTACCTCCCAGAAGTCTGGCAAGGCGACGGCCGCCCGGCACAAGACCGCCTATACGACCAAGAGTTCCCGGGGCAGCAAGGCCACCAGGCACCATCGTTCCGGCAAGGCCAGGGCCGTGAAGTCGTCGCGCCGTCATGTGGCCTCCGCCTCGCGGCATGAGCCGGCCGCAGCCGGCCGCGTCGTGTCTCTCATCTCCGCCATGGCCCCCGCGCAAGGGGTGCCGACCTGGTTTGCCCTGCGCATCGCCAAGGTCGAATCTAACTACAACCCGTCGCTGCGCGGAGCTGCCGGCGAGTACGGGGTGTTCCAGCTCAAGTGCGCAACCGCCAAGGGCATCGGCTTCAGCGGCAATTGTTCCGCCCTGCTCGACCCGAGTGTCAACGTGCGCTACGGTCTCAAGCATCTGGCGCTGGCGATGAAGTCGTCGCGCGGCAATCTCAGGCTTGCGGCCTCGAAGCACAATGGCGGTCTCGGCCGCAAAACCGAAGTCCGCGGCTACGTCGCCAAAATTTTCTAGCCTCCGGCGGGAGCGGAGCATCAACGCCTCCGCTCTCTTGCCTGTTCCCAGGCCGCGCGGCTGAGTTCAAGCCGCATCACCACGGTTTCGCCGCCCGTGGCTTTCGAATGACTCTTGATCTCACCAAGCTCGGCAAAGCCCAGTCCGAGCAAGATGCGGCGCGATGCGGCGTTTCCAATGCGATAACGCGCCTGCAGCGACGGAAGTTCCATCGCCTCGAAGGCATAGTCGGTCACGGCTGCAGCGGCTTCGCTGCCATAGCCCTTGCCCCATTGCTCCTCGGCCAGCCAATAGCCGATCTCTCCACCCTCGATGCCGATACCGCCGATCAGCTGGCTCGTCCGGGTGATGGCCAGGCGCAGCACGTTCGGCGTCTTGTCGCGGCACATCAAAAGGAATGCCTGCGCATCGGCCATGCCATAGGGATGCGGCACGCGCGCCGTCCATTGCGCCACGTTGAAATTGTTCAGTCCACGGACAAGTGCGTCCGCATCCCACGGTTCGTGCGGGCAGAGAAACAGTCTCGGCGTGGCGATGGTTGTCATTGTGTGTCCAAGAGGAACGAATTCCAAAACGCAAAACGGAGAGGTGGCGATCCACCTCTCCGCTTTAATTCTTATACAGCCGGACCGGTGGACCCGGCGGCGATATCACAGGAGCCCGCCGGTTACTCCGCGGCCAGTGGCGGGACCACAGACACGGTCTGGCGGTCACCCTTGGTCTTGCGGAACGTCACGGTGCCGGCAACCACGGCGAAAATCGTGTGGTCGCGGCCGAGGCCGACGCCAGTGCCCGGATGGACCTTGGTGCCGCGCTGGCGGACGATGATGTTGCCGGGGATGACGGTTTCGCCACCGAAGGCCTTGACGCCGAGACGGCGGCCTGCCGTATCGCGTCCGTTGCGGGATGAACCGCCTGCTTTTTTATGAGCCATGGTGTGTTCTCCTTATTCCTGGTCCTTGGCGCGGGCCTTGTCGGACTTGGCGCGCGGCGGCTTGCCGGCGAGAAGTTCCTTGGCCTGCTCGATCCATTCTTCGCGGGCAACGCGGCCCTTCTGCTTCAGCTCGGTCTCGATGCGCTCGACATCGGAGTCGCTCCACGCGGCGATCTGCGCCAGCGTGGTGATGCCAATGTCGTTCAAGCCCTTCAGCAGCTTCGGGCCGATGCCGCCGATCAGCGAAATGTCATCGGCGTTGACGCCTTCGGCGAGTCCCGAGGCCAGTGCGGCGGGGGCCGGTGCGGCTTCGGCCTTCTTGGGAGCAGCCGCCTTCTTGGAAGGCTTGGCGCCGCCGAGAAGAATTTCGCGGATGGTCACCGAGGTCAGGTCCTGGCGGTGGCCGTTGCGCCGGCGGTAGTGCTTGCGGCGGCGCTTCTTGAAGATGATGATGTGCGGACCGCGGTCCTGCGAGGCGATTTCGCCCACCACGGTGGCGCCGGCCACGAAGGGCGCGCCGATGTCGATGGTCGAGCCGTTCGACACCATGAGAACGCTGGTGAATTCAACCTGGTCGCCCGGGTTGCCTTCAAGCTTCTCGATCTGAACTTTCTGGTCGGCTGCAACGCGATACTGCTTGCCGCCCGTCTTGATGACTGCGTACATTTTTTCGTCCTTCTTATCCCGCGCCCTTTGGCGCCACCGGGACCCGTGATCCGGTGGACTTTAAGTGTCTGATAAATCAGACGAATTTGGGTTGCCGGAGGCAGCGCAAAACGCGCCTTGGGTGAAAACCCTCCGCGCGGATGGGCGGGAAATAGGGGAAACGGCCGAAAGAGTCAAGGAATTGGGGGTAGTGTCTCAGTTTGAATGACCGCAAGAAAAACCCCGGTCATTGCTGGCCGGGGTCCGTTCTCGTTACGCAGAATGCCGCGAAGTTATTTTCGCCAGCAGGTCTGGGAAGCGCAGTCCGTTCACAACCTCGGACACGCGGCCCTGGTTGATCCGGAACAGCGCCGCGATATCGTGTTGAAGCATCCGCTTGATAAAGAACAAGTACAGGATGCGCTCTGCCATTTCCCGCGTAACACGGGGAGAACGACGGCGAGGTTTAGGCACGTCTTCAAAAACAGCCATGTGCTGTCTCCACTGATGTGCCAACTCGTGCTTGCCAGATTCGTGCAAAAAGTATATGCGTTCTTTGCAACTGGGGACGCAGTACCTCAAGTACAAACCGGTGATCTGCTGCACAAGTTGACTAGACTAGGGATTGCAGATCGTCACGAATACAGGCCGCTTCCGTGTTCCACCACGGGGCGGCCTTTCTTCATGGCTGACGCGAATCAGCATCCGGACTCTGGGGCGGAGCGAGGGTAGAGTCGAGTCCGATTATCGGCTTTCGGTGTAACTTACCCCTAACGAGCGTCGATCAGCGCCACGATATCAGCCACGTCCCAAAGGCGTGACGACACGCCCGACGCCATGGCAGGAGTGACCTTGAGGCTCTTGTGAATGCGCACAAAGTTATAGTTGACAAAGTACAGTGCCAGCGCGTGACAATGGTTCTCGAATTTTTTGGAGAATGCATTTGTCAAGCGGGTAAACCGCCTCATGCTCATGCTCATCGTGAGGTTTTGCCATTCCACTGATGATGTGGAAATGTGCTTCTCATCGGGCTTCCCGGCCACGCGGGTTTTCTTGATGCGAGTGCATTCAGCGGGGCTGTACTTGCCCTTGGCGACTTCTGGGGCCTCGCCATACATCTTCACAAGCTGGGCATAATCCACGTCGAGACCGAACGTCTGATCAGCGGCACTGAGATAGGCCCCATGGCCGTCCGTGGTTAGCTGGACGCGATTGGTGAGCCGTTCCTGCAAGTCCTGAATGAAGGCGTAGGCGTATTCGGCGTCACGCCCGCCAACCAGCCAGTTGCAGATCAGCTTGGTATCGGCGTCCAAGGCCGTCCACGTCCAGATATCGCCCCCGCTGCCCTGCTTATGGTCGGGAACGTTTTTTTGCTTGGAATAGCAGAATGACCAGATCTCATCGCACTGGACGCGCTTGCAAGTCAGGCCTCGCACATGTTCATCGTGATAAGCCGCACAAGCGTTGCCTGCGTCCACAAGCAACTTGGTCACAGTATTGATGGACACGCCTACCACGCGAGATATTGACCGCATGGACGAATCCTCAACCAGCATGGAGAGGATTTGGACGCGCTTTTCAAGGGGCAACTTGTTCATGCCCCTAAGATATATCAGCGAATCAAGATATCAAGCATACAGTTCATTCTGTTTCGCCTGGCTTTGCATTATGGGTGCGATCAAGCCACCTTTCTAGGTGTCGTACAATCCATGGAACTTCCAACCAACTGGCCAGACCTATCAGCGCTATCAAAGAAAAAATAAGAAATGTTCCACTTGCCAGCACGGGAGCGAAAGAGATCACGATCACATTGAGGAGCGCAACGACGCAAAAAATCCAGAAATATCGTTCCTGTTTGCGCTCAGTCTTGATGGTCTCTAGCTGTTGCCCTAACTCAGCCGCAGCCTTTTCAACAGGGTTCAACTCATCCGGAGACTGAGCAAGATCAACTGGGAATTTCTGCTTCGTCCCTTTTCCGATACTCGGCAATGATATCCTGGTCTGGGATTTTGATTCCCCTAATTCCTGGGACATAATTATTCGCCCATGCTCCCTTTGACCAATGAGTAATATCGACCAATTGCCCCGGCCTCAAAGGCAACAACGCAGCGCACCCATCCTTTATAAAGGCGAGTCTGGTGTCATCATCTTTGAACGGGCGGGCTTCATAAAATACGTCTTCAATGGGACGGCCTCCGAACATCCGAACTTTTCGATAAAGGCTAGGTTCAACAGGTCCATAATCCCAAGCCTCAAAATTCGCGTCTACAAGCCTTTTCCCATCATTCTGCCCCATATATAGCATCTGCGAGACATACAATATTTTCTGGAGCTGCAAGTTCGAAACTTTCCAGCCACCCTCCTGGCAAATCACTTTGCAGACGGAATCAAGCCGCGCTGTCATGATTCCCACCTCGCCCTTGCAGCCTTCTTGGCGATCTCGGAACGCTCCTCTGCTGTCAGCGACTTGGCGCGCGCCAGCGATCCAGCCTTACCGCTCTTGGTCCGGCCTGACTTGGGTTTCAGTTCTTCCGTAATTTCGCCCGTTGCGATCCTGGCCACCATGACGGCGGCTCCGATCACATCCGCTGGCCTCTTCTGGCCTTGTGGTCCTCGTGGCATATTGCACCTCGTCCGACTCAGGCCGGACGCCTCCCGTGGTGGTACGGTTGACGTTACCGGCACGTTGCACCCCGCGCAACCCCTTAAGAGTCGCACGGAACCGTTGCCCAAACCCTGCTATTTTTGAGAATAGTTTGGATATCGTGATCGAGCGCGCGCTATTCAAGGGCCGCATCTTTCAAACTGAGACACTACCGAATTGGGGCATGGGCTTGAAACGGCCATGACTTGGTGTTCTCCTCGCGTCCATGACAAGAGCAAGCGGGATGCTGCGCGGCCTGACGATGGTATTGACGGCCTTATGGCTCGCCGTTCCGGCGTTTAGCGGGGACAGGCTCTCTTTGCCGTCAGAAACTGCCCCCGCCAATCTTCTCGTCAAGACGAAAACGGCAAAGCCGCCAGCCCAACGCAAGGGCGAGTCCAAGCCGGCGTTTGACCAGCCGATGCAGGTCGTCATCGTGCGCAGCAGCGAAAAGGGCTGCGAGACCTCGTGCCCGGAATGGATCATGGCGGAAGGCATGATCACAGGCGAAACGCCGAAGCTGATCGCCGAGGTTTACGAGCGCGCGAAACAGCGCAACGGCGGAAAGCCCAGCCCGGTGATCCTGCATTCCAGCGGCGGCAATATCATCGCGGCACTGCAGATCGGGCATTTTCTCCGTGCACGGAGTGTCGATGTTGCCGTCGGGCAAACACTGTATTCCGGCTGCGGGCCGTTCAAGGCGAAATGCAGCGCGCCTGCGGCTGATGGCGCCTATCGCGGACAATTGCTGTCACGCGGAGCGGTCTGCCTCTCGGCTTGTCCGCTGATCCTCGCCGGTGGTGTGCGGCGGCTGGCTGGCATCGATGCGGCGGTCGGCGTCCATCATTGGGGATACGAGTTGCCGGGTCCGGATGGCAAAGTCGCTGCCGCGCCCGCCAGGAGAGACCCCGCCTGGGACGGAGTCGTGCGCAACATGATCTCGGGCTACCTCACCACCATGGGTATCTCGCGCGATGTCGTGTCCGATATGGACAAGACGCCTTTCGCCTCGATGATGTTCTATGACTTCAAGCGGCGCAAACAGCTCAAGCTGGTGACCGACACTGCCAATGTCGAGCGCGTCATCTCTGCCAAGGCGTGCAAGTCGTCATCGGCAGAAAGCTTCTGCAGGTAACCAAGCGCCGCCCGTGTGGCCTGGCCGCGGGATGCGCGCAAGGCGATGGACTTACAAGATGAAGTCCACGTCCCCCAGCGCCGCCGCCGTCACGTTCTTGAGCAGGATCTCCATCTCGGTACCGGAGGTGCCCTGCGTGTTGAACTTGAGCAGCGTGTCGGCGCCGATCTGCAGGGCGCGGATCTGGCCCTCGGCGGTAAAGTTCGCAGCTCCGATGAAGGTGAACGCATCGTCCGTGCCGGTCGATGCGGCCGCGTCAATGAAGCTCACGTCGATGCGGTCGACAAAGCCCGTTCCGGCCGCTGTGTCCAGCCGGAAGTCGTTGATGACATCAGGCGTGCCGGTGCCAGAGGTGGCAATCGCTTCGAACACGAAGCTGTCGCGGCCAGCGCCGCCGGTGAGCGTGTCGAGGCCGTTGCCGCCGAAGATGCGGTTGGCAAGCCTGTCGCCCGTCAATGTGTCGGCATAGGCACTGCCCTGCAGCGTTTCGAAGCCGGTGAAGAGATCGCCCCCGGCGTCGCCGCCCTTGGCGATGCCCAGGTCCAGGTTGACCGTCACGCCCTTTGCAGATCCGGCATAGCTGAGTACGTCGATACCGCGTCCACCGGAGAGAATGTCGGCGCCGGCACCACCCTCGGCGTAGTCATTGCCTGCACCGCCATTCAACACGTCGTTGCCATTGCCGCCCATCAGCATGTCGAGTCCGCCACCGCCGACCAGTGTGTCGTCACCGTCCTGGCCATTGAGCGAATCGACATTGGCGGCGCCCACCAGCACATCGTCGCCTTCGCCGCCCGAGAAGCTGTCGCACAAATCGTCGCCGGTGATGACATCGTCTCCATCGGTGCCCACGGCATTGCGGTTGGCCTGCAACAGCGTGCCATTGATCTCGTCATGCAGGAAGCCGATGTCCTGCCAGAACACCGCGATATGGCCCAGCGCTGCGGTGGTCACCGTCGAGGCGTCCTGCTGCGTGCCGAGCGGACCTGTCACCACGGTGCGGGTGGCGACCTGTTCCAACGTCGTGGCATCGATCAGATCGAGATAGATATCGTTGTCGCCATTGAACACGCTCCGCGTCAGGGCGAGAAGATTGCCGGATACCGTGGTCAGCGCCGCATGGCTGTCGTTGAGGCCGGCATTGTCGATCAGTGCGTGTCCGCGGAAATCTCCGGCCATGTTGAAAGCCGCAAGGCCGATGTCGGTGTGCGTGCCGTCCGCCTCGTTGTCGGTATAGGCCAGCACGAAGCCGGTTGGGGTCGCGACGATGCTGACGTCGCTGTTCTGTGTGCCGGTGCCATCGGCCACAGTCTGGGCCTTCACTTCGTTGCCGTCCTCGTCATAGATGACGAACACCACTTCGCTGCTGGCGGTCACGGCGTTCCAGTGCGTCCAGGCGATCGCCACATTGCCGTCGGCCAGGGCCGCGGCGCAAGGGTTGGTGTCGGATGCCTTGTCGGTGGCGAGGCCGATGAACGTATCGCCCGAACCCGTGGCACTGCGAATGTCCACGTAGATGTCATAGTCATCGTTGTCCGTGTCATAGTCGGCCTGGCATACGGTCACGACATGGCCGCCGGTCAATTGCACGATGTCGGCATTGCTGAAGTCATAGGCAAAATCGCGCGTGGCACTGAAGTTCACCGTGCCGGTGGGGCCATAGCCCGTGATGACCAGATTGCCGTTGTCGAAGCCCGCCATAGCGAAGCCGCCACTGGCCAATGCCGCAACGGCGGGGCGGCTGTAGGGCAGGGCCGACAGCGCCAGAGTCTCCACACCATCGGTTGAGAAGATCGAGGCGGCTGACACGGGCGTGTCGCTCGCGGCCACGAGGATCGATCCATCGCTCAACGTGACGGCGTCGGGTCCTGCCGACATGGCAGTTGGCTGCGGATAGAGATCGCCCAGATCGCTGAAGGAATAGGTGATGGTGACTGGCATCGTGAAATCCCGGATTGACCGCCGCTGTCCGTCCAGCGGCGGAGCTTGTATCTGGGCCATTCATGCACGAATGGGGACGTCATTCCTTGCTTAAGATCAACGCCGCTGCCTCAGGCAACGCGGTCATCCGCCGTCTTCTCGATCTGTTCGACCAGATCGCTGACGATGCGATTCAAGTCGAAGTCTCTGGGCGTATAGACCGCGGCGACGCCCAGTTGCTTCAGCACGTTGATGTCATCTGCCGGGATTATGCCGCCGGCCACCACCGGAACGTGGGCCAATCCTGCGGCGCGCAGACGCTGCATCACCTCGCGGATCAAGGGCACGTGGCTGCCCGAAAGTATCGACAGGCCGAGGATGTGCACGCGTTTCTCGGCCACCGTCTTCACAAGTTGCTCGGGCGTCACGCGGATGCCGTCATAGATCACCTCGAGCCCCACGTCGGCTGCCCGCACGGCAATCTGCTCGGCGCCATTGGAGTGGCCGTCAAGGCCGGGCTTGCCCATCAGGAAGCGCGGCGTTTCGCCAAGCCTCGCGGCCAATGCCTTTACGCGCGCGCGGATGTCGCCGATCTTCGCATCGGCATCCGAGGTCATTACCAGCGCGACGCCAGTCGGCGCGCGATATTCGCCGAATACATCACGCAGCGTTGCGCCCCATTCGCCAGTGGTGACGCCCAGCTTGGCGCAGGCGATCGAGGGCTCCATGATGTTGCGGCCTTCGGCTGCCGCGCGGCGCAAGGCGTCCAATGCAGAAGCGACGGCCTTGCCATCGCGTCCTTGCCGCCATGCCTTCAGCCGCTCGATCTGTTCGTATTCGACATTGTCCTTCACCGTCATGATCTGTTCGCCGTCACCGCCCGACAGCGGCGAGGCCTCGGTGGTGGTGAAGGCGTTGACGCCGACGATCTTGGTCTCGCCGCTTTCGATGGCGCGTAGCCGCGCCGTGTTGCTGGCGACCAGCGCCTGCTTCATATAGGCGATCACCGTTTCGGAGGTGCCGCCGCCCAGGCTCTGCACCTTGGCCAGCTCGATGCGGGCTTCAGCCTTCAAGGCCTCGACCTTTGCGGTGATTTCCGAAGAGCCATCGAAGATGTCGCCATATTCGAGCAGGTCGGTTTCAAAGGCCACCACCTGCTGCATGCGCAGCGACCATTGCTGGTCCCAGGCGCGGGGCAAGCCCAGCGCCTCGTTCCAGGCGGGCAACTGCACGGCGCGGGCGCGGGCATTTTTCGACAGCACCACGGCCAGCATCTCGAGCAGGATCCGATAGACGTTGTTCTCGGGCTGTTGCTCGGTGAGCCCCAGCGAGTTCACCTGCACGCCATAGCGGAAGCGGCGGTACTTGTCTTCGGCGATGCCGTAACGCTCGCGGCCGATCTCGTCCCAGAGTTCGGTGAAGGCGCGCATCTTGCACAATTCGGTGACAAAACGGATGCCGGCGTTGACGAAGAACGAGATCTGCCCGAACACCTGCGGGAAGTCCTGTTCCGCAACGGCACCGCTGGCCTTCACGCCATCGAGAACGGTGATTGCTGTTGCCAGCGCAAACGAAAGTTCCTGCACCGGCGTCGCGCCCGCCTCCTGCAAGTGATAGGAGCAGACGTTCATCGGATTCCATTTGGGCAATTCGGCGTTGGAGAACGCGATGGTGTCGGTGATCAGCCGCATCGATGGTGCAGGCGGGAACACATAGGTGCCGCGCGACAGATATTCCTTGATGATGTCGTTCTGGGTCGTGCCGGAGAGGGACGTGCGGGGTGCGCCCTGTTCGTCAGCCACTGCCACGTAGAGCGCCAGCAGCCAGGCCGCTGTGGCGTTGATGGTCATCGACGTATTCATGGTGGCCAGCGGAATGGCCTCGAACAGCGTCCGCATGTCGCCGATATGCGAGACCGGCACGCCGACCTTGCCGACCTCGCCCCGGGCCAGCACATGGTCGGAATCATAGCCGGTCTGGGTTGGAAGATCGAAGGCCACCGACAGGCCCGTCTGGCCCTTGGCCAGATTGGTTCGGAACAGCGCGTTGGAGTCGGATGCGGTCGAGTGACCGGCATAGGTGCGGAAGAGCCAGGGCTTGTCGGTGGTCATAGAAAGATCTCTGTTGCAATGCAGCATGGAAGCATGCCGCCCGGCGCACGGCAATATTTTTCGCACGCCTCTCTGGTCATTCAAATGAAGGACGCGAACGCCGGTTCACTCTGACAGCCTGACTGACGCGCTGGCGAACAAAACCAGCGCCGCGCCTATCAAGCTAAGCAGGAGATTGAAATGAATTCGTCTTTACCCTTCGCCGCACTGGCAATTCTAGTTGGCTTCGGCGTCACCGCCGATGCCAAAACTCTGGTTGGTGGCCCCGTGTTCGGCGGAAACGGTCTTGTCGACTCACAAATCGCGTGCCGGTTCTACAACGCTGGCACCTCGCCCGTTACTTTTTCAGCCAAGGTTCTCACAACCAACAACAGCGCGACATTGACGAAAGTGTTCGACAACTGCACCACACTTCAAAGTCAGAAGCAGTGTTCTCTCGTTTATAGCTTTACTGCGAATGCTGCCCTGACATGTCAAGCGACAGTGACAGCGACCTTGGGTAAGCCGCTGGTTTCCGGCCTTGTTGAAATCAGCACTGAAGGCGGCAAATTCATCAAGTCAGCCGTTCCGATGAACTAAGTCCGCGTTCATTCCGGTGCGGGCATATGCCGTAGCAACCGGCGCTCCCGCGCTTTCCAGAAATCGGTGAATGCCGCGGCCAAATGCAACACGTTGCGCGAAGCCAATCGCGGACTTTGCCGTTCTCCGTTCGCACCAGCAATGGCAATACATGGACCGGATCATGGACAGACTGGAGCGGAAGAACCAGAGCTTGTCATTGAGAGACGCGTCACGAAAAAGCATGGTGCAGCAATGGAAGCATGACCATTGCTGCACTGCAATTCAGACTTTCGTGCCGGGTGAGAGCGCCCCGGGAGCTTCAGCGCCGGACGGCGTCGCCCTGAATCCACCAGATCATCAGCAGCGAGGCGATGGTCATCCCGATCATCGACACCATCAGCGGTGCCTCGATGGTCGACTCCACCGGCAGCTTGACGTTTTTCAGCATCCAGTTGGACGACATGGCGCCGATAAACAGGGCGGAAATGTTCATTGGCAACGTGAGGTTGCCGAACGACCCGGTGAACTTCGTGAGGATCACCCCGCCGATCAGCGCAAACAGTGCCGTCAGCGGCATCAGGTCGGGCGACAGGCTGGCGTAGTCCCGGGGATTTCCGAAGAAGCTGTAGATCAATTCCATGATGCGGCTCCTTAGTCCTGTCGTTGGGGTTGCTGTTTCTGTGATCAAGTTATGACTCTGTTTACGGTGTTAACCAACCGCAGGATGTGACGATGGTGGGCGAAACCTTTCATCCTGACGCTCAAATTTTCTCAATCTTTCGCTGGATTTGATGGGAATTTTCGCCAAGGCGCCGCGGTTTCGGCAGAGCAGGAGGCGACAAACCGCCGTCTTCAATCGCCTTCGCCTTTTGTTGCGGTGCAAAATGGATTAGCCTCGGCTATCCTGATGCCCAGACAAGGGGAGACTGTCATGAGTGCCACCGCCGCCACGCCAAAGCCCGCCAACGCCAACCAGCCGGTGAAGGATCTCTATGCCGTGGGCGAGATCCCGCCGCTTGGCCATGTACCGGAGAAAATGCATGCCTGGTGCATCCGGCATGAGCGGCATGGGCCACCCGACACGGCGATGCAGCTCGAAGTGGTTCCCACCTGGAAAATCGGCGAGGACGAGTGCCTGATTCTGGTGATGGCGGCGGGCGTCAACTACAATGGCGTGTGGGCGGCGCTGGGAAAACCCATTTCGCCCATCGACGGACACAAGAATCCCTACCACATCGCGGGCTCCGATGCCTCGGGCATCGTCTATGCGGTCGGCGCCAAGGTCAAACGCTGGAAGGTCGGCGACGAGGTCGTCGTCCACTGCAACCAGGATGACGGCGACGACGAGGAGTGCAACGGCGGCGATCCGATGTTTTCGCCCTCGCAGCGCATCTGGGGCTACGAAACACCGGACGGCTCGTTCGCCCAGTTCGCCCGCGTGCAGGATCGCCAGCTCATGGAGCGGCCCAAGCACCTAACTTGGGAGGAGAGCGCCTGCTACACGCTCACGCTCGCCACCGCCTACCGGATGTTGTTCGGCCATCGCCCACACATCCTGCGGCCGGGCCATAACGTGCTGGTGTGGGGCGCGTCCGGCGGACTCGGATCGTTCGCGATCCAA
>CAUJIO010000081.1 GCA_963205315.1 Pseudomonadota bacterium | reverse complement strand
CGCATCGACCGGCTCGGCATTGACGAGAATCTGCAGGCGCACAAGATCGCCCTCCTCGTAGCCGATCATCTTGTAGTCGAACGAGGCATAGCCGCGCGACACCGACTTCAGCCGGTCGTAGAAATCGAACACCACCTCGTTCAGCGGCAATTCATAGACCACCATGGCGCGCGAGCCCGCATAGGTGAGCTGCTTCTGCCGGCCGCGGCGGTCCTCGCAGAGTTTGAGGATCGAGCCCAGATAATCGTCGGGCACGAGAATCGTCGCCTCGATCCAAGGTTCCTCAATGTTCAGGATCAGCGTCTGATCGGGAAGATCGACGGGATTGTGCAGTTCGATCTGGTTGCCGTCGCGCAGGTTCACCTTGTAGATGACGCTTGGCGCCGTGGTGATGATGTCGACGTTGAACTCGCGTTCGATCCGTTCACGGATGATTTCGAGATGCAGGAGTCCGAGGAAGCCGCAGCGGAAGCCGAAGCCCAGCGCGGCCGACGTTTCCATCTCGTAGGAGAAGCTCGCGTCATTGAGCCGGAGCTTGCCCATCGCATCGCGGAGGTCCTCGAAGCGCGCCGCGTCCACGGGGAAGAATCCGGCGAACACCACCGACTGCGCCGGGCGGAAACCGGGAAGCGGGGTGACCGCCTCGGCCTTGTCATCGACCACCGTGTCGCCGACGCGTGTATCCGCCACCTGCTTGATTGACGCCGTGAAGAAGCCGATTTCGCCCGGCCCCAGCTCGTCGATCAATTCCTTCTTGGGCCGCGACACGCCGACGCGTTCCAGCGTGTAGATGGCATTGGTCGAGACCAGCTTGACCCGCATACCCTTCTTCATCACGCCGTCGATGATCCGCACCAGCACGACGACGCCGAGATAGGTGTCGTACCAGCTGTCGACCAGCAGCGCCTTCAGCGGCTTGTTGCGGTCGCCCTTGGGCGGCGGCAGGCGATGGACAATGGCTTCCAGCACGTCGGGAACGCCGACACCGGTCTTGGCCGAGATCGGGATCGCATCCGAGGCGTCGATGCCGATGACATCCTCGATCTGCTGACGGATGCGGTCGGGCTCGGCGGCCGGAAGATCGACCTTGTTGAGCACCGGCACGATCTCATGGTTGTTGTTGATCGCCTGGTAGACATTGGCCAGCGTCTGGGCTTCGACACCTTGGGATGCGTCAACCACCAGCAGCGAGCCTTCGCAGGCGGTCAGAGAGCGCGACACTTCATAGGCGAAGTCGACGTGGCCGGGCGTGTCGATCAGGTTCAGTACATATTTTTCGCCGTTCTTCGCCACGTAATCGAGGCGGACGGTATTGGCCTTGATGGTGATGCCGCGCTCGCGCTCCAGATCCATCGAATCGAGGATCTGGCTCACCATTTCGCGGTCCGAAACGGCGCCGCAGAGCTGGATCAGGCGGTCGGCTAGCGTCGACTTGCCGTGATCGATGTGGGCAATGATGGAGAAATTGCGGATATGGGCGGTGTCTATCATGATTGCCGCGGTGTTTGGCAGGCAAGCCCCGCGAGGTCAAGCACGCTGCAGTGGGCCGATGGCGGCCCTCCGGCGCGGCTTTTCCGGCCATGGGACTTAGGCATGGCTTGAGACGATGGACAGGTGTCGCGCCGCCCGGCGCTCAGGGCGGCGGCCGGGGAAAGGAAGAAGGAGGGGAGTGCCGGTTCCGGCGCTCGCGCATGGCGCAGATAGAAGAAAAACATGGCGCAAGCGCCCGTCTCGCGAAGGTCAGGTTTGCCACCTGTCCGTCCGCCCGCTTCCGCGGCGGCGCGGCGTTATCGTCTTGGGGCCCGCACTTCGGCCACGCCTTTCGGCTGCCTAACTGCCATGCGGCGCGAGGATCGTAGTATCCCCGGGGCCAGGCCCGGACGCCCGGAGTGGCGGGTGCGTGACGCCCACCACCGCAGGAGCCGCCGGCCATTCCGCAATCTCGAGACGCTGTCGACATCGTCCCCTCCTTTGGAACAGCCTGAATAGGACTATACACCAATAGGAATAAATGTCAATACATGTGTCTGCGGCACCGAAAATTCATGAAGTCTGGGATGCTAATCTTTGCAATGAACGTATTTGACGGCCACCAGAATATCAGAACGCACCTTTGAGATTTGTTGGCTAGATGACGGAATCTCGAGTCAAAAGATATTCGATAAAGGGTTTTCAGGGGATGATAAGCCGCACGGTCAGTGATAAAAATTTACGCAAGGTGAGTCGGACCATTGTCACTTCATAGTGGGAGATAAAGTATGGTTTCTGGCGGTGAACTATATGCTGGTATTGGTGCGTTCAAGACTATGCTGAATGTTGCTAAGAACATAAAGGATATGAGTGATGCAACAGCGCGAAATGCGGCTGTAATGGATCTACAAGAGAGACTCCTTTCAGCACAGATTGCACAAGCTGAAATGGTTCGGCGAATAAGCCAACTTGAAGCGGAAATGCGGCGCATGGCGGAGTGGGAAGGTGAGAAGGAGCGTTATGAACTTAAACAACTTCCCCTGGAGTGTCTGTCTACTCCCTGAAACTGGAAGAAACGGGAACTGAACCTCCTCATTACATCTGTCAGAACTGTTATGTAAACGGAAAGAAATCTCATTTGCATAGCTCTGATGAAAGCTGTGGGGTGGAAACTTTCGATTGCAAGCAATGTGGAGCTCAGTTTCGCACAGGAAAGTTCAATCCGCCCCGGAACGTGCGAAATTCGGACGGGTTTGTCTAGCGCTCGTGGAATCTGGAGATTTTCTGGCCCACCTTATCGACTTAGATGAAGTGGCTACTAGAGCATGGGCTTCAGAGTTTCTGCTGGATTCTTGTCGTCAGAGGATTTGGACATGAATGACGACCGATATGATGAAATTTCTAACCTCGATCATGATCCGGGAACGGCTACGGCACTCGGCAATATGATCGTATCCTGGTCGAAAGCAGAAGCCATGCTCTGCATGTGCATGGCTGAAGTTATGGCTATCCACCCCGACAAAGCAATTCTAATCTTCTCAAGAGTTCCAAATCTTGAGTCGAAAATAAAGATGCTCAGTTCACTTCTTGAGGCTTGGGACAACCCAAAGAATCTCAATAAGGAAGACATTGTTCAGTGCATTTGCTCGCTGTCTAAGCTGTCGAAAACAAGGAATGATTGGGTCCATTGTCTGTGGGCAAAGCATGCGCGTACGAAACGAACAGTAATTGTCGATGACCGCAAGCAGCCCGGCAACAGGTTGACTATTGTTCATGAGAACGCGGTTAAGAACCACAACGCAGCTGTCAATGAGCAGACCGAGAAGCTAATCGCCCTTGTACCCGGCTACATACTGCCTGATTAACAGCTAGGATCATACTATTGTCATACGTCCCGGCGGTCGCGAATTCAGCTGAAACGCAACAAACACTTCAATCTCTGTCCAAATCAATTCAGGCGAGTCTTCATACGCACAAGCCTCTTCACCTCAACCGCCGCGGCTTCACCGGCTCTGCGTTGAGTGGATCCTCGGGCCAGGCATGTTTCGGGTAGCGGCCGCGCATGTCGGAGCGCACGGAGGGATAACCGTTGGTCCAGAAGGTCTCCAGCGACTGGGTCACGGCCAGCGGCCGTCCGGCGGGCGACAGCAATTCGATTCGAAGCGGGCTTCGGCCTTCGGCAATCGCCGGCGTGCGGGCGAGGCCGAACATCTCCTGCAGGCGCACCCGCAACACCGGATCGCCCTCGGTCTCGTAATCGATGCGCACGTCGGCCCCTGACGGCACCTCGATCCGCACCGGCGCCAGGCGGTCCATCTTGCGCAGCAACTCGTGCGGAATCAGCCCCTGGATGATCTGGTGCATGTCCAGCCGGTCAAGATGCGCCTTGCGGCTGATGCCGGCGAGGTAGGGTTTCAGCCAGTCATCGAGTGTGGCCAGCAGCGTGGCGTCCGAGAGGTCAGGCCAGCCGTCATCCGGGTACAGGCGTCGGATGAACATGACGCGTGCCTTGAGGCTCATGGCGCCCTCGCTCCACGGCAGGGAGGTCAGCCCCATCTCACCTACACCGTCAGACATGGCTTGCGCGATCATCTCCGGATCGGCATTCGCCGACGGGCGTTCCTCCAGCACCAGTGCGCCAAGCCGGCGGGATTTCGTGGCGCTGACGGCGCGCGCGCGGCCATCCCAGAAGCAGCCATCGCGCGACTCGATCTGATCGCCGAAATGCTCCTCGATTTCCTTGAGCGACAGGGGCGCCGCGAGATGGATCTTCTGGTCGCCCGAGGCGCCATCGGTCGTCGCCACTGCCAGGAAGTCCTCTGTCATCAGCGCGTCATGCTCTGGCAGAATGGCACCGCCGCCGCCTGACAGGCGGTAGCGCCGGTCACCGCCGCGGCGCTGCGCGATGCGATCCGGAAACGCCAGGGCGACGAGCACACCGGCGCTCATGTCCGATCCCCCCTCCTTGAACCCGGCGATCTGCCGGATCTGCTTGGCGGTCTGGCGGATGCGGTCGCGCGCCCCGCCGCGCACCTGTGCCAGCCGCGCCGTGATGTCGGCGCCCACGTCGCGCGGCAGCCCGTCACGCTCCGACAGCATGGCGGCGAGATCGGCGGCGAGTGCACTCTGTCCCTTGACCACCATGTGGGCAAGGCGCGGATGCAGCGGCAGGCGCACCATCTGCTTGCCCATGGCCGTGATCTTGCCCGTGGTATCGACCGCCTCCAACCGCCGCAGCAGATCCTGCGCCTGCGCGAAAGGTGCCGGCGGCGGCGGATCGAGCCACGGCAGCGCGGATGCATCTGTTACTCCCCAGGCGCTGAGTTCCAGCACCAGCGGCGCCAGATCGGCGACGAAGATTTCGGGTTCGTCATGGGGTTTGAGCGCCCGCGTCTCGGCTTCGGGCCACAGGCGATAGCCGATGCCGGGACCGAGGCGGCCGGCGCGGCCCCGCCGTTGATCTGCCGATGCCAATGACACCCGCACTGTATCCAAAGCCGTCATGCCGGATGCGGGGTCAAAACGAGGCACACGCTTGAAACCGGTGTCGATGACGGCGCCGATGCCATCGATGGTCAAGCTGGTCTCGGCAATCGTCGTCGCCAGCACGATCTTGCGCTCGCCCGCAGGCGACGGCCTGATCGCCGCGTCCTGCTCGGCAAAACTCATGGCACCGTAGAGCGGCCGCACCACCGTCCCTTTCGGCAGGCCGGAGGAATTCAGCAGGTCCTCGGTGCGGCGGATCTCTGCTTCGCCCGGCAGGAACACCAGAATGCTCTTGTCGGTTTCGGTGAGCGCCCGATGCACGGCGCGCATCGCATCCGCCGAAATCGTCTGGCGCTGTGCCTTGTCCAGATAACGGGTCTCGACCGGAAAGACCCGGCCCGGCGCATCGATCACCGGCGCCTGCCCCAGATGCGCCGAAACCCGCGCCGCATCGAGCGTGGCCGACATCACGAGGATTTTCAGATCATCGCGAAGGCCACGCTGGATATCCAGCGTCATGGCAAGGCCCAGATCGGCGTCAAGCGAGCGCTCGTGGAATTCGTCGAAGATGATGAGGCCGACGCCGGTGAGCTCCGGATCGGTCTGCAGGCGCCGCGTCAGGATGCCCTCGGTGACCACCTCGATGCGGGTGCGTGGTCCCACCTTGCGATCCAGCCGCACGGCATAACCGACCGTTCCGCCGATCTCGTCACCCAGCGTTTCGGCCATGCGATGGGCCGCGTTGCGGGCCGCCAGGCGGCGGGGTTCGAGCATGACGATCTTCTGGCCCTTGAGCCAGGCTTGATCGAGCAGCTTCAGCGGCACGCGTGTCGTCTTGCCCGCACCCGGTTCCGCCACGAGCAGCGCGGCGGGACCATGGGCGAGCGCCTCCGACAATTGCGGGATGACGGCGTCGACGGGAAAATCCATGCCGCTCAACAAGGCGGAGCGGTTGCAGTTGTCAAGCTGCACTGCTGGTCAGGGATGCGGCTTGCCGACCCGTTGGTCGATCAGTTCCGCCACGCGCTCCTGCAATGCCCAGAGATATGGATCATGTATTCC
Organism: Pseudomonadota bacterium; assembly: GCA_963205315.1. Classification (GTDB taxonomy): domain Bacteria; phylum Pseudomonadota; class Alphaproteobacteria; order Rhizobiales; family Aestuariivirgaceae; genus Aestuariivirga. Next base: position 46,326 of record CAUJIO010000081.1, on the reverse strand, counting down.
TTCCGTCTCCAGCGCGAGGACTGTCTGGAGCAGGTACTCAGCGCCCGAACCCCAATGCCCGCAGGCTTGCGACAGGCATTCAGCCACCTCGTCGAAGGCAAGTTTTCCAGCATAATTCGGGCTTTCAGGGTTGGCGGTAAATGCAATGGCCCGTTCCACGCCCTGCCCGGTCCGGACCTCGATCCAGCGCGGATAATTGCCGGGCGGCCTGACGGTCATCTCGCGCCGCCACACGAGGCTGAGCGTTTCCCACTCCGTACTAGGCGGAACCGTATGGAGCACGCCGTCACACGTATCGCCGCGGTCGATCTGCATCATCAGGCCGGGACACTCTGGCGTTCCACGGAAACGCTTGAGCCGCAGCGTGAATCTCCTCTCCCAGCCGAGCGCCGTGCCGCGCCTGCGTTGAGCCGGCTCGAAGACCGGTTTCCAGATTAGTGACCCATAGGCGAACACAGCAAGCGGACCTTCCGGCCGGTCCCGCAGGAAGTCGCCCAGATGCTCGTCATATTGTGCGTCGGTGAAGTGGTCGGCACCCGGCCATGCGCCACTGTCGGCAATTTCGCGGTGCACCAGCCGGATATGGGCTTCGGTCAGTCTCGGTATCCTGGACGGATCCATCAAGCCAGCTCATGCGCCCAGGGGGGGTCGGCACCAGGACGCGACACGGTGACGGCTGCCGCACGGGCAGCGAACGAAAGCGCCGCCTCGAGATCGGCCTGCGAGATGCTGGCCAGCTTCTTCTTGGTCAGCAGCTTCGCCTTCGACAGCGCCGCCAGCAATCCGGCCGTGAACGTGTCGCCCGCACCAACCGTATCGGCAACCTTCACCGACACCGCCGGCTGATGCAGGGCGAAATTCGCGGTATAGGCTTCAACGCCATCGCCGCCGCGCGTGACGACGACAATTCTCGCGCCTGACTTGAGCCACTTCTTCGCGGTCTTGGCAAATTCGGACTTGCCGGTCATCCATGCAACGTCTTCATCCGAAATCTTCACGATGTCGGCCATGGCGATCATCCGTGTCAGGCGGGCCAGATGGGCGCGGCGGTCCTTGATCTGGCCGGGGCGGATATTGGGATCGAGCGACACGACGCGCGTCTTCGCTTCGCGCTTCATCAGCGCCTCGAGTGTCGAACCACCGGGTTCCGGAATGAGGCTGATCGAGCCGAAATGCAGAGCCTGAACCTTTGCCGCCAGCTTCGGCCAATCCTTCTTCGTCAGCATGCGGCCGGCTGAATTGTCGTCGAAGAAGGAATAGCGCGCATGGCCATCGGTCAGCTTGACGAAGGCCAGCGTCGATGGCTTGTCCCAGACCTTGGCATGGGAAATGTCGACATTGCTGGCTTTGAGGCCATCGCGCAGCATGTCACCAAAGAAATCCGTGGAAATACCGTTGAAAAACCCGGTCTTGATGCCGAGACGGCCCAACGCGATCACTGTATTATATACCGACCCGCCGCAGAACGGCTGGTACACGGAAGCTCCATCTGCCGATTTTCTGGGCAAAAAGTCGATCAGCGCCTCGCCGCAGCAAACAATCATAAGGGCCTCCCCAACACTCTGATTTATAAGCAACTATGAGGCATTCCGAAGAAAAAGGCAATAAATCACTTGTGTTGACATATTGTCGTATTATTTGACTGAGACGCTAAATCCGCTAATTGAGCGGCGCACATCAGAAATAAGCGGAAAGACAATCATGACCCCCCGCATCATTCCGGTCGACCTATTCGACCTCGTGGTCTTCGGCGCCACGGGAGATCTTGCCCAGCGCAAGCTGCTCCCGGCATTGTTCCACCGCGACCTGCAAGGCCAGCTGCCGCCGGGAGCGCGCATCATCGGATCCTCCCGCCGTGCCATGTCAGATGCGGAATTCCGGAAGTTTGCTCAAGCGGCGATTGAAGCCCACGTACCGGAAGCCGACCGCCCCGCCGACTGCATGGCCCGTTTCCTCGAGCGCCTCTCCTATGTCGCCGCCGAGGCCTCGCAGGAGACCGGTTGGCTGGACCTCGAGAAGGCACTCAAGGATCGCGACCGCGTCCGCGTCTTCTATCTGGCCGTCGGCCCCGATCTCTTCGGTCCGATCTGCGACCGGCTGGGATCACACAACCTGATCACCGAACGCACCCGCGTCGTCATCGAAAAGCCGCTCGGCAAGTCTGGTGCCTCGGCCCGCGCCCTGAACGAGTCGATCGGCAAGGTCTTCGCCGAACCGCAGATCTACCGCATCGATCACTATCTCGGAAAAGAGACGGTGCAGAACCTCATGGCGCTGCGTTTCGCCAACGCCCTGTTCGAGCCCGTATGGAATTCCGGCCACATCGATCACGTGCAGATCACCGTTGCCGAGACCCTGGGCGTCGAGGGCCGCGCCGGGTACTATGATACAGCGGGCGCGCTCCGCGACATGGTGCAGAACCACATGCTGCAGCTCCTCTGCCTTGTCGCCATGGAACCGCCGACCTCGACGGCAGCGGATGCGCTCCGTGACGAGAAGCTGAAAGTGCTGAAGGCGCTGAAGCCGATCACCGGCGATGCCGTGGCCAATCTCTCCGTACGCGGACAATATCGCGCCGGTGCGGGCGAAGGCGGCGCCGTGAAAGGCTACCTCGACGAGCTGGGCGACAGCACCTCGAAGACCGAAACCTTCGTGGCCCTCAAAGCCGAGATCGCCAACTGGCGCTGGAGCAACGTGCCCTTCTATCTCCGCACCGGAAAGCGCCTGCCATCACGCGAGTCGGAAATCATCGTCACCTTCAAGCCGATCCCGCATTCGGTGTTCGAGCCCTCTGCCGGACCGATCGCTCCCAACCGGCTGGTGATCCGCCTGCAGCCCGATGAAGGCGTCAAGCTCTGGCTGATGATCAAGGATCCCGGCCCCGGCGGCATGCGCCTGAGCCATGTGCCTCTCGACATGAGTTTTGCCGATGCATTTGGCGTCCGCAACCCTGACGCATATGAACGCCTGCTCATGGACGTGGTGCGCGGCAGCCAGACACTGTTCATGCGCCGCGACGAAGTCGAAGCCGCATGGGCCTGGATCGACCCGATCCTCGAGGCCTGGTCGGGGTCGAGCGAATTGCCGAAGCCATACACCTCCGGCACCTGGGGCCCTTCTGCTGCCGTGGCACTGATCGAGCGCGACGGGCGGACCTGGTACGAGGACGAGGCATGATCGAGGCCGAACGAATCTTTGACGCACGTGACGCCCTGGCAGACGCGTTGGCCAATGATGTCGCCGCCGAACTCCGGCGCGCCATTGCCGCCAAGGGCCGCGCCACTCTGGCCGTTTCCGGTGGGTCCACGCCGAAGCTGTTTTTCGAGAGACTGTCACAAGCCGATTTGCCGTGGCAGCGCGTGATGGTGACGCTGGTTGACGAGCGCCAGGTTCCAGAGACCAGCGAGCGCTCCAACGCGCGTCTCGTACGCCAGCATCTCCTGCAGAACAAGGCGGCGGCGGCTCAGTTTGTTCCGCTGTTCGAAAACGTCGAAGCGGCCAAAGCCTTGCGCTTCGATGTTGCTGTTCTCGGCATGGGCAGCGATGGCCACACGGCCTCTTTCTTTCCCGAAGCTGACCGGCTGAAGGAGGCAATCGACAGCGGTACATCGCAGCGCCTGATTGCCATTACCGCTCCCGGAGCCGGCGAGCCGCGCCTCACTTTCACCTTGCCGGTGCTCGAAGCCTCGGGCCGTCTGGCGCTTCACATCGAAGGTGACGACAAGAAGCATGTGCTCGACAAGGCGCTGGCTGACGGTCCCGAAGAAGACATGCCGGTGCGCGCCGTACTGCGCAGCGCCACGCCGATCACCCTATACTGGTGTCCCTAGGCCGCGCGAGTGGCCCGAGCAGGAGGTTCCAATGTCCGTTACCGCGCAGATTTCCGCCGTTACCGAGAAGATCGTCGCCCGCAGCAAGGACAGCCGCGCGCGCTATCTGGACAAGATCGACGACGCGGTGGCCCGCCAGCCGAGGCGCAAGGCGCTCGGCTGCGCCAATGTCGCCCATGGTTTTGCGGCCTGCGGCCCGCAGGACAAGGATATGCTGCGCAATGGCGCAGGCCCCAACATCGGCATCGTCACCGCCTACAACGACATGCTCTCGGCGCATCAGCCCTTCGAGACCTATCCCGATCTGATCCGCAACGCGGCGCGTGCTGCGGGCGGTACCGCACAAGTGGCGGGCGGCGTTCCCGCCATGTGCGATGGCGTGACGCAAGGCGAGACCGGCATGGAACTCTCGCTGTTCTCGCGTGACGTAATCGCACTGTCGACTGCCGTGGCGCTGTCGCACCAGATGTTCGACGTGGCCGTCTATCTCGGCGTCTGTGACAAGATCGTGCCGGGGCTGGTCATCGGCGCGCTGTCCTTTGGCCACTTGCCGGCCGTCTTCATTCCGGCGGGCCCCATGACCAGCGGATTGCCCAACGATGAGAAGGGCAAGATCCGCCAGCTCTTTGCCGAGGGCAAAGTCGGCCGCGACGCGCTGCTGGAAGCCGAGTGCAAGTCTTATCATGGGCCCGGCACCTGTACCTTCTACGGCACCGCCAACACAAACCAGATGCTGATGGAGATCATGGGCCTGCACCTGCCGGGCTCGACCTTCGTCAATCCGGGTACGCCCTTGCGCGATGCGATCACCGCCGAGTCGGCACGGCAGGCGCTGGCCATCACCGCACTCGGCAATGACTACCGCCCGATCGGCCGCATCTATGACGAGAAGGCCGTGGTCAACGGCGTTGTTGGCCTGCTCGCCACCGGCGGCTCGACCAACCACACCATGCATTTGATCGCCATGGCCGCAGCAGCGGGCATCGCGATCACCTGGAACGATTTTGCGGAGCTCTCGCAGGTTGTCCCGCTGATGACCCGCGTCTATCCGAACGGCAAGGCTGACGTGAACCACTTCAACGCGGCTGGCGGCATGGGCTTCCTCATCCGGGAATTGCTTGGCGCCGGACTTTTGCACGAAGATGTGTCGACCATCATGGGGACGGGACTCGGCGCTTATACCAAGGAAGCCAGGCTCGGACCCGCGAAGGAACTTGTGTTTGCAGAGGCCGTCACCACATCCGCCGATGACAGCGTGCTGCGCGGCTACGCCAATCCCTTTCAGCCGACGGGCGGGCTGCAGGTGCTGCAGGGCAATCTCGGCACATCTGTCATCAAGACCTCGTCGATCCCGGCCGACCGCCACATCATCGAGGCCCCGGCCCGCGTCTTCCATGCGCAGGAAGAGTTGCAAGCCGCCTTCAAGTCGGGCGAATTGAAGGGCGATGTCATCGCCGTCGTCCGCTTCCAGGGACCGAAAGCCAATGGCATGCCGGAATTGCACCGCCTGACGCCGCCGCTCGCCGTGTTGCAAGAGAGAGGATTCCGCGTGGCGCTTGTTACCGATGGCCGCATGTCGGGCGCCTCGGGCAAGGTGCCCGCCGCCATTCACCTGACACCCGAAGCCGTCGACGGCGGACCCATTGCGAAAATCCGCGATGGCGACATCATCCGGCTTGATGCCGAAACGGGTACGCTGGAGGTCTTGGGCAATCGGGCAGAATTTGCGGCGCGTGCACCCGCAACCGCCGATCTCTCCAAGAATGCCTCCGGCACCGGCCGCGAACTCTTCGCCGCCTTCCGGGCGATCACCGGCTCTGCCGCGCAGGGCGCTTCCATTTTCGAGGGTGCATGACATGACACGTGAGACACAAGGCGGACTCGAGGCCGCACTGAAACTAGCGCCTGTGGTGCCGGTGATGGTGATCGACAACGTCGAAGACGCTGTGCCGCTGGCCCGGGCCCTGGTGAAGGGCGGACTGCCGGTTCTCGAAATAACCCTCAGGACGCCGAAGGCCATGGACTGCATCCGTGCCATTGTCGCCGAAGTCGAAGGCGCCATCGTCGGCTCCGGCACCGTGCTGACTCCGGCGCAATTGCAGGACAGCTACAAGCTCGGCTGCAAGTTCGCCGTCTCGCCCGGCTCCACCGAAACGCTGCTGAAATCCGCCGAGGATTACGACATCGCGCTGCTGCCCGGCGGCGTCACCGCGTCCGAATGCATGGCGCTGCTCGAATGGGGCTATGCCATCCAGAAATTCTTTCCAGCCGAACCGGCCGGCGGCACCGCCTACCTTTCGTCACTTGCCTCGCCGCTGCCCCAGGTACGCTTCTGCCCGACCGGCGGCATCACGCCGGAAAAGGCTCCCGCCTATCTCAAGCTGTCGAACGTCATCACCATCGGCGGCTCGTGGATGGCACCGAAGAGACTGATCGAGGCCAAGGACTGGGCCGGTATCGAGAAGCTTGCCGCAGAGGCCGCAGGGCTTGCTTCTCTCGGTTCGTGACACCTGAGACACTGGTCGAGGCCAACGAAGCCGAATAGGCTCATTCACTATTGATGCGGTTGCAAGCGTGGTAGCTTTGCTATCATGTCGATATGAAGCGGTTTGCCAACAGGAATGCCCTCGTCACCCAGGCTGGCGATTTTATGGGGCCGGCGGTCTGCGAGCTGTTTGCCGAAGAAGGTGCGGCCGTCACCGCAGATGAATCCGATCTGACGCGGCCGCAAGCGGCCGACGATTTGATACGCCGCGCAGGCCGTGTCGATATTCTGGTTGTCAACCTCATGGAACGCAATCGACGCCATGCGGTTGTCGACACGGGAGATGCGGAGTGGGCGGCCATGTTCGACGCGATGGTCCACCCACTGCACAGGTTGGTGCGGGCGGTGTTGCCGCAAATGCTCGAGCGCCGGTCCGGCAAAATCGTGGTGATGGGAAGCGCCAACGCCTTGCGCGGCACGCCTGTCCGCGCGGCCTACAGCGCGGCGCGAGGCGCCCAACTCGCCTATGTCAGGAACGTCGGAATTGAGACTGCGGGCCAGGGCGTCAATGTCAATGCCATCGCCCAGAACTGGGTATCCAACCCCACCTCCTACAGCCCGGAGATCATCAATGCGGCCGATTTCGCCGAACGCCTGAAGGCGGTTCCGGCCGGACGAGTTGCTCAAGGTTGGGAGAGCGCGGCGCTGGCGCTTTATCTTGCAAGTGCCGAAAGCGACTTCGTCAGCGGACAGACGTTCGCATTTTCGGGTGGATGGGCCGTGTGATGGGACAGAGGCTTTCCGGAAAACGTATCGTCGTCACCGACGCTGGGGATTTCATGGGGCCCGCCGTCACGGACCTTTTCACTGAGGAAGGCGCAGAGGTGATCGCCGACCGGCGTGACCTGCGCCCTCTTGCGGCGGCCTCGGAGCTGATCGCCGAAGCGGGCCATATCGACGTGCTGGTCGCCAATCTGTCGATCCCAAATCCGCGGGCACTTGCCCACGAGACCACCGATGCTCAGTGGGCGGAGGTCTTCGACCGGCTCGTCCATCCCCTGCATCGGCTTTGCCGTGCCGTTCTTCCACAGATGATCGAGCGGAGGGGCGGTAAGATCATCGTTGTCGGAAGCGCCGCCGCGTTGCGGGGCACGCCACGGCGCAGTTGCTATGGCGCAGCGCGCGGCGCGCAACATGCCTATGTCCGTTCGCTGGGTGTCGAAGTTGCACCACATAATGTCCAGGTCAACGCCACGGGACAAAACTTTGTCGAAAATCCGACTTACTTTCCGCCTGAGGTCGTTGGCAGTCCGGAACTCCAAACACGGCTTCTCGACGTCCCGGCCGGACGGCTGTCCACCGGCCGCGAAGCAGCAGCGTTCCTGCTGTTCCTCGCCAGCGATGAGAGTGACTTCTTGTGCGGCCAGATCTTTCCCTATGCTGGCGGTTGGACTGCCTGAACATCGCCGCAGAGTACCGGAGCGAAGCGATTGAAAAGCGCCGCGATGCCATCCGCCACCGCCCGCACGGGCGGAAGATCCGACATCTCCGGGTGAAACAGCAAGAACGCATCCTCGTCGAGTTCGCGCGGCACCTCCCCAAGCCTTTCGAGGCTCTGATCGGCATCTCCGAGGAAGCAGGGCAGCAGGCTGACGCCTAGTCCACTCTTGATCGCTGCATAGCGCTGGAAGAATTCGCCAAGCCGCGCCACCACTCTTAGTTTTCGTGCCTCGGCATAGCGGTCAAGCCATTCGGGTTGGGGCGGGGGCCGGTTATGGGTGAGGCCGATGACACCACATTGTGCCCCGAGATCGCGGCGCCCGTAAACCGCGGTCGAAATTCGGCCAATCCGTCTAACCTTGGCAGGTCCATGTTCGGGGATGCTCCTCAGGCGCACTGCAAGGTCAGCCTGGCGGAAGGCGAAGTTCAGCAATTCGCGAGTCGGCTCGATATGCAGTTCGCCGCCATGCCGGACCGCCAGTTGTGAAAGCTCGGTCAGGTGCTGGCACAGGAACTGCGACACAGACATGGTGGTACTTACCCTTACCGTCTGCGGCCGCGCTCGCGTCGAAACCTCGGCCCGCCGCCGCAGGCTGAGTGCCGCGGACTTCATGCCCAGCGCCGGCTCCATCAGATCCTTGCCGAGTGGCGTCAGTTCTATCCGGTTCGGATATCGTTCGAACAGGGACCCGCCGACCGCATCCTCCATCGATTTCAGGCGGCGGCTAATTGTTGGCTGGCTAAGCCCGGTATGCCGTGCCGCCAGAGTCAGGCTTCGCGCCTCCGCGACCTCGACAAACACCCGGATGTCGTCCCAGTCCATGTTAGCGAAGTTAGTCTACTCAAAGCGTCGATGCAAATAGATACGCATAAGCTCTTTCTAGTTTGGTGGGCTCCGCGTTGCCGCTCCTCATGGTAATTTTCATCAACCAGAGAAGGAGAAACGCCATGACCATCGCACTCGATGACCACAGATATTCCACTTCGCCGCTCCTCGCTCTCTCCTGGTCTCTCAGGATTGCTTTGCGGCATCTTGCGAAAGCCTGGCATGACCACTGGCAGGCCGTCCTCCTCCGTTCCGTCGACCCGGCGACTCGCGCCGATATCGGCTATTCCCGCGACTATGTCAGGATTGACTGGGAGGATTTCGCTTCAACTTACCCCGAGACCGTCGCCCCCGCCGCCTGTCTCCACGGCAGTGACCCTGGTAACTAGCGGCCGTCACGCTGGCAGCGCAGCGACCAAACCGCTCGCGGGCTAACTTGCACGAGCAACCTATTGCCCGGCGGCACGCGGCGGTGAATAGCCATCAGCAAGAGTACATGATAACCTCACAATTTCTGGATAGAAGCAGGGGGCATCATGAACTCCGTCGTCGGAAGCTGGGAGCTTGTCGCCATTTATCGCCAGGGCCACGATGGTAGCCGGAACATGTTATATGGCGAGAACCCGCACGGCCGGCTGACCTATACCGCGGATGGCATCGTTCACGCCATCCTGGTTGGCGATGACAGGCCACGACATAGCTCCATGGATATGCCTGACGGTGACAAGGCGCAGCTGTTCCAGACTATGGTTGCCTATTCCGGAACCTATGTGGTCGAGGGAACGAAGGTGACACACTGTGTTGACGTGTCGTGGAACGAAGTCTGGACCCGGACAGACCTTGTCCGCTTCTTCGAGATTGATGGCAAAAATCTTCGCATCATAACGGCGCCAACAGTCGATCCGTTCGACAGTTCGATCAACACTTACGTCGTCGAGTGGCAGAAGCGGGAGGTCACGGCTTGACCTTATTCAGCGCCTCGACATAACGCGCGATGGCGATGGCCGTAGGCGAATAGAGTTGGCGATAGTAGAGCAGCGCCGTGATCAACACCGTTGCCACGATACAGGCAACAGGCCCCGCGAACAGGAAGATCACCGCAATGGCGTAGTAGAAGCCGCGAATGCCGTTGTTGATCGACTTCACCGCCTCGGTCAGCACCCGGGCCGTCTGGTCGGCCATGGCGCTCACGTCCGGCGTCGGGGCAGCGTCGATGTCGAGGCCGCCGAGCATGGCAAAGACATAGGCCATCTTGCGCAGCGCATAGGTGAAGGCAAACAGCGACAGCACCAGTACCAGTGCCACCAAAGCGAAATTGAGCGCGAACAGATCGGCACTCATCGGCGCCAGGAAGGCCAGCTCGCGCGTGACGATGTAAACGCGGTTGATGTTCACCAGCGTACCGACCAGCGCGGCGAGGATGATCAGCGTCGCCGATCCGAAATATGAAATCGAGCTCGAGATGTGGCCCAGCATCAGCGCATCGATCACCCGCTGGTCGCGGGCGACGCTCTGGTGCATGTGCAGCCAGCGCAACCGCACCGCATGCAGCTGCGTGTTGAGTGAACCCTTGCCGATGATGCCGAGGATCTGCGTGTAGAAACTCCACAACGCAAAGATCAGACCGACCGCAAATGCATGCAACCAGGTAAAGTCAGAAGGAAGAAAGGGCACACTCATGTCTATGCGGCCTTGTGCATTTCCTTGATCTCGGTGGTGGTGATGCCCGGCGAGCGTTCGAGAGTGTAGTTCAGGCTGAAGGCCGATTGCGCCATGAACACCGGGTCGCCGTCAAGGTCATGGGCAATCGAGAAGCGGTTTGCGGTGAGGAATTCATCGAGCTTCTTCGGATCGTCGCAGGCAATCCAGCGCATCACCTCATAGCGCGACGGTTCAAAGGTGACCGGCACGCCATATTCATTCGCCAGCCGGTCAGCCAGCACGTCAAGCTGCAGCGCGCCCACCACCCCGACGATGGCGGGCGAGCCGTCGACCGGGATGAACAGCTGCACCACACCCTCTTCCGCCAGTTGTTCCAGCGCCTCGCGAAGCTTCTTGGCCTTCATTGGATCACCGAGCTTGACGCGCCTGAGGATTTCCGGCGCGAAACTCGGCACGCCGGTGAACACGATGTCCTCGCCCTCGGTCAGAGTATCACCGATACGCAGCAGGCCGTGATTGGGAATGCCGACCACGTCCCCAGCGAACGCTTCATCGGCAATCGACCGGTCCTGGGCGAAGAAGAACTGCGGCGCGTTGAGCGCCACCATCTTCCCCGTGCGCACCAGCTTCACCTTCATGCCGCGCGTCAGTTTGCCTGAAGCCAGCCGCATGAAGGCAATGCGGTCGCGGTGGTTGGGATCCATGTTCGCCTGGATCTTGAAGACGATGCCGGTCATCTTCGGCTCGGTCGCATGCACGACGCGGCCCGAAGCCTGCTGGTCGCGTGGCGGTGGCGCATAGGTCGTTAGCGCTTCGAGCAAATCGCGCACGCCGAAATTCTTGATCGCCGAACCGAAATAGACCGGCGACAGATGCCCCTCGAGGAAGGCCGCGCGGTCGAAGCTGTGGCAGAGGTCCTTCACCAGTTCGATTTCATCGCGCCACTTCGCCAGCACATCGCCCTTGATCAGCGTGCCGATCAGCGGATCATCGGGGCCCGAGACCGCAACACCCGCCGGATCCTGCTCCAGTTGGCGCACACGGGGGCTGTTGAGATCGTAGGTGCCAGCAAACTCCTTGCCCTGGCCGATCGGCCAGACCATCGGCGCCACGGTCAGTGCCAGTCCCTTCTCGATTTCGTCGAGCAGGTCCAGGGGATCGCGCGACTCGCGGTCCATCTTGTTGACGAAGGTGATGATCGGAATGTCGCGCAGGCGGCAGATTTCGAACAGCTTGCGGGTGCGGGCTTCGATGCCCTTGGCGGCGTCGATCACCATCACGGCGGCATCGACCGCCGTCAGCGTCCGGTAGGTATCTTCGGAAAAGTCCTCGTGGCCCGGCGTGTCGAGCAGATTGAAGACCACGCCCTCGTACTCGAAAGTCATCACCGAGGTGACGACCGAAATGCCGCGCGCCCGCTCGATCGACATCCAGTCGGAGCGGGTGCGGCGGCGGTCGCCCTTGGCGCGCACTTGTCCGGCCAGCTGAATGGCGCCGCCGAACAGCAGAAGTTTTTCCGTCAGCGTGGTCTTGCCGGCGTCGGGGTGCGAGATGATGGCGAAGGTGCGCCGGCGCGCCACTTCCTGTTCGAGCGGGTTGGTCAACGTAAGATCCAGATAAAAATTGGGTTTGGGCGATTTAGACGGCTTTTCGGGAAGGGTCAAAGCTTTCGCTGTTGCCCAAAATCCCGTGCCGTGGCACTTGAAGGCACACGAGGCAGAACATGACAGAACTTGCACTTGTCGGCGACATCGGAGGCACCAATTCGCGCTTTGGCCTGGTGGAACCCGGTTCCACCCGGATCCGCCGCGTCGAGGTCCTCAAGAACAACAATTTCGGTTCGCTGGAAGAGTCGATCGGCGCCTATGTGAAAATGCAGGGCGTCTCGGATCTGACGGCAGCCGCGATTGCCGTGGCAGGCCCCATCGAGGGCGAGACCGTGGGCCTGACCAACCGCGACTGGACCTTCACCCGCGAGTCGCTGCGCAAGGCGGCTCTCGCCCACAAATTCCGGCTGCTCAATGATTTCGAGGCGCTGGCCCTGTCGCTGCCACACCTGGAAGGTGACGACGTCGTCCAGATCGGCGGCGAGACGCCGGCGAGGCCAGCCGTCAAGATTGTGATGGGCCCCGGCACCGGGCTCGGCATGGCGACGCTGGCTCCGCTTCCCACGGGCGGCTGGATGGCCCTGCCTGGTGAAGTCGGCCACATCACGCTCCCGGTGGCAACCCGCGAAGAGTTCGACTGGCGCAGCAACATGACGAAACCCGGCGTTCCCTTTGAATCGGAAGACGCCATCACCGGCGGCGGCCTGCTGCTGATGTACCGCACAATCGCCGACAAGCCGGCCCAGCAGACACCGGAAGAGGTGCTGCAGGCGGCGCTCGCCGGAACCGATGCGGCAGCGGTGAAAACCCTCGACCAGTTCATCACCTGGCTCGCCCGCATTGCAGGCGATGCCGCCATGACCATGCAGGCGCGCGGCGGCGTCTATTTGGCCGGCGGGATTGCGCCCTCGATCGTCGAGAAACTCAAGACCGGATCGTTCCGCACCGTGTTCCAGGAGAAAGGCCGGTTGGCGCATGTCATGCGGCCGATCCCGGTTTATGTTATTGTCGACAAGTTCCCGGCCTTCAAGGGTTGCGCCGCGGCCATCGCCGATCTGAGGTGACATCATGCGACATGACACAGACGTTCTTCTGGTCATCGACATGCAGAATGATTTCTGCCCGGGCGGCTCGCTGGCCGTCACCGGCGGCGACGAGATCGTGCCGAAGATCAACCGCCTGGCCCACGGCTTCCAGCATGTGGTGCTGACACAGGACTGGCATCCGGCGGGACATTCGTCCTTCGCCTCCACCCATTCCGGCAAGCAGCCCTTCGAGATGATCACCATGCCCTATGGTCCGCAGACCCTCTGGCCGGATCATTGCGTGCAGGGCACGGCGGGCGCCGCATTTCACAAGGGCCTCGACATTCCCCATGCCGAACTGATCATCCGCAAGGGCTATCGCAAGGCCATCGACAGCTACTCCGCCTTCTTCGAGAACGACCACAAGACCCCGACTGGTTTAGGCGGCTATCTCAAGGAACGTGGCTTCACCCATGTCACGCTTGTCGGCCTCGCATTCGATTTCTGCGTGCGCTATTCCGCCGAGGACGCCCGCACCCTGGAGTTTGATACCGAAGTGATTGAAGCCGCCTGCCGCGCCATCGACATGAATGGCTCCGCCGATAAAACCAGGTCGTCCTTCGCCGAACGCGGCGTGGTGCTGGCATGAGCCTCGCATTTCCCGCAGCCCCCCAGATGATGTTGCCGATCGCCGGAAGCGACGAGCGCTTTCCAGTGCACCGCGTCTATTGCGTCGGCCGGAACTATGCCGAGCACGTGAAGGAGATGGGAGGCGAAGTGGGACGCGATCCGCCTTTCTTTTTCGCCAAGCCGCCGGATGCGCTGGTGACCGATGGCCGCCTGCCCTACCCTACCATGTCGAACGACGTGCACCACGAAATCGAACTCGTCGTGGCTCTGGGGCCGGACGCCAGGGTTTTCGGCCATGCCGTGGGCCTCGACATCACCAGGCGAGATTTGCAGGCGGCGGCCAAGAAACTCGGCCGTCCCTGGGAAACCGCCAAGGGCTTTGACCATTCAGCGCCAATCGGCCCGATTGTCCGGCACGGCTCCGCCCTCACGTCGGGCGCCATCACGCTCGACGTCAATGGCCAGCGCCGCCAGACCGGTGATGTTGCCGACATGATCTGGAATATCGACGAGATCATCGCCGAACTCGGTAAACTCTTTGCGCTAAAGGCCGGCGACCTGATTTTCACCGGAACACCTTCGGGCGTTTCCCCGATCCAACGCGGCGACCATCTCCATGCGCAAATCGCAGGGGTGGGGTCTCTCGACGTGGATGTCATCTGACGGCGCGGTCCGCTATCACCTGACCGCATGACTCCCCGCATCCAGGGCATTCTGCTGATGATGGCCTCCATGGTCGTTTTCACGCTGCTCGACGCCTCGGCGAAATACGTGACGCACACGCTTCCGGCCCCGGTTGCCGTGTTCTTCCGCTATCTTGTGGCCTCAATACTGTCAGTTGCCATCATGTTGCGGGCGGGCGGACCGGCGCTCGCAATAACCAGGCATCCGGGGTTGCAGGTGCTGCGCGGTGTGCTGCTGATGATTTCGACAATCCTCAACTTCACGGCCATCAGTTACCTCCAGCTGGCGCAGACAGCCGCGATCTTCTTCACCATCCCGCTGTGGGTCTGTGCCCTCTCCGTGCCGCTGCTGGGCGAGCACGTCGGCATGAAGCGCTGGATCGCGGTGCTTGTAGGATTTCTTGGCGTGCTCGTGATCATGCGGCCCGGATCGGCAAGCTTCCATTGGGCAATGCTGTTATCGGTCGCCTCTTCGATCTGTGGCGCATTCTACAACATTGCAACCCGCAAGGTTGGCGGCCGTGACAGGGCCGAGACATCGCTGTTCTATGTCAGCGTCATCGGCGCCGCCGCGGCAATCGTGCCATTGCCATGGGTCTGGGAAATGCCACAAGGGCTGGCCTGGCCGCTTCTTGTCTTCATGGGGATCGCCGGTGGCATCGGCCACTACATGCTCATACAGGCCCACAGGATGGCACCCGCCAGTGCGCTGGCACCCTTCGTCTACACACAGATCGTCTGGATGATTCTGGTGGGATACCTCGCCTTCGGCGACTTCCCCGATCACTGGACGCTGATCGGCGCGGCCATCGTTGTCGCCTGCGGACTTTTTGTTTTCGCCCGCGAGAAGCTGGCCGGGAAGGAAAGCGAAGTTCCGGTACCTGCCGATTAAAGGCCTCTCCCGCGCGGCACGCAGGAGAGGCGGATCATCAGGCCAGCGTGTAGGCGGTCTTCACGGATGTGTAGAACTCCACCGCGTGACGGCCCTGCTCACGCGCACCGTAGCTGGAGCCCTTCCGGCCGCCGAATGGCACATGATAATCCACACCCGCCGTCGGCAGATTGACCATCACCATGCCGGCTGCCGACTTCTTGCGGAAGTCGGTGGCGTATTTGAGCGAGGTGGTGACGATGCCAGACGACAGGCCAAAGGACGTGTCATTGGCGACGGCGAGCGCCTCGTCATAGCTCTCGACCTTGATGACCGAGGCGACGGGACCGAAGACTTCCTCGCGGTTGATGCGCTGGTTGTTGTTCGTACCAATGAACAGGGCGGGAGAAAGATAGTTGCCCTTCGTGTCGCGGTTCAGCCGCTCGCCGCCCCAGGCCAGTTCGCCGCCTTCGTCGCGGGCGATCTGGATGTATTTCTCGTCCTGTGCCATTTGCGCTTCATCGACGACCGGACCGATCACCGTGCCGTCCTTCAGCGCGTGATCGACCTTGAGCTTCTTCATGCCTTCGACCATGCGCTCGACAAAGGCATCATGGATCTTGGAACCAACGACGAGGCGTGAAGATGCCGTGCAGCGCTGGCCGGTCTGGTAGAAGGCGCCGTCGAGCGCGCAGTTCACAGCGATATCGAGGTTGGCGTCATCCAGAACGACGAGCGGGTTCTTGCCACCCATTTCCAGCTGGTACTTGGCACCGCGCGTGGCGCAGGCCATGGCAACCCGGGCTCCGGTTTCGACCGATCCGGTGAACGAGATGGCGTTGACGTCGCGCGATTCGAGCATGGTCTGGCCGACCACGGAGCCGCGGCCCATGACCAGGTTGAGCACGCCCTTGGGCAGCCCCGAGCGCGAGACGATTTCGGCCAGCGCCCAGGCGGAGCCCGGTACCAGGTCGGCGGGCTTGAACACCACCGTGTTGCCGAACGCGATGGCCGGGGCCATTTTCCAGGCCGGAATGGCGATCGGGAAATTCCACGGGCAGATCAAGCCGACGACGCCGACCGGCTCGCGCGTCACCAGAATATCGACGCCCGGACGCACCGAGGCGACGGCAACACCTTCAGTGCGCAGGGTTTCCTGTGCGAAGAACTTGAAGATCTGCGCGGCGCGCGTCGTCTCGGCGATGCCATTGGACAGCGGCTTGCCTTCCTCGCGGGCGAGCAAGCGGCCGATTTCGTCCTTGCGGGCCAGCAACTCGGTGCCGATGAACTCCAGCGCGTCGGCGCGCTGCTGCGGCGTCGAGGCGGCCCATGCGGGCTGGGCGGCCTTGGCGGCGGCAATGGCCGCTTCCGTCTGCGCCTTGTCGGCCTGCGCATATTCGCCGACGATGTCGCTCATGTCGGACGGGTTGATGTTCTCGCGGACCGACTTGCCCTCGAGCCATTCGCCATTGATGAAATTGCGATGCAGCGCCATGATGAAATGCTCCTGATTTTTCGGGGCGGACCCTAGCGGCGGCGCAAAGCGGAGGCAAGCATGCACATCGGACTGATCGGCGCAGGCATGATGGGCCACGGCATGGCAGTCAATCTCCTGAAGCATGGCCATGCCTTGAGCGTCATTGCCCACCGCAATCGCGCGCCGGTCGACGACCTTGTGGCAAGGGGCGCCACCGAAGCCAGGGATCTGGCCGCCATCGCCAGCGCTGACGTCATCCTGCTCTGTGTCACGACATCGAAGGTGGTGGCGGAGACCGTTGCCGGACTGAAGCCGCATCTGCGGCCGGGCCAGATCATCCTGGATTCGGGAACCTCGGCACCCGATGCCACCCGACGCCTCGCCTCGGACCTCAAATCGTTGGGGGTGGCGTACGCCGATATCCCGCTCACCGGCGGGCCCGAACAGGCCGAACAGGGCATACTCGGCGTGCTCTGTGGTGCCGATGACCAGACCTTTGCCCGCATCCATCCGCTGCTCAGCGCCTTTGCCACGACGATCAAGCATTTCGGGCCGCCGGGATCGGGCCACACGGCGAAACTCATCTCCAACTATCTCGTCACCGGCATGGTGGCGCTGGTCTCGGAAGCCTTTGGCGCCGCCCGCAAGGCGCAGATCGACTGGAAGGCCCTCTATGAGGTGATGCTCAACGGCTCCGGCAATTCCGGCGTGCTGCGCAAGATGGTGGAACCGGCACTCAAAGGTGATTTTGACGGCTACCGCTTCGCACTTGGCAATGCCAACAAGGACATCGGCTACTACGCCGAACTGGCCGCGAAGCTGGGTTGCAGCTCGCACCTGACGGATTCCGTTGCAGAAATCTTCGCGAAGGCCGTAGAAACAGGCCACGGCGGACGCAATGTCAGCCACCTTCTTGATCCCGCAATAGATGATGTGACCTGATGCTGAACATAAATCCTGCCGTCGCCGCCATCGAGGAAGAAACCGCCTTCACCGTCTTGGACCGCGCCAATGCGCTGAAGGCCAAGGGCCATCCGGTCATCAATCTGGGGATCGGCCAGCCGGACTTTCTGCCGCCGAAACACATTCTCGCCGCCGCCGAGAAAGCGGTGCGCGACGGCCCGCATGGCTACACCAGTCCGCAAGGCTTGCCGGTGCTGCGCGATGCGGTGGCGCAATATGTTGGCAAGCGCTTCAACGCGCCGGTTTCGGGCGATGAGGTGGTGATCGTTCCGGGCGGTAAGGTGACCTTCTATTTCGCCTGCCAGATGTTTGGCGGCCCGGGCGCCGAAATCCTCTATCCCGATCCGGGCTTCCCGCCCTATCGCGACGCCGCGCGCTCCAGTGGTGCGAAACCCGTGCCCTATCCCATCCGCGAGGAGAAGGACTTCGGCTTCGATGCCGAGGAGGTACTCTCCCTCATCACGCCAGCCACGCGCCTCATCATCATCAACTCGCCTGCCAACCCGACGGGGGGTGTGGTCTCGCGCGAGGAAATCACCAAGCTGGCACACGGCCTGGCGCGCTTCCCGAATGTCGCCATCCTCTCCGACGAGATTTACAGCCATCAGGTCTATGACGGCGTCGATTTCGTCAGCTTCCTGAGTTTCCCGGAACTGCGCGACCGCACCATCATCCTCGACGGCTGGTCCAAGACCTTCGCCATGACGGGCTGGCGCCTCGGCTTCGGCATCTGGCCGAAGCACCTGATCGAATATGTGAAGAAGCTCATCACCGTCGATCATTCCTGCACATCCGTTGCAACGCAGATGGCGGGCCTTGCCGCCATCACCGGGCCGATGGATGAGATTGAGGCCTTCCGCAAGAGCTTCCAGAGGCGGCGCGACATCGTTGTCGCCGGCCTCAATGACATCAAGGGCGTGCGCTGCCGCGTGCCGGGCGGCGCATTCTATGCCTTCCCGAATATCGCCGGCACCGGCTGGGCCTCGCGCGATCTTGCCCGCGAACTGCTCGACAAGGCCTATGTGGCGCTGATCTTCGGTGAAAGCTTCGGCGCCAATGGCAAGGGCTACATGCGGCTCTCCTATGCCGCGAGCGAAGCCGACATTGTCGAGGCCTTGAAGCGGATGAAGGCCTTCCTCGAAGCTTAAGAAAAAACCATGCCGGGTGCTTTGAGGTCTGGAGGGGCCGTAGACCGGAGCACCGCGGCATGGCGGCAGTTGGGGTGCTGCGGGGCAGAAGAACCGTTCCCGCAGATTCGACTGTGCCAATTCAAGATGACAGCCCGATGAAGGCACGTTGACGAAAGACCGGTGCACATGTCGAACCACAATCTCTTTTGTGATTTTGAGGCAAGCTTTCGCGCCGCCGGTGACCGGACCGCCATCGCTTCGGCGGACGGCAACCAGCGCCTGAGCTATCACGACCTGCTGTCCGGTGCCGCCCGCTATGCCAATGCGCTCGCTGCGCTGGGCGTCCAGCCCGGCGACCGCGTGACGGTGCAAATCGAGAAATCCATTGCCAATGTGCTGCTCTATCTCGGCGTGATGAAGGCTGGCGGCGTCTATCAGCCGCTCAACACCGCCTATACCGAGTCGGAGGTCGACTATTTCATCGGCGATGCCGAGCCTAAACTCATCGTCTGCGATCCCGCCCGTCAGCAATCGATGCGGAAGCTTGCCGACCGCCACAAGATCTTTGCCGTCGTCAATCTCGATGCCAGGGGCGAGGGCTCGCTCAGCGCAATGGCAGCGCAGATGGATGACCGTCATGATACAGCAGACTGCGGCAGCGATGATCTCGCAGGGCTTCTCTATACATCGGGCACCACTGGCCGCTCAAAGGGCGCGATGATCACCCATGGCAATCTGCGATCCAACGCCGCAACACTGGTCAGGCTATGGCGTATCACCAACGCCGACCGGCTATTGCATGCCCTGCCGATCTTCCACGTCCACGGACTCTATGTCGCTCTCAACACCGCCTTTCTCGCGGCAGCCGAACTCGTGTGGTTCAACCAGCTTGATGTTCCGGTGCTCATCAAGGCGATGCCGCAGGCAACCTTGATGATGGGCGTACCGACATTCTACACGCGGCTTCTGGCGGCTAGGGAATTTACCGCCGAGACCGCGCGCAACATGCGCCTGTTCATTTCCGGATCCGCCCCCCTCCTGGCCGAGACCCACCGCGACTTCGAGGCGCGCACCGGCCACGCCATACTCGAACGCTATGGCATGACCGAGACCGGCATGATCACCTCGAACCCCTACGATGGCGCACGTGTGCCCGGCACCGTGGGTTTCGCACTTCCAGACGTCTCTGTGCGCATCCGGGGCAATGGGCCGGACGTCATCGAAGTCCGCGGCCCAAATGTTTTCAAGGGCTATTGGCGAATGCCGGACAAGACCAAAGAGGAGTTCACCGATGACGGTTACTTCATCACCGGAGATATTGGGACCATCGATGCAGAGGGCCGCATCTCCATCGTTGGCCGCGCCAAGGATCTGATCATCACCGGCGGCTTCAACGTCTATCCGAAAGAAATCGAAGACGTGCTCGACGCATTTCCGGAGATTGGTGAATCAGCAGTTATCGGAATCCCGCATCCCGATTTCGGAGAGGGTGTCGTCGCTGTCGTGACCGCACGCGCCCCCTTGCCGCCGGAGCGCGAGTTGATCGCCTGCCTGAGTGAAAAACTTGCGAAATTCAAGGTCCCCAAGCGGATCATCACGGTTGATGAACTGCCGCGCAATGCCATGGGCAAAGTGCAAAAGGCAGAACTGCGAAAGCGTCACGCAAATCTGTTCCAAAAATCGGATTGATGCCGGTTACCCATTCTTTCAAATTCTGACATTTGACTGACAGACCGTCTCACCAAGCTGTCAGCGCCTCTCACGTATGGTGCACACGCTTTACGAAGCGAAGCAGACATTCAAAGAGAGGAACGAAGACATGCGCTATTCCACATCCCTCATGGCCCTCATCCTTGGCCTTGGCATCTACGGCATTGGCCCCGTCGCGGGAAAATTCCAACCCTTCGCCGCCACTGCTGCCGTAGCCGGCGACTCATCCAGCGACGACGACGGCACGCCAGATCAGGGCGGCGGCAACGATGACGACTCGCCGGATTCGGGCGACGACGATGGCACCGACGATCAAGGCGGCGGCAACGACGACGATTCAGGCGACGATGACTCGGATGATGACTCCGGAAGCTCGGACGATTCCGTGAAGGCACTGAAGGAAGCGAACAAGGCTGCGGAAGAAGCCGCCAAGGACGCGCTGAAGGATCTCAAGAAGGCCAATCAGGCTGCTGAAAAGGCAGTGCAGAAAGCGGCCGACGACCGCGCCGCCAAGGATGCGCTGAAGGCTCTGAAGGAGGCCAACAAGGCTGCGGAGAAAGCCGCCAAGCAGAACCTCAAGGACCTGAAGGAAGCAAACAAGGATGCCGAGAAGGCAGCCAAGGATGCCGGCAAGGGCAGCAACTCCGGCAAGAGCAAAGGCAAGAACAAGTAATCAACCGTCACGATGTCAGACCCCGCCATGCAGCGTGCATGGCGGGGATTTTCTTAGGTCAGCGATTCTTGATCATGCCTGCGACGGCAGCCAATACGGCACCGCCGATTCCACCGCCGGCCAGGTTCTTGATGATGGAGGCTATATCCAGGTTCGAGGCGACTGCTGCTGCCGCATCAGCCGAAATCGCTCCGCCGGTGACCCTCTGGACGATCTGTCCGAGAATGAGGCCGCCGATCGCACCGACGATGGAATTGCCCGCCCCGCCAAGGCTCTTGTCCTTCATCGCGGCGCCCGCCGCGTTGCCGCCCACCGCACCAGCGATGAGTTGAATGATGATCGACATGATATCCATGATGGTCCCCCATGTTTAGGCGCTGCGCCATGATGGAGCAATCTGCCCACGGGGAAAGCTTACAACCTGAGCGGCGTCCGGTCCATGGCCAATCGGGCCAGGCCTACTCCAGGTTGGTGTGGCGTGCCCGCATGTCTGAATAGGTGATTGACTTCAGCGCCATGAGCTTCAGCACCATGACTTCGAACAGCACAAACAGTGCACCCTCGAACAGCGAGCCCATCGGCAGAACAGATGCCTTCGAACCTTGATCATTGGCCATCGTCTGGGCCGGAAGATGCAGAACGCGGTCAGCCAGCTTGATCGTCTTGCCATCAGGTTGAGCTGTAACCACCAGCGCCCTCGCGCCAGCATCCTTCGCAACACCCATCAGTGCCGATGTCGTCGACACGTAGCCTGGTCCACACACAGCGACAAACAGGTCGCCCGGACCAACGGGCGGCGTCGTCATATCGCCCACCATCGCGACATTGAAGCCCATGTGGTGAAGCCGCATGCAGAATCCCATGATCTGCAGTTTCTCGCGGCCGCAGGCGTAAAGCGCGATGCGCTTGGCGTCGCCGATCTCGCGGACCGCGGCATCGACCTGCGCGTCATCAAGCCTGCTAAACACCGTCTTCAGCTCATCAAGGCTTCTCTCATAGAGGTCGGACATTGTAGTCTCCTTTCATATCATCCGTTGACGGACCATCTCGTCTGAAAGCCCGCGTTTGCCAGTTTCATCCAGCGAAACAAACAGCCCCGCTGCCGTCCGCGCATAGGCGCAGGCTTCACCGAGATTATCGCCGGCCGCCAGCCGTGCAGCCAGCGCCCCGCAGAAACAATCACCTGCTCCATGGCTCGAAATCATTTTTACCGGCAGCGCCGGAAGGGCGAAAACCCCGCCATCGCGCCCCATGATCGTTAATCCATCCCCGCCCCGGGTCAAAACCACATCACGAGCCGGCCGATGCAATGCCTTGAGCGCGATGCTGGCATCATCCGAACCACCAAGCATGGCGGCCTCGACACGATTGACCACCAGCACGTCGACAAGCTCAAGAAACGCCGGGTCCGATGGCCGCGCAGGGGCTGCATTGAGAACGATCATCGCACCGCGGCGTTTCGCGGCGCGCGCCGCCGCCAGACTCACTGCCTCGGGAATTTCATTTTGCAACAAGAGAACCTTGCAGTCCCAGAGGGGCGCCCATTCCCGTTCGATCGCATCGGCGTCGATTGTCAGATTGGCGCCTGAGACCACGACTGCGCCGTACTCCCCATGCGTCTCTGTAATTGCAACGCTCATGCCGCTGCCATGCGCATCATCAATGCCAACGTATGTGACGTCGACGCCGGCTTCAACCAGATTGCGCCGCAACTGCTCACCGAAATCATCCGCGCCGGTCCGGCCACCAAGCTGCACGCGCGCACCAAAGCGCGCTGCCGCCACAGCTTGATTGCCGCCCTTGCCGCCACATTTCGTGCCCCAGGAGGAGCCGATCAGCGTCTCGTCAAGGCCGGGCAGCCGCGGCGCCGCCACCATGATGTCGAGATGCAGCGAGCCGACAACAGCAACATCGATCATGCGCCACCGTAGAGTGCGGTTTGCAAGATGCGTTGGCTAGCGACCGCATCCTGCGCAGCGATCGCCGCATCGAGCTGTTGTGAATTGGCCTTGAGCTTGTCGAGCACCCGCGCCATGCCCTCGACCGCTGAAATATTGGCCGAGCATTCCTGTACCGGATCGAGCCCCACCGCATCCGGGAACGTGTCGAAATAGATAGCGTTCCGATAACCGATCTTGTCCAGCACATAGAGCAACTCCAGCGTCTGGATCACATGTACGCTGCCGGCGACGAGCCCATCGTCGCGTTTGGCGTAGCCGTCGTTCAGATGAACGCCGAGCAGGCGCGAACGCCGCGCGATGAGCGCCGCCGCATAAGCCGGCATTTCATCCGCATACAGAACATGCGCGAAGTCGAGCGTCACGCCGAGGTTCTTCGCTGCGACGTCGCCGACCATCAGCAGTGTCGTCGAGACGTCGGGCAGCAGGCTGAAGGCGCGTGGCTCGTTGGGCTTGTATTCGATCGAGATGTCGACTTGCGGATTGTGCGCGGTGATGACTTGGAGCGCCGCAACAACATCATCCCACATCCGCAGATAATCTGCCTGAAACGCGTAGTCGAAGCCGTCCTGGCCCAGCCAGAGGGTCATGAGGTTGCCGCCTGCTTCCGCCAGCGCATCAATCCCGCGCAATGTCAGATCCAGCGCCTTGGCGCGGATGCCTTGATCGGGATGCGCCAGCGCACCCTTCTTGAAACCCGGATCGGAATAGTAGCGCATTGCAAAGCCATTGAGGCTGATGCCGAGACGATCCAGTTTGGCGCGAATATCCTTCGGCGCCGTGCCTTCGAGATGGTCCGGAAAATTGAAATCGACAGCCGAAAGACCGGGGACCGTGGCGGCCCGCTCGATCAGGTCGAGGGCTGTGATGCGGTTGCGGCCAGGCCAGACTTTTGCAGCGTCGGCCTTGAAGCCGTTAAGACGGGTCGCATAATCAAAGCGGGTCTGGATCGCGGTCAAGTCATGTCCTCGCGGCTTGCAGGTTCTGATAGGTTCCGTTACCAATTTGCCAGACAAAAAGCACTTTCAAAGAATGGAACGCAGATGGCCGGCAAATTCAACGCATTGTTCAAGACGAAAAAACCGGTCATCGCCATGGTGCATTTTGGTGCCTTGCCCGGCGCGCCGCTCTATGACGCCGAGGCTGGACTCGCAGGCCTGCTGGCGGGCATCCGCAAGGATCTGAAAGCCTTGCAGGACGCTGGTGTCGACGCCGTGATGTTCGGCAACGAGAACGACCGTCCCTATGAATTCAAGGTCGACACCGCTTCGACTGCCACGATGGCCTACATCATTGGTCAGGTGCGGCACGAGATCACGGTGCCCTTCGGCGTGAATGTGTTGTGGGATCCGATGGCGACCATGGCGTTGGCGGCGGCAACCGGGGCATCATTCGCCCGCGAGATTTTCACCGGGACCCATGCCTCCGACATGGGAATGTGGCTGCCGGATGCCGGGGCTGCCATGCGCTATCGCGACCGGTTGGGCCGCAAGGATCTGGCGCTGATGTACAATATTTCCGCCGAATTCGCCTGGTCGCTGGATCAGCGCAGCCTGCCCGACCGCGCCCGCAGCGCCGTCTTCTCCTCGATCCCGGATGCCATTCTGGTCTCCGGCGTGATCACCGGCGAGGCGGCGGCCCTGTCCGATCTCGAAGCGGTGAAGCGCGTGGTGCCGGACGTGCCGGTTCTGGCCAATACGGGCGTCAAGCATGCGACCGTTGCCGACGTGCTGAGGATTTCCGACGGCTGCGTCGTTGGCTCCTCGCTGAAAGTCGACGGCAACACCTGGAACGCGGTGGACCCTGCACGGGCCAAGGACTTCATGGACCAGGCCCGCGCCGCGCGGAAGGACTGAGGCCATGCACAATCGATTGAATGCCTGGACCAAGGCCCTGATGATGATCCCCGGCCTTTCAGGGTTCGAGGGCAATGTCCGCCGCTACATCAAGGCGGAATTGCACGCCATGGGGCTGGCCACGAAGACCGACCGTCTCGGAAACCTGATGACCACCATCGCGGGCGATGAGTCACTGCCGTCCGTGATGTTCATCGCCCACATGGATCAGTTGGGATTGATCGTCCGCAAGATCGAGGCCTCGGGCATGCTCCGCGTCGAACGTCTCGGGGGTGTTCCGGAGCGCGCCCTGGCGGCGCAGGAGGTTCTGCTGTCGGTGGGCAATGGCCGCACACTGTCCGGCGTGATTGCCAACAAGAGCCACCATGCTACGACGCCTGAAGAAAAATACAAGGTCGTGCCCTATCAGGACCTTTACATCGATTGCGGCTTTACCTCGGCGGCAGAAGCTCTTGCGGCAGGTGTGAATATCGGAACACCCATCGTCTATGCGCCGAACATCGTCGAGATGGCGGGTACGCGTATCGCCGGAACGTCTGTCGATGACCGCGCCGCCTGCGCCATCCAGCTCGAGCTGGCGCAGGCGCTCAAAGCCAGAAAGGCCGGGCCGACCGTATATCTTGTCTTCTCGGTCCAGGAGGAGTTCAACTTGCGCGGCGCCATCACCGCCGCACAGGTGCTGCAGCCAGACATCTGCATTCAGCTCGATCTGGCGCTCGCCACCGATACGCCGGACATGGGCCATCGCGGCGATGTGAGATTGGGTGCGGGTCCCGTCATGGGCATGTATTCGTTTCACGGCCGCGGCACGCTCAATGGCTGCCTCCCGCATCCCGCCATGGTGAAACTGATGGATGAGGCGGCCAGTGCCTCCGGCATCAATCTGCAGCGCAGCGCGCATATCGGTGCATTGACGGAGACGTCCTACGTGCAGCTTGTCGGGCAAGGGGTCGCCTGCATCGACGTGGCCTTCCCCTGCCGCTACACGCACTCGGCGCTCGAGGTCTGCGACCTCGCCGACCTCGCCGCTCTCACCGACTTGCTGCTGGCCGCTCTCGGCCGCATCGATTCGAACTTCTCGCTCGACCGCGACGATTATTTCGAATGAAGCACTATCTGGGCGTCGATATCGGGACCTATGAAACCAAGGGCGTCATCACCGACGGCTTGGGCCGCATCGTTGCTCAAGCCTCAAGGGCCCATCAGATGTTGGTACCCCAGCCGGGCTGGGCCGAGCATCGTCCGGAAGAAGACTGGTGGGGCGATTTCGTCAGCGTCACGCAACAGATGCTGGCGGTCTCGCGCATCAAGCCAGAAACCATCGCCAGCATCGGCTGCAGCGCCATCGGCCCGTGCATGTTGCCCGTGGACCGCGACGGCAACCCGCTGATGAACGGCGTGCTCTATGGTGTGGACACTCGCGCCACACTGGAAATTGCCGATCTCAATGCGATGATTGGCGAGGAGGTGATCCTCGACCGTTGCCGCAATGCGCTGTCGACTCAGGCTGCAGGCCCCAAGATCCTCTGGCTCAAGCGCAACCGCCCGGAGATATATGCGCGCGCTTACAAGGTGTTGAACTCGACCTCCTTCGTGACCCACCGCCTCACCGGCAAATTCACCATCGACCATTACTCCGCCGGCAATTCCACACCCTTCTATTTGCCCGGCAAGCTCGGCTGGAGCGACGAACTGGCGCCCGGCGTGATCGACCTCAACCTGATGCCGGAATTGCACTGGTCGACTGACATCATTGGCCATGTCACCAAGGTGGCCGCAGACGCAACGGGCCTCGCAGCCGGAACGCCGGTAATCGCCGGAACCATTGATGCGGCGGCTGAGGCGGTCAGCGTCGGCGTCACCGAGCCTAGCCAGATGATGATGATGTATGGCTCGACCATCTTCATCATCGAGATTACCGCTGAACCGATCAGCGACAAGAACCTCTGGTATGCGCCGTGGCTGTTCCCCGGCCAGCATGCGGCGATGGCTGGGATTTCCACCACTGGCACCCTCACGCACTGGTTCCGCCGCGTGGCCGCGCAGGACCTCGAACCAGCAGACGCGATCCGCATTCTGAACGAAGAGGCGCAAGCCTCGCCACCCGGCGCCAACGGACTTGTGCTGCTGCCCTATTTCTCCGGCGCGTTGACGCCGTTGTTTGATGCCAAAGCCAAGGGATTGATTTTTGGCCTCGACCTCACGCACACGCGCGGCGATATGTTCCGCGCAGCGCTTGAGGGCATCGCGTTGGCGACACGGCACATCCTCGAGACCTACGCCGAGGCCGGCCAATCTCCGCGCAGCATCCATGCGGTGGGCGGCGGCACCAAGAGCACGGTGTGGCGCGAGGCGACATCCAACGCCTGCAACGTCTCCCAGGTCCTGCGCGAAAAATCCTGGGGCGCATCCTTCGGCGATGCCTTCCTCGCCGCACTCGCTGTCGGCGACGTCAAGCCGGGCGACATGGCGCAGTGGAATCCGGCCGTTGCCGAAATCAAGCCTGACCCTGCCACGCGCGGTCTCTATGATGCGCAATACAGGAGATTCCGCGCGCTCTATGAGGCCACGAGGCCGCTGCTCGGATAGTGCGCTCATCCCCCTGTCGGGACCTTCTCCCACCTGCGGCGGGAGAAGGCGGTTGCCATTCTGCCCTCTCCTGTCGCGCAGCCATGGGAGAAGGTGGCCGTCAAGCCGGATGAGGGCTCTTACTTCACCGAGCCCGTTGTCAGTCCCTTGACGATGTAGCGCTCGAGGAACACGCCGATGATGATCAGCGGCAGGATCGCAGCCGAAGACAGTGCGGCCATCGACCACCACGAGATGCCCTGAGAGCCGGTTTGGCTGGCGACCATGACAGGCAATGTCTTGGCATTGGTACTGGTGAGCAAGGCTGCGAAGAAATACTCGTTCCAGCACAGGATGACGGACAGGATGAACGCTGCCACCATGCCAGGCAGCGCGATCGGAAGGATGATGAGCAGGAATGCCCCCCACACCGAGCAACCGTCAACCATCGCCGCCTGCTCGAGCTCCTGCGGGATGGTGTCGAACTGGTCCTTCATGATCCAGATCACAATCGGCAGAACCGACAGCGCATAGATCAGGATCAGGCCCAGCATCGAGTCGAGCAGCGCCAGTTCCTTGTAGAGAACGAGGAAGGGCATGGCGAGAACGACGGGTGGAAGAATGAGCTGCGACAGGAAGAAAAACGAGATGTCGTTGTTCTTCCAGATCTTCCAGCGGTATTGGAATCGGCTGAGGCCATAGGCGGCCATCGAGCCGACGATCAGCGCCAGGAACGAGGCGCCGAACGAGGCCTGGATGGAATTCCAGAACCGCTTGACGAATTCGGCCCGCGGCGTCGACTCGGTAAAGATCGTGTCCGGCGAAAGTCCGATGGCGCGCAATCCGAGCCATGCCGGCTTGAAATCCACCCAGGGAATGATGTGGCCGAGCTGCACGTCCTTCGCCACTTTGAATGTGGTCGAGAAGGTCCAGAAAATCGGAAACAGCGCGATGACCGTCCAGATGATCAATGCACCGTAGATCAGCGATCGCTTGAGGGCATGCGGCATGTCACGCATCCCTCTGCATGTATTTCGATGTGAACTTGAGCAGCAGCGCCACAAAGATGATGATGAGAATGAGATAGACTTCCGCGATCATCGTACCGTAGCCCACATTCGAGCGGTCCTTGTAGACGCGGAAGATATAGCTCGAGATCGTGTCGGTAGCACCGCCCGGCCCGCCTGCCGTGGTGTTGATGACGATATCCGCCAGCTTCAATTGGAAGATGATCCGCAGAACGACCGTGGTGACGCTCACCGGCAGCATCAGCGGGAAGGTAATTTCCCAGAAGCCCTGCCAGCCTGTTGCACCGTCCACCTTCGCGGCTTCCTGCACTTCCTTCGACAAGGCCTGCAGCCCGGCGAGAATGAGGATCATCATGAACGGAATCCACACCCAGGCATCCATCAGCGCGATGGTGGACTTGGCCAGCCACGGCGTCGTCAGCAGCGACGGATTTTCCCAGCCGAAGAAGCGCAACAAATTGGTGACCGGGCCAAAGCGGAACTCCAGCATCGATTTGCCGATCATCCAGCTGACCGCGACCGGCGACAGCATGAAGGGAAGCAGAAAGGCAACGCGAAAGAACTTCTGGGCCTTGATATCGGCGTTGAGCAGCAGCGCCAGGCCAAAGGCAATGGCATATTGCACAAGCACCGTTGCGACGTAGAACACCATGTTGAGCAGCGCGTTCCAGAAATATTCGTCCGCAATGAGCTGGTAGAAATTGTCAAGACCATTGAACGACCGCCCGCCCGCAGACTGCAAATTCCAGTCGCTGAAGGCGATGAACAATCCGAAGAAGGTGGGAAAGATTACCAGCGCCACAGTGAACAGGATAGCCGGCAGCACGAACAGCGCGCGCCAGCCTGCTTCGCCATCACGCAGGATGAGGCCCACGCACAGCGCGGCACTCCACAGCACATAGGCGACAAGGATCGGCATCCAATTGGCAAAGCCAATCGACGTGATACCGTATGCGTAGAGCGTCTGGCCGATGGTGATCAGAGCAAGAAGGAGTGTAGCAGACCGGATCAACAGGCTTCCGAGCCTGCGCCGTTCAGGCGAGACAACGGCGGAGACGGCGTCATGGCCGGTGCCGTCAATTGCTTGGGTTGTCATCAGGGCCGCGTTTCATTCCGAAAAAGAGAAGGGCCGGCAGCATCAGACTGCCGGCCCGAAGTGACATTAAAGTCCCAGCGATGCCTTGTAGAGTTTGATCTGGGTCTCGCGTCCGAGCTGGTCTGTGCGTTTTTCCCAGGCGGCGGCGATGGCGTCGGCCCCTTCCTGCGCCTTCATCTTGCCGGCGTAGATATTGGCAAGGATGTCCTCGGCTTCCGAGTAGTATTGGAAGATGCCGGGGATGCGCGGTTCGATCGCGGCGTTCGGATGATTGTAGGAATCGGCTTCCGACTTGAGATACGAGGCGATGAAGGTTTCATCATAGCCTGCACCCACCCATTCCTTCACATCAAAGTGGCTCTGGCGATAGGGCTGGAAGCCCGACGGATATGCCGCCATCCACAGCGAGATGTCCTTGCCGCCCAAGTGAGCCGCCAGAGACCATGCAGCCTTCTGCTTGACCGGGTCGGCATCGACGCGGGCCATCACATAGATGCCCCAGCCGATATAGGCCATGTTCGGTGCATAGTTCGGCCCAGAGGCAAGCTTGTCCCAGGCGCCAGTCTTGGAGTTGTAGACGTCATCCGAACCCGGCAGGATGTCGAATGCCGTCTTGCCCTGAATGACCGACGAGTCGCTGGTGTTGACGTTCGAGCCGATGTCGCCCCACCACGACAGCATGGTTCCGGTGCCGGCAAGGAACTGCTGGAAGCCGGTCGTGCCTGGGTCGGCATTGAGCTGGTCGGCTGGTTCGGACGGCAGCGAGTCGAGCACGTCCTGAATGGCGCGAACCCAGGCCGGATTGTTGACGCGCGGCTTCATGGTGTCGGGATCGAACAGGAAAGCCTTGTCGTCCGGATGCTTGGCATAGGCCGTGGCGCGGCTGCCGAGGAAGTAGAAGCCGAAGCCGCCCCAACCCTTGCATGGATCGAGATAGCCATAGAGATCTTGCCCGTCGAGCTGCTTGCCTTTGAGGAATTTCGTATAGGCGTTGACCTGCTGCCAGGTTTTTGGCGGACCCCACTCACCCGCACCACCGGCGGCCTTCCATTCACCGGCAAGGCCCGCATCGGCGAACACATCCGAGCGGTAGTTGAAGTTATGGCAGTCGCCATCGCAGGAAATGCGATAGGTCTTGCCATCCCAGGTGCCGACCGGCGCCTTGAGGTAACCCACGTAGTCGTCCATGTCGATCTGCTTGGCGACCCAGTCCGGCATCACCGAGGCCAGACCCTTGCCGCAGACATCGCCTTCGAAGGGTGCGCCCATTTCGATGACGTCAAAGTCCACCGTTCCGGTCGCGATCGACTGCTGCAGGCGGGCATTGTAGTCGGCCTGCGCGAGATCGATCCAGTTGATGGTGGCGCCTGTGTAATCGGCCCAGGCCTTCGACAAGCCGCGGAACAGCACGTTGTGGACGTTCTGGTTGTTGAGGCCCATGAACGACAGCTCGACGCCCTTGAACTCGCCTTCCTTCACGTTCTCCTTGGTGGGGCCAAGGCACATTTCACCAACCTTCTGCCATTCGGCATCGGTCGGCTCTCCCTTGCCCACGCCGGGAACCTGCAGAATAGCGGCGCGCAGGTCACTCGCGGCGAAAGCCGTGCGCACCGGCGGCATGCCGATCGTACCGGTGGCGGCGAGTGCCGAAGCAGCGGCAGCGCCCTTCAGCACCGTGCGGCGGCTCAGCATATTGTAGAGTTCGAGCTTCATGACGTTGAGTCCTCCCTGTGTGCGTCCCGCGATGCGGTTCAACCATGCTGGCGGCCGTGCTCCGGCTCCTTCGATCGTGACCTTGTTTCGTGTTCGACGCTGTCATCGACTATGCAAGATGCGGAGCCAAAGTCAATGTGAGCAAACCGTTGAATCGCAACGTCAACGGCAACTCGACATGCACCGCAGCATGTGCGGCGCAACAATCGCCGCACTCAGCCGATGCGGTTCCCCGTTTTCAGATCGAACAGATGCACGAGCGACAAGTCTGGCGAAACGGCAAGCAAGTCACCGGGCTTGGTGGTGACACGTTCTCGGAACACACCGTTGATCTTGTCTTCACCGACCTTGCCGAGCACTTGTGTCTCGGCACCCGTCGGCTCGATCACCGTCACCTTGATGTTGAGGTCGCCGCCAAGAGAGAGATGCTCGGGGCGGATGCCATATACAGCGTCGCGGCCATCGCTCGACTCTGGCGCCTTCGCCAGCGGCAGCCGGGCGCCGCTTGCCGTTTCGAAGAACGGCTTTGCCCCGGCGCGTATCTTGCCGTTGAACATGTTCATCGACGGCGAGCCAATGAACCCGGCGACGAACAGATTCGCAGGCCGGTCGTAGAGTTCGAGCGGTGACCCGATCTGTTCGACAATACCGTCATGCAGAACCACGATCTTGTCGGCCATGGTCATAGCCTCGACCTGATCGTGCGTCACGTAAACGGTGGTGGTCTTCAGCCTCTGATGCAATTCCTTGATCTCGGCCCGCATCTGCACGCGCAGCTTCGCATCGAGATTGGACAGCGGTTCGTCGAACAGGAACACCTTGGGATCTCTGACGATGGCGCGGCCCATGGCGACGCGCTGGCGCTGACCGCCGGACAATTGCCGTGGATAGCGATTGAGATAGGGAATGAGCCCCAGAATCTCGGCCGCCTTCTGCACCCGCGCATCGATCTCGGACTTGGACACCTTGCGCAGCTTCAGCGCGAAGCCCATGTTCTGCGCCACCGTCTTGTGGGGATAGAGCGCGTAGTTCTGAAACACCATTGCGATGTCTCGATCCTTCGGCGGCAGGCCATTGACGATCATGTCGCCGATCCGTATGTCGCCGCCGGTGATCTCCTCTAGCCCGGCGATCATCCGCAGCAACGTCGACTTGCCGCAGCCTGATGGCCCGACAAGCGCCACGAATTCGCCATCCGAGATGCCGATCGACACACCATGTATGACCTCCTGGTCACCATAGGATTTGCGTGCGTTCACAATGTCGACTGAAGCCAAGAGAACTCCCCCACCTGCAACACTAATCGATTGCTTTCGGCGGCGGAGACTAGGCTAACAATTTCATGCCGTCGAGAGGGCTTGGACAGGAACCGGGAGCATTGCCGATACGCTATGAAATGATGCTTCCGCACAAGATCAGATCCGCCATCGCGCAAAACTGGCCGGTCATTCTGCCTTCGGCGTCGCGCGTCAGTAATAGTTCTGGTCCGGCATGCTTGCCTTGCGCCTGGCAATGAACGCCTGCAGCGCCTCGTCGATTGCCGGATCGAGCCCGGGATCTTCGTAGTCGCGCAACAGGCGCTTCCATTCGCCATTGGCCCGCGCCGCCGCATCGAGCCCACCCTCGGCTTTCCATTGCTCATAGGAATTGTTGTCGGCAATCGGCGAGCGGTAGAACGCCGAGAGGAAATTCGACTGGGTATGCGCGCTGCCGAGGTAATGCGAGCCGGGGCCAACAGCTGCAATCGCATCCAGTGCTTGCGCATTGTCCGAGAGATCGATCCCGTCGAAGAAACTCGACAGCTTGCCGCAGAGATCCGCGTCAATAATCGTCTTCTCGTAGCCCGTCACCAGCCCGCCCTCCAGCCAGCCTGTCGCATGATTGATGAGGTTGGCACCGGCCAGCATTGACATCATCAGGCCCCAGGTCGCCTCCTGTTCAGCCTGCGCGTCGGGAAGTTTCGAAGCCGAAAGCGTGCCGACCGTGTGGAACGGGACACCTAGCCGCCGGGCCAATTGCCCAGCCGCCAGCACCATCTTGCCGGCCTCGGGCGTACCGAATGTCGGCGCACCGCTCTGCATCGACATGGTGCTGGCGAAGCTCCCCATCAGGCACGGCGCACCGGGATTGATCAGCTGCACCAGCGCCAGGCACGCCAGTGCCTCCGCCAGAACCTGCGCGAGCGTTCCGGCAACCGTGCAGGGACTCATGGCGCCCGCCAGCGTCCACGGTGTGCAGGCGACAGGCTGGTTGTTGCGGGCATAGACCTTGAGCGAGCCCGACATGTTGGCATCGAGCACCAGCGGCGCATTGGTATTGCTGACGTTGTAGAGCACGGCATTGTTGGCGACGAACTCATCACCAAACACGATCTTTGCCATGTCGACGGCATCCTGCGCCCGTTCGCCACCGATGAAGGCGCCCATGAATGCCCGGTCAGAATAGCGGATGTGGGCATACAGCATGTCGAGATGCCGCTTGTTGGCGGGAAGATCGACAGGCTCGCACACCACGCCGCCCGAATGGTGCAGGTAGGGGATCATCTGGTGGATCTTCACCAGATCCTGAAAATCGCCATAGGTCGCATAACGCCGGCCACGATCAAGATCATGCACGAAGGGCGGTCCCCAGGAGGGACAGAGCACGGTGTTGTTGCCGCCAAGCGTTACCGTATTGGCGGGATTGCGCGCATGCTGCTGGTATTCACGCGGGGCCGAGGCTCTGATGATGGCGCGGCACATGCCGGGCTCGAAGCGGACGCGAAGGCCCTGCACGTCCGCACCGGCGGCTTGGAATATCTCGAGGATCTCGGGATCGCCATGGAATTCCATGCCGATCTCTTTGAGGATCCGGTCGGCATTTGCCTCAATCAGGCAGAGGCCTTCCTCTGTCAGAATTTCATATGGCGCCAGCTTGCGGTTGATGAATGGCTTGCGCAGTGGCGCGGAGCTGAGCCGTTGCCCGGCCCGTCCGGCACGTCCCCCGCTTCTCGCTCTGGAGAAACTGACGGAGGCTTGGTGATCTGCTTCTGACATGATTACTCCGTACCCGGATCAAGGCCGCGCGGCCTGAGGTTCTGTGGATCGTAAGGCGCATCGAGCAGTTCTGTCGCGTCGACGTGCCGGTCGATGATCTTGATTGTCATCGGACCGTCGCTTGCCTGCGGTGTGAGATAGGCCAGCGCCAGCGGGAAACCACAACGGAAGCCATAGCCACCAGACGTGACGACACCCACCGCCTGACCCTTCTGCCAGACCGTATGATTGTAGAATGGCAACGATACGCCATCATCCTTGAGCTGCAGGAGCGTCATTCGCCAGGCCTTGCCGTTGCCTGCGCGCTCCAGCATCGCCTCGCGTCCGGTGAAGGCCCGGCCCGCGTGACGGACCAGCGGATCAAGGCCGGACTCGAGCGGCGTCCGCTCGGTCGTGAGATCCGCACCCCATCCGCGATAGCCTTTCTCAAGGCGCATCGAATTGACCGCATAGATACCGAATGGCGCATGATTGAAAGCTGCACCCGCCTTGCAGATCGCCCGGTAGAGATCGCCGATGCGGCCTAGATCGGCATGCAATTCCCAGCCGAGTTCACCGACGTAGGAAAGCCGCAGCGCCAACACCGGAATGCCGGCGATCTCAATGCGCTGCGCCGAAAGCCATGGGAATGCGGCGTTCGAAAGATCCGCCTTGCTAAGCGATTGCAGCAATTTCCGCGACTTCGGTCCCATGACGCCGAGAATTCCGCGGCGCTCGGTGACATTTGTAATCGTGACACCGGCCGGCGCCCGGTTCCGCAAAAGGTCTTCGTCATGCCGCTCCGCCACGGCGGCACTTGTGAGACAATAGCTGTTGGCGGCAAGACGCGTGACCGTGAACTCGGATGCGACGCCGCCATTGTTCGTCAACGCGTGGTTCAGTCCGATGCGGCCATCGCGTTGCGGCGGACGGTTCGATCCCAATGTGGCCATGAACGCATCTGCCTCCGGCCCACTGACCTCGAACTTCGAGAACGAAGACAGATCAACGCTGCCAACATGATCTCGGACGTGAAGGCACTCGCGCCGGACTGCATCCAGCCAACCCGGCCGCCTGAAAGTCAGCGAAACATCCTTCGCACCATCCGCACTGAACCAGTTCGGCCGCTCCCAGCCATAGGCCGCCCCGAAAACGGCCCCTTGCGCCTTCTGCTGATCATAGGCGGGGGTCACCCGCCGCGGGCGTCCGGCCTCACGCTCTTCGAACGGATAGTGAATGCCGAACTGCAGGCCGAAACATTCGACGGCCTTGTCGACGCGATAATCGCGGTCGGCAAAATTGCCGAAGCGCCGCCCGTCGATGGCCAGCGCATCACGCGGCGGCCGTCCGTCAACCATCCAGTCTGCGAGGAACGCTCCGGCACCCCCGCCTTCCATCACCCCCATGCTGGAACCGGTCAGCAGCCAGCCGTTGGCGACGCCGAAGGCCGGACCCACCATGGGGTTGGCATCCGGCGTGAACGTGATCGGTCCGTTCACCACCGTCTTGATGCCAGCGGTGCCCAGAGCGGGCACGCGATCCATCGCCATGGCGATAATATGCTCGACCCGATCGAGATCGGGCGGCAACAACTCCATGCCGAAAGCCGGCGGCACACCGTCGACGGACCACGGATGGCCCGCCGTCTCGTAGGGACCGACGATATAGCCGTTGCGCTCCTGGCGCAGATACCAGCTTTCTTCCGGGTCGCGAATGATTGGCAACTCGGGAGCGCCATCTGCAATGCGTTGTTCGATCTCGGGCACTTCGGCTGTCACCACATATTGATGCAGCATCGGGACGACAGGCAGGTCGATCCCCATCATCGCGCCGATCTCGCGGCACCACGTGCCCGCCGCATTCACGACATGCTCGGCGATGAGCCTGCCCTGCAGCGTTTCCACCACCCACTCTCCGCCCGCATTGCGCGCCATCGACTGAACGGCATTGTGGCGGACGATCTCGGCTCCGAGTTTCCGCGCCGCAGCCGCCATCGCATTCGTCGCCAGCGTCGGATCGACGTGGCCGTCATGGGGTTCATAAACCGCACCGACAATGCCATCGGTATGACAGAGCGGATAGATGTCCTTCAGCTGCTTCGGCGACAGGATACGAAACTCGTGCCCGAGAAATTCCCCGATACCCTGCACATGACGGAACTCGTTCATCCGCTCATGCGAACGCGTGATGCGCAATGCGCCGCTGGCATGGAAGCCAGTGGGCAGGCCTGTCTCGGCGGTCAATCCCTCGCGGTAGAGCTTTATGGAGTGCGCCCGCATCAGCATGACCGTCGCGCTATGGGCGAAGTGCGTGCACAGGCCCGCTGCATGCCAGGTCGAACCCGCGGTCAGCTCGTTCTTCTCGATCAACACCGTGTCCGTCCAGCCGCGCTTGGCCAGATGATACAACAGCGAGACTCCCATGGCGCCGCCGCCGATGATGGCGACGCGAGCGTGTGGCTTCATGACTTAACTCCTCAACCGGCGGCTGGCCGGGTCATAGGGTGGCTTGGCCAGCGGCATGAGCGCATAGCGCTCGCCGGCGACCGAAATTTCATATGTGGAGGCGAACAAGTCGGCGCGATCTTCACCTTGCTGTTGGCGCACGTATCCGAAACACAGGGACATGCCGGTGCGGAACCCCTGGCCGCCCGATGTGGTGAGCCCCGCAAGCTTGCCATCCCGATAGATCGGCTCGTCGTGGAGCAGCAGCGGCCTCCCGCCGTCGACCGCGAAATGCAGGAGCCGCGCGGAGATGCCCGAAGCTTTTCGCAAGCGCAGAGCCTCTTCGCCCAGAAAGCCAGATTTGTTCCAGGCGACGGCATGCGACAGCCCTGCTTCCAGCGGTGTTTCCTTTGGCCCCATGTCGTGGCCCCAGTGGCGATAGGCTTTCTCCAGACGGCAGCCATCGAGCGCATAGTGCCCGCAGAAAACCAGATCATGATTCTTGCCTGCCTCGGTGATCTCGTGCAGGAGGCGCTCCGCAAACTCGCATGGCACATAGAGTTCGAAGCCGAGTTCGCCGACAAAGCTGACCCGCGTGGCGCGCACCGTCACCATGCCGATATCGATGAGATGGGACGTCGAAAATGCAAACGCCGCGTCCGACAGATCGGCGTCAGACAGGCTTTGCAGCAACGCGCGTGAACCAGGCCCCATGACCGCAAGCACGGCCTCCGAGGACGTGACATCCGAGATGACGGCGTTGAACCTGCGATCTGCGGCGTGCCGGGAGATCCAGGCGACGTCCTTCTGGCGCGTTGCCGCGCCGCTGATAACGCGGAAATGTGTGTCGCTATAACGCGTCACCGTGATGTCGGCCTCGATACCGCCGCGCGCATTGAGCATCTGCGTGTAGACCGCGCGGCCCACCTCATGATCGATGTCGTTGGCGCACAGATATTGCAGCAGCGCCAGCGCGTCCGGACCCTGTACGTCGATCTTGGTAAACGGCGAGAGCTCGAACAGGCCCACGCCCTCGGCCATCGCCTTGGCCTCGCGCTCTGCTGCCGCCCACCAGTGCTGCTGGCCATAGGAATAACGGAACGCGCGCTCCTCCTCGTTTTGCGCAAACCACAGGGGCCGCTCCCATCCCGTAGGTGCGCCGAACACGGCCCCCGCTTTGGCAAAGACATGATGGAAAGCCGAACGCCTGACGTCGCGCCCCGCCTTCGCCTGCTTGTAAGGCCAGTGCATGCGGAACAGGTCGGCCACTGTCTCATCGGTGCGGCTGACGACAAAGGATCTGGCCGAAGCCGCGCGATCGAAGCGCGACACATCGAGCGCCCACAGATCGAGCGACGGCTCTCCGTCGACGACCCATTCCGCCATGGCCTTGCCGGCTCCGGCCGACGACATCATGCCGGTTGAATTGAACCCTGCTGCGATGAAGAATCCGCGCAGATAGGGCGACTCGCCCATCAACGGCCGCGTATCAGGGGTGAAGCTCTCCGGCCCGTTCATGAAATGCCGGATGCCGGCCTCGCCCAGTTGCGGCACGAGATTGAGGCCGGCAGCCATGAAGG
This sequence comes from Pseudomonadota bacterium, assembly GCA_963205315.1. Classification (GTDB taxonomy): domain Bacteria; phylum Pseudomonadota; class Alphaproteobacteria; order Rhizobiales; family Aestuariivirgaceae; genus Aestuariivirga. The sequence goes on along the minus strand of CAUJIO010000081.1, from coordinate 7,997 downwards.
GCTCGAACTGCTCCCAATCCTCGGGCAATTCCAGGAAGGGCTGCTGGCCCTGCATCGAGCGCGTATCGAAGGGCTTGGCATGAGGTTCGAATCCACCCAGCACCAGCTTGCCGGAATCGCCCTTGATGTAGATGCCTTCATCCAGATCGCGGAGAATCGGGAACGGCTGCTGCAATCCGGCGATGGGTTCGGTCACCACATACATATGCTCGACCGCTTGCAGGGGCACCGGAACCCCGGCCATTGCCCCGATGTCCCGCGCCCACGCGCCCGCGCAATTGATCACTGTTCCACACCGGATCGACTCACCCGTGGCGAGCCTGACACCGGCAACACGGCCCTTCTCGATGTCGAATCCGGCACAGGCCGTGTTCTCGCGAATGATGATGCCAGCCGACTTCGCGCGCCTGGCATAGGCCGCGCAAATATCGACGGGATTGGCCTGCCCGTCCTCTTCAACCCACAAGGCCCCGGCCAGGCCCGTCGTGTTGAGCCCGGGCACGCGGCCGGCAATGGACGAAGGACCGAGAATATCGACATGCAGCCCCGTCACGTCTCCCATGTGGGCGATGCGCCGGAGCTCTGTCATCCGGTCGGCGTTGCGGGCCAGCCACAGGCCGCCTGTGCGCATGTATCCGGATGACTGTCCTGTCTTCGCCTCCAACTGCGGGAACAGTTCTGTCGCGTAGCTGGCGAGATGTGTGAGGTTGAGGCTGGCGCGCAACGGCCCGACGATTCCAGCCGCGTGCCATGATGTTCCGCTGGTCAGCTGGTGGCGCTCCAACAGCACAACGTCGGTGATACCCATCTCGGCCAGATGATAGGCAATGCCCAGTCCGATGACGCCGCCACCAATGATGACGATCCGCGCGCTGTCCGTCACTCGAAGAAATTCCTTGTCTGATGATGCCGCTGGCAGGATCAGCAAAAGCGGCCTTGCCTTCAACCGCTTTCCCGTATCATAAGGAAAACTGATGGTAGCAAACAGACGACGGACATCGCTGAAAAGCAGCTTCGACTTTAACCTTTTCCGCGCCATCGAGGTGTTCGCGGCAGTGGTCGAGGTGCGCAATGTCACGCAAGCCGCTCAGATGCTGAGCATGACGCAATCGGCCGCCTCGCAACATCTGAAGAAGCTCGAGACGGCGCTTGGCGTCACCCTGTTCGACCGCAATTTGCGGCCGCTTGAACTCACCAGCGCTGGTCTCGCATTGCATCGCCGGTCCGTTGCGATCCTCGCGGAAGTCGATGGCCTGCGCACCGATGTACGCCGTCTCAATTCTGCTCCCCTGCCTTTCCTTCGCATCGCCATGTTGGCATCGATTGCCACGACCCTGGCGCCGGCCCTGTCGGTGTTGGCGCGCGACACCTATGCCGTACCCGAACTCAGTCTCTATGCCGGCCTCGCCACCGATCACATCAATCTGTTGCGCGCCCGCAAGGCGGATATCGCCGTGACCTCGGGCGATCTCTTTGAAGTAGAAGGCCTGATTAGGCTTCCTGTCATCACCGAAAAATTCCTGCTGGTGACCCCCAAGGGCTATGCCGGAAGCGTTTCCGATATCGCGAAACTGGCGCGCAAACTGCCCTTCATCTGCTTCTCGCGCGAGACTCCCGTGGGCATGCGCATCGACCAGCACCTGAGCCGCCTGCGTCTCGAAGTTCCGCGCACGCTCGACGGCGATCGCTCCAGCGTGGTGATGGCGCCTGTTGCCTCGGGCATGGGGTTCACCATCCTGACGCCCACCCTGCTGATCGATGGACTCGCCGAAGGCATGGAAGTGGACGTTCATCCGCTGCCCTTCGCCGGCTTCTCGCGCAGCATCAAGCTTGTCGCCCGCCAGGGCGAACTGGGCAATATTACCGAAGCCTTTGCCAAGCGATCCGCCGAAGTCCTGTCGCAGGCGATCGCCACCCGGTTGCCACGCCTGTCGCAGGACTACTACAGCGTTGACCTGTGATCCTCCGAAGCGGCGCTAATTCGTGCCATCAGTTATTGTGATGATGCGTTTTCGAGATGCAAGGCACTGCCCAGCGGTGATTTTATCGCGTTCGAAGGCCTCGCGTGCCATGCCCAGGAGATTGCCATGAATGATGCTCTCGACACCGATTGGTCGGAACAAGCCACCGCCGCCCGCCGCAACCAGTTCTATGCCGCCTCGCAGCGCAAGTTCGTGCCATTCAAGGACCCGATGGTATTCCGGCGCGGCTCCATGCAGTACCTGTGGGACGTCGAGGGCAAGAAGTATATCGATCTTCTGGGCATGAATGTCTGCATTTCCGTGGGTCACTCTCATCCTGTCGTGGTCGGAGCTGCCATGGCGCAGGCGCAAGAACTCACCCACTGCACCACCATGTTCTACCATCCGACCCCGGCACACTTCGCCGAGGAACTCGCGGCCACCATGCCAAAGGGCGAAGACTGGGTGGTGCATTTCACCAACTCAGGATCGGAAGCCATCGATCTCGCCATGGTGATGGCCCGAACTTACACTGGCAACATGGACTTGCTGGCGCTCCGCACTGCCTATCACGGGCCAACATCGGCGGCGCAATCGATCACCGGCATCGCTGCCTTCCGCCATCCCGGCATGCCCGGCAACGTCGCCTTCGTCGCCGAGCCGAACCAGTATCGCGGCATCTTCGGCGCCGGAACGGAACCCTATCTCGACGAGATCGACCGCGTCATTGCCACATCGACGTCAGGACGGGTCGGCGCCATCTTCGTTGAAAGCGTGCAGGGTTACGGCGGCATCGTGGAAATGCCGCAAGGTTATATGAAAGGTGCGGCCGAGCGCGTGCGTGCCGCTGGCGGGCTTTACGTTGCCGACGAAGTGCAATCGGGTTTCGGCCGCACCGGCGACCATATGTGGGGCTTCGAAGCGGATGGCGTGGTGCCTGACATCGTCGTCATGGCCAAGGGCATCGGCAACGGCTTCCCGCTGGGCGCAGTGGTTGCGAAAAAGGCCATCGCCGACACCATGGCCGACAAGTTTATGTTCCACACCTATGGCGCCAATCCCACCAGTTGCGCCGCAGGCCGCGCCGTCTTGAAGGTCATCCGCGAGGAGCGCACGCAGGACAATGCGCGCCTTGTCGGGGCTGCCTTGCTGCAGCGCCTCCAGGATTTGCAGCAGCGTCACCAGTCCATCGGCGACGTGCGCGGACGCGGGCTGATGCTGGCGATCGAGATGGTGAAGGACCGCAAGACCAAGGAGCCAGATGCCGCCGTGACCGCCGCCGTGTTCGAGAAGTGCCGGGCGCAAGGCCTGATCCTGTCGAAGTCCGGACCGGACCGTTCGGTGCTGCGCATGGTACCGCCCATGTGCCTGACGCTCACGGACGTCGAAAAAGTTGCGGATGGCCTCGACCGCGCTTTCACCGAGGTTGCGCGATGAACTATCCGGTCATTGCGCTGTGGTCGCACCCGCGCTCGATGTCGACTGCCTTCGAGCGTGTCATGCGCGCCCGTGGCGACCTTGAGTGCCTGCATGAACCCTTCATGTATGACTATTACATCAACCGCTCGAAGCGGACGATGCCGCACTTCGATGCCGAGGACCAGCATCCGCGCAATTACGAGGCCATTCGCGACATGATCCTGGAGAAGGCCGAGCGTGGGCCGGTGTTCTTCAAGGACATGAGCTACTATGTCGTGCCGCATATCTTCGACGATCCGGTTTTTCTCAACCGCATCACCCACAGCTTTCTGCTGCGCGATCTCAAGGCGTCCATCGTCTCCTATGCCAAGCTCGATCCGGACCTCACGCAGGAAGAAATTGGTATCGAGGCGCAATGGCGCCTTGCGGAATTCCTCATGAAACAGAATGGCAGTGGGCCCGTCGTCGTCCAGAGCGAAAGGATCCGCGTCGATCCGCATGGTCAAATGCGGGCCTATTGGAATGCGGTTGGCCTTGCCGACAGGCCAGAGGCCCTCAATTGGGATGACAACGCGCCCAAGGATTGGCAGCAGGTGTCAGGCTGGCATCAGGATGTGATGTCGAGCAAGACCATCAGGCCGATCACCGCCGAACAGGAGCTTGAGACTGAGGCGAATTTCGACAGGCTGATCGCCGAACGCCCGCATTTTCAGCTCTGGCATTATCACCATGACGCCTTTCAACGGAAATTGCTGGCCTTCGCAATCTGATGATCAGCGCAATACGTAGCGCGATCCGGTTTCCGCCAGCATGACGCGAAGGCGGGGCCGCAGGCGGGAAATTTCGGCCGAGGCATCGGAAATATCCACCGTGTTGAAATCGAACATGCCGAAATGATGGGCGATGACTGCGGGAATCTCCGCTTGCGCCGCAAGTTCAAGTGCCTCGGCCAGCGTGAAGTTGCCGGGCACGCCATTGCCGTGCCGCGCGGCATCCCGGCCATTGATCGGCAGAAGTGCCAGATCGGGCCTGTGAGGTCTTACCTGTTGCAAAAGTCCCGCGTAGGGAACGCAGTCACCGGAGTGGTAGATGACGCGGCTGCCGATGGAGAGCATGTAGCCAAGAAAATGGTGTTGCCCCTGCGCGTCGCGCGACAGATCCTCATGCGCCGCGGGAATTGCTGACACGGAGACGCCGCCGTCCAATGCCAGTCGCTGGCCCGCATCGATGCCGAGAACCCGCCACTCGGGCAGCCCGATGTCGAGAGCGCGCCGGTGCTCCGCAGCAGGAACCACGAAGCGGCAGCGCGTGCTCGCATCGCGAATGTCCCGCAATGTATCGGGGTCCATGTGATCGCCGTGCCGGTGCGTGCAGAGCACGACGTCGAGATCACCGAGATCACTGGCAGCAACCGGCGGCGCCATCATGCGCTGGTGAGGAAACGCCGCTCCAGCGTATTTTCTCGCGAGCGAATCGGACAGATAGGGATCGATGGCGAGCCTGAGAGTTCCAGACTTCAGCAGGAAGCCCGCCTGCCCCAGCCACCACAACGACACACCCGGGCCGGATTCAGTGGAACGCCAGTCGTCCGTGAGGATGGACGGCAGTACCTCGATGTCGCTCATGGAAAAATCCGGTCGTCGCTGATCATGTGGACCAGCGGGGATTGTCGACGATCTCCGCTGCGCCGTGCTTCTCTGCGATGACTTTTCGGAAACCCTTGGTCTCGATCGTTCCGTGGTCATGTCCGGCGTGGCCCGGGAAGGCAAAGAAGGTGATCAGCGGTTCGGTGGCGGACACGTTGATGCTACGATGAGCGTAGCGCTTCGGCACATACAGCGCGAGGCCGGGCTTCAGCTCGCGCGCCTCGACGTCGCCTTCCGGATTCTCCATCATCAGGTAACCGTGGCCGCGCAGACAGAAATAGACTTCCGTCGTATCCAGCACCGTGTGGAAATGGCCCTTGGTCATGTGATACTCGGCCCCGACCTTGCCCGGGTAGACGATCGACGTACCGTAGGCGACGTCTTTCTCCGTATGCGGAACACCCATGTCGTAATATTCGTAGACAAGCCTGTCGTCCGTACGCAGCTCCTCCTCGAAAGCAGTCTGGTCGGCAAACATGCCCCGCATGTCGGACAATCGGCGCCTTATGCTCGCCTTGGCTTGCGACAATCCGCTGTGAAGGTCGAAGTCAGTGATCACCGAATTGAAGAGCATGGACATGAAGCTATCTCCCTGATGCAACGGCGGCGATCTGGCTCAATCTGTCAAAGGTGGGGCCGTGCGCCGGAATGTCGATGTTGAAGACCTCGGCGATGACCCGTGTCCAGCCGTGAACGAAATACACCCAGCCATCTTCGGCACGAAGCTGCCGTGAGGCGGCCTGCGCTTTGGCCTGCGCAAGGAAAACCAGATCGCCACGATAGTTGAATTCCCAGGCGATGCCACGCTCCGGGAAACGCACGGCATCGGAAAGCGGAGAGCCGGGAGCATCCTTGCCGAGACCGGTGGCGTTTATGACCATGGAGCCCGGCGGCAATCGGGCAACGGCGGCATCGGCCTCCGTGACATGAGCCGTCTGCAGATAGCTGACCGGAATGGCAAAGCCTATCGCTTGGTGTATGTGCCGCATTTCAACGAGGCTGCGTGGATTGATCGCCGTGACCGAAATGTGGGCTGGGACATCGCCGCCACCCTTTGCTTTTTCATGCAGGTAGAGCGTCAGCGCCAATGACGATCCGCCGGACCCGAGGATGAGCATTTCAGCTCCGCTGTCCCTCCAGTAGTCCGCGTCGACGATGGCCTCGAGCGCAGAACCCACCGTGATCGGATCCTTGGCATGACCGCGAAGGTCCTTGCCTCGCTTCGAGATGCTGCTGACCTCGCCGAGTGTCACGGCAAAAGGATCGAGATAATCGAACAGATCCCGGCTGGCCTTGAGCAGGTTCATCTTGTGCGTGGTGACGAGTGCGCCAAGTGACAGCGGATCCGACTTGATGAAGCTGACGGCCTCGCGATAGCGTTCCGGGCGGTCGTCCGGAACGAAGTCGATGCCCGAGATGACAGCCTCAATTCCGAGCGCCCCGGCCCAGGCGGGAAACACCTTCATGATCGAAGATTGCGTGGTCGTCACGCCAATGAAATACATCGTTGGCCGGGCAGCGGGCAGATAGGCAGGCATGACGCTTGATTCCGTTACGTGAGGAGCCAATTGGCAACCGGGCTCACCGTTCGTCAAGCAGCTCGCTCACCAGGCGGCCGATTGCCAGCGATGACGTGAGCCCGGGCGATTCGATGCCGAAAAGGTTGACCAGGCCGGAGACACCGTGCTGGCGCGGCCCCTCGATCACGAAATCCGCAAAGCTGCTGCCCGGTCCATGCACCTTCGGGCGGATGCCGCAATAGGATGGCGTGAGCTCACGGCCGGCGACTCCGGGCCAGAATTGCAGGCAGGCCTCTGCGAACTGCGGCACGATGGTTTGCGGCACCGAATAGTCGAGATCATCGACCCACTCGATATTGGGGCCAAGACGGATTCGCCCCTCGAGATCGAGCGTGACGTGTGTGCCAAGCGCACCCGGCACGGGGATGGGGTAGATCAGGTGCTTGAAGGCTGAGCGGCCCGATACCGAACAATAGCTCCCCTTGGCAAGGAACCGCGGCGGAAGCCGTGTTGCATCGACGCCCTCGATGGCCATTGCCGCTGCATGTGCGCCGTGGCCGGCACTGTTGACAATGCGGCGGCAGGAGAGCCCGAACGTGTCACCGCTGTGGTCGCTGAAGCTGGCTTCAAATCCGGCGCCTGCCCTCGCGGCCGAGATAAAGCGCGTGCCCAGAGCCAGTGCCGCACCGTGCGATTCGGCATCACCAAGAAGCGCCTGCATATAGCCATGGCTGTCGATGATTCCCGTCGATGGCGACAGCAAGGCTGCGCGGCACGACACCTCGGGCTCGATCTTCAGCGCATCGCCTTGACCGAGCCACATGAGATCGGTCACGCCATTGGCAAGGGCGGCTTCTCGCAAAGCCGTGAGCTTGGGAATTTCGCCATCGGTCGTGGCGACGATGAGTTTGCCGATGGCACGCGCCTCGACTCCGAAGGTGCGGCAGAACGCATAGAGCAATTGGCGTCCCTCGACACAGAGCTTTGTCTTCAACGTGCCTGCGGGATAGTAGATACCAGCGTGGATGACCTCGGAATTGCGCGATGATGTTTCCGTGCCGATGGCTGTGGCTGCATCGACGATCATGACCTCGTGACCCCGGCGCGCCAGGGTCCGTGCGATCGCCAGGCCGACGGCGCCCGCTCCAATCACCAGTGTTTCGATTTCGTCGGTCATTGCTTCATACTGCGCTGCTGCGTCGATGTTTTTTCAAATGCTATTGGTATTGATGGAAAGCCTTCAAGCAGCATTTAGCCATTTTGAGAATCTTTAATGGGTTAAAGTGAGTTTGGGTTTGGCAGGTTGGGTTTGGGTTGATTTTGTTGTTTGGATGGGAATGCGATGGCGTCGTCTGGCGGGTCTGGAGTTGCGGGGGTGGCGGGTGCGGCTTCCAATGACGACATTGGGGTTGAGAAGCGCCTTGAGCTTTACCGGTTGCAGGTTGAGATCC
>CAUJIO010000080.1 GCA_963205315.1 Pseudomonadota bacterium | reverse complement strand
CATCGGCGAGGTTGATGCCGGTCCTATGTCTGGATATAGCCAATGAAGAGCTTTGATGTTGTTGCGGAGACGCGGCGGCGATGGCCGCCGGAGGAACGCCAGCAGATTGTTGCCGAGAGCGAGAGTGCTCCGGTGTCGGTGGTAGCCCGGCGCCATGGTTTTGCAGTGAGTCTCGTGTTCCGCTGGCGCCGGCAGGCTGGACTTCCAGGCAAGCGGAACAGTTTGAAGAAGCCTGCACCCATGTTCGTGCCGGTTGTATTGCCGGCGTCATCAACGTTGGCGGCCGCGCCAGAGAAGCCACCGGCGCAGGCAGAGGATCGCGGGCTGATCGAGATCGGGTTGTCCGGAGGCCGCGTTGTGCGGCTGAGCGGGCCCGTTGATGGGCAAGCCTTGAAGCGGGTGATCGCGATTCTGGAAGGGCGATGATCCCGGTTCCGGCGGGCGTCAGGGTGTGGCTGGCTGCAGGCCACACGGATATGAGGAAGGGCTTCGATGGTCTCGCCGTGCTGGTGCAGGAGAAGCTGAAGACAGATCCGTTCGGCGGGCAGCTGTTTGTGTTTCGTGGGCGGCGCGGCGATCTGATCAAGCTGATCTGGCACGATGGCCAGGGCATGTGCCTGTTCGCCAAACGCCTGGAGCACGGGCGGTTCATCTGGCCGGCAACGACGGGTGAGGCGGTGACGATCAGTGCGGCACAGCTTGGCTATCTTCTGGAAGGCATCGACTGGCGCGCGCCGATGAGGACACAGCGGCCGGAGCTGGCGGGGTAACCGGAGCGCGGCAGGTTGACTCGCGGCGGAATGCGCGCGCGCGGATCAGCATGTCCTGCGCTACTTTGCCGTCATGGACATCGATCCCGCCAATCTGCCGGAGGACGCCGCTGCGCTGCAGGCGCTGGTGCGGCAGCTCCTGGGCGCAGTCAAGAACCAAGGTCTGAAGATCGCGCAACTGGAAGCGCGCATCGCCAAGCTGAAGCGGATGCAGTTCGGCCAGTCGTCGGAGAAGGTCACCCGCGAGATCGAGCAGCTTGAACTGGAACTCGATGCGCTGCACGAAGAGGAAGCCCACGCTGCCGCCAAACGCCCAGCTGCCGTGCAGAAGCTGATCGAGACGCCTTACCGCAAGCCGCTGCCGGAGCATCTGCCACGTCAGGAGGAAGTCCATGAGCCCGCCTGCACCTGCCCGAACTGCGGCGGCGTCATGCGCAAGCTCGGCGAGGATGTGACCGAGGTGCTGGACTATGTGCCGGCATCGTTCAAGGTCATCCGGCATGTGCGGCCGAAGCTGTCCTGCCGGGTGTGCGAGACCATCGTGCAGGCGCCGATGCCGTCGCTGCCAATTGAGCGGGGCAAGCCGGGCCCTGGACTGCTGGCCCACGTGCTGGTCAGCAAATATGCCGATCATCTGCCGCTCTACCGGCAGAGCGAGATTTATGCCCGCGAAGGCGTCGACCTGGAACGTTCAACATTGGCCGATTGGGTTGGCCGCGCGGCAGCCCTTCTCGATCCCTTGGTGGCAGCCCTGCGCAAGTCGGTGCTGTCGTCGGACGTCCTGCATGGCGATGACACCCCTGTGCCGGTGCTGGCGCCTGGCTTGGGCAAGACCAGAACCGGCAGACTGTGGGCCTATGTCCACGACGGGCGGCCCCATGGATCGGACCAACCGCCAGCCGCCGTGTTCTTTTACTCGCCCGACCGCAAGGGTGAGCATCCCACGGCGCATCTGAAGGGCTTCGCCGGCGTCCTGCATGCCGATGGTTATGCCGGCTTCAATCCGGTCTTCGAGACGGGCCACGTCATCGAGGCTGCCTGCTGGGCACATGTGCGGCGCAAGTTCTTCGACGAGCATGCCACCAACCCATCACCGCTCACCACTGAGGCACTCAACCGCATCGGCGCTCTCTATAGTATCGAAGACATCATACGGGGGTTGCCACTTGATGAGCGAAGACGCATCCGTCAGGAGCAGGCCGCACCGCTTCTCGCGGCAATGAAGTTATGGCTCGAAACGACTTTGCCGAAGCTCTCCGCCAAGTCCAATCTCGCCAAGGCCATGCGTTATACCCTCAGCCGATGGGCCGGTCTTAATCGCTATGTCGATGATGGCCGCGCCGAGGTCGACAACAACGCCGCTGAACGCTCCATCCGCGGCATAGCACTCGGCCGAAAGAACTGGCTCTTCGCAGGCTCAGACACCGGCGGCGAACGCGCCGCCGCCATTTACTCGCTCATCGAAACCTGCAAGCTCAACGGCATCGATCCCGAAGCCTATCTCCGCGCCGTCCTCACCCGCATCGCCGATCATCCAATCAACCGCATTGCCGACCTGCGGCCTTGCACCTTCGCAAGCAGCCCATCACAAGCTCAAGCCGCGTAACTCACCGGACGCTTACTCTTTGCCGCAATAGCAGTTAGTTCCTGTCTAGGCCTCTTTGTCCGAGAGCGGTGAGTGGAGTGGTGATTGTGCCGGTCTGCCTTCATTGCTCCGGTCTTGGCCAATCTTGTCGCTGACGACGCGAGATACCCCGCGGCATGATCTCCTGTCGGCCGGAGGTCAAATCTGCAGCTAACCCGTCTTTTCGACTTTCTTAACGGGGCGCTGAAACACCCCGTGTACTTGCCGGTCGGTGATCACATGCTTGACGATGCGCGAGTCGACGAATTTGACGCCCTTCGCAAATGCATAGACAAGTGCGGTGTCGCACAGCACGTTGATGACGCGAGGGATGCCTCGGCTCTCTTCGGCAATCAGCTGCATGGCCTTGTCGGAGAACAGCGCGACCGGGCTGCCGGCTTTTCCGAGGCGGTGCAGAACATAATTTTTCACCTCCTGGAAGGGCAGGGGGGCGATATTGTATTCGGAACTCACGCGCTGCATGAACTGCGTCAGTTCAGGACGCTGCAGCAAATCGCGCAACTGCGGCTGCCCGACGAGGATGATCTGCAGCGAGTTCTGCTTCTCGACATTGACGTTCGACAACATTCGGAGCTTTTCCAACCCATCGATCGAAAGATTCTGGGCCTCGTCGACCACCAGTACGGC
>CAUJIO010000079.1 GCA_963205315.1 Pseudomonadota bacterium | reverse complement strand
GACGCTCGCCTGCATCGCAGCGGGAAAGCCTGTGCTCTGCGAGAAGCCGCTGGCGCCAACGTCGCGCGAATGCCTCGACATCATCGAAGCCGAAGTAGCGCTTGGCCGGCGGCTGGTTCAGGTCGGTTACATGCGCCGCTTTGATCCCGCCTACGTGGAAATGAAGGCCACGCTGGATTCAGGCAAGCTGGGACAGGCTTTGTTCTTTCATTGCGTCCACCGCAACCTGTCGGCCCCGCCCTGGTTCGATTCGAAGATGGCCATCAGCAATTCGGCAGTGCACGAAATGGACATCAGCCGCTGGTTGCTTGGCGAGGAACTGACCAGCATCCAGGTGTTTCAGCCTGCCACGTCCGATCCCGGCGCCACCGTTTCACCAGTCTTCCTGGTGATGCGAACGGCATCCGGCAAGCTGGTGAATGTCGAGAACAACAACAATGGCGGCTACGGCTATGACGTGAAGGGCGAACTCGCGTGCGAGAAGGGCGCCGTGTCGCTGCGCGCGCCAATCAACAGTGAAATCAGCTTCGGTCAGGTTCAGGGCACGAGCTATCCGGCCGACTGGCGCCCCCGCTTCGCGGCGGCTTACCGGCTGCAACTGCAGGCATGGGTCAAGGCGGTCGAGGCCGGGACGTCAACGGGTGCCAGCGCGTGGGATGGATATGCGGCTTCCGCGGTGGGTGAGGCAGGCCTCGCCGCACTCGCCAGCGGACAGGCGGCTGCCATCAAACTCGAGACAAGGCCAAAGCTCTACGGCTGAATGCTTCTTGCAAGACCGGCGGATTGATGTCCCGTCCCTTGCGTGCGCCGGTGCCTGAAACGCCCGTGAGCCGTCAGGCATCGACTTTCAACGGCGGCGCCGGGAATTGCGCCTGCAGGATGATATCGACCGTGACCTGATAGTGGCGCATCAGCAGCACCTTCACCTCATCCGCCTTGCCGGCGACATAGGCGTCGAGAATGGCGCGATGCTCGTCCATTTCACTGCGCTCCGGATGGCGAGCCGCCGACAACAGGCGGTAGCGTTCGGCGACATCGAACAATTGTTCACAGAACTGGATGATCCATTTCATCTTGCAGCCGGAAATCAGCGCCATGTGGAATTGCCGGTGCCGCTTCTCCCATTCGGTGTTTCGGACCTTGCCATCAATCAGGCGGTGTTCCTTGCTCAAGCGGTGAAAGGCGAGGACGAGAGCCTCCTCGGATGCGACATCCTGCAGGGCAATGGCCTCGGCGACAGCAAGCCCCTCGATCATGACGCGTGTCTTGACGACATCTAGCAATTCGCTTCGGCTGATTTCGGCGACACGAAATCCCCGCTGCTCTTCGCGGGCAACCCAGCCTTCGGAATGAAGCCGGCTGAGGGCCTCGCGGATCGGGCTGATGCCGATTCCATACCGTTCGCGCAACGCGTCAAACTGCAATTTCTCGCCCGGTTTGAAGCGGCCCTCCATGATGTCCAGCCGGATGGCCTCGTAGGCGGAACTTCCCAGCGTGAGGCCGGTATCCTTCATCTTGACCATGCACGGTCCTCCTGCGGCCTGTGCCCAGATTTGGTCACGGCGGGCCCTCTTGGTATTGCGGGCAGGATAAGCGGGAACCGACCGAACTCAACGAAAAACATTCTCCACAACGATTTGTCGAAAAAACATTTGAGTTCGAGATAAAAACGAAAATTATTGACACAAACACCAGATATGGAAAACATGAGTGGTGAAAGTCTTGGTACGGCGCGCCGGACAAGATCAATTACGCCCTGGCAAGGAGGCTCAACATGAAGGCCGTCAGATTTCACACCAAGCGCGACATCCGCGTTGAAGATGTGGCGCCGCCCTCCAGCCGCCTGGAGCCAACTCAGGTTCTGATCAAGCCGATCGTTTGTGGCATTTGCGGCACCGATCTCCACGAATATCTCGCTGGCCCCATCGTTACTCCTGTCACTCCGCACGTTTATACCAATGCCGTGCTTCCGCAGATCCTCGGACATGAGTTCAGTGCCGTCGTCGTGGATACCGGATCGGCGGTGCGTCATGTGAAGGCGGGCGACCGTGCCTCGATCATGCCCCTCGTCACGCCGCGCGACGACTACTTCGCCAAGCGTGGGCTCTATCATCTCAGCGACAAGATGGCCGCTGTCGGCCTGAGCTGGCAATGGGGTGGCATGGGCGAACTGGCAGTGGTCAACGACTATAATGTTATGCCCATTCCTCCGTCGATCAGTGATGTCCAGGGCGCAATGATCGAGCCTGGCGCCGTGGCGCTCTACGGAGTCGACCGCGGCGGTGTACACGCCGGGTCGAGCGTTCTCGTGTCAGGTGCCGGGCCCATTGGAGCCTTGACCATTCTCGCTGCGCGCGCCGCGGGGGCGACCAAGATCTTTGTGTCCGAACCAAACCCGACGCGCCGCAAGCTCGCGTCCCGGATATTGCCTGGTGCCATCGTCATCAATCCGCTGGAACAGGACCTGCTCGCGATCATTGCTGCCGAGACCGATGAGGGAGTGGGCGTCGATGTTGCCATCGAATGCGTCGGTCTCGAAGTCTCACTCAACACATGTGCGAAGGCGGTCCGTCGCGGCGGCAAGGTCGTGCAGGTCGGTTTGCATATGAGGCCGGCCGCGATCGACGCCATGCTCTGGGCGCAGAAGGACATCACCATCGAAGGCTGCTGGTGCTTCCAGGTCCAGATGTGGCCACGCATCATCTCGATGATCGAGTCCGGCATATACCCGGTTGAAAAAGTCGTGACGGCGCAGATTGAGGCAGAGAATGTTGTCGCCCAGGGCTTCGAGCAATTGCTCGATCCAACGGGCAAGAATCTGAAGATTCTTGTCCGGGTTTGAGGCAACCGGCACCACTTCGATCCGGGACTGCGGCTCATCCATCATGATTTGCATTTTGGATATTTGATCGCTTGAGCGGCTCTGGATCGGACAGCATAAGACTCGCAGAAACTTCAGTGCAGGAGCCTGACCATGTCGATTCTCGACCGGATGAATCTTACAGGAAAAGTCGCTCTCGTGACTGGCGGTGCAGGCGACATGGGCAAAGCCATCGCCATTCAACTCCGCAATCTCGGTGCGACGGTCGTCCTGGCTGATCTCAAGGACAATGTCGGTCAGGTCGCTTCGGACTTGAGCACGGATGGACACAAAGTCGATTGGGTGAAGATTGATGTCTCCGACAGCAAGTCCGTCGATGCGGGTGTGGCAGAGACTGTGAAGCGGCACGGCGGCCTGCATGTGCTGGTTGCCAATGCGGGCATTTCCTACGAGCAGTCGACGCTCGAGCACAGTGACGAGAATTGGCGCCGCGTCATGGCCGTTAATCTTGATGGTGCATTCTTTTGCATTCGCGCCGCTGGCCGGCAAATGGCCGCGAATGGTGGCGGTTCGATCATCGCAATCTCATCGATTTGCAGCGTGACGACATCGCGTCCGGAAATTCACATTGGTTATGACGTTTCAAAGGCCGGTATCGGACACATGTGCCGCAACGTGGCGATCGAATGGGCCAGCAAGAATATTCGCGTGAATGCGGTTGGTCCGGGGTACACCGACACGGTCATGCTGGAAGAAGTCGGCAAGACGCGCCCTGCGGTAATGAAGCAATGGCTTGAGGATATGCCGATTCACCGGCTCATGGCGCCGCGCGAGATCGCCGACGCCGTGGCGTTCCTGGCATCCGACGCCGCCAGCGGAATCACCGGCCATGAGTTGATGGTCGATGGCGGATATTCGGTATCGTAACGCCGCGTTGCGATGATCGCTTCCCGTCGGGAAGAGTTGGTCTGATAGGGGACTGATCGTCGTCGCGCGTGACGTGCGATGTATAGGTCCCTCACCTGCAGTCCTGAGCTGGCTCCAAACCGGCAGCCATGATCATTCGGTGAATGCAGCGCATTGCTTCGTTGAGTGACAAGTGGGCGCTTGAACGTGTCATCGTCAAACGTAGCCATGAAATCGATGAGCACGGCAGACAAGGTGATATTGCCGCACAAAACTCTTCTGCAGCGATCTCCATAGTCTCACATCTTCGCGGGTGTGATGTGACGAAGATTCTCAATATGAAAAATCTGACAGAAGTAAATTAGGAAGTCTTGCGCTACTTTGATTTCCGCACCAGCAAGAGCGGTGCTGTTTGCCCGGCCAAGGCCGGGATCGTCTGAACGTTGATACTGACACTTCGACACCATGCTGAACCTGCTTGGTGAACGGCGATGCTTGTCAGAAAAAGACTGGAACAATAATCGGACTGGGAGGATAGGATGACGATACGTGCTGGACTGACGGCCTTGCTGCTTGCATCGGGGATGTTTGCGTTGACGGCTTCATTGGCAACGGCCCAAGAGGCAAAGGACGGCTACAAGGGCAAGCCGCGCACGCTGTTGTGGGCAAGCCGCGATCTCGAATACGTCGACACGTCGAAGTTCAAGAAGGATGGTCCTTATGTGATCGGTTTCTCGAACGCGTCGATCTCCAATATCTGGCGCGTTGGCCTGTTGCATTCTATCCAGCAGGCAGCGGCCGACAACAAGGACAAGATCTCGAAGCTGATCATCACCGACGCGAACGACGATCCCTCCAAGCAGGTGTCGGATGTTCAGGATCTTCTGCAGCGCGGCCTGGACCTGCTGATCGTCTCGCCGGCAACCGCCCAGGCGCTTGATCCGATCGTCTCGCAAGCCATGGACCAGGGCGTGCCGGTGGTGCTGGTCGACCGCCGCGTGTCTGGCGACAACTACGTGTCCTTCGTCACTGCGTCAGATCAGGCGCTGGGCCGCACCATGGCGCAGTGGATGGCCGAGAGAATGGGCGGCAAGGGCAATGTCCTGATGATCGCCGGCATTGCCGGTGCGAGCCCGGCGGAACTTCGAATCGCAGCGGCAAAGCAAGTGTTCGCCGAGTTCCCCGATATCAAGATCCTCGATCTGCAATATTCCGACTGGAGCCCGGCCAAGGGCAAACAGGTCATGGCGGCGATGATCCAGAAATATGGCGACCAGATCAACGGCGTGTGGAACGACAGCGGCTTGCAGGGCTCGGGCGCGCTTGAAGCCTTCGTCGAAGCCGGCTGGGCGGATGGCAAGATTCCGCCAATCACCTGCGCCGATCTCAACGGCTGCGTCAAGCAGGCGGTGCAGCACAAGGTTCCAGTGATGAGCTTCGATTATCCGCCGGGCATGGGATACGACTCGGTCATGGTCGCCCTCAAGGTCCTCGCTGGTACGCCGGTGCCGAAGCAATATGAAGTGAACGCCGACATTGCGATCTCGAAGGGTGACGAAACGGTTTCGGTCAAGGCCGACCGCTGGGTCGAGGACTATGCGCGGCTCGACCGGCCGAACGACCTCATCCTGTCGACGGGCCTCGGACCCGACTATGATCCGTCGACCTTCTCGGCCGACTACAACAAGTAAGCCTCTCGCGGACCCGGGGCCAGCCCCGGGTTCGCGCTGCCATTCCGCCTGACCACAAGCCGGGACAAACATTCATGACATTCAAGTTCAACGAGACACGCAAGGTCGGCCGCACCGCCCTCAACCTTCCCCTTCTGGGGCTGGGCACCGTGCAGATTGGCGGCTGGCCCCGCCGGTTGCCGGAAGAGAAGGCTCTTGAAGCCCTGCAGGGATCCTGGGATCTCGGCATCCGCTTCTTCGACACGGCACCCATGTATGGCATCGGCATGTCGGAAGAGCGCCTGGGCAAGTTCCTGAGAACCAAGCCGCGCGACTCCTACAAGCTTTGTACCAAGGTCGGCCGCATCGTGAAGGACCAGGAGAAGACGACGGAGGAAGACGCATTCTGGCGCGGCGCGCCGGCTCGCAAATATCATTTCGACTTCTCCTATGATGGCGTGATGCGTTCGGTCGATGACAGCACCCGGCGCATGGGCGTCGATCGCTTTGACATGCTGCTCATCCATGATGCTGACCGTCACTATGACGAGGCCATCGACGGCGCCTACAAGGCGCTCGACCGGCTTCGCGCCGATGGGACGGTCACGGCCATTGGCGCCGGCATGAACCAGAACCCCATGCTGGCGCGCTTCGCCCAGGACGGCGTGATGGACATCTTCCTGCTGGCGGGCCGTTACACATTGCTCGACCACAGCGCGCTGGACGCGCTGTTCCCAGTCTGCGAGAAGCGCGGCACCACCATCCTGATCGGCGGTGTGTTCAACAGCGGCATGCTGAACGATCCTTCGCCGGAGGCCAGCTTCGACTATGTGCCGGCCGACGAGAAGTGGCGCGAGAATGCGCTCGACCACGGCGTACGCGTGCCGGAGGAACATGAGACCGGCGCCTATTGGGTAGCCCGGGCCCTGGCGATCAAGAAGATCTGTGATCGCTACAACGTGCCGCTCTCTGCGGCGGCACTGCAGTTCTCGGCCGCACACCCAATCGTCTCTTCGATCGTCGTCGGCGCCGGACGGGCGGAGAGGATCAAGGAGAACATGGACTACCTTGGCCTGAAGATACCAGCAGCGATGTGGGCCGACCTCAAGCAGGCAGGTCTTGTCGCCCAGCACGCACCGGTGCCGGCATGAGGCCCGTCAGCATGGGAGGTTTGACATGACGGGAATACCGGGACTTGCAGGCACCGATCATATCGGATTTACCGTCCCGGACGTCGAAGCCGCAACGCGCTTCTTCGTCGATGTGATTGGATGCACGAAACTGTTCGAAGTCGGGCCCTTCATTGCCGGTGACGACTGGATGCTGAAGCATCTCAATGTCCACCCGCGCGCGGTCATTCGTTCGCTGCACATGCTCAAGTGCCGCAATGGCCCGGCCTTCGAGATATTCCAGTACGAGGCTCCGGACCAGCGCACGCAGTTGCCGCGCAATAGCGATCACGGTGGCCATCATCTCGCATTCTATGTGACGGACATGGACGCGGCCGTTGCCTATCTCAAGTCCAGGGGAGTTCAGGTTCTCGGAGATCCGTCGACCATGACGACTGGCGCGAGCGCCGGCCTGACATGGGTCTATTTCCTGGCGCCCTGGGGCATGCAGCTTGAGTTGGTGAGCTATCCAAACGGCATGGCCTATGAGAAGACATCGACGGAAATCATGTGGAGTCCGCTCTAACGCGTAAGTTTCCCTTCCATCACCCGATTGCAGGCCGTGCCGCGGAATACCCGCTGCGCGGCCGTTCCTGTTGGTCGCACTGAGTCATGACCGAATATGAATTGCTGCGCATCATCACCTTCCTTGAGAGGATGCGTGCCCCCTACGACGATCGGATGCCGGCGGCGGAGCCGGACGCCAACTGGAATATCGTTCTGTTCCTGATGAAGTCGCATCTGCGCGGCGAGAGCATCACAATGTCGTCGCTGGCATCGGCCTCCAAGGTACCTTTTGCCAGCGCCATGCGGCGCATTCACAAGCTGATCGAAGAGGGAGAAATCGAACTCAGGGACCGGACCGGTACGAAGAAGTCGCATTTCATCGTTCCAGGGCCAAAGCTTAAATCGCATTTTGTCGAATACGCATGCCAGGTGAAGGCACTGCTGGCGGAAACATTCGGAATGAAGTCCGGCAATTCTGATGCCGAGGACTACTATTTCGGCGGCTCCTATTTTGCCGGGCAGATCATTCCGCCGCTCCAGATCATGGAGAGCCGTAACGACAGCGGGCGCGACCTCCGCTTCCTTCTGCACGATGATAACTACTTTGCCTCGATGCGCGACATGTGGTCGGATTTTCGCAGCAAGCTTTCATCGCGAAAGAATTTCAGGCTCCTGGCGCTGCCGGAATTGCGCGCCGAGGTATTCGACAACAACCGCCGCAAGGCGAGTGACTATGATATCGTAACCGTGAATATGCCGTGGCTCGGTGAGGCCGTCAGGCATGGTGTGGCACAGCCCCTGACGGAATTTCTCAAGGGTGCGAGCATCAATCCCCTCGATTTCCACCCCAACATCTGGTCCACGGGAACCTGGAACGGAATTCAATACGGTGTGCCGATCTATTGCACCATCGAGAGTCTCGCCATCCGGCGCGATCTCTTCCAGCTGGGCGGCGTGCATCAGCCCAATAGTTTCGAGAAGGTGCTGGATGCGGCCAAGACTTTGCACAATCCCAAACGCGGCATGCATGGGATCGTGTGGAATGCCGCCGAGGGAATGCCGGTGTCGCATTCCTTCATGTTCTTCATGGGATGCTGCGGGACGCCCATCATCAACATCCCCACTCCCCGTGTGCATGTGGACTATAGCAAGATTACCGGGGAAGCCGTAAGGCCCTGTGTGCTGAGCGAAGAGGGCAGGCGCACACTTGATTACATGCACCGCTTGCTGGCATTTTCGCCGCCCGACATTCTGGTGATCGACTGGAACCGGGCGCTTGAGTATTTCATGAGTGGTCACGCCGCAATGATCTATTGCTGGACGATGCGGGCCGCGCGTTTCGAGTATGACATCCGGTCGGTGGTGAAGCGCAAGGTGGAATATTGCCAGCATCCGCACGGACCGGGCGGCGCCTCGGTCAGTCCGGTGGGCGGCTTCCTCCTCACCATTCCGGCCTCGCTTCCGCCCGAGCGGGCCAAGCTGGCCTTCGATGCCATCTCATGGATGGCATCGCCTGCAGCGATGAAGGAGCATGTCAAGAACGGCATTCCGGTGGCCCCGCGCTTCAGCGTCAGCGCCGATCCGGAAGCCGCAGCCAGTACGCCCATCGTACGCTTCGTCGACAAGCTGGCGAAGCAGAACAAGCTGCAGACCTGGCATCGCCCGCCCATCCCCGAATATCACAAGATCGAAACCATCCTCGGTCAGGAGATTTACGCGGCCCTGAGCGGCCAATGCTCGGACGTGGAGGCCTTGACGCGCAGTCAGAACCGCATCGACGCGGTCATGCGTGAGGCCGGTCACTACTGACGCAGTTGCATCCCTTCCGGGTTCAAAACACTTCGCAACCTGGTAGTCCGCATGAGATGAGCCTGTCGGATGGGAAGTTTGTGATGATCTCGCAACCGGTTTTGGTGACGACGACTTCTTCCTCGATGCGGGCAGCACCTGATCCGTCGTCCGCACCCTTCCAGGTTTCGAGCGCGAAGACCATGCCTTCCTTCAGGGGCGTGTTCTGGCCGCGGAAGCGCTTGGAGAAGATCGGGCGTTCCCACAGCGAGAGGCCGACACCGTGGCCGTATTGCAGCAGGAAGGCTTCCTCC
>CAUJIO010000078.1 GCA_963205315.1 Pseudomonadota bacterium | reverse complement strand
CACGGGTATGTTCTGTGTGCGGAGGAAACATTCGATCCGCCGACCACCCCCCTCGATGCCAATGGCCAGGGCTCGCCCTATGCAGTTTATGGATATGGCGCGCATCTGGCCGAGGTCGAGGTCGATCTGCGATTGGGAACCGTGCGGGTCCTGGGTATCGTTGCGGCGCATGATGTCGGCTGCGCCATCAATCCCACTCTCATCGAAGGCCAGATCGAAGGCGGGGTGGCGCAAGGTATCGGCATGGCCCTGATGGAGGAATTCACACCCGGCCGCGGCGAAAATCTGCACGACTATCTCATTCCGACGATTGGCGATGTGCCGCCGATCCGCTCCATCCTGATTGAACGCCCCTCGGATGTCGGGCCCTTTGGTGCAAAGGGCATCGGAGAGCAGGCATTGATTCCAACAGCACCCGCAATTCTCAATGCGATCTATAATGCCACTGGTGCACGCATCACCCGGACGCCGGCAACGCCCGATCGTGTGCGCGCAGCCATCCGTGCGCTGGAGGCCAGTTGATGGAACAGGTAGCCGACAAGATCCGGTGCGATGCCTGCCCGGTGCTCTGCTATATCCGCGACGGGCTGCGCGGTGCCTGCGACCGCTATGCCAATCAGGCTGGAAAGCTGGTGCGCGTCGATGCCCATGTCCTGCTTGAACGTGCGCATGCCGAAGGCGGCAAGCTCGTGCCGTTCCTCAGCCGCGCCGGAGACTGGGACGGCACCATCGTCAACGAGGCTTCGACCTTCGTGACCGCAATTGGCGCCGGCACCACCTATCCCGACTACAAGCCAGCACCTTTCATTGTCGCCTCCGAAGTCGAAGGTGTCGACATGATCACAGTCGTCACCGAAGGCATCTTCAGCTATTGCGGCGTAAAGGTGAAAATCGACACCGACAGGCACCTCGGGCCTGAAACGGCGCCAGTGCGTGTCGATGGCGAACAGATTGGTCACGTCACCACGGCGGAATATGGCTCGCAGATGCTGTCGCTCGGCGGTGTGCGGCATCTCACGGGCGGCTCCAAGAAAGAAGGTCGCATCACCTGCGATGCGCTTCTGTCGCTGTGCAATGGCAAGCCCGTCGAGGCCACGATCGATGGCGGAGCCACCATCATCATGGAAGCCGGCAAGGCGCCGGTCATCAACGGTGTGCCGGAAATCCGCATGCGCGTCGGGTGCGGCTCGGCGACCATCGGCATGTTCGCCAAGCAGTGGATCGATCATGTCGACGAAGTTGTCGTCGTTGACGATCATATCACCGGCGTTCTGTCCGAACATCAGGCGGGCAAGTTCCTTGGGGTTCGTGATACCGGCATCAAGATCAAGGGGCACCGCTCGACACCGGGCCGCTATTTCAAGGTCGCCCATCCCGGCACCGGCTGGGGCGGAACCGATCTCACCGATCCGCTGACCATCCTGAAACCCTTCGACAAGGCCGAGGCCTGGCCCGGCCTGCGCATGCTGATGGTGTCCACCACCGGCGAGCACTCTGCCTATTATGAGCTGAACGGCAGTTGCGAGCCGGTGCAGAAGGACTTGCCTCCGGCATTGGCACGTTCCGTCGAACGCATTGCCGAAAATTGCGAGCCGGCCCTCTGCACTGTGTTGTTCATGGGCGGTGCTGGCGGGTCCTTGCGGGCCGGCGTCACCGAAAATCCCGTACTGCTGACCAAGTCCATAAAGGACACGCTGACGCGCGTTACATGTGGCGGCGCGCCGGTCTTTGTCTGGCCGGGTGGCGGCATCACATTCATGGCCGATGTCACCAAGCTGCCCGCCAACGCCTTTGGCTACGTGCCGACGCCCGCACTTGTGGCACCCATAGAATTCACCATGACGCGCGCCGACTATGAAGCACTGGGCGGTCATATGGCCGAGGTGAGGCGTGTGGCAGACTTCGCGGCCATGCATGGCAAGTCCCGCCAGCCGGTGATAGAAGGGAATCCCTGGCCGCTGGAGTTGAAGTAATGGTCCGCATGCAGGAACGCATGCTGCCGGATGGCAAGCGCCTGCACTTGCAGGATGGGCCGATTGATCTCATCGTCGGAGCGGATGGCGCCCCGGAACAGGTCACGCGCGCCTACGACGTGGCGCGCATCCGCTTTTCCACCATTCTCGATGAACTGTGTACGGAGCTTCCTCTGCTGCGCCAGCCAACCCTGAGGCAACCCGAGGGCCAAGTGGCGCGGCGGATGTGGCGGGCGACTGCCGATCTGGCTCGGAAGAATTTCGTGACGCCCATGGCCGCGGTGGCTGGATCTGTTGCCGAGGAAATTCTTTATGCCATGGTCACAGTGGCGGTGCTTGACCGTGCGCATGTCAACAATGGCGGAGATATCGCGATCCATCTCGGGCCTTGGACGGACTATGACGTTGGCCTTGTCGATCGGCCCGACAATCCGTCGCTGTTCTCGCGGGCGCATATTGACTGGACCGACGCGGTGCGTGGCATCGCCACCAGCGGGTGGCACGGCCGCAGCTTTTCCCTCGGCATCGCCGATGCGGTGACGGTTCTGGCCGTGAAGGCAAGCGTTGCCGATGCCGCCGCGACGCTGATCGCCAACGCCGTCGACTTGCCGGGTCACCCTGCCATCTTCCGTGTGCCTGCCAACGAACTCCAGCCGGACAGCGACTTGGGAACCCGGCCGGTCACACGCGATGTCGGACCGCTTTCACTGGCTGAGATTTCCATGGCCCTTGATCATGGCGCTGCTTTCGCTCAAGGCCTGGTGGCCGATGGTACCATCATCGCCTGCGCGCTGCATCTTGCGGGAGAGACACGCACCGTGGGAGACGTATTGCTCGACCAGCCAAGGAGGCTCGACACAGATGCCGGACGTCAAGGTCAGGAAATTCCTCGTCTCGATTGAGGACGTGTTCCATGAAGGCGGTCCCGTTGCGGCGATGCCTTATCGCCGGGGTGCCGTGCTGGCGGTCATCGAGAATCCATTCGCCGGCGCCTATCATGAAAATATCCAGCCGTTCATGGGCGATCTGAAGCCCCTCGGCCTGCTCATGGCGCAGAAACTTCTCAAGGCGCTTGGATGCGAAGCAGCCGCGATCGAAGGTTATGGCAAGGGCGCTATCGTCGGCGAGGCCGGCGAGATCGAGCATGCCGCCCTCTGGCACGCGCCGGGTGGCTATGCCATGCGCGATGTGCTGGGCGGCGCCAAGGCCATCGTGCCGTCCACCAAGAAGGTTGGCGGCCCCGGCGCGCGCCTCGATGTTCCGGTGACCCACATCAATGCGTCCTATGTGCGCAGCCACTTCGATGCCATCGAGGTCGGCGTCACAGACGCCCCGCGCGCCAATGAGATGGTGGTGGCGCTGGTGATGACCACAGGCCCCCGTGTGCATGCCCGCGCCGGAGGCCTGGACGCCCGCGACGTGAAGGGAGAGGACGGACTGAGATGAAGGCCCATATCCGCAAGCTTGTAACGGTGATCGACGAGACCCTGAGCGAGCAGGGCAGGGAGGTTTCTCCGCCCGTGCGCCGCGCCGCCGCCATCGCCGTGATCGCCAATCCTTTCGCCGGATCCTATCAGGAGGACCTGTCGCTGTTGATCGACATTGGCGAGGAACTGGGCGGGCTACTCGCTGAACGCGCCGTCGCAGCACTTGGCGTTCCAGGTGAGAGCATCGAGAGCTATGGCAAGGCCGCGGCGGTGGGTGAAAATGGCGAGCTGGAACATGCTGCCGCCATCTTGCACCCGAAGCTGGGTGCTCCCTTTCGCAAGGTTCTGGGCAAGGGCGCTGCCTTGATCCCGTCATCGAAAAAGCGTGGCGGCATGGGTGTTGTGCTCGACATTCCGCTCGGCCACAAGGACGCGGCCTTCGTCCGAAGCCACTTTGACGGCATGGAGGTCCGCGTCACTGACGCGCCGCGCGCTGCTGAGATCGTCGTTGCAGTCGCCGTGACGACGGGCGGCCGCCCGCTTCCGCGCGTCGGCGGCCTCAAGGTCTCGGAGATCAAGGGCGAAGACGGCCTGCGTTAAGCGGCCGCGCGGATAACCCGGCGGTTGGCGATCAGGTTCTCGAACATGATGCGGCCCATCTGTTCGACGCGCGGCATGGCGAGATGCGACTCGGCAAGAACCCGCTCGTAGGCATTGGGTCCCATGGCGGCGTCGAGCCATTCCAGATACTGCGGGATATGTGCCCAGCGTTCGATCAGCGCGGGCTTGAGTTCCGAGTGGAATTGGGTGGCGAGAATGTCCTCGCCAACCGACATGATCTGCACGTTTGTGGTGGCGGAGGAGGCGAGCACCTCGGCGCCGGCCGGCACGCGCGTCACCTCGGCATGATGCCACTGCATGACCCGCAGCGCTGGCTGCAGCCCTCGCGTCATCGGATGCGCCAATCCTTGTCCGCTCAGTTCCACATCGCCGAATCCGACTTCGGCGGCGCTTGCAAGACCCACTTCACCGTCGAGCGCCTGCGTCAGGAGCTGCAGGCCTAGGCAGACACCAAAGAACGGCCGGTTGCGGTTGACGGTCCACTCGCGGATCGCCGCCTTCTCGTCCACAAGCCAGGGATGGGTGTCGGTTTCCCACACGTCCATGGCGCCGCCCATGACCAGCAGAAAATCATAAGGGGCGAGCGCTGGAATCGCCTCACCCCTGTGCAACATCACGACATCAAGCTCCGCTCCCTGCTCGCGCAGGAAGTCGCCAAACAGGCCGGGCGGTTCATCGTCCATATGCTGGAAGGCAAGGGCACGTCGGATCATCGGAGGGGTTCCCAAAGGAAAAAACGGCTGTCGGAACGCGCGCATATAATGGCTGCCGCGCGAATCGCAAGATCGCTTTTTCGGCAGCAATCCTCTAGGCCATGATTACGAAGAAATTGTTGCAGTCATGACACCACTCCGCATTATCCTTACCGCCCTGCTGCCCTTTGCCAGCGGATACTTCATGTCGTACCTGCTGCGCGCCGTGAATGCTGTGGTAGCACCCGACCTGGTGAAGGACATCGGTCTGTCGCCCGCCCAGCTCGGCCTGCTGACGGCGGCCTATCTCGGCGCCTTTGCCCTGTTCCAGCTGCCCCTCGGCGTTTTGCTCGACCGTTATGGCCCGCGTAAGGTCCAGGCCGGATTGCTGACCATCGCCGCACTCGGTTGCCTTGCCTTCGCCTGGGCGCCAAGTTTCATCGGGCTGTTTGCGGCCCGGGCGATCATCGGCCTCGGCTTTTCGGCTGGCCTCATGGCCAGCTACAAGTCCTCAGCCACCTGGGTGCCGATCGAGCGTCGCTCGCTCGCCAACACCGCCATCATGTCGGTCGGGGCTTTGGGCGTGGTCGTGGCCACCGAACCCACCGAATACCTCGTGAGCCTCATCGGCTGGCGCGGCGCCTTCACGGTGTTTGCCGGGGTCATCATGCTGGCCGTGGTCTTCATCCTCCTCGCCGCGCCACGCAAGGACACCATCGGCGCATCAGCGCCGCTGAAGACGCAGTTCGCCCAGATGATCGCCATCATCAGGCGTCCGCTGTTCTGGCGCGTGGCGCCGTTGCTGGGCTTTACCTCTGGCGTGCAGATCGGCATCCAGACGCTGTGGGCCGGTCCCTGGCTCCGCGACGTCATGGGCTATTCGCGCGAGGAAGTGGCCCATCACCTGCTGTTCATGGCGCTGGCCTTCATGGTCGGCATTCTGGCGGTTGGCGTCATCGCCGACCGCCTGGCCCGGCGTGGTATTGGTGCCATGCAGGTGCTGCTGGGTTTCAATTTGATCTATTTCGCCGCCCAGTTGCTGATCGTGTTCCGCGTCGAAGCGCTGATGTTTCCGGCATGGCTGGCAGTGGCCGCCTTCGGACAGGTGGCGGTGCTGGCCTTCCCGTGGTTTGCGTCGCATATCGGCACGGATCTCGCCGGACGCGCCAACGCAACCATCAATTTCTCGATGTTTGTCGTCGCTTTTGCCACGCAATATCTCGTGGGCTTCATCATCGGGCTGTTCCCGTCGACCGCATCGGGCTACAGCCCGGACGGATACAGTTGGGCCATCGGCTTGTTCCTGGTGGCACAGATCACCGCTTACCTCTGGTATCTTGCCGCATCGCCTCATAAAATATCTCGCCTGGAGCCAGTATCATGATGAATCCCGTCATCGCCGAAGTTACCCGTGGCGGCATTGTCGAAAGCCGCCATCGCGGTGCCTGGTGCGTCGTCGACCAGAGCGGCCATGTGGTGGCCGCCGAGGGCGGCATTGCCGCCGCCGTCTATCCGCGTTCGGCCATCAAGGCGTTTCAGTGCATCCCGGTGATCGAGAGTGGTGCCGCTGACCGCTTCGGCTTCATCGATGAGGAAATCGCGCTCGCCTGTTCCTCGCACAATGGTGAACCGGAGCATGTTCGGGTTGCGCGTTCCATGCTGCGCAAGGCGAGCAACGACGAGGCGCTGTATGAGTGCGGCGCCCATTGGCCGATCGAGCAGAATGCTCACCACGCCCTGGTGCGCGAAGGTCATGACTGCCAGCAGGTTCACAACAACTGCTCCGGCAAACACGCCGGCATGCTGGCGCTCGCAAAGCAATTGGGTGTTGACCCAAAGGATTATGTGAAGCCAGATCACCCGGTGCAGCGGGCCATAGCCCGTGCCATGGGAGAAATCTGTGACGTCGATCTTGCCGTTCAGCCCTGGGGTGTCGATGGCTGCTCGGTTCCGACCTGGGCTATCCCCATTCGCAACATGGCGCTGGGCTTCGCGAGGCTCTGCGCTCCCGGCCACGCCGCCGGCCAGCGCATCATTTCTGCTGTCCGCGCTCACCCGTTCATGGTGGCGGGCACCGGCCGTTTCGATACCGTCGTGATGAAGGCAGTGCCACGAATCTTCATGAAGACCGGTGCCGAAGGCGTTTACTGCGGCTGCATTCCGCACGCCGGCCTTGGCATCGCGCTGAAATGTGATGACGGCGCAGGCCGCGCCGCTGAAGTCGCCATGGCATCGGTGCTGGCCAGCCTCGATGTCTGGACACCGGACGAGAGGCAGATCCTGCTGGATCTCCGCCACCACGATCTCACCAACTGGCGCAAGATCGATGTCGGGCAGGTGGTGGCCGTCAGCTGACCAGGTTGTCCTTGATGAGTGTGCCCGGCGGGATGTCTGCATCGGCAAGGCCGAGATCGGCGGTGACGGCATCCCGGTGATCATAGCCAATGATACTGGCCCCCGTGGCCCCGGTGATGCGGTTGCCGGTGATCATCACCACGTCCGCACCCTGCGTCATTGAAAATGTGATGCCGTTCTTCGCTTTGCGAACGATATTGCCAGTTGCCATCAGCGTGCGCGAATGCGGGCCCCAACCGAGTGACAGGCCGCTGTCACGCACGTCTTCCACCACGTTGCCGGTGATCACGGCGTCACCCTCCGTGTGGATGCCGGTGCCGCTGGTCTCTTTGAGCGTGCCCGGGCCCTTGCATCGCCGCACCACATTGTTGGCCACGCTCGCCAGCCGTCCGCCCTTGTCGAGATTGGTGATCGAGATGCCGAGGCCGGTGTCGTCGATGATATTGCCGCTGACGACTGCACCCTCAAAGGCGAACTCGCAGTAGATCGCCACCTCGCCCATGCGCGAGATGCTGTTGTTGGCGATGTGGCAGTTGCCACCGGAATTGTTGCGCACGCCGCTGAAAGCGCAATCGCTGATACGGTTGGCCTCGACGATGACATTGCCGGCCCGGAAGATGATCACGCCATTGCCGTTCTGGCCGGTGCCGCCATCGGTGTAGTCCACGCGCGCAATGTGGTTGTTGCAGACGATCGTGCCGTCCTCGGCGGGTTCGCTCGTCCATACCTGGATAGCATTGTTGCCAATGTCGGTGATGGTGTTTTCGGAGATGACGAGGCCTGTTGCATCGCGCGAGAAGATCGCCGTGCGGCCGATCCCGCTGAACCGGTTCCCCGTGATGCGGCCACCTGAACCCTCGAGCTGAATCGCTGTGCCCGGCGTGTTGGAGAACTGGCACGATGTCACCAGCAGATCGGTGGCACGCTGTGCCTCGATCAGGGCCTGTTCGTTGCCTTTGGCCGCTCCGTCGAAACTGACGCCGGAGATCACCACCGGTTCGCTGGTGGCAATCCGCAAGACCGGTTTGCCGCTGGCTGAAATGATACGGCTGCGACCCGGGATCCCGGTGATCGTCACGCCGCCCGCAATGTCGATCGTCTCCGTCACGAAGTCGCCGGCTGGCAGCACAAGCAGGCCATCAGCTTGAATCGCTTTCTGAACAGCGGAAGCCAAGCTTTTGATCTTGCTTGCATTTGATTGCGCTGACGCGGGCAGGGCCCGACCTGCGGCTAGACCTGCTGCGGCAATCATCATGCGGCGGTTGAGTGTCATTCTGGCACGCTCCTCACGGTCCCAGAGCAAGGCCCGCGCCGGATCACCTTTGCCACGGCCGCGTTAAGACACTGTCACGGCAGCGGCGCCAGCTTTATGTCGGCTTCCGGCAACAGTCCCGCCAGCGTGCTCATGAGGTCCCTTCCATTCGCGGATGGCGCGATGCGGCAGTTGTCATGATCATAGGTGATGCTGGCCTCGAGGCCTTGCGCCTTCTTCAACGCGGTACAGAACAGCGGTTTCACCAAAACCTCATGGCCTGCGATCTCGGCGATGGCATAGGCCGTGTTGGGCTCCTTTGTTGACGAAAACTGCAAAGCGTAGTGGCCGCCCTCCAGGGGTACGAAGAGCATGGTCATGCGTTCCGCCGGCTTGTCGGGGTCGATGCCAACATAGTGATGCGCTTCCGCCACAAGTTGCAGCGGCGGATCGTCTGGTCCTGACCGCACCCACTGTCCGTCTTTCAGATTCCATGCCGCGAGGAGGGGAGGAGTTGGTCCAAGGGCCAGCACACCCTGCGTGTCAGGGAACAGGGGCAGTGTTGACTCCAGAACGCAGCCACACAGCGTCACGGCCGCCACGAACAGCAAGGCGATATTACGGACCATGAGAGGAAACTCCAGTTGAGCCGCTATTGGTCGGCGGCCTTCTGGGCATAACCAAGGCGAAGGTTCAGCTTGTCGAGCAGGGCCATCGCAGCATCAGGGATCACGGTCCCCGGCGGGAACACCGCGGAGGCTCCCATCTCGATCAAGGTCTGAACATCTTCAGGCGGAATGACGCCACCGACAACAATCATGATATCGGAGCGGCCGGCCTGATCGAGCGCCGCCTTGAGCGGCGGAACCAGCGCAAGATGGCCAGCCGTGAGCGTTGACACACCGACCACGTGGACGTCCTCGGCAATCGCCATCGCCGCCACCTCTTCGGGGGTGGCAAACAGCGGCCCAATGGTGACGTCAAAACCCATATCGGTAAAGGCGGAGGCAATCACCTTCTGGCCGCGGTCGTGTCCGTCTTGGCCGACCTTGGCCACCAGCAATTTCGGCGCCTGCCCATCTGCCTCGCGGAAGGCCGCCACGGCGTGTTGCACGCGCTGGATCTTCTGCTGGTTCTTTGGCGTGGCGGCATAGATTCCCTTCACCGCACGAATGGGTGGCGTATGGCGGTTCCACACAGTTTCAAGCGCCAGCGAAATCTCGCCAACTGTCGCCTTCGCCCGGGCCGCGTCCACGGCAGCCGCCAGCAGATTGCCGTCGCCGGATCGCGCGACCTGCGAAAGCGTCGCCAGCATCGCCAGTGTCTGGCTTTCGTCGCGCTCTGCCTTGAGGGCGTTGAGTTTTTCGATCTGCCGGGCGCGCACTGCGCTGTTGTCGACTTTCAGAATATCGATCTTGGCATCGTTCTCGGTCTGATACCGGTTGACACCGACCACGGTTTGTTCGCCCGAGTCGATGCGCGCTTGAGTGCGGGCCGCGGCTTCCTCGATACGGGCTTTCGGAATCCCGGCCTCGATCGCCTTTGCCATGCCCCCCATGGCTTCGATTTCCTCGATGTGCGACCAGGCCCTCCGCGCCAGATCGGCGGTGAGCTTCTCGACGAAATAGCTGCCGCCCCACGGATCGATGGCGCTGGCCGTTCCGGCTTCCTGTTGCAGGAAGAGTTGCGTGTTGCGCGCAATGCGGGCCGAGAAATCGGTCGGCAGTGCAAGTGCCTCATCAAGCGAATTGGTGTGCAGCGACTGCGTTCCACCATGAGTGGCTGCCATTGCCTCGATGCAGGTGCGGGTCACATTGTTGAACACGTCCTGTGCCGCAAGGCTCCATCCGCTGGTCTGGCAATGCGTGCGCAGTGACAGGGAGCGCTCGTCTTTCGGATTGAAGCGCTTGATCAGCTTGGCCCAGATCATGCGGGCAGCGCGCATCTTCGCCACCTCCATGAAATAGTTCATGCCGATGGCCCAGAAGAAGGACAGGCGTGGCGCGAACTTGTCGATGGCGAGGCCGGCTTCGACACCCGCCTTCGCATACTCCAGCCCATCAGCCAGCGTATAGGCAAGTTCCAGATCTGCGGTCGCCCCGGCTTCCTGCATGTGATAGCCGGAAATCGAGATCGAGTTGAACTTCGGCATCCGCTCGGAGGTGTATTTGAATATGTCGGAGACGATCTTCATCGACGCTGCCGGCGGATAGATGAAGGTGTTCCGCACCATGAACTCTTTGAGAATATCGTTCTGGATCGTGCCGGCGAGTTTCTCCGGTGGAACGCCCTGTTCCTCGCCTGCAACGATATAGAGCGCCATGATCGGCAGCACTGCACCGTTCATGGTCATCGATACGGTCATCTGGTCGAGCGGAATGCCGTCGAACAGCGTGCGCATGTCATAGATGGAGTCGATAGCCACTCCGGCCATGCCGACATCGCCGGCAACGCGCGGATGGTCCGAATCGTATCCGCGATGAGTTGCAAGATCGAAGGCGATCGAGAGCCCCATTTGTCCCGCTGCCAGATTGCGGCGGTAGAAGGCGTTGGAATCCTCGGCGGTCGAAAATCCGGCATATTGCCGGATGGTCCACGGCTGGGTGGTGTACATGGTGGGATAGGGGCCGCGAAGATAGGGCGCGGCGCCGGGCCAGGTGGTGAGGAAGTCGACTCCTTCCATGTCGCGCGCGTCATAGGCGCATTTGACGTCGATTCCTTCTGGCGTCGTCCATACATGGCTGGAACATCCGTCGACGGATGATGCGGTGAACGCGAACTTCGAGAAATCGGGAAGCCGGCTCATCACAGGGCCTCCACTTCGGGCGCGTGTTCCACCGCAAGCGGATAAGCGCGCGTTCCGATCAGCGGAAGTCCGCGCTCGGTCTCGGGATCGGGTTTCGGCCAATCGCCCGCCTCGGCCCGCTGGAACACTGACCAGGCTTTCTCGCACAGGCCGCGCGTGTGAGTTTCGATCAAACCCGAGCCCGACGCCGGGTCAGCGACGCGCCAGAGATTGGACTCCTGTGCCAGCACCGTTTGCACATTGCGGGCAACGCGCCGGGCGAAGCCATTGGGAAGGCCTTGTGCCAGTGAGAAGGGCAATACCGTGACGGAGTCTGCCCCGCCAAGTGCAGCGGAGAATACCGCCACGGTGGCCCGCAGGATGTTGCTGTGCGGATCGCGGCTCGCCATCATCCGCCAGGATGTTTCGGCGTGGATGTTCAGAGGGGCATGTGGCAGTCCCGATGCCTGAAGCACGCGGGCCCAGAGCAGGCGCATGGCGCGAAATTTCGACAGCGTGGCGAAAATGTCCTGCCCGGCAGCGAGCGTGACGCCAATCGCGTGCACGAGGCGCATGTCATTGAGTGTGGTCAGCGTCCGCATCTGCGCCGTGGCGCGGGCCAGCACGGCGCCAAGTTCCTCCGCCTCCGTCGCACCGGCTTCATGAAAGCCACGTCCGTCCGCCTGCATGAAGGGGCCGCCATAGCCGCGCTCGGCCAGTAGCGCCGCCTCGGACGGGTTGGTGACGTTGAAGGCCACTGTCAGGCGCTCGGGGTCGATGGGCTGCCTCGCGATAAGGTCTGCCAGCGCCAGTGAGCCATCGCCTTCCACCCGCAAGGAGACGGCGTGGAGATGCACGTCCTGCAGCACCCGCGCCAGTCGCCTGGTGTCGATGCCGTATTTGCGCGCCGTCGTAGCGCCTGCTGCCACCAGCACCAGGCCCGTCGCGCCGTTGCCGAGGTCGTCGAGCGCCTGGGAATTGGCTTTGACGGGATCGGGATGATCGACGCGCTGAAACAACGCCCAGGGCATTTGATGGGTGCGCGCCGAGCGGGGCCCCGCCATCTGGCCATAGAGCGGCTCAAGCCGGATGCCATCGGCCGTCTGGGTCACCAGCTTCTCTTCGAAGCTCGCACCCTTCAAAACCGCCTCGACCCGCTTCATCCAGTCCGAGCGGTCAAGCCGGGGAAATTCAGTTGCCAGTGTAAGATCTGTCATGGCCATCCAATCATGTCGCGCTGCACAAACTCTAGCGAACGCGAGGCGCCACCGCAAACCGCCCTTGGTCTAATTGGCACGTTCGACATTGACCCGGACACCGTCGGCGACCTGATCGGACGGATGCAGGATCACCTTCTCGCCTTCGCTGAGGCCCGATGTTACCTCTGCGAATTCACCATTGCGGGCACCAAGCTGCAGGGTCTTGAGCTCCGCCTTGCCGTCCTTGATCGCATAGGCGGCCCACTCAGCCCCCTGACGAAAAAGCGCGCCGATGGGAATGGCCACAAGCCCATCGCCCTTCCACAGCGAAATCCTGACGATGACACGGAAGCCGTCGCCCAGTCCGGCACGCAGGTCCGGCTCGTCATCAAGCGTGAGGACAGCCTGTACACGCTGCTCCTCGATGCCAAGTGCCGAAATCTTGGTCGTTGCCGACGGATCGATGCGTTTGACTTTTGCCTTGAGCGCCTTGCCACCCCATCCGTCGATAATGGCTGCCGCTCCGGGTTTGATCTGAACGGCATCGCGTGACAGGAGATCTGCGACAATTTCAAGATCTGCTGGATCACCGATCTGCAACAGCGGTGTGCCGGCCTGCACCACTTGTTCACTCTCGATCATCACCCGCAACACCCGGCCCGAAACCGGTGCCCGCACGTCGACGCAGCACGTGGCCGATCCGTTAGCCCCGCTCTCGGTGAGCGCGGCCTCTGCCCGTTCGAGCTCGCGCCGTTGCACCATCAGTGATGCCTTCGCACTTTCGAGCGCCGCAGCAGCCGTCTCCGCGTCGAGTTGCGCCTTCTGGTAGGCCCGTTCGGAAATTGTCCCGCGCGTGACGAGCGTTTTCGCGCGCTCCAGTTCTCCGTTCAAGAACGCCAGCTGCGCCTCTGCCTGCCGTACCACCGCCACGGCGAGATCAACGGCGGCGCGTGCCGACTCAACCGAAGCCTCCGCCACCCGGCGTGTCCGTGCGTCGAGCAGTGCCGGGTCCGCCGGCTTGATCGAGGCAACGACTGTCATGCCCTTCACCACGGGGTCGCCGGCATCGAGATTAACCCGCAGCATCTGCCCGCCGGTCGGCGCCGACACGGTGAAGACATCGCGGATGCGGCTCTTGCCCTCTTCTTCGACGGTGATTTCGATATCGTGGCGTGCCACCTGAGCTGTCTCCACCGGAACAGGCTTCGGCCACAGCGCCCAGATGACGGCTGCGACGACGGCCGCGAGGACCAGCAGGGTGATAAGACGTCTCAGCATGGTCACTCCCTCGTTTTCAGCACTTCGATCATGTCGAGACGGTCAATGCGGCGACGGACGACCAGACCGGACGCGACTGCTGCCGCCATCACGATGAGGCTGGCCCAGGCATAGACCTCTCGATTGACGATCAGCGGCACCCGGTAGAGTTCACTGGTGAACCCCGAGATCACCGCATAGGCAAATCCATAGCCAATCAACCACCCCAGAGGCTGCGCCACCAGCACCACCACAGCAAGCTCCCCCAGCAGCAGGGCGGAGACTTCATGGCGGGTGAAGCCCAGCACCCGCAAGCTTGCCATTTCGCGGCCCTGTTCGGACAGCGATATGCGTGCGAAATTATAGACCACCCCAAAGGCAATGATGCCCGCAAGCGTCGCATAGACCGTCACCATGATGCTGATGTTCTCGGCCATCGTCTGGCGGAATCGTTGCTTCGCCACATATTGCAGGACAATGAAATTGGCACTCGGCGTTTCCTTCAGTGCCGCAAAAAGGTGGTCGTTCTGGTTTGGATCGAGTCCGAGGTTGACGCCTGAAATCAGCGCACCTTCTCCCAGCATGCGGTTCATGGCATCGAGATCCATATAGCTTGTGAGACCGATGTATCCGGTGATGATGGCGGAGACGGGCTGCAGGATCTTTTGGCGGCGGCCCTCCATGATCTCGACTTCGACCAGTTCGCCTGTTCTCAACTTCAGGATATCAGCCACGGCCTGCGAGATCACCAGACCCTCGCTTGGCAACGTGACGGGGACCAGATCCTCCGACAGAACCCGCGACAGTTCCGCCCCTGCGGGCTTGCCGACCAGCGACATCCGGCGTTCACGCTGGCCCTTGCGCAATTTGACTCCGACCATCCGGTAGGGCTCGGCGGCCAGAACCCCCGGAAGCCGGCGTGCTTCGTACAGAGCGGCGAGGCGGCGGGGTTCGGTGAAGTTGATAGACGCATCCTGCCGGTCGCTGCGGTTGAACGTAATGTCGATCATGTGATTGATGGATCCGAACGACCACAGCGACCCAACGAGAATGGCGACCGACAGGGACATTCCGAGAATGCCGCTGGCCGTACGCCAGGGCCAATGTGTCAGGTGCCGCATGACGATCACGCTCGACTGCCGCACGATGCGGGGCAATTCCAGCCCGCCAAGCACCTTGCGGTAGCGCTGCGGAGCGGGGGGAGACATGGCCACGGCTGGCGATAGCCAGGCGACATCGCTCGCCGCTTTCAGCGCGCCAAGCACCGCAGCAGCATAGGTCACCGCCGCGGCGATGACGTAGACCGCCGGGTTGCGGCTAAACACCAGAAACGGAAAGCTGAAGAACCGCGCGTAGAGTGTCGTCATGCCGGCGCCGAGCCAGCTTCCGGCTACGAGGCCAATGGCAATGCCGAACACTGCAATCACCGACACAAAGCCGAGATAGTGCCGGGCCACGGCGCCGGAGGAATACCCCATGGCTTTCAACAGGCCGATCTGTTCGCGTTCCAAGGCAATCAGGCGCGACAGCGTCATGTTGACGAGGAAGGCAGCAACCACCAGGAAAATGGGCGGCAGAATCCGGCTCATGGCCTGCAACTGCTGCAGTTCGGCATCAAGGAATGCATGCGAAATCTGGTCTTTGCGGCCATACGCGCCGAGCCCGCCATAACGCTCAAGCAAGCGGTCCAGCTTCTCGATGACCACCTCCTGCGAGGTTCCGGGTATCAGTTTCAGTGACACGCTCGAGAACGCGCCGTCGAGATCATAAGCCGCGGCCAGCGTCCGCTCCGGTAACCACAGTATGCCGAAGCGGCGTTCGTCCGGCATCATGTCTCCGGGCCCCAGGGCGTAGATGAATTCAGGCGACAGTGCCGTGCCAGTGATGTGGATGTCGCGCCGCTGGCCATTCATCAGTACACGGATGGTACTGCCGGGAACCAGGCCATGCGCCTTGGCGAATCCTTCGCTCGCCACTGCCTCGTCGTGGCCCTGAGCGTCTGGCCGGCGCCCGCTGCGCAGATGCATCTGGTTCAGGACGGCATCGTGATAGTCGGGAACCGACACCAGAAGGACCGAGCCCGGTTCGCTCATTCCTTCGATATCTGCCAGCGCAATCTTGGCGATGCGGGTTTCCACAGCCGATACCCCGTCGATGCGCGCGATTTCGGCCGAGAGACCGTTGGGTGCCCGCGTCACCGTGGCGAAGACATCGGCAAACCGGTTGGTCTCATAATACTTGGCCCGTGTCGTCGACAGGGAATCATGGGCGCCCACTCCGAGGATCAGCGTGGCGACCCCGGCTGCCATGACCAGAGCGATTGCCAGTGCCTGAGCCCACAGTCGGCGTACGTCTCGCAGGAGCTTGATGTTGAGCGCCCGCATTTACCAGCTCACTTCGGCTGCCGCCTTGCGCACCGCGTTGTGCTCCTCCGAGGCGATCGTGCCATTGGCAAAATGCACCACCCGGCCGGCAATTTCGCGAATTGCCGCATTGTGCGTGATGACCAGCGTCGTGGCCCCGGTCTCGGCGCTCACCCGGGTCAGGGCCTCCAGAACCATGACGCCGGTTTTCGAATCCAGCGCTCCCGTCGGTTCGTCGCAGAGGAGAACATCCGGACGCTTGGCGATGGCGCGGGCGATGGCGACACGCTGCTGTTCACCACCCGAGAGCTGCGCCGGAAAATGATCCATCCGGTTTTCAAGGCCGACCATCGCCAAGGCATCTTGAGGCGACATCGGCCGTTGCGAAATTTCGGTTACCAGCTGCACGTTTTCGCGTGCCGTCAGGCTCGGCACCAGATTATAGAATTGGAAGATGAAACCGACATGGTCGCGCCGGTATTGCGTCAGCGCCGATTCGCTCTGCCGTGTAAGCGAGTGATCGCGAAACCACGCCTCGCCCGACGTCGCGGTATCGAGTCCACCAATGATGTTGAGGAAAGTTGATTTGCCCGAGCCGGATGGACCGAGGATCACGATGAACTCACCTTCCTCCGCATCGAAGTCCACTCCGCGCAAGGCATGAACCTCGACGTCGCCCGTGCGATAGGTCTTGCACAGGCCGCGGATATGAAACACCTGTCTGGGTGTCACGGCAGGCTCGGTCACGCAGATTCCCCTTGGACCATTAAAGTTCAAGCTTAGGTGTCGACGGTCCTCACGCCATTGATGCCCGTCAAATCTCACACATATCCGCTGAGCCCCGGGATGGCGCCTGCCACCTCCTTCACCAGCTCCGGACCGGCCTTTTCCTTGGCATAATCCAGGGTGACAGTACCCAGTGACTTGATCTGATCCATCGACAGGCCCGCCGCCGACAATTTGGAAATGGCCGCCAGCGGTCCGCCCATCATGCCCCCCGCCAGCATGCCAAGAAGCCCGCCGCCGCCCCGGCCCGCGCCATCGCCGCCGTGCCGCTGGACGAGGTCGCGGGCACCCGGCAGCTTGTCCATCAATTCACCGACCTTGTTCTGGTTGCCCTGGGTCTGGATCAGGTTCAGCACGATCCCCAGCGCCCGGGATGCCTTCTCGGCGGGCAGGCCCGTCGCTGTCACAATTCGATCAATCAGTTCCTGCATCACCCTGTTCCGCTGTCCAAGTCTGTTTCAGCCGTCTATATAGCAGGTCTTGCACACCATAAGACATCATCTCCCGGGGAATTGCATTCATGTCCGACGCTTCGATCTTCATGGGCCAGAGTGAAAGGCGCGAGGAACTGTTCCTCGCCATGGCCAACCGTCACGGCCTGGTCACCGGCGCCACCGGAACCGGCAAGACGGTGACCCTGCAGATCATGGCAGAGGGCTTCGTCAACGCCGGCGTTCCGGTTTTCGCCGCCGACGTGAAGGGTGATCTCTCCGGCATTTGCATGGTCGGTGAGCCCAAGGATTTCCTCATCGAGCGCGCCAAGAAAATCGGCTTCGACGACTATGGCTTCGAGGCCATGCCGGCGATCTTCTGGGATCTGTTCGGCGAACAGGGCCATCCGATCCGCACCACCATCAGCGAGATGGGCCCGCTGATGCTGTCGCGCCTCATGGGTTTGACGGATGCGCAGGAAGGCGCACTCAACATTGCCTTCCGGATTGCCGACAAGGAAGGGCTGACACTGCTAGACCTCAAGGATCTTCGCGCGCTGCTGATGGACCTGGGCGAGCGCGGCAAGGAAATCACCACCGAGTATGGCAACGTCAACGCGCCGACGATCGGCGCCATTCAGCGCCGCCTCGTGGTGCTGGAGGAGCAGGGCGGCGACAAGTTCTTTGGCGAGCCGGCCCTCGATATCAAGGACTTCATGCGCACCAAGCCCGACGGCAAGGGCTACGTGAATATTCTCGCTGCCGACAAGCTCATCAACTCGCCGCAGCTCTACGCCACCTTCCTTCTGTGGATGCTCTCCGAGCTGTTCGAGACCATGCCGGAAGTGGGCGATCCGGAAAAGCCGAAGATGGTGTTCTTCTTCGACGAGGCACATCTGCTGTTTGCCGACGCGCCTCCGGGACTGTTGCAGAAGATCGAGCAGACTGTGAAGCTGATCCGCTCCAAGGGCATCGGCATCTATTTCGTCACCCAGAACCCGCTCGACATTCCCGAAAGCGTGCTGGCGCAAATGGGCAACCGTGTGCAGCATGCGCTGCGCGCCTATACGCCGCGCGAACAGAAGGCCGTACAGACGGCCGCCTCGACCTTCCGCGCCAATCCGGCCTTCAAGACCGAGGAGGCCATCACACAGCTGGGCAAGGGCGAAGCGCTGGTCTCGGTACTCGATCTCAAGGGTATTCCAACCATGGTGGAGCGCACCCTCATTCGCCCGCCGTCCAGCCGCATGGGGCCGATCACCCCGCAAGAGCGTCAGCAATTGCTGAAGAATTCGCCGGTCTATGGCCTCTATGAAGACGCCGTCGATCGCGAGTCAGCCTACGAAAAGCTGCAGAAGAAGGCAGGCGAACGCGCGGCCGCTCAAGAACAGGCGGCAGCAGCCAAGGCGGCTGAAAAGCAGGCGAAGGCAGAGGCCAAGGTCTCGACGCGCGAAACCGCCACGGATCGCTTTGTCAAGAATGTCGCCAGTTCGGTTGGCCGTACCGTCGGCAGCTCCGTGGCGCGTTCGATCGGCAATGCGCTGGTGCGCGGCATTCTCGGCAGCCTGTCGCGCTGATAACGCCGGGCTCACCGGAACGTGTAACGAGGTGTGGTGCAGCTCTGTCGTCCTGGGTCCATATTGAGACCCAGGAGACAATCTCATGCGCAGTATCACGACCAGCATATTAATTGCCGCAGTAATGGCGGTGGCATCGGTAACTCACGTCAGGGCCGAGACGGCCATCTTCGCGGGCGGATGCTTCTGGTGTGTGGAGTCCGATCTGGATCACGTCAAAGGCGTGTCACAAACCATCTCCGGCTATGCCGGCGGCACGGCGCCTGCTCCGGACTATGAGAACCATCAGGGCTATACGGAAGCGGTCAAAGTTGAATTCGACCCGGCGGTGATCAGCTATGAAGCGCTGACCGCGCATTTCCTGCGTACCATCGATGTGGTGGATGGCGGAGGCCAGTTCTGCGACCGCGGCGACAGTTATATCCCGGCGCTGTTCCCTTTGAATCCCCAACAGAAGCAAGCGGCAACCCGTGCGCTGCATGCCGCGGCGGCGATCTTGCGCCAGCCGATCATGGTCAAGCTGAGTGATACCGCAACTTTCTACCCCGCCGAGGATTATCATCAGGACTACTATCTTGGCACCGGACTCAAACTTACCCGGTTTGGACTGATCCGCCAGTCGGATGCCTATAAGCGCTATCGCGAAGCCTGCGGTCGCGATGCGCGCCTGAAAGAATTGTGGGGTGATGCGGCCGCCAGCTATCCCGTCACAATGGACGGCGGATCATAGGACTGCGAATGCCACACGCTCCGCATATGCCGGTCCTCCGGTTGCCAGCATGGAGATCTGGCGCAATCCCATCCTGACATAGACGTTCGACGCACAGGCGCCGCGATCATCTTCGGTACGTTCAGCGGATTGCGACGCTGACAATTCGCGGCCGGCCCTCGAAACAGCCGTCGATCACCATGCTCACTTCACGCTGGTTGAGGACCGCCGAAAGAAGAATTGCATAGGATGTTTTCCGGTCTGCATCGTTCTCGTTGATGATGTAGCCGTTCGTGGTGATCGGACAGCCATTGGGATTGGTCATTGCGGGTGTGTTGTGGAAGACCAGCATCCGGTCGACGACCCATCCCACCTGCATGCTGTTGACGCGCGCCCACGGCGTAAACGTGGCGGCCGCGTGCGCGGGACCGATGATCGTTCCGGCTAGCCCGAGGACGGTGGCTGCGGCAATCGCTGTTCTTGTCCGGAGAAAAAGTGACATGGGCAACTCCTTGAGGTTCACGGCAGCGCTTTCGATTTCCAACGGCACTATTTGGTTGAGAGGAGCAGGAGGTCGATGACCT
Source organism: Pseudomonadota bacterium (assembly GCA_963205315.1). Lineage (GTDB taxonomy): Bacteria > Pseudomonadota > Alphaproteobacteria > Rhizobiales > Aestuariivirgaceae > Aestuariivirga. The sequence continues at coordinate 134,739 of CAUJIO010000078.1, read as the reverse complement.
GCATGGACTTGATGGTACGGGGCACGCAACGCCAGCGCAGGTTGATGAACGTTGGCCGCAGCAGCACATTCGCCTTCTGATCGCAGGCGGCCCTTATGATGTCATTCCGGATTGGCGCGATGCGGCCGCTCGTGCAAAACCTGATGCCGGTGGCCCAGGTCCAGGGGTCGGCAGCATTGCAAGTATGGCCCGCAAGGCAACTCGATCTGTTGCACGTCGACTGAATTCCCACCATGAGGGGCGGCTGCCCCACATGCAACATCCAGTCCGAACTGCCGCTATCGCCGGCGGCACCGACCTGATTGATTGCATTCGCGCGCAGATCATACGCATTGGCAGTGATATTGCTCGCGGCAAAGATCGCCTGGCGATACGTGCCAAGACCGCCTGAGGGGATATCCACTGCCGGAGGCCCCGGATCGGTTCTGGCGAAGAACGAAAAACCCTGACCATATTTCAGAATGTCCAACGTGGTGACGAGGGCGCCGGTGTCGAGCGCGGGCAGGGGTCGAACCGGCCCTCCCAGATCGACATCACCCAACTCGACCAGCGCAATGTCGAGATTGTTCGGCGCACCGGAAAACCGCACGTAACGAGTAGGCCGCGCTGTTGTGGTCGACCATGTCGCGGTAACGGTCATGCTGCCAAATGCGAGAGCCGGCCCCGCGACCTGACCATTTGTCGTGATGCAGTGATCGGCGGTGATCAGCCACTTGTGCGTGAGCATTGTGCCGCTGCAACCGCCGTTTACGGTGACGAGGCCATTGGCGCGCTGAGTGTTTCGATCAACCACTGCGCCGTTGATGATCCGGTCTGTGGGTGAGGTCACGTCGCCAGCGCGAGCTGCGCCATGAGACAGACAAAACATTGCAACAAGGGCAGCAAATAACGCACGCATGGCACGGAGCTCCTTGCGTCTATGCATTCAGCTATTTTTGAGTTCGCCATTAGTCGGCAGCAAAGTTTGAAGCTATTTATTTTTGGTTAGTTTGTCAAAGGCTTTCTGAAATCCATGCGGGCGCCAGCCGCCGCGCGCTCACTCGGTGCAAACTGGTCGCCATGGCAAATCTTGGCTCCAAACCACAAGGTCGTGAGTAGTGCGATCAAGACTGCACTTGCAAGTTGCTGTCCGCGCCAGAAGCAGGTTGAGCGCTGTTAAACGATCTCGTCTTCATCCAGCAACGCCGCCGTCGCTTCGTTCTTCGGTTCCGTCTTGATATTCGCCAGTGGCTTCGCCTTGGCGATGTGAAACAGTGCGTCGCCCTTATTGACGATCGGCAGGTGGCTGCGCCCGACGATGATACCGTCGTCCTCCGAGACCACCGGCACCGAGTTGGTACCCAGCGGATCGGCAACGACGCCGATGACTTCGCGCTTGCCGACCCGATCGCCGGTGCGGCGCATGGTGTGAAGTATGCCACCTTCAGGCGCCCGCACCCAACTGCTCGAATCCGAAAACACGGTTTCACCTGCCGGTTTCCTGGGGAAAGGGTCCACCATGCCAAGATGCGCCATCACCCTGAGCGCGCCTTTGACGCCCGCATCGATGGCTGCCTCGTCGAAGCGCAGGGCCTCACCGCCTTCGTAAAGCAGCACCTTCACGCCTGCTTCCCCGGCGCACAGCCGCAGTGACTTCTCGCGCAGCTTCGACATCAGGATAACCGGCGGCGCGAAAGCCTCCGCCATCTTCAGGAGCTCGGGCTCGTCCGGCGCCAGCCGGACTTGCGGCAGGTTGGTCCGGTGTAGAGCCGCCGTGTGGAAGTCGATGCCATACTGGCTCCGCAGCACCACTTCGCGGAAGAAGAGATCGGCCAGAAGGCTGGCCAGCGAGCCGCGATCTGATCCGGGAAACGAACGGTTGAGGTCGCGGCGGTCCGGCATGTAACGGGTGTGATTGAGAAAGCCGAAGCTGTTGACGATGGGAATCGCCAGCAAGGTTCCGCTGAGCTTCCCGAGTGCTGGATGTGCCAGCAGGCGACGGATGATCTCGACGCCGAGAATCTCGTCGCCGTGAATGGCGGCCGAAAGAAACATCACTGGCCCGCCACGTTCGCCATGCACAACATGTACCGGCAACGACATGCGCGTATGGTTCGACAATGTGCTGACCGGCAGATCGACTGTGGCCCGGGATCCGCGCGCGACGCTCGCTTCGCCGATGGTGAAGGCTGTCATCCCTTGCCTCTGGTTTTGGTCTTGCCGGGGCCGGCATTCCTTTCGATGAAGCCGATGATGGCGCCTGCCACATCCACGCCCGTCGCCTGCTCGATACCCTCGAGCCCTGGGGACGAATTGACCTCCATCACCACGGGACCATGCGCGGAGCGCAGCATGTCGACGCCGGCCACGTTGAGCCCCATCGACTTGGCCGCCTTCAAGGCCGTCATGCGTTCCGCCGCGCTGAGCTCGACTTCCTTGGCCGACCCGCCGCGATGCAGGTTGGAGCGGAAATCGTCTTCCGCCCCCTTGCGCTCCATCGTCGCGACGATGCGGCGGCCAACGACGAAGGCGCGGATATCGCGGCCTTCCGCTTCCTTGATGAACTCTTGTACGAGGATGGCGATATCAGCGCCGTGAAAAGCCTCGATCACCGATTTGGCCGACTTGTGGGTTTCGCTCAGCACCACGCCGATACCTTGCGTGCCCTCCAGGAGCTTGATGACGACCGGGGCTCCACCGACAATATTCAAGACATCATCGGTCCGCGTGGAATCGTTGGCGAAGGCGGTGACCGGCAGTCCCACACCATCGCGCGCCAGCAATTGCAGGGAACGCAGTTTATCGCGCGAACGGCCGATGGCTACGGACTCGTTCACCGGATAGACGCCCATCATCTCGAATTGCCGCAACACGGCCAGCCCATAGAACGTATGCGACGCGGCGATGCGCGGGATCACCGCCTCGAAACCTTCGAGTTTTTCGCCCATATAGCGCAGTTCGGGTTTCTTTGAGGTGATGTTCATATAGCATTTGAGATAGTCGATGGGCACGATCTGATGGCCGCGCGCCTCCGCCGTCTCGATCAGCCGCTTGTGGGAGTAAAGCTTGGGATTGCGAGTGAGGAGGGCAATCTTCATGTTGATTTGCGTTTCTTCTTCTTGACCGTGAGCAGCAGCGAGCGTTTGGGATCCACCAGGTAGCGGCCACTCAGGAACTTGCGGCCGATGAGCATCTTGTCCTTCATCGTCGAGCGGTCGATGAGAGTGACTTCCGTATTGATCAGTTTCGTGCCGATTTTCACCCGCGTATGGATCAGTGGCCGTGAATCGCTCTGACCGTTCGAACTGACGATCCGTTTGCGCCCGGCGAATTCCGCGCGGACGGTGTCTCCCCCTTCGAAGCGAAACGAGACGACGCCATGATGCACCTCGATCTCGGTGGCATGAAGCGCGCAATAACTGGCGCCGGTGTCGATCTTGGCGACGAACCGTCCGATATCGAGATCGGGCAGGGACACGTGCTCCTTCCACCCGATGATGACGGGAGTCTTGGCGGTTTTGACCTTGAGCCGTGGCATGGGAACGAGCCTATCCCAGCCCGGTGGATTCGCGAAAGGACTAACCTTCGAGCTTGACGGTCTCGCTGATGTCGATGCCGAAGCCTGAAAGTCCCACGTAGTGGCGGTTGGACGACGAGATCAGCCGGATCGAGCGCACATCGAGATCGCGCAGGATCTGGGCCCCCAGTCCGACGTCGCGCCAGGCTTCTTCGCGCTGCTTGGCGCTGCCGGATTTGGGCGTCAGCTGTCCCGCTGGAACCCCCGCTGCACCTTCTTGCAGATAAACCAGGATGCCGGCTCCTTCGCGCTTGAAAATCTCGAACACCCTGTTCAATACCGAGCGGTTGCCAAACACGTCTTCGATGACATTTTCGCGATGCAGCCGCACCGGGATATTCTTGCCGGATGATATGTCGCCATAGACCAGCGCCAGTTGTTTCACCTGATCGAATGGTGTCACATACGCATAGCCCCGGGCCTTGCCGATTGCCGTGTCGAGATCGAACTGCGCTGTCTGTTCCACCAGCCGCTCCCGCCGCTGGCGATAAGCAATCAGATCGGCCACCGAGATGATCTTGAATCCGTGCTGCCGCGCGAAGGCCATCACCTGCGGTCCGCGCTTCACCGTGCCGTCGTCATTGACCAGTTCGCAGATGACCCCGGCCGGAGGAAGGCCCGCAAGCTTCACCAGGTCGACGGCGGCCTCCGTGTGGCCAGAGCGCATCAGTACGCCGCCAGACTTCGCAACGAGCGGGAAGATGTGGCCCGGCCGCACGAAATCATCCGCCACCACATTGCGATTGGCCAACGCATGGCAGGTTGCGGCGCGCTCCCTGGCCGAGATCCCTGTGGTGAGGCCATCCTTGTAATCGATGGTGACAGTGAAGGCCGTGCCCATCGGCGCATCGTTGAGCGCCACCATGGGATCGAGCTTCAGCCGCTTCGCCTCTTCCGCGGTGATCGGCGTGCAGACGATACCAGACGTGTGCCGCACCATGAAGGCCATCTGCTCGGGTGTTATCTTGGCGGCAGCGGCGATCAGGTCGCCCTCGTTTTCGCGATCGTCGTCATCGACCACCACCACCATTTCGCCGCTGGCAATTGCCTTGATCGCCTCCTCGACGCTGTCGAGCGTCAGTTGCTTGGTCATGCTGTGATCTCCAAAATCCTGCGGCCGCACTTTCTGGCCTGTGACGGCGGCAATCTTGTTCGCCAGTTCCAGCGATGGCGCAGCACCCGCAACGAGTTGCGAGACCCGCCCCTGGGTAATCCCCAACCGACGGGCCAGTTCGGATTGCGATATACCGCTATTAGTAATCCACTCGGCAAACTTCATGGCGTATATATTAGTCATGCTAATAATTGCCGCAAGAGCGAGCAGAACGTGTGTTATCCGGCATTGACGTCAGTGAGGTTGCAGTCGCCGCGCCGGGGAACGGCATGATTTGTCGAAGCCAGGCGGGTCGCGCCAATTCGCCTACAGAACGACAACTCCGGTGTGCTTGGCCTTGTTCTCCGGCTCGACATGGATCGTGACGATGGATTCGGGCACCTCGGTCTTCAGCGCGAGCTCGATGCGGTCACAGATTTCGTGGGCCTCTGTCACGGTCGTCTGACCGGGCACCACGAGATGAAAGTCGATGAAGGTCACTTTCCCGGCGTGGCGGGTGCGCAGGTCATGTGCCTCGAGGGCGCCCACCGCTTCGAGGGCGATGACCTCCCGGATTGTCTTGAGATCACCGGCAGCGACCGATTCATCCATCAGTCCGCTGAGCGAGGTCTTCATCACCTTCCAGCCCGACCACAGGATGTTCAGCGCGACAAGCCCCGCAAGCGCCGGATCGAGAATGGCCCAGCCCGTTTCGATGGCCAGAAGCACGCCGAAAGTTACGCCGATGGACGACACCACATCGGACAGCAGGTGATGGCCGTCAGCGACAAGCGCAGGAGACTTGTAGCGGCGGCCCCGTGTGATGAGCACCCAGCACCAGGCTCCGTTGATCAGGCTTGCCGCACCGTTGACAAGCAGGCCTTGCAGGGGAGCATCAAGCGCACGCGGCGCCATAATGCCCTTGTAGGCCTCGTGCATGATCAGCAGTGCCGCCACGATGATCATCACGCCTTCGAGGACGGCGCTGAAAAACTCGGCCTTGTGGTGGCCGTAAGGGTGGTTGTCGTCCGCCGGGCGTGTCGCAACCCGGATGGCGATCAGTGCCGCAATCGCAGTCGCCACATTGACCGTGCTTTCGAGGGCATCGGAGAGCAGGGCGATCGAACCCGTCATCCAATAGGCCAAGCCTTTCAGGCCAAGCACCACAATGCCAACGATCAGGCTGCCGATGGCGAGTTGGATGGTCTTGGTCATGCGGGCTGTCTTTCCGTGACTGGTTCTGTCAGCCGCCCCAGGTGCGTTCCAGAACTTTTAGCCAGTTCTCGCTTGCCAGTTTGCTGATCAAGGCCTCGCCGTAACCATGTGCACGCATCGCGGAGATGAGATTGGGCAGGCCCGCCGCATCGCCGATTTGTGCTGGAATGCGTGCGCCATCAAAATCAGATCCCAGTCCGACGTGATCTTCGCCCGCATGCTTCATCAGGTGATCGAGATGGCGCATCATCGTGTCGAGGCCATTCTCGCTCTGCCATTTTCCGTCGGCACGCAGGAAGCCATTGGCATAGTTGAGACCGATCATGCCGCCGGACCGACCGATGGCGCTGATCTGCTCGTCGGTGAGATTGCGCGACGAATTGCTCAAGGCGTGCGCATTCGAATGGGTTGCCACCAGTGGCGCGTTGCTGATCCTCGCCGCATCCCAGAAGCCTTTCTCGTTCAGGTGCGAGAGATCGACCATGATCTTCAACTCATTGCAGCGTCTGATGAGGGCCTTGCCGGCGTCGGTAAGTCCCGGGCCGGTATCGGGTGAGGATGGAAAGCGGAATGGAACGCCATGACCAAACACATTGTCCCGGCTCCAGACTGGGCCGAGCGAGCGAAGGCCTGCCTGATAAAGCACATCGAGCGATCTCAGCTCGGCGTCGATGGCCTCGGCTCCTTCAATATGGAAGATCGCCGCCATCTGGCCCGCTTCCATGGCGGCGCGCAGTTCCGCCGCCGTGCGGCATATCTTGAAAGCTCCATTCGACGCGGCCTCGATGCGGAACAGCAATGACGCCATGCCGATGGTGGCGTTGAGCGCGTGAGCCTGGCCAACCTGGCCGGCGGGTGGCGGGTTCGAATCATCGTCGTCAGGCAGATCGTGGTCCTGCGGGTTCGGAGCAAAGATCGCGAAGAAACCACCAGCGAAGCCGCCCTTGACCATGCGTGGAAGATCGAGATGGCCCTGTCCGTCGCCATTCAGAAAGTCGCCTATTGGATCTCCTGACGTCTTGCTCCACAGCCGGAGCAGCACATCGTTGTGGCCATCGAATACAGCAACCAAGGTCAATACTCCCACTTAAGAAAACGGCCGGGTCGAAACCCGGCCGCATGTGTTCGATTCAGCTCCCGTCCTCAGGCCTTGCTGCGCATATCCTCGACGTGTTCCCAGTTCACCAGGTTGTCGACAAAGGCCTCAAGGTATTTCTGACGGAGATTGCGATAGTCGATGTAGTAGCTGTGCTCCCACACGTCGCAGCCCAGGATCGGCGAAGCACCATGCATCAGCGGGTTCTCGCCATTTGGCGTCTTCATGATCGCGAGCTTGCCGTCCTTTACGGCGATCCAGCACCAGCCGGAGCCGAATTGCGTGAGACCGGCCTGCACGAAATCGGCGCGCATCTTGTCGTAGCCGCCGAGGTCCTGGTCGATCGCGGCCGCCAGCTTGCCCGGCAATTTCTTGCCGCCGCCATTGGGCTTCATCCACGACCAGAAATGAATGTGGTTGTAGTGCTGGCCGACATTGTTGACGAGGCCGGCGTTCTTCTCCGCAAAGGCCTTCTTGCAGATCTCTTCGATGGACAGCGATGCCAGCGGCGAATCCTTCAGCAGGTTGTTGCCGTTGGTCACATAGGCCATGTGGTGCTTGTCGTGGTGAAACTCTAGAGTTTCCTTGGACATATAGGGGCCAAGCGCATCATAGGCATAGGGCAGTGCGGGGAGTTCTAGGGCCATGTTCGTTCCTCCATGAAATGGACATCATATCTAGTCGCTGGGGCTTGAACGTGCAAGGAACCTCGCTACGATCGGTCCCCTGAGGAGAACGCATGACCAAACTGCCAATCATTCCCTTCGACCCGCACGCATCCACCAGCCCCTTACCGGAATGGCCGGCGGAGGATATTGTTTCAGGCACCCGGCAACATAGCGGCCAGCTGCTCTTTGAAGACAAGGCGAGGGGACTGTCGGCCGGCATCTGGGAACAAGGCGCGAACGAAAGCCGCTGGATGGACTATCCGGTGAACGAATTCATGCTCGTGCTCGAGGGTGAAGTCGTCATCGTCGAGGAAGGCCGGACCGTTTCGATCAAGGCCGGCGAGAGTTTCATTCTTCCCAAGGGCCTGCGCTGCAGGTGGACGCAGCCCGGCCACGTGAAGAAATTCTTCGTCATTTTCGATGACCCATCGGGACTGAAGAACCCAGGGCCGCTTGGCACCATCAAGATCGATCCGGGCGTGAAGCTTTCGCCCTCAACGCCGCCCGCCGCCGCGATGTTGCTGACCCCGGTTCCAACCCAGAATACGCATGATTATTTTTCGGATGCCACCGGTCAACTGAACATCGGCATCTGGGATACCACGGGCTATACCCGCAAGCTCATCCCGTTTCCCCGCCACGAACTGATGCACCTGCTGGAAGGTGAGGTCACGATGGACGATGGTGCGGGCACCGTGCAGCGCTTCAAGGCCGGCGACACCTTCTTCGTGCCGATGGGCACGCCGAACAGCTGGACGTGCAAAGGCTATCTCCGCAAGATTTTCGTAATCTTCCAGCCGAAGCAATAGCTACCTGCTCCGAGAGTGGGGTGAGGATTACTACTCCAGCACCTTCTCCATGAACACGCTGTAGGGATCTTCGGCATAGTCCCCGAATGGTCCGCGCTCGGCATAGCCCAGTGCCCGGTAAAGCCCCAGTGCCTCGGGCTGGTGGATGCCCGTTTCCAGCCGTGCGATCGCACGTCCGCTGTTGCGCGCCTCGTCCTCGATCCGTTGCATCAGCTTCTTCGCCAACCCGAGCCCGCGCGCCTTGAGGCTCACATAGACACGCTTGATCTCGGCATAGTCCGAATGCAGCCAACAGCCGCCGCAAGCCATCACCTGGTCTCCGGCATAGGCTGCGAAGAACCGCATTTCCGGCTGCCGCAGCGTTTCGATATCGAGCAGATGATTGCTCTCCGCCGGATAGAGCGGGATCATGTACTGGTCGAGCTCTTCGATCAGCACACGGACGGATGAATCGGCCGGATCGGCGATGGCGATGACGGCAGGGCTCACTGGAAGGCCTGAATTCCCGTCTGCGCGCGGCCCAGGATCAACGCGTGGACGTCATGCGTGCCCTCATAGGTGTTGACCGTTTCGAGGTTCACCATGTGGCGGATGACATGATACTCTTCCGAAATGCCGTTGCCGCCGTGCATGTCGCGCGCAGCACGGGCGATGTCCAGCGCCTTGCCGCAATTGTTGCGCTTCATCAGCGAAATGGCGGGCGGCGCCAGCGAACCGCGCTCGAGGCCGCGGCCCAGCGCCATGCAGCCTTGCAGGCCCAGCGCGATTTCCGTCTGCATGTCGGCGAGCTTCTTCTGCACCAGCTGGTTGGCGGCCAGCGGCTTGCCGAATTGCTTCCGGTCGAGCGTGTATTGCCGCGCCCGGTGCCAGCAATCTTCTGCCGCTCCCATCACGCCCCAGGCAATGCCGTAGCGGGCCTTGTTGAGGCAGCCGAACGGTCCGCCCAAGCCCTTGGCGTTCGGCAGCATCGCCTCTTCCGGCACCTCGACATTGTCGAGAACGATCTCGCCTGTGATCGACGCCCGGAGCGAAATCTTGCCCTCGATGGTCGGCGTCGAGAAACCCTTCATGCCACGCTCGACAACGAAGCCGCGGATGACGCCGTCCTCGGTCTTGCCCCACACCACGGCAACATCGGCGATGGGCGAATTGGAGATCCACATCTTGGCGCCGTTCAAAACGTAACCGCCCTGAACCTTGACCGCCTTCGTCTTCATGCCGCCGGGATCGGAGCCTGCATCGGGCTCGGTCAGGCCGAAGCAGCCGACCCATTCGCCGGTGGCGAGCTTCGGCAGATACTTCCTCTTCTGCGCTTCCGAGCCGTAGGCCTCGATCGGATGCATCACCAGCGAGTTCTGCACGCTCATCGCCGAGCGGTACCCGCTGTCGACGCGTTCGACCTCGCGCGCCACCAGTCCATAGGCCACGTAGCCAAGGCCTGAACCGCCATACTCGCCCGATGTCATGACGCCGAGAAAGCCCATCTCGCCCATCTCGTTCATGATCTCGCGGTCAAAGCGCTCGTCACGGAACGCCGACTTGATGCGCGGAGCCAGCTTGTCCTGGGCGAAGGCCCTGGCCGAGTCACGGATCATCCGCTCTTCATCGGTCAGTTGAGCTTCGAGATCGAGCGGGTCTTCCCAGTTGAATTCGGCGGCGGCCATGTGACACTCCTTGGATTGGGCTCTAAAGAGCAATGCCAGCTCCACTTGTCAATTCGGCGAAGTGACCAGTTTTTTGACGTTCAACGTACAACTGCCGACAGGGCTTTGAATTCCGCCGTCCCGGCCTGCTTCAAAAGCTCGAACACCACCATTTCGGCATTGACGATGGAAATGGAGTTCTGCCGCATCCGCTCCAGCGCAAGTGCCAGGGAAGAGGGGGCCCGCGACGACATGGCATCCGCCACCGCGAAGACGCCGAATCCCGCCGCCGACAGGTCGATCGCTGTCTGCAGCACGCAGACATGAGCTTCGATGCCGGCAATGATCACCAGCGGCCGCTGCCGCTCGTGATGGCCGATCAGGTGTTCCTTCAGGGCTGCATCCTTCCAGCAGGAAAAGCTGAGCTTTTCGAACACCGGCGCATTGCCGATCTCCGCCGCCAGAACCGGGACGGTATGGCCAAGACCCTTTGGATACTGCTCGGAGACGGTGACCGGCACATCCAGTTGCTTCGCCGCCTTCAGCAGCATACCGCAGCGCCGCGCGACCTCGTCACCACCGGCCATGGCGGGAAGCAATCGTTCCTGCACGTCGATCAGGAGCAGGCTCGATTTGGCTGCCTCCATCAGCATCACGCCATCCCCGCCACTTTCATGCCGAAGGCGTAGACGAAGGCCACTTCCTTGAGCCGGTCGAAGCGGCCCGATGCGCCGCCGTGTCCTGCCCCCATGTTGGTCTTCAACAGCAGCAGATTGTCATCGGTCTTGAGTTCGCGCAGCCGGGCCACCCACTTGGCTGGTTCCCAATAGGTGACGCGCGGATCGGTGAGGCCGCCCACCGCCAGGATGTTGGGATAGGCCTTGGCCTCCACCCGGTCGTAAGGTGAGTAGGAGGCAATGGTTTCATAAGCCTTCTTGTCGGCCAGCGGATTGCCCCACTCGGGCCATTCCGGCGGCGTCAGCGGCAACGTGTCGTCGAGCATCGTGGAGAGCACATCGACGAAGGGGACTTCGGCCACGATGCCGCGGAACAGATCCGGCGCCATGTTTGCCACAGCGCCCATCAGCATGCCGCCAGCGCTGCCGCCCTGCGCGATGATGTTGCCCTTGCGCGCATATCCCGCGGCGATCAGGTGCTCGGCGCAAGAGATGAAATCTTGGAAGGTATTGGTCTTGTGCTCCAGCTTGCCGGACTTGTACCAGTTGCGGCCCTTCTCCTGTCCGCCACGGATATGCGCGATGGCATAGATGAAGCCGCGATCAACCAGAGACAGGATATTGGTGTTGAAACCTGCTGGAATCGAAATGCCGTAGGAGCCATAGCCATAGAGCCAGAGCGGCGCCGAGCCATCGAGCGGCGTTGATGCCGCATAGAGCAGCGTGACCGGAATCATCTCGCCGTCATGCGCGCGCGCCAGAACGCGGCGCGTGACATAGTTCTTCGGATCGTGCCCGCTTGGCACCTCCTGCATCTTGCGCAGCACGCGCGTGCGGTCGCGCATGTTGTAGTCAAACACTTGCGCAGGCGTCGTCATCGAAGAGTAGGTGAAGCGCAGGATGTCGGTGTCGTATTCGCGCATCTCGCCGAATCCCAGCGAATAGGCCTCTTCGTCGAAGGCGATGGCATGTTCGTCGCCGGAATTCATGTCGCGCACGATGATGCGCGGCAGCGCGTTCTCGCGCTCCATGCGGACAAGCCAGTTCTTCAGCACGAAATAGCCAACGAGGAAAATGCCGGGCCGGTGCGGCACGAGATCGATCCAATTGTCCGGGGACGGACGATCCACCGGACATGTGACGATCTTGTAGTCTTCCGCACCATTGATGTTGGTCTTGATGATGAAGCGGTCATTCCAATGCTCGACATCATATTCGATGCCTTTCACGCGCTGTGCAATGAGCTTCGGCGCCACTGCCGGAGCTTCGGCATCGATGACCCAGATTTCCGACGTGTCATGGTCGTGAATATCGACCAGGATATACTTCTCGGAATGTGTCTTGCCGACGCCAGTGAACATGCCGGTGTCTTTTTCCTCAAAGATCAGCACGTCATCCGCCTGAGCCGTGCCCAGCACATGGCGGAAGGTCTTCAGCGGCCGGTGGTTCTCATCTTGATGCGTGTAGAAATAGCTTTTGCCGTCGGCCGCCCAGGTAGCGCCGCCTGCAGTGTTCTGCAGCACATCGGCTGCATCCGCGCCGCTTGCCGTATCGCGTACGCGTAGTTCATAGAATTCGGAGCCGTTGCCATCGAAGGACCACGCTGCCAGCTTGTGGTCGGGTGACATGGCGATGCCGCCGAAATGGAAATACGCGCGGCCTTTGCCGAGTTCGTTGCCATCGAGCAGCACCTCTTCGGGTCCCTCGGCGCCACGCGGCTTACGCAGATAGCGCGGATGCTGGCCACCCTTCACGAATGACGTGAAGTAGTCAAACGGTCCATCGGGTGCAGGAACCGAGGAATCATCCTCCTTCATCCGTCCCTTCATCTCGGCAAAGAGCTTCTCCTGAAGGCCGGCCGTATCGGCCATCACCGCCTCATGATAGGCGTTCTCTCCCTCGAGAAAATCGCGGATCTCCTGCGGCAGCAGCGAGGGATCATGCATCACCTCCTGCCAGTTATCGGCTTTCAGCCAATGATAGTCATCGCGCTTCTCGTAACCGTGAAACGTCTCGATGCGCGGGCGTTGTTCGGCCCGCGGCGGCATCCTGGGAATATTCGTCATGGAGATCAGGTCTTGTCCGGTTTGAAATCGAGGGCAACGCCGTTCATGCAATAGCGCAGGCCTGTGGGTTTGGGACCATCAGGGAACACATGGCCGAGATGGCCGCCGCAATCGGCGCAATGCACTTCGGTGCGGGTCGAGAACCATGACCGGTCTACGGACGTTCCCACTGCCTCGGCATTGACCGGAGCAAAGAAACTAGGCCAGCCGGTGCCCGACTCGTATTTGGTGTCGGATGCGAACAGCTCCTTGCCGCAGCCGGCGCAAACGAACATGCCTTGCCGTTTCTCGCGATTGAGCGGGCTGGTGCCGGCACGTTCGGTGCCGTGTTCGCGCAGCACGCGATAGGCCTCCGGACTCAGACTCTGCTGCCATTCCGCATCGGTCTTTTCGATCTTGCTCATGTCTCACTCGCTTTCTGGCTGTCAATGTGGGCGATCACACCCGAAATGTGAAGCGTCACGCTGGGTCAAACGATCGTGTTCCTTCACCGGGCATTAACCATAACACCACGCGAACTGATCTCAATACGCGCTAACCCTCGCAAGTTTAAGCAACTTTAGAGGCTTCGGGGGTTTGGTACAGGCCGTGGAGGAATCTCTTGCCTGATGCTGTGAACAACGAGCCAACCCCGGTGGGACGGGATATGGCTCCCGGTCATGACGCTTCGCGTGCCGCAAACCCGGCAGGTGCGGGCGGACGCCGCATTTCTGCCAGTTCCTTCAAGCTGCTGACCGCCAAGCTCAAGGGCGCAAAGGCTTTAGCTTGCGGCATCGCCGGTTCCGATATTCCGGACTTGAAGATCACGCCATCGGCTGGGCCGATGCTCGAACCCGCCGTCGATGCGATTGGCGCTCCGGCAGAAGAGTTTCAACCGGCCGATGCCGATGCCATGCTTGAGGAAATCCCGGCGCTTCCGCCGGTGTCCTTGGCTGAATTGCCGGCGTTCAAGCCGCTTTCGAGCTTCGATCTGGCGCAGCCGGAATGGGAGCCGGATCCACCCCAGACAGAACCAGAAGCCGACGAACCGCAGGGGGGGATCACGGCCGCAGAAAGTCTCGAGGCTGAGCCACCTATTCCGGCTGCGCTTGAGCTCCCTGAATTCCGGCCGGTCCACTGGCAGAGCCCACCGCCCGAGACGGTGCCGCAGGTAGATGGGGACGCGCCGGATTTTTCCGGGAACGTTGACCAGGAAATCCTCCCGGATGTTGCGCCACTCGCGATGGACTTTCCGGCTCTCCCCGACCCAATTCCGGAGCACGCAGCGCCGGCTGACGTCGAAGCGGCTGACGTCGTGGTGGAAACCGAGGCGTCTGGCGATTTTGATCCGGTTCCTGACGTCGTGGACGTGCTCGAGCCAGAAACATCTTCTGCTCCGGAAGCGCCTGATGATGTCGAAGCAGCCGTCTTTGCGGAAGCTGACGGCACTGCCGGGGAGTTGGTCGAGACCTTTGCGGCTGAGCATGCAGCCGAGGAGACGGCCCTCGAAGTGCCGGCGGAATTCACTCCCGAGGCGGAAGTGGTTGACGAAATCTCGCCGGAGGAATCCCCGGCGAGTGAGCAGGCCGTCGCAAGTGAGCAGGCCGTCGCATTGGAAGGCGATGCCCCACAGCAAGACGTAGAGAGCAGTCCGGCTCCGGCGGGGGAGACGAAAGCCGTCACGTCGGAATTGGCAGGCCGCGTCGTCGATGCGATGATCAAGACCATCAGCACCGCCATCTACGCAAAACCGACGCCCGCCGAGCGGGCTGCCTTCTTGAGCGAAGTTGCCATCCTGATGCAGGATGCGGCACAGGAAAACGACGCGCTGGCGCAAGCCCATGCCGAACCGGCCGCACGGATTGCCAATCCGCCGGCGCGGCCCGCAGCCACTGTGAGTGTCGCGCCAGTCTCTCCGCTGCGCACCGAGGCTGCGGTGACGGATGTGATCGCCGAACGTATCGGACCAGCACCCCTGCTGAAAGCCAGCACCGCCGATTCCCAGCCAGATCCATTTGCCCAGAGCGCGCTTCCCGCACGGCTTGCCGAGCCGAGACCCGTTGAGACCGTGGACGCCGATGAGGAATCGGGTGATCTGGCGTTGACGCTGCTGGACATGATGTCAGGCGGCACCGGTTCGTTGCCGCATGAGCGTACGCTGGCCGCCGACACGCTGCTGCGCATCCTGCCGCGCATTCCGGTGAAGCAACTGCTGAGTGTTGTCGAACGCGTGGCCATCATGGAATCACCGCCCGCATTGCTGGTGGCAAAGCTGATCCGCGACGCGAGAGCCGAGGTGGTGGGACCGCTTCTTGAGCGCTGCTCGCACATCTCTGACCAGGACCTGATGAATGCTGCGCCCGACGGCGACACTGCCAAACTGCGCATGGTGGCGCGCCGCCGCATCCTGTCAACCGTGCTGAGTGATTTCCTGATCGCAACCGGAGAGCCGGGCGTCCTTCTGACATTGATCCGCAACCCGGGTGCGGCACTCTCCCATGAGGCCTTCTTCCGGCTGGCGCACGAAGCCACCAGGCATCATGGACTGCTTGCGCCGCTGGCCACCCGTGCCGATCTGCCGCCACCCGTCGCTTTTGAACTCTTCTGGCATGTACCGCAGGAACTGCGTCGCTTCATCTTTTCGCGCTTTCTCACCGACTCCGAAACGCTCAACAGAATTCTGCGCATCACACTCGCCACACACGGCAATGATGGCGGCGATGCGATGGGTGACGGCAAATTCCCGCCGCGCGAAATCGTCGATACCGCCATCGGCCTCACCGCAGACTACAAGCTCGAGGAAGCAGCCGGTGCCTTCAGCGAGATGGGCGGAATCGCCCATGAGACTGCCATGCGCATTCTCTCCGACAGAGAAGGTGAGCCGTTGACGGTCTTGCTCAAGGCCTTGGGTTGCACGCGCGCCAGATTCGAGGAGGCCATTACCAGGCTTCGCCTCGGCGAGGCGGGTGTGCTGCGTCCGGATCGTCATCCGGACGAACTCCAGGCGATCTTCGACGGCCTGTCGTTCAACAAGGCCCGCATTCTCCTCACGTACTGGGACTGGTATGTGCGCAAGGCAGGGCCATACGCGCCGCATAACTGAGCATCGGCCAAGACCGGATCAATACAGACAGCTTGTTGCGGCGCAATTTCTTGCGTAAGTCTTGAGAGTCGCCAGTATTCACCTGGTGTTCGCAAGTGAAGCTGGGGCAGAATGGAAAACAAGACTCCGATGATCGACCTCGCGGCGCAGATCGTCGCGGCCTATGTCACCAGGAACGCCGTTGAACAAGGCGATCTTCCACGCTTGATCGCGGATGTTCATCGCGCACTCGAACTGGCATCCACCGGACAGGTCGCGAAGGAAGAGGCCGCCGAGGTAAAACCGGCCATCAACATCAAGAAGTCGATCACGCCGGACTATTTGATCTGTCTTGAGGACGGCAAGAAATTCAAGTCGCTGAAGCGCCACCTCCGCGCCCATTTCAATTTGTCGCCGGAACAATACCGGGAAAAATGGGGCCTCCCCGCCGACTATCCGATGGTTGCCCCCAATTACGCAACGTCGCGCTCCAGGCTTGCGAAGAACATGGGGCTCGGGAAGAAGCGCGGCAGATAACTTTCTCGGCGGCACAGCCTGCTGACTCTTGCGGATCAGCTCTTCACGATTCATAAACGAATCAAGAATTCAGGGCATCGATTCGCAGGGGCGCGTTCGCGATGGGGTCGGTCAATATCGCTTTCAGGGCACAACTCGTCGTGCCCGAACAGAGGCAACTCTATGATTACTGGTTGGGGTGCGGGTCCGGACAGGACATGCCCTCGCGGGCCGATATCAATCCGGCGCAAATTCCGCGACTGCTTCCCTATCTGACACTCGTCGATGTGCACGAAGACATTGGCCGCAGCAAGGTACGCCTCGCTGGAACGAGGCTGCGCGACGTCTATGACTGTGAGATCACCGGCCTGTGTCTCGATGAATTGGATTTCGGCACGCAGCGAGACTATTGGATGGCCGCCTATCGGCACACGGCAATTGATGGCAAACCGACACAAGGGATCGTCCGCGGCCCATTGGTGAACAAGGAACATCTGGTACAATACTGGATTAAGCTTCCACTCGTCAGCCCGCAAAGGCCGGGCGTCGGAATGGTCCTCTGCCTCGACTATTTCCTCTCAGCGACCGACGATGAGAATCGCCAGGCCGAGTCGGCGTGATCGGAAAAAAATCAGCACAAAGGTATTGATTCCTGTTTCTGGCTGTGGTTACAGTTGCCTTCCGTGAGGAGTAACTGGATATGCCGAAGCGCTCGTCGCCGAACCATTCATCACCTGAGCCGTGCTCTGCGAGACCGGGTTTCAATGATGCCGAGAGCCCGCTGTCTTGGCTGCACAGCCGCAAGGGCCGGGACGGCAAGCCTCTGATCAGCGACAACCAGTATCTCGCCGGCGAAAAACTTCGCGCGGATTTCGAGCGCGCCATGCTCAGCGGCCGCACGACCACCAATTGGGACACTGCCGGCACCGGCAGCCGCGGCGGCAATGTCACAGCCGACATCAGTGATGGAGCGCTGGCCGCCCGACAACGCTATCACAATGCCATGGACGCGGCAGGCCCTGAACTGTCGCCGATACTTCGCCATGTCTGCTGCATGGCGGCAGGCATCGAGGCGGCAGAGCGCGCATTGAACCTGCCGCAACGCAGCGGCCGCGCTGTGTTGGGGCTGGCACTGACAGCGCTGGCGCGCCACTATGGATTGTTGGGCCGAACTGGCGCCGGCATCAATCGTTGGGGAATGGACGGCTACCGGCCAGCGGTGCCCGAATTGGAGGAGGCCTGAAGGGCCGCGGCGGCATCAGACTTGATGCGCTGGATCATCGAGGCGAAACCATTCGACCGCTGCGGTGTCAGGTGGTCCTTCAGGCCGAGCTTGTCCAGAATGGGAGCAGCGTCTGTGGCGACGATGGTCCGCGCTGTCTGGCCGGAGAAGATCATGAAGGCAATGGCGACCAGGCCCTTGACGATCAGTGCATCGCTGTCTCCCACAAAGGTCAGCACCGGATCGTCCGCAGGTCCGCTGCCATGTGAGGTGATCCACACCTGGCTGGCACAGCCCCGCACCTTGTTTTCTGGCGTATGATCCTCGTCTGGCAGGGGGGCGAGATCGCGGCCGAGCTCGATCACATGGCGGTAGCGGTCCTCCCAGTCGTCGAGGACTTCGAAATCCGACAGGAGCTCTGCGATGGCGTTCAATGTGAGGTCCGTTCTGATGGCTGTCTGGCCATCAGATAGGCCGGAGGGCCCCCAAGCTCAACCTTGTTTCTTGGGCAGCTGTTTCGACTCCGCAGGTCCCCGCCATTCGGGAATCAGGTCCTCAAGCTTCAGCGTCGACTGGTTCTTGGCCTGATGGGTGACAGGAACGGTGTTGTCGGCGACGATGGTACCGGTTTTCATCAGGTCGACCTTGATCACGTCCGGCTGCGCCGGAGTGACCTCAGGTTCACCTGATGGAACGCTTTCGGCTTCCGACGCCCATTCGTACAGCAGTTTCACGCTGTACTTGGCCTTGGCCTCTAGCCTGCCAGCGACATAGCTTGCGTTTTCGCAGAAGTCCGGTTGACGGAAGCAGAAGCCTGCAACATCGGTCACGGCTGAGGAGGCAGACGACAGCATGGCCAGCGTGGAGACCTGTTCGGTCGTGGCGCTGACGTTATTGACGGCAACATCTTCCGGCGGAGACGGCAAGAGAAAGCTGGCGCCCGAAAGTACAAGTATTGTTCGAATGAGACGCATCCCCGCACCCCTTTTTGACTTCATCGAAACTAGCAAAAACCTGTTGAAGTGCGATAAAGCCAAGGAATACATTTCGAAGCAAAGTTGATGTTCTTTTGAATCAGATTTGAATAAAATTTTATACTTCAGATTAATCTGAAGTTAACCATGACACCATACGCAGGGAGCCATCGGTGCGCAGGTCAAAGAAAGGCCACGTTAACCGTGCTGGTGCAAGTTGAAGCCGCCAAATGACGGCAAGCGCCTGTGGGAAGCGGACGGAGTGTTTCGAAAAGTGAGTGCAGGTCGGCAGAATGCGTAATGTTGTGCTGAAGGATCGTACCTCCGGGCGGATCATGCCGCTTGCCGCATGGGGCATCACGGGCCTGCTCGGTCTCGGCATTGTCGGCAACGCGTTTTTTGGCCAGCCGAATGGCAGCCGTACTCTGGCGTCGGGCGACGTCACACTGGAGGGCAATGCCCGGATCGAAGTTGATGCGCCCGGGCAGGGTGGCCGCACCATTCAATTGAAATATGATCCCGTCGTCGAAGCCGTGCAGCGCGAACTCGCCGCCGCCGGCTATTACAAGGGGATGGTTGACGGTGTCATTGGCCGCAAGACCAAGCAGGCGATTGCCGCCTATCAGACCTCGGTCGGTCTGGAAGCTGACGGCATCCCATCGCCGGATCTCGCGGAGCACATCCGCTATACCCGCGAACTTGCCGAAGCCTCGCTGTTCACCGGCAGTATTGAACCCGATCCGAACGCCGAAGCACGGGCAAAGGTGCGCCGCGTGCAGACCGGGCTTGCTGAACTGGCCTATAGTCCGGGCGAGATCAACGGCGAACTGACCCGCCAAACCCGCAAGGCCATTATTGCCTTCCAGCAGGATCGCAAGCTGCCTGAAACCGGCGAGATCACCGACGACCTGGTCGCTGAACTTGGCAAGATGAGTGGTCAGTCCGAACTGACAAAAGAATAGGCTTGCGCCTCAAGACTTCCATCTGGGTCTCGGCCTTTCTCCGCCGCTGCATGGTCGATGGACTATATGGCGCTGTACTGCGCAAAGGCGCGGAAGAGGCCGGCGCCGTTTACGTGATTGTCGATCACCTTGATGGGACGTGCCACTTCTTCGGGCCGGCTCCGGGGCCCTCGCACGATGACGAAGGCGAACGCCGCTGGGCGCTGGAGCTTCCGCCGCCCTCGGCGATGGCCGATATCAACGCCGTGCTTGACCGCAAGCGGCGCTATGATCCGGACATCTGGATCGTGGAAGTTGAAGACCGCAAAGGCACAGCCGGGCTCGTTGCATCCGCTTAGCCTGTTGTTAACCAACCCGGAGTTTAATCCGTCTTGACACGGGGGCATCTGCCTTCGTCATGAGAGAGTGAACCCCATGAGTGCCGTCATCGAATTTCCCGCAGGACGCACCAGATCGGTTGCGCGGAGCGAAACCTCCGGCGATGCCGAAGTCATCATTTTTCCCGGCGTTCGTGTCGAGCGCATGGCCTTCGATCTGGCCGAGCGGCTGCCGGCCGTCCGCAACGGCTCCTCGTCCCAGTCGCGCGCCGGAGATTTCGATTTCTACTGACCGGTCTATTGCGAAGGGCTGACGGTACGGCCGCACCTCGTACCCGACATGGCCTGCGCGACTGGTTCCCGCAAGGCGGCATCGGTCAGTGGATACCACACCACGGCGAGGCCCTGCGGTTCGGGCGACTGCACCGTCCAGCCACTATCGATTTCCGGACGCTCCTTGTCGGTCGATTGCACCAGCATTTCGATGAAGCCCGGCGCCCGCGACAGGCTGACGTTGAATGCATCGGACCCTGATTGCCTGTTGTTCACGGTGTAGAGGGTTTCGCCCTTGTCGCTATAGATGGTCGTCACCCAGAAGCCCTCTGGAAGGTTGGCCGACAGGGTAACGCCGCCGTCGGTGACATCGAACAGGCAGATACCGGTCACGCCATTGCGTGGCAGGCCAGGAAACAGCCGCGCCTGATCCGCAACCGGCAAAATGAAGAAGGTGTTGACGCCATGCGCGCGAGTCATGCGCGCGATCTCTGCTGAGAACATGTAGCCCGGCACGAACAATACGAAGGCCGCATGCGCTGCCACGGCTGCGACCAGAGCCACAGCAATCCAGAACAGCCGGATCATCATGGGCATTCCTCGCGCCGGATGTTGAAAGGCGGCGCCCCAGGCAGGCGCTGCGTTCCCGCGGCAACGGCGGAGTAAAGCAACGTGAAGCGCCCCGCCGCCCCGGTGTTGAGCCAGTTGCCGGGCTGCGGGGTTGCCGCGGCGTGGATGACTGCCGAGCCGTCTGCTTCGCGGATGACACTGTCGGTATCGGCAATGACTTGCGGCGAGGAGGACTCGGAACCGTCAGTCATGACGGCGATGCTCCACCACCGTGGCAAGGCACCAGTCGAAGTGACGGTGTAGCGGCAACTGCTGGTCAGGACATTGCCATCCGAATCCGTGTCCGCCGTTGCCTCGTCGATCTGTCCTGTGGACGGCGGCAAGCGGCCCTGCAGCAGGTAGTGAGCGCGGACATAGATGGCGGAATCACCGGACAGTCCTTTCGCCCGGCTGGTCCAGAGCTCGCTGGATCCCGCAGACTTCACGCCCTTGTTCTCGATCACCAGGTATGCGCTCGCAGCGCCAGCAGCTAGGCCGGCCAATACATACGCAAATCCTCCTGCATAACGCCGCATGTCAGTGATCAGAAAATTCTATCAAGGAAATTTTTCTTCTTCTTCTTTTTCTTCGGGACTTCGGCCTGCGATGGCGACTGCGATACATCGCCGATTCCGCCGAAGATCTGTTTGAAGAGATTCTTCTTCTTGGTGGCCGTCTGGTCAGTCGTCACGTTGGCCTTGGGCAGGACCAGGGCCTCTTGCTTGGGCTTCTTCTCCGGCTTCGCTGCCGTCACGGCCGGCTTGTCCTCGAACAGATCGAACATGCCGTTGAGCACCGTGTTGACATCGCCGCCATTGTTCTGAGGGAGCGTATCGCCGGTCACCGTCTGGTCGGCCTCGTCGCTGATGGGTTGTAGCGCAGTGGCCTTGGAATCATCGACCTCGGCCACGGCATAGGTGCTGTCATAGGGGATGCCCGCGATGCTCACAGGAGAAAGTCCGCGTTCGGCTTCGAGCATGATGCGTTTCCACGTCGGTGCCGGAAGCAATCCTCCCGTCACTTCCTTCATCGGCGAGAAGTCATCATTGCCGTACCACACGCCGGTGATGTGATGTCCGGTGAAGCCGACATACCAGGCATCACGATAGCCCTGGTTGGTGCCGGTCTTGCCGCCTTGCGGCGCAAAGCCCAGGTCTGCCCGCCTGCCTGTTCCTGCCTTGACCACGGCCGAGAGCATGGAATTGAGCTCGGCGACTTTCTCTTCCGGAAAGACGCGGTGCGGCGGAGTGACGATGCCATCTGCCCGGCTATAAAGCAGGTCGCCGTTTGCGCGGCGGATTTCCAGAACGGCGTACGGCTGCGCTGGAATGCCGCCCGAGGCAAAAGCGATGTATCCGGTGGTCAGGTCCATCAACGAAAGTGCGCTGGTGCCGAGCACCATCGGTGCCCACGTTTCGAGTTCGCCCCTGATCCCCGCTGTATGTGCTGTACGGATGATGGCCGAACGTCCGATTGCCACCATAAGCTTCACTGGAATGGAATTATAGGAATGCGCCAGGGCATTCGACAGTGTCGTGCGCCCGGCATACTTGCCACTGTAGTTTTTCGGACTCCAGTCGCCAACAGTCACGGGGCCATCGACCAGGACGTCGGTCGGTTTGTAGCCATCGAGCAGGGCTGCCATGTAGACAAAGGGTTTGAATGATGAGCCCGACTGCCGCATCGCATCGGTGGCGCGATTGAACTGGCTGATTTCGTAGTCCTTGCCACCAACGATGGCCTCGACCGCGCCATCCGGTGCCATGGTGACGGCGGCCGCCTGCGAGATGTTGTAGGGGCTGCCGTTGACGGCCATGTCTTCGTTGATGATGCGCTGTGCGGCGGTCTGCAGCGGCAGATTGATGGTGGTCTTCACCTCCAGCACAAAATCGCCGTTGATTTTCCTGTCATCAAGGACGTTGAGCGTGTCGCGATAGGCCCAGTCGAGAAACCAGTCGGGGCTGTCCGTCACCGATTGCGCGATCGCCGTCGCCGGTTCACGCCGCGCCTGCAACAATTCACCCTGGGTGATGAACCCTGCATCGAGCATGCGGTAGAGCACCGTATTGGCGCGCGCCTGCGCGATCGCAAGATTTCTGTGCGGCGCATATTTTGTGGGTGCCTTGAACAGACCGGCCAGCATCGCGGCCTCGGTCAGCGTGATGTCGCGCACCGACTTGCCGAAATAGAACTGCGATGCGGCTTCGACACCATAGTTGCCCCCGCCGAGATACGACCGGTCAAGATAGAGCTTGAGAATTTCTTCTTTGCTCAGGCGTGCCTCGATCCACAGTGACAGGAAGGCCTCATGCACTTTGCGGCGGATCGTACGCTCGGGCGACAGGAACAGGTTCTTCGCAACCTGCTGGGTTAGCGATGAGCCACCCTGCACCACATCATTGGCCCTGGCATTCTGCACGATGGCGCGCAGCGTGCCGATGACGTCGACGCCGAAATGTTCGAAGAAGCGGGCGTCCTCGGTGGCCAGCACCGCCTTGATCATCACCGGCGGAATATCTTCCAGGGGGATGGCATCGTCCTGCCGGATGCCGCGCCGGCCGATGATCTGGCCACTGGCATCGGTAAAGGTCACCGCGTATTCGCGCCCGCGGTTCCACACGTCGCCCGTGCCGGAGAAAGGCGGCAGAGCATAGGCGAGCACCACGAAACACGCGATCACCCCGAACGTGACGCCGTCATCGAGAAGATCGATGAACACGCGCTTCAGTCCCCTCAGCCGGAACCGCTCAAGGAAATTCGCATAGGCCGATCCTGACCGCTTGAGAAAATCCCATGTCTCGAAGATTGCGGTACTGACGACAGCGTCAGCTCTCCACAGAACTCCGGCTATTGATGATCGGGACGGGACGTTGGACAAGGGTCGCGAACCAGCATGAGCGTTGCAAGCCCCGATAAGGGCCGATTGTGACGAAAACGGGCCATGCAGCAGGCGCGCCGCACGAGCATCAATATATAGGCTGCCGTGACTTCAACACCAGCCGAGGGTTAAGCAGGGGTTAACACAATGTCCAGATGTCGCACAGCCACCATTGACTTTCATCGGTCTATCGCTTCCAAAGGGTCATGACCGCCGAACCGTTCTGGAAATCCAAGACCCTTGACCAGATGACCCCTGGCGAATGGGAGTCGCTTTGCGATGGCTGCGGCCGCTGCTGCCTGAACAAGCTGGAAGATGAGGACACCGGGGAGTTTCTCTATACCAGGGCCGCCTGCAAGCTTCTCGACATTGGAACCTGCCGCTGTACCGATTATCCTAACCGCCATGACAAGGTGCCCGATTGTGTGGCGCTGACCCCGCAGAATGTCAGCTCGCTCGGCTGGCTTCCCGGCACGTGCGCCTACCGCCTGTTGGCGGAAGGAAAATCCCTCCCCTG
Organism: Pseudomonadota bacterium; assembly: GCA_963205315.1. GTDB lineage: Bacteria > Pseudomonadota > Alphaproteobacteria > Rhizobiales > Aestuariivirgaceae > Aestuariivirga. Next base: position 110,587 of record CAUJIO010000078.1, on the reverse strand, counting down.
GTGGCACCCGCTGGTCTCGGGCCGGCAAGCGACTGTGGATGAAGCGGGGATCACGATCAAGAACGAGGCCTATTCCGAGGAAGGCCTTAGTGTTGACGATCTGGTGGATCACATCTGGCGCCTGCCAAAACCCCGCCGCCGCCGGACGACATGACCAGACTTGTTGCCATCCTTCTGTTCCTGCTGAGTTTTCTTCCGCCGGCAATAGCTGGGGAGGGTGGCCTCCGGGGCGTTGCACTGGTCATTGGCCAATCAAAGTACCAACACCTTTCACCCCTGCCTAATCCCGAGAGTGATGCCCGCGCGATCGAGGACCTGTTGGAAAAGCTCGGGTTTGACGTGACGGGTTCGACCGATCGCGATGCCAAGAAGCTGCGCCGCGATCTCGACCGCTTTGCCGAAGACGCCGAGGGCGCGGATGCCGCGATCATTTATTATTCCGGCCATGGAATCGAGGCGGGCGGGGAAAACTGGCTTGTTCCGGTTGATGCCGATCTTGGCGCTCTTGAAGACGTGGAAAAAAACCTGGTGCCCTTGAGCGGGATTCTGGATGAATTGCGCGCCAAGGTGCCCCTCACCATCTTTCTGATCGATGCCTGCCGCTCCAATCCTTTTCCTGCCGGCACGGTGGCCCGCAAGCAGGGAGAAAAGGTCGAAATGAGCGGCTCTGGCCTCGGTACGCCGCGCGGATTTGCGGCAGTCGAACAGGGGGCAACCGACACGATCGGCACCATCATCGGTTTTGCCGCCGAACCAGGGTTACCTGCACTCGATGGCGAACCCGGGAGCAACAGTCCTTATGCTGCGGCGATTCTGCGTCACCTCTCCGCCATGACCGGCAGCGAATTTGGCCTCGTCATGCGCATGGTGACGGAAGAGGTCTATCTCAAGACCGATACCCGGCAGCGCCCCTGGGTGAACGAGAGCCTGCGCAAACAGCTTTACTTCGGCGCACCAGAGGAGTTGCCGGCTGGCGAAGACGGCATCATCACCGGCGAACGCCGCAAACTGTTGCTGACGATTGCAGGCCTGCCCGATCCCCAACGCAAACAGGTCGAGCGCATCGCCGCCGCTGACAGCGTGCCGCTGGGCACGCTCTATGGCGTGCTCGCCGCGCTCGGCGAAACCGAGATCCCCAAGGATCCGCAGTCGCTCGAGGTCGCTTTGAGATCCCAAGCCGGGCGCATCAAGACCATTCTGGACGAGCGCAAGGCGCTCTCCGTTGATGACCCGAAGATCATGCGGCTGGTTGCAGCCGCCGATACGGCGATTGGAGAAGGCGCCATCAAGGCGGCGCGCGGCTTTCTGGATGAAGCCAAGCAGGCGGTGGAGGACTCGCGCGAAACCATCGAAAAGGTCGAAGCGGAAGCCAGAGCCAAGCGCATCGCCAACGCCGAAGTTCTGATGAAGAGTGCCGAAACAGCCGAGATCGATTTCGACTTTGATGGCGCATCAAGGGACTATGCCGAGGCCTTCGACTGGGTGAAGGATGCCGACCGGCCGCTGGCGAACAAATACAAGACACGCGAGGCCGATGCGTTGCAGACGATCTACCGCTATCGCGGCGGGGAGGACGTATTGCAGCGCGCCATCGCGGCTTATGAACTGGCGCTCACCTTTGTCTCTCGCGAGCGCGAGCCGCTGCAATGGTCGAAGACCACCAACAATCTCGCCAACTCCTATTCGGTTCTGGCCGAGCGGGTGCTTGACACTGGACCGGTCGAACAGGCCATCGCCCTCTACCGCGCCGCATTGTCCGTAGGCGGAACAATGCCAAAGGAAAAGGCAACCTCGCTCTCGAATCTCGGCATCGCGCTTCACACGCTTGCCCAGCGCCGCAACGATGCCGCACTTTACGCCGAAGCGGAACAATCCTTCACCACCGCTCTGGCACTTCGGGACAGGAAGGACGACTCCTATGGCTGGGCACTGGACCAGCTGAACGCGGCCAATCTCGATGTCGATCTGGCCGACCGCAATGGTGACGCCAGCCGGTATGGCAAGGCGGCCGATCGATTGAACGATGCGTTGGCATTGCTCGACCCGCAAGCCAATCGTATCGAATGGGCCCAGGCCAAGAACAACCTCGCCATCACCATGCGTGTCCGCGGCGCAAACGCGCGTGACGTGAGCCAGGTTCGGGAGGCATTGAAAACCTACGAGGAGATTCTCCCGGTCTTCGATCGCAAGTCCTTTCCCATCGACTGGGGCAACACCATCGGCAATATCGGCATGGCGCACACCAACATTGGCGCCATGGAAGGCAATGTCGCCGAATTCGAGTTGGCGGCAAACTCTTTTGAGCAGGCCTTTGGCGAAGTCACCCGCGAACGCTCGCCGGTCTTCTGGGCGAGGCTGCAGAATGCCTATGGCATGACACAGCAGGTCCTCGGCATGATGAAGCAGGACCCGGCCCGTCTCGACAGGGCAGCCGCAGCGTTCCGCTCGGCGCTGGAAGTGCGGGCCCGCGACATCAATGCCGAGCAATGGGCTGAAAGCCAGCAGTTACTAGCCTCGACGCTTTCGGCAATCGCCTCGAACAAGGCAGATGAAAAGTTGGCCGATGAGGCAATCGCCGCCTACCGCGCGGCGCGTGAGGTGTTTACGCGCGAGGCCTTCCCGTCAGACTGGATGTCGGTGTCCAGCGGCCTGGCCACCGCCCTTCAAGGCAAGGGCATCCTGAAGCAGGACGTGAAGATTCTTCTGGAAGCCGAGGCCATTCTGCAGGAGGTCATGTCCGCCACTGACAAGGACAAGGCGCCACTCGACTGGGCTTCGGCCATGAAGGATATCGCCACCATCCAGTTCATGCTCGGCACGACGCGGATGAACAAGGCCGAGGTGGAGCAGGCGATCGCCAGCTTCGACGCGGCGCTCGCCGTCTATGCCGAACACGGCAGCTTCATGGACCGCATGATGATCGGCGCCATGAAGAACAACGCCGTGAAGGCACTCGACCTTTTCAAGTGATCAGGCAGCCTCCGCCTTCGGCCGCTTGATGAGAGCCGCTGCATCGCGGATCGTCGGGTCGAGGCCTTCCCCGCCTTTTTCCAGATGTGCAATGAGCGCCTTGCGCATGCGCGGCTCCCAGAACTTGTTGATGTGATCGGCCGCATCCTTCACTGCCAGCTCATGACCCGCGGCATTGAAGAACGAAGCAATCTGGTTGGCCATGCGCACCATGTCGCGGATTTCCATGCGGGTTACTCCTGATCGAAAATCATGACGCCGCGGCTCGAAAGCGCGGCAAGTTTGAGGTGGGCTTCCCGCGCCAGTGACAGGGCGAGTGCGGTGGGAGCCGAGACGGTGGACAGCGCACCGATTCCGGCAATGGCGCATTTCTGCACCAGTTCAAAACTGCAGCGGCTGGACATCAGCACGAAACCCGAGGTGACGTCCGTGCCGGCGCGCGCCAGAGCACCGATGAGCTTGTCGAGCGCATTGTGGCGGCCGACGTCTTCGCGCGAGGTAAGGATTTCTCCGTCCACGGAACACCAAGCGGCGGCGTGGACGGTTCGGTTTATCCGGCTCATCGGCTGATGCGCCGGCAATTGCTCATAGGCGCGGGCCACGGCTTGCGGGCTCAAGGGCACGTCAGGAACAGTCCGGCCCGGCATGCGGATTGCGTCCTTGATATCTTCGATGCCGCACAAGCCGCAACCGGTGCGGCCTTCGAGCGTGCGTTTGGCCATGCGGCTGTGGTTCAGCTTCTCCTCGCTGACCGAAAGGTCAACCGCATATCCCTGTTCTGAAGGCAGGATCAGCACGCCGGAAACATCGGCTGTTCGTGCCACGATGCCTTCAGCCAGCGCGAAACCGACCGCGAAATCCTCGAAATCGGCTGGCGTCCCCATCATCACGGCATGGCTTTTCGAATTGAACAGAACGGCGATGGGCACTTCCTCCGGAACCTGCCAAACGGCTTTGACGTCGCCGCCAAGCGTATGCAGTGTTCCGCGGGCCGGCACCGACGTTATCGGTGCATGGGCTGGAACCAGAGAGAGTTTCGGCCGGCGGGTCATGCCTATTCGGCAGCAACCAGCGGTTCAGTGCCAATGCGCTTGTTCTCTTCCTCGCGCTCTTCCCATTCCTTCTGCCATTCGGAAGGCTGGTTGGAGAGCGTCACCTGCACCGCCGTCACCTTGTATTCGGGGCAATTGGTGGCCCAGTCGGAATATTCCGTGGTGATGACATTGGCGCCCGACATCGGATGATGGAAGGTCGTATAGACGACACCTTGCGGCATGCGTTCGGAAATCAGCGCAGGGAGCGTCGTGGCGCCGATGCGGCTGGAGATCGAGACCATGGTTCCGTTCTTGATGCCGCGGGTTTCGGCGTCATGAGGATGGATCTCGAGAACGTCTTCCTTGTGCCAGGCGACATTCTCGGTCCGCCGCGTCTGGGCGCCGACATTGTACTGCGACAGGATACGGCCGGTCGTCAGGATCAGCGGGAAGGAGCGGTTGGTGCGCTCGGGCGTTGCTACGAATTCGGTGACGACGAAGCGGCCCTTCCCCCGCACGAAGCCGCCGACATGCATCAGCGGCGTGCCTTCCGGTGCCTTGTCGTTACACGGCCACTGGATCGAACCCATCACGTCGAGCTTGGCAAAGGAGACGCCAGCAAACGTTGGCGTGACCCGCGCGATCTCGTCCATGATCTCCGCAGCCGAACCATAGGCCATCGGATAGCCCATCGCGCTGGCGAGATCGCAGACCACTTGCCACTCATGCTTGCCCTGCATCGGCGCCTTGACCTGGCGCACGCGGTTGATGCGGCGCTCGGCATTGGTAAACGTTCCGTCCTTCTCGAGGAAGGACGTGCCTGGCAGGAACACATGGGCAAAAGCTGCAGTTTCGTTGAGGAACAAGTCCTGCACCACAACGCATTCCATGGATTCAAGTGCGTGGTTCACGTGCTTGATGTTGGGATCTGACTGCGCGATGTCTTCGCCTTGAACGAAGATGCCACGGAATGTGCCCTCGACGGCGGCATCGAACATATTGGGAATCCGCAGGCCCGGCTCGTTGTCGAGATGCGTCTGCCAGACGGTCTCGAACATCTGGCGCACCGTGTCGTCGCCGACATGGCGGTAGCCTGAGAATTCATGCGGGAACGAGCCCATGTCGCAAGAGCCCTGCACGTTGTTCTGTCCACGGAGCGGATTGACGCCGACGCCGTTGCGGCCGACATTACCAGTCGCCATGGCGAGGTTGGCCATCGCCATCACCATCGTCGACCCTTGGCTGTGCTCGGTAACGCCGAGGCCATAATAGATGGCGCCATTGCCGCCGGTGGCATAGAGCCTGGCAGCGGCGCGGACTTCAGCTGCCGGAACACCGGTAATGGCTTCCAGTGCTTCAGGCGAATTGCGCTCTTCCTTGATGAAGGCTTCCCACCGCGCAAACTCGACCGGATCGCAGCGCTCGTCAATATAGCTGCGCTTTTCGAGGCCTTCCGACAGGATCACGTGCGAGATCGCATTCATCACGGCAACATTGGTGCCGGGCTGAAGTTGCAGGTGATGGGCTGCCTTGATATGCGGCGACTGCACCATGTCGATGCGCCGCGGATCAACGACAATGAGCCTGGCCCCGGCGCGCAGCCGCTTCTTCATGCGCGAGGCGAAGACCGGGTGGCCGTCGGTCGGATTGGCGCCGATGATGATGATGACGTCGGAGGCTTCGACGGATTTGAAATCCTGCGTTCCCGCCGACGTGCCAAATGTACGCGACAGGCCATACCCGGTGGGCGAATGGCAAACGCGGGCGCAGGTATCGACATTGTTGTTGCGGAAGGCCGCACGGATCATCTTCTGGACGACGAAGACTTCCTCGTTTGTACAGCGCGAGGACGTGATGCCACCAATCGATGTGCGGCCATACTTGTCCTGGATGGCCTTGAAGCGCGAGGCGGCGTAGCCGATGGCCTCGTCCCACGACACTTCCTTCCACGGATCGGTGATCCGTTCACGGATCATCGGCTTGGTGACGCGATCCTTGTGCGTCGTGTAGCCGAATGCGAAACGGCCCTTGACGCAGGAATGCCCTTCGTTGGCGCCGCCGTCCTTGAAAGGAACCATGCGGACGACCTGGTCGCCCTTCATTTCGGCCTTGAACGAACAGCCAACCCCGCAATAGGCGCAGGTGGTGATGACCGAATGTTCCGGCTGACCCATCTGGATCACCGACTTCTCGGTCAGGGTTGCAGTCGGGCAAGCCTGCACGCAGGCGCCGCAGGACACACATTCCGAATCCAGGAAGTTCTCGTCCATGCCGGCGGCGACGTGGCTGTCAAAGCCGCGGCCATCGATCGTCAGCGCGAAGGTGCCCTGAACCTCTTCGCAAGCGCGGACGCAGCGCGAGCAGACGATGCACTTGGCGGGGTCGAAGGTGAAATAGGGATTGGACTCGTCCTTGGCCTTGAAGCGGAAATTCTCCGTGCCGTCGGCCTGGCGCTTGAACACATGATTGTCGCCATCATAGCCGTAACGCACGTCGCGCAGGCCGACCGCACCGGCCATGTCCTGCAGTTCGCAGTCGCCATTTGCTGCACAGGTCAGGCAATCGAGCGGGTGGTCCGAGATATAAAGCTCCATCACCCCCTTGCGGAGGCCCGCAAGGCGATCCGTCTGTGTACGGACCTTGATGCCAGGTGCAACCGGCGTGGTGCAGGAGGCCGGCGTGCCCTTGCGGCCCTCGATTTCAACGAGGCACAGACGGCAAGAGCCGAAGCTGTTGAGCGAGTCGGTGGCGCAGAGTTTGGGGATCTTCGTGCCGAGTTCCATTGCGGCGCGCATGATCGACGTACCTTCCGGCACCGTGATCTCGTGGCCGTCGATTTCCAGCGTCACCATCTTTTCAACGGTGGACTTTGGCGTGCCGTAGTCAATCTCTTTGATGAGGGTCATCTGATGCGTTCCTATTCGGCGGCCATCTGGGCGGGCTTGTCGAAATCTTCCGGGAAGTGCTTGACCGCACTCATGACCGGCATCGGCGTCAGTCCGCCCATGGCACAGAGTGAACCATCGGTCATGGTCTGACAGAGATCGGAGAGCAATTCGAGATTGGCCTCGCGGTTCTGGCCGGCCACGATCTTGTCGATGACCTCAACCCCTCGCGTCGAGCCAATGCGGCAGGGTGTGCACTTGCCGCAGGATTCGACAGCGCAGAACTCCATGGCGAACCGCGCCTGCGCCGCCATGTCGACCGAGTCGTCGAACACCACGAGCCCTCCGTGGCCGACCATGGCGCCGGCGGCGGCGAAGGCTTCGTAGTCCATTGGCAAGTCAAGCTGTGAGGAGGGAATGTAGGAGCCGAGCGGGCCGCCTACCTGAATGGCGTGCAAGGGTCGGCCGGTAAAGGTGCCGCCGCCAAAGTCTTCCACCAATTGGCGCAGCGTAACACCGAAGGCCTTTTCGACCAGTCCGCCTTGCTTGATATTTCCGGCAAGCTGGAAGGGCAGGGTTCCGCGCGAGCGTCCCATTCCATAATTCTTGTATGCGGCGCCACCCTTGGCGAGGATATAGGGGATAGCTGCAAAGCTCAGCACATTGTTGATGACGGTGGGTTTTCCGAACAGACCCGCCAGTGCCGGGATCGGCGGCTTGGGACGCACCATGCCACGGCGGCCCTCGAGGCTTTCCAGCATCGCGGTTTCCTCACCGCAGATGTAAGCGCCAGCGCCACGGCGGACTTCAAGATGGAAGGACTTTCCTGAACTCTGAAGATTAGCACCGAGCCAGCCCGCAGTCTGGGCGGCGTCGATGGCTTCCTTCATCGTTGCGATGGCGTCTGGATATTCCGACCTGATGTAAACGTAACCGCGCGTTGCACCGACAGCGATCCCCGCAATTGTCATGCCTTCGATGAGCATGAGGGGATCACCCTCCATCACCATTCGGTCGGCGAAGGTGCCTGAGTCGCCCTCGTCGGCGTTGCAGCAGATGTATTTCTGATCTGCCACAGCGTCGTGCACCGTCTTCCACTTGATACCGGTCGGGAAGCCGGCGCCGCCCCGTCCGCGAAGTCCGGACTCGGTGACTTCGGCAACGGCTGCCGCTCCAGAAAGGCCGAGAGCCTTGCGCAATCCCTCAAAGCCGTCATGCGCCACATAGTCGGCAACCGACACCGGGTCGGTGATGCCGCACCGGGCAAAGGTCAGGCGTTCCTGGTTTTTGAGATAGGGGTGATCTTCGATATTTCCGAGACGCAACGCGTGGGCCGCGCCGCTGAGGAAGCCTGAGGCCGAAAGCGATGCGATGTCGGCCGCCGTGACGGGCCCATAGGCAATGCGGCCCTGAGCTGTTTCGACCTCGACCATTGGTTCAAGCCACAGCAGCCCGCGCGAGCCGTTGCGCACCACCTGCACGCCGGGAAGCCGGGCGATTGCAGAAGCGACTTCATCCGCGCCGACAGAGCGGGCAGCCGAATCGCGCGGCACATACACCTTGATCATGCCTTGCACTCCGCGACGATCTTCTCGAACTTCGCCGCATCAACCCGGCCGACCAGCCTGTCGTCCACCATGATGGCTGGCGAAAGCGCGCAATTTCCGAGGCAATAGACAGCCTCAACCGTGATGGCGCCGTCCGCCGTGGTCTGGCCGAGCTTGACCTCAAGATAGCGCTCGATCATGGCCACAAGGTGGTTGCCGCCCATCGACTGGCAGGCTTCCGCCCGGCAGACCTTGATGACGTGCCGGCCGGCAGGTTGCCGCCGGAAGTCATGGTAGAAGGTTACGACACCGTGAACCTCGGCGCGCGACAGGTTCAGTGCCTTGGCAAGAACAGGCAATGTGCCTTCAGGGATGAACCCGACTTGCTCCTGCAGGTCATGGAGTATTTCTAGCAATGCGTCAGGCTTGTTGCCATAGCGAAGCGCGATCTCCCGCGCGGCAACCGCCTCGCGCGGGGAGAGGTCAATGAGGGTACGTTTTTCGGACATGGCGCCTTATGGCGCAATCCGCGGCGGAGTTCCAATTGGCGGCGCCTATGACATCATAGAGCCGCCATATACAACCAATCCCGGTCTAGTCTGCTGCGCGCACCTGGCCGAAGCTCGCCGCCAGCATGTTCAAGGCCCGGCCGAACCTGTTCTGTCCCAGTTCCTTTTCCAGGGGGCAGGCGCCATCGCTGCAATTGTGCCGGCCACGGCATTGGCCCTCGGTCTGCTCCAGCGAAACGAACTGATCGCGGGTCTCGCAATAGGCGTGGGCGGGATTGATCGAAATGCTCATCGGACTTCTCCTCTTTCGCCTATCTGAAACGGAGATCCGTGGCGATCCTTGACCCTGATCAAGCCTTGAGTTTTTTTGCAGCTGCGAAGAGGGCGGACACCAAGGGGGATAAGGGCTCCCGCGGCAGGCCAACCAGGCCCACCGCGTGTTCGACACGCGGTTCCACCAGCGGAATGGCCTTCACCCCGTCCAGCTGCCCGAGAACGTCAATAAAATATTCCGGCATGATCGAGGCCAGCCCCAGCGACTTGACCGAGGCCAGGAGGTTCATGATCGAATTGGTCTCGAGTTTGGGTGAGGGGTGGGCATTGACGGCCGTGAAGGCACGGTCGACGATCCGCCGGTTCTGCATGTTGGGTGTGAGCAGGCAGAGCGATTCCTGCGCCGCCTGCAGCCAGGTGACGGACTGTTTGTCCGCATACGGATGATCTTCCGAAACGAACAGGCAATAGTGCTCGACATAGAGCGGAGCCGACATCAGGCCTTCGACAGGTTCGTTGTCGAGATAAGTGATACCCGCTTCTATGGAGAAATCGTGCAGTGCACGGAGAATTTCTTCCGAACTCTGGGACAGAACGGTGAACTCGACCCGCGGATTTTCAACCTCCATGGCCTTGGTTAGCATCGATACCATCGGCAGGGCGGACGGAATGACCCCTAGTACCAGGCGCCCGACCAATTCACCCTTCTTCGAGCGGATCGAACCCAGCTCCTGCTGAAGCGACTGCCAGTTGTCGAGAATGAGATGCGCCCATTTCAGAACGCGATCGCCTTCGGGCGTGAGGCCGATGTAACGTTGGCCGCGTTCGACGATGGGAACGCCCAGCTCCTGCTCAAGCTGGCGGATGCGGCCCGACAAGGTCGGCTGCGTGACGTGGCAGGCCTGGGCGGCGCGGGTGAAATGCTTTTCGCGCGCCAGTGCGGCGAGATACTGAAGCTGGCGGATATCCATGCCTGAGCAATAACGCTGCAACAGTTCTCCGCAACCCCAAAACAAAATTCCTCTAATAGGTAAATAGTCCTTGACAGCGCGCGCTTCACAGGGTAGACAAGGGCATACTCCACAAATGGGTCAGGCGATGAACGGCGGCAAGGACGGGCCTCCGGCCGATGGCTTTTGGGCCACGGCGCGGCAGCGCTACGAAGACGGACGTGAGGCGGTGTCGGCGATCGCAACGGACGCCGGGATTTCGCCGCAGGCTTTGACCCGGCGGGCCAAGGCGGAAGGCTGGAAACTGCGTGGTTCGACGAAGAAAAAGCCGGTTGGAACGCGGGAAACCATCGCCCGGTTGAAGACCCTGCTGCAGCGCCGCCTCACCGAGCTCGAGGCCCAGATTGGAGATCTGGACGAGCAGGCGACGGCGGTGACGAGCGAACGCGATATCCGCGCCATGAATACCCTGGTGCGCACGCTGGAGAAGGTGCTGGAACTTGAACGCAAAGAGCGGAGCCAGCGAAAGCGGCAGCGGACAGCCGAGCGGGTGTTTGATGACGCCGAGCGTGAGGCACTTGCGGGCAAGCTTGACGGGCTGCGCCGGGAGCTTGAGCAGGCAAGAACTGAAGAAAATGCAGTCGAGCCTGATCCATCGCGAGACACGGCTGCTGAACCGCGAGTGGCGCCTGTGGGCACGTGAAGGCAAGCAGCTGCCGCCAGATGATCTCAACTGGCGCAGTTGGCTGATCCTCGGCGGGCGGGGAGCCGGCAAGACACGGGCGGGAGCCGAGTGGGTGCGGGCGCAAGCACTGGGGCTTTGGCCCGAGACGGGGCCGCGCGCCGAGCGCATCGCCATCATCGGCCCGACCTTCGACGAAGTGCGGCTGGTGATGATCGAGGGCAAGTCGGGGCTGCTTGGCGTCCACATGGACGACGAACGTCCCGTCTACGAATCTTCGAAGCGCCTGCTGACCTGGCCCAATGGCTCGATCGCTCAGGTGTTTTCGGCAGATGAGCCCGAAAGCCTCCGCGGCCCCCAGTTCGACGCCGCATGGTGCGACGAGCTGGCAAAATGGAAGCAGGCAGCGGACGTGTGGAACATGTTGGCCTTTGCACTGCGGTTGGGGCACTCGCCGCGCGTGGCGGTGACGACCACGCCACGGCCGACGGCCATGCTGAAGCGGCTTCTGGCCGACCCGTCGACAGCGGTGACGCGATCGCGCACGGCTGACAACAGGGCGCATCTGGCTGGCAGTTTCTGGAATGATGTGCAGGCGCGCTATGGCGGCACCAGACTGGGACGTCAGGAACTCGATGGCGAATTGATCGAAGATGATCCGGACGCTCTTTTCCGCCGCGAACTGATCGAGCTCAGCCGGGTGGCGCAGGTGCCGGATCTTGCCCGTATCGTCGTGGCAGTCGATCCGCCGGCCAGTCACAGCCGGAAATCGAATGCCTGCGGCATTGTATGTGTTGGCCTGGGCCAAGACGGACGTGCCTATGTGCTGGACGATCATTCGATCCGGGGCGCCAGGCCTGCCGCCTGGGCCCAGCGCGTTGTGGCACTCTATCATGCGCGAAAATCCGACCGGGTGGTCGCCGAAGTAAACCAGGGCGGGGCCATGGTGGAACAGGTGTTGCGGGAGGTCGATCCACACTTGGCCTTTCGCGCCGTGCACGCCTCGCGCGGCAAGCAGGCGCGGGCGGAGCCGGTGGCCGCACTGTATGAACAGGGCAGGGTGCACCATGTGGGCACCTTCCCCGAACTCGAAGACGAAATGTGCTCCGCCATCCGTGATGGCGCCAGGAGCCCCGACCGCCTTGACGCTCTGGTCTGGGCGGTGAGCGACCTCATGCTCCGCCGCGGTCCCGAGCCGCGCGTGAGGACGATTTGAACGGAAGGATTGGACTGACCTCATGCTGAACCGTCTTCGGACTTTCTTCGCGCCCGAGCAGAAGCGATCGGCGGCGGCCCCGCTGATTGCGATGCATTCGGCGGGCAGGCCCCAATGGACGCCGCGCAACTATGCGGCACTGGCGCAGGAGGGCTTCGCCGCCAATGCAATCGGCTACCGCGCCGTCCGCATGATCGCGGAAGCCGCCGCCTCGCTGCCCTGGCTCGTCTACGATGGCGAAGCGGAATCGACATTGCATCCGCTGCTCGCACTCCTGGCCAAGCCCAATCCGGGCCAGCCCGGCCGCGAATTCTTCGAACAGCTCTTCGGATTTCTCCTGGTGGCCGGCAATGCCTATGTCGAGAAGGTCGACATCGAAGGCAGCGTCCGCGAGATCTACGCGCTGCGCCCTGACCGCATGAAGGCAATCGCCTCCGCGAACGGCTGGCCCGAGGCATTTGAATACTCTGTCAACGGACAATCGGTGCGGCTGGCGCGAGACAACGTCTTGCACTTGAAGCTTTTCAATCCGCTGAACGACCACTACGGCATGTCGCCGCTCGAGGCCGCGCAACGCTCGATCGACACGCACAATGCCGCCGCCGCCTGGAACAAGGCGATGCTTGACAACAGCGCGAGGCCTTCGGGCGCGCTGGTCTACGCGGCAGCCGACGGTCATCTGACCACGGAGCAATTCGAACGGCTGAAGCGCGAACTGGAGCAGAGCTATCAGGGCGCTGCCAATGCCGGGCGCCCCATGGTGCTGGAGGGCGGCCTCGACTGGAAGGAAATGGGCTTCAGCCCCAAGGATATGGAGTTCATCCAGTCGAAGAATGCCGCCGCCCGCGAGATTGCACTTGCCTTTGGTGTTCCACCGATGCTTCTGGGCATCCCGGGCGACAACACCTTCGCCAACTATGCCGAAGCCAACCGGAGCTTCTGGCGCCAGACGATCTTGCCCCTCGCCGGCCGTGTCGCCGAGGCGCTGACCGGATTTCTGGGCCAGGGACAGTTCCGCCTCGCCCACGACCTCGATCAGGTTGAAGCCCTGGCGCCAGACCGTGAGGCCCTGTGGGCCAGGCTGGAGCGCGCCAGCTTCCTGACTGAAAATGAGAAGCGCGCAGCTGTCGGCTATGGGCCGAAGCTCGGCACTTGACTCTGCACCCCTCGCCGCAAGGCGCTGGCTCGCCATCCAAGGATTATCATCATGCAAACCCGCCGGGAGAAAAGCCGGCTGGGGCAGCCGCTTTGCGCCTGCTCCGGCACGGGCGTATTCGTGGGCTATGCCAGCCTCTTCGGCAAGCGCGACCAATCGGGCGACATCGTCTTGCCGGGCGCCTTCGCTGCGTCGCTGCGGCACAAGGGTTCATCGGCCATCCGCATGCTGTTTCAGCATGACCCGTCCGAGCCCGTCGGCACCTGGCTTGACATGCGCGAGACCGAACGAGGTCTCTACGTGGAAGGGCGGCTTGACCCCAATGTGCAGCGTGGCCGCGAGCTGCTCTCGCTGCTTGACTCGAAAGGCCTCGACGGCCTCTCGATCGGGTTCAAGACGGTGACCGCGCGGCGCGACCGCGCCACCGGCGCGCGGCTGCTGCAGCAGGTCGACCTCTGGGAAGTCTCGCTCGTGACCTTCCCGATGCTCGACGGCGCGCGCGTCACCGAGGCCAAGAGGCGCGCCAAAGACACTGCGGAGTGTGCATTCAAAGCGCGCTTCGCAACGCCCCATCCCGTCGAGCAGGGAACGCCCTCCCTCGCCGCCTTGTTCCGGGATGGGGCCCGGCTTTTCCAACCAGGAGTGAAGTGAGAATGGATAACGGACTGGAGACGAAAGTCGCCTTTGGCGACTTCATGCAGGCCTTCGAGGCCTTCAAGGAGGCCAACGACGATCGCTTGTCGCAGATCGAACAGCGCATGAGCGCCGACGTGGTGACGAGCGACAAGGTCGACCGCATCAATCGTGCCGTCGACGAGACCAAGGCGCGGCTCGACGAACTGACTCTCAAGGCCCGCCGCCCGCGCCTGACCGGCGAACCCGACGCCGCACCCGCCGCACGCGAACACAAGCAGGCCTTCGAAACCTATGTACGCAAGGGCGAGTCGCAGGGCCTGTTCGATCTCGAGTCCAAGTCGATGTCGATCGGGTCCAATCCGGACGGCGGCTATCTCGTTCCGGCCGAAACCGAATCGGAAATCGGGCGCAGGCTGTTTTCGGCCTCGCCGATCCGTGCCATCGCCAGCATCCGGCAGGTTTCGTCGGCCGTCTACAAAAAGCCTTTCGCGACGACGAGCGCGGCGACCGGTTGGGTCGGTGAAACCGCAGCACGTCCCGAGACGTCGGCGCCAACGCTCGCCGAGCTGCAATTCCCGGCGATGGAACTCTATGCCATGCCGGCGGCGACGCAGGCCTTGCTCGACGATTCGGTCGTCAATCTCGACCAGTGGATCGCCGAAGAAGTGCAGCAGGCCTTTGCCGACCAGGAAAGCACCGCCTTCGTCACCGGCAATGGCACCAACAAGCCGAAGGGCTTCCTTGGCTATACCAATGTCGCTGATGCATCCTGGTCCTGGGGAAATATCGGCTACATCGCCACCGGCACGGCAGCTGCCTTTCCGGCGTCCAATCCGTCCGACAAGCTGATCGATTTCATCTATGCGCTCAAGAGCGGCTACCGCCAGAATGCCAACTGGGTGCTGAACCGCAAGACGCAAGGTGTGATCCGCAAGTTCAAGGACTCGAGCGGTGAGTATCTCTGGCAGCCGGCAGCCACAGCCGACGGCAAATCTACTCTGTTGAACTTCCCCGTGACCGAGAGCGAGGACATGCCGGACATTGGCACTGACAGCTTCTCGATTGCCTTCGGTGATTTCAATCGCGGCTATCTGATCGTTGACCGCGTCGGCGTGCGGGTGCTGCGCGATCCCTATTCCGCCAAGCCGTATGTGCTCTTCTACACCACCAAGCGCGTCGGCGGCGGCGTCCAGAACTTCGAGGCAATCAAGCTGATGAAGTTCGGCCTGACATAGGACGAGACTGAATGGCGGGTGGCCTGCGGGCAACGCCCCGGCGGCCACCCACTCTTCCATCAGTACCCTTCAGGAGCTTGCATGCCCTCCAAACTCATTACGCCGCCAACGGTCGAGCCTGTAACGCTCGCCGAGGCCAAGGCGCACATGCGCGTCTCTCATGCCGAGGAGGACCAACTGATCAGCACACTGATCAGTACCGCCCGCCGCATCGTCGAGGCGCGGAGCGGGCTGGTCCTGCTCCAGCAAGTCTGGACATCCTATCTCGACGACTGGCCCGAGACGGGCCTCGTCGAACTGCCGCTTGCTCCCGCGATGTCGGTCAACACGGTTGCCGTGTTTGGCGAGGATGACGTGGCGGCCTCGATCGATCCGGCGCACTACTATGCCGATACCACCTCGCGCCCACCCCGCTTGATGCTGCGGGGCTCTCGCGTTTGGGCAAAGCCTGGCCGCATTGCCAATGGAATCGCGATCACCGTGACGGCTGGCTTCGGTTCCGCAGCCTCTTCGGTTCCAGAGCCGTTGCGCCAGGCAGTCCTGATTCTTGTTGCGCACTGGTTCGAGCACCGCGGGGCAGCTGATCCACCGCCGTTGCCTTTGACGTTTGACACTCTTGTCAGGCCTTGGCGCGAGGTGCGGCTGTGAGCAATCCCGGCCTCGCCTTGCAAAGTGCCATGCGCAATGCACTTCTCGCCCACGCGCCGCTGACACTGCTGCTTGGCGGCGCGCATGTGCATGAGGAAATGCCGCGCGGCGCCTCCACCACGTTTGTCGCCTTCGGCGACATCGAGACCCGCGACTGGAGCACGGCGGACGCCAAGGCGCACGAACACTTCGTCATGCTCAGTATACGGACCAATAGCCGCAGCCGCCAAATGGCGCAGAATATTCTCGATGAGATCGAGAGTGTGCTCGACAACGCGGCCTTGATCCTTGCGGGCCACCGGCTGGTCAACCTGCGAATTGTCTTCTGGAGCGTGGCCCGCGAGAAGAATGGCGAGAATTTTGGCGCGACCGTGCGCTTCCGCGCCGCAACCGAACCACTTTAGGAGAAAATCATGGGAGCACAGAAGGGTCGCGACCTTCTTTTGAAGGTCGACCAGGCAGGAACCGGCAGCTTTCAGACCGTCGCCGGCCTCAGGAGCCACACCTTGTCGTTCAATGCGGCAAGCGTCAACGTCAGCAACCAGGAATCGATTGGCCAGTGGCGGGAGCTGCTTTCGGGTGCCGGCGTCAAGTCCGCCGGCATCCGGGGCTCGGGGATCTTCAAGGATGCCGCCGCAGATGCCACTGTCCGCAGTTACTTCTTCACCGGCACAATTCGCCGCTGGCAGGTGGTGATCCCGGATTTTGGCATCGTTGATGGCCTGTTCCAGATCACCGGCATGGATTTCGGCGGCCGCCATGACGGCGAAGTCACCTTTGAGCTGGTGCTCGAATCCGCCGGCGAACTCACCTTCACCGCGATCTGAGGTACACCATGGCGAATCCCCATCGCGGCGAGATCGAGGCTGAACTTGCCGGGCAACGTTACACGCTCTGCCTCACGCTGGGTGCGCTGGCCGAAATCGAGCATGCCTATGGCGGCGAGGATCTGATTGCCATTGCCGAGCGGTTCGAGCGGGGCAAGATCGGCGCCCGCGATGCGATACGCCTCATTGGAGCGGGCTTGCGCGGGGCCGGTCATCCCGTCAGCGACGAGGATGTGGCGGCGATGGCGGTGACGGGCGGCGCCGCCGGCTATCTCGACATTGTCATCCGGCTGTTGAAGGCAACCTTTGCCGCACCCGGTGCCGGATGATGGCGGAGGGCAGGCGCTTTCCCTGGGCCCGCATGATGGAACTTGGACTGGGCGTGCTGCGCCTCAGTCCGCGCGACTTCTGGTCTGCGACGCCGCGCGAGATCGCCGCCGCCTTTCCGCGGAGTTCCAGCGGCGGGCGGCTTGCACGTTCCGAGCTTGATGACCTCATAACCCGCTTTCCGGATGACCCATGACCAATTCGATCGAACAATTGTCGTTGCAGACAGATGTATTGCGCACCCAGATGGCAGGGCTTGATGCACTGGCCGAGAGTCTCGGTTCAAGGCTCGTCACAGCCTTCTCGGGCGCTGTGATCCATGGCACCAAGCTGTCGGACGTCTTGCGGGGCCTTGCGCTGTCGCTATCGCAGTCATCGCTGACCCAAGGCCTGAGGCCACTGGGCAATATGCTGGGTGGTCTGTTCGGCGGTGTCATTCCGAACGCAAGCGGCAACGTTTTTTCCGGCGGCGCAGTGATGCCCTTTGCCGATGGCGGCATCGTCAACTCTCCCACACTGTTTCCGATGCTTGGCGGCACCGGTTTGATGGGGGAAGCGGGTCCAGAAGCCATCATGCCGCTGGCCCGCGGAGCGGATGGACGGCTTGGCGTGCGCGGCGGCGGCGGCAATGTGAGTGTGACGGTCAACATCTCGACACCCGATGCCCACAGCTTCAGCCGCTCGCAGTCTCAGGTGGCAGCCCTCATGGCGAGGGCGGTTGCGCGCGGCCAGAGGAATCTCTGATCATGGCCTTCGATGACATCCGCTTTCCTACCAGTATCTCGCGCGGCGCCAGCGGCGGGCCCGAACGACGGACTGACATTGTCGTTCTGGGCTCGGGCGCCGAAGAGCGCAACAGCCGCTGGGCTGACTCGCGGCGGAGCTACAATGCCGGCTTCGGCGTGAAGTCGCTGAACGACATTCACACGGTGATCCGCTTCTTCGAGGAACGCCGCGGCCGGCTCCATGGTTTCCGCTGGAAGGACCACCTCGATTTCAAGTCCGGTGCGCCGCAAGCGGCGGTGACGGCGAGCGACCAGGTCATCGGCACCGGTGACGGTGCGACGGCCAGCTTTCAGTTGGTAAAGATCTATGGCACCGGGCTGCGGGACTACGTGCGCACGATTACCGCGCCAGTGGCGGGCACGGTCGTCATCCGGGTGGCGGGAAGTGCGGTGGCGGGGTTCAGCACCAATGTTCTCACCGGTGTCGTGACATTCAAGCCGGGCGCCATACCGGCCGCAGGGGCCGTGATCACGGCCGGATTCGAATTCGACGTGCCGGCCCGCTTCGATACCGACCAGTTGCGCATCAATCTCACGCAATTCGCCGCCGGCGACATTCCTGATATTCCCGTGGTGGAGATCCGCAGATGAGGGCCATTCCGCCATCCCTTCAAACGCACCTCGACAGCGGTGTGACGACGCTCTGCCATTGCTGGCGTCTGGAGACTCGCGAAGGCGAGGTAATGGGATTTACCGACCATGACCGCGATCTGACGTTCGACGGCGTCAACTTTGAGGCCGCTGCGGGATTCAATGCCAGCGAGATCGAATCCTCGCTCGGGCTGTCAGTCGACAACCTCGAAGCGGCAGGCGCGCTGTCTTCGCTGCATCTCGACGAGGCGCGCCTCATCGCGGGCGATTTCGACAATGCGGTGATCCATCTGTGGCTGGTGAACTGGCAGCAGACGGCGCAACGCGTGCTGCTGCGGCGTGGCAATCTTGGCGAAGTGACCCGCGGAGAACATGCGTTCTCGGCTGAACTGCGCGGCCTGGCGCATGCGCTCAATCAGCCGCGTGGCCGCGTCTATCAGCCAAGCTGCGATGCCATCGTGGGTGACCAGCGCTGCGCTGTCGATCTCGACGCCGCTGCCTTCCGCGCGGCGGGCGCCATTGCTTCGGTGGAAGACCGCAGGCGTTTTGTGCTGGGCGGCATCGCGACTTTTGATGCCAACTGGTTTGCGCGTGGGACGATCGAATTCAACTCGGGCGCCAATGCCGGCCGGCGCGGTGAGATCAAGATCCACCGCCCGGTCTCTGCCGGGGCCGAGATCGAACTGTGGCATCCCATGCCGTGGGCTGTTGCTGCCGGAGATGCCGCGGTTCTGAGGGCCGGGTGCGACAAGCAGTTTTCGACCTGCCGCAGCAAGTTTGCCAATGGTGCGAACTTTCGCGGGTTTCCCCACATTCCCGGTGACGACTTCGTGCTGACGTATGTCACGCGCAGCAGCGACGACAATGACGGCGCAAGCCGTAACACCAACATCTGATTTCCAGAATGATCCTGAGATCGGACATCGTCACCGCGGCGCGCGGCTGGCGCGATACCCCTTATCTGCATCAGGCCAGCCTGAAAGGCGTGGGCACCGACTGCCTGGGGCTTGTGCGCGGCGTATGGCGCGAGGTGATCGGACATGAACCGGAGAAGGCTCCCGCCTATTCGGCGGTGTGGGCCGACACCGATCCCGACGAGGCCCTTGCTGCAGCGGCCGGGCGGCACCTGCAAAATGTTGCGCTGAGCGAGTTCAGGGAAGGTGACGTGCTGTTGTTCCGCTGGCGTTCCCACCTACCGGCCAAACATGCCGGGATCGCAACGTCACGGTCCCGCATGGTTCACGCGCAAGAGAAAGCCGCGGTGACCGAGATTGACCTGTCTGCCTGGTGGCTGCGCCATCTGGCCTACGTATTCCGCTTTCCTGGAGTGATCGGCTGATGGCAACTGTTGTACTGCAGACCGTCGGTCAGGGCATCGGCACATTTCTCGGCGGCCCAATCGGCGGAATCGTCGGCCGTGCCGCAGGCGCCATCGCCGGCAATATCATCGACCAGTCGCTCTTCGGAAGCCAGAACAAGTCGGAGGGGCCACGCCTCACCGATCTCCGTGTCATGGCTTCATCCGAGGGCACGGCAATTCCACGTATCTGGGGGCGGATGCGGGTTGCGGGGCAAGTGATCTGGGCCACTCATTTCGAGGAAGTGTCGCAGACACGGACGGAAGGCTCGGGCTCCAAGGGCGGCGGCGGAACAACCCAGGTTACGGAATTCACCTATTTTGCAAATTTTGCCGTCGCCCTTTGCGAGGGCGAGATCGACGGCATCGGCCGCGTCTGGGCTGATGGCCGTGACTTCGACACCACGGGACTGCAGGTGCGGATCTACACAGGCAGCGAAACGCAAGATCCCGACAGCTTGATTGTTGCGAAAGAGGGCATGGACAGCGCTCCTGCCTATCGCGGTGTTGCCTATGTCGTGTTCGAACGGCTCGACATCACCCAATTCGGCAACCGTATGCCACAACTGTCCTTCGAAGTGTTGCGCGCGGTCGGTGGTGCCAGCCGGCAGGTGCGCGCCGTCAACATCATCCCCGGCAGCACGGAATTCGGCTACGACACGGAGATTGTCACGCGCGAGGTCGACGAGGGCGTGATCGAAGCCGAAAATGCCCATGCCTCGGGCTTCCGCAGCGACTGGACCGTTTCCGTCGATCAATTGACGTCGACATGCAAGAACCTGAAGGCGGCATCTCTGGTGGTGGCCTGGTTCGGCAACGACCTGCGCTGCGGTGCCTGTGATGTGATGCCGGGTGTCGAGTCCCTCACCAAGGCGACGGAGCCCGAAATCTGGCAGGTGGGTGGCATCCCGCGCAGCGGTGCGCATCCCGTCAGCACCGTCAGCGGCGGTCCCGCCTATGGCGGAACACCGTCTGACGCATCGGTAATCAGGGCAATCCAGGACCTTTCGGCACGCGGCCTCAAGACCGTCTTCTATCCCTTTATCATGATGGATATTGCCCCGGGAAACACGCGGCCAGACCCCTATGGCGGCAGCGAACAGGCGGCCTATCCATGGCGTGGCCGCATCACTGCATCTATTGCGCCGGGACGGGCTGGAAGTCCCGACAAGAGTGCCGCGTGCAATGCAGAGGTTTCCGCCTTCCTCGGTGCGGCCCTGCCGTCGCATTTCACCACAAGCGGAACGACGGTGAACTACTCTGGTCCAGCCGAGTGGAGCTATCGCCGTATGGTGCTGCATTACGCAAAGCTTTGCGCGGCGGCGGGAGGGGTGGATGCCTTCCTCATTGGCAGCGAGTTGCGTGGCCTCACCAGCCTGCGCGGCATGGCCAACAGCTTTCCTTTTGTCGAGGGGCTGGTGACATTGGCGGCAGAGGTGAAGGCCATACTGCCGTCAACCAAGGTGTCATACGCAGCCGACTGGTCGGAATACTTCGGGTATCAGCCTGCAGACGGAAGCAATGACGTTTTCTTTCACCTCGATCCACTCTGGTCGTCGGCCAGTGTGGACTTCGTCGGCATTGACAATTACATGCCGCTCAGTGACTGGCGCGATGGTCTTCAGCATACAGACTATCTGGCGGGATACCATTCGCTCTATGAAACGGACTATCTGAAATCCAATATCGCCGGAGGTGAGGGCTATGACTGGTACTACGCCAGCATGGGCGACCGCGAGGCGCAGGTTCGCAGCCCGATCACCGATGGTGCCTACGGAAAGCAATGGGTCTTCCGTGTCAAGGATATCAAGTCGTGGTGGTCGCAAGCGCACTTCAACCGGCCAGGCGGCGTGGAATCCGCGATTGCTACCGGCTGGGTGCCGCAGTCTAAACCCATCTGGTTCACGGAGACCGGATGTGCTGCGATCGACAAGGGGACAAATCAGCCGAATGCCTTTGTCGACGCAAAATCGGCCGAAAACCTGTTGCCCTATTGGTCGAACGGACAGCGTGATGATCAGGCGCAGAGCAGCTTCATCCTTGCAGTCGGCGAATACTGGTCGTCACCCGGACCGCACAATCCGGTCTCCATCGCTTACGCCGGGCGCATGGTGGATCCCGACCGGATCTTCCTGTGGTCGTGGGACGCGCGGCCATTTCCGCATTTCCCGGCCCTCGCTCAGGTATGGTCCGACAGCGACAACTACGATCGCGGTCATTGGCTCAACGGCCGGATCGGCAGTGTGCCGCTCGGCGACCTGATTGCGTCAGTGTGCGCCAGTTACGGATTTTCGCTGGTTGATGTTTCAGGGGTGCAGGGGCTGATCGATGGATTCGCCATCGATCGCGGCATGTCGGTGCGCGGGGCTCTGGAAAGCCTGCTGCAGGTCTATGGCATTGACGCAGTCGAGAGTGGCGGTGTGATCCGCTTTTCGATGCGGCAGGCGTCTGACGCGTTTGCTGTCGAGATTGATGACCTGGTGGAGAGTGAACCGGGAGCACCGCTCTGCGTGCTGAAACGGGCGCAGGAAACCGAATTGCCGGCCGCAGTGAAACTGGCCTACATCGATTCGATGCGCGACTATCGCGTTGCTGCGGTCGAAGCCCAGCGGCTCTCTGGATCGAGCTTGCGTGACGTGCAGATCGATTTGCCCTGTGCGACCGGCCAGATGCAGGCACAGATGCGGGCCGACATCAGTTTGCAGGAAAGCTGGTCAGCTCGCGAGAGTGTCGACTTGGCGCTTCCGCTCTCAGCGCTGCTGATCGAGCCCGGTGATACGCTGACAATATCCCGCCCTGCCGGCGCCGTGACGGTGCGGGTCAATGAGATCTCCGATGGGCCTTACCGGACGATCAAGAGCCGCAGTCATGATCCACTCATCTTCGAATCCACACCCGCAAGCTCGCACAAGCCAAGGGCCAATGCCGTCGTCGTCTATGGCACGCCCAATGCGGCGTTCATGGACTTGCCGATCGCTTCGCATGGCAGTGTTGCGCACGCACCCTGGATCGTCGCATCAGCCAAACCGTGGCCGGGAAACCTCGCTGTCTATCGCAAGAGCGGGACATCGAGTTTCAATCTCAACCGGCTGGTGCCGTCGAGCGCCGTGCACGGCCGGACCCAATCGGACTTGCCGGCGGGACCGATGCACATGTTCGACCGCATCAACAGCGTGGTTGTGAGGCTGGTCAACGGCAGTCTTTCCTCTGTCAGTGTCGATGAGATGCTTCAGGGTGCGAATGCCGCAACCATCGGCAACAGTGCAGACGGCTGGGAGATCTTGCAGTTCCAGTTCGCCGAATTGATCGGTGTACGGACCTATCGGTTGACAAACTTGCTGCGCGGGCAATCGGGGTCCGACCCTGAATTGTTGCTGCTGCGGCCATCCGGCTGCCGATTCGCACTGCTCAACACGGCCATCGTGCAGCCCCGTCTGTCATTGGCCGAGGCCGGATTGATCAACACCTGGCGCATCGGCCCAGCAAACTATGATCTCAACCGCGCGCACCTCGAAATCACGCATGCCAACAAGTCGCTCGGTTTGCGGCCATTGTCGCCCTGCCATCTGAGAGCGAAGCGCGACAGCGGCAATGTTTCATTCACATGGATCCGCCGCACGCGTGTTGATGGCGACAGTTGGGACTTCAACGAGGTTCCGCTTGCCGAAGACGGCGAAGCCTACAGCGTCGAGATCCATGAGGGAGGACTGTTGAAGCGCAGCAAGCTGACGTTCACCCCGTCTTGCGTCTACGGCGCGGCCGAGATCGCTGCGGATTTCGGCAGCGATCCCGGCGCGTTCTCCTTGCGCATCTCCCAGATGAGCAACGTCTTCGGCCCGGGCTTCCCACTAGAGAGGACCATTCATGTCTGAAACCCCGCTGCTGTCGCTGCCGATTCTGGAAGCCAGCCAGGCCCAGAAGCATGTGACGCACAACGAGGCGCTGCTGCTTCTCGATGCTGCGATCCAGCTGTCCGTCAAGATCCGCGGTGCAACGGCACCGCCCATGGCTCCTGCCGCGGGCGACCGCTATCTGCTTGGTTCGTCTCCCACCGGGAGTTGGACAGGGCAGGGCGGAAAGCTCGCTGTCTTCCAGAGCGGTGGCTGGATCTATTCGCAGCCCCGCGAGGGTTGGCGCTTGTGGGCCGAAGATGAAGACAAGCTCTTTGTCTTTGACGGAACGGCCTGGCACGATCTTCTCAGCTTCGGCGACATTTCGAGTGTCAGCCTGTTGGGCGTGAACACCACGGCCGATGTAGGCAACAGGCTCGCGGTCTCATCGCCCGCTGTCCTGTTGACGCACTCCGGCAGCGATCATCGTCTGAAGATCAACAAGAACGCTCCAGCCGATACCGGCTCCCTGCTGTTCCAGACTGGCTTTTCCGGCCGTGCCGAGATGGGCCTTTCGGGTGACGACAACTACCACCTCAAGGTCTCGGCAGACGGAGCGACCTGGAAAGAGGCATTGGTGGTCGACCGCGTGACGGGTGCAGTGACCCTGCCCAACACGACGGGAAGCGACACCTTTGCCACGCGCGCCGCGCTCGTCACCGCTGTGGCGGGTGGACTTGCGCGCGGCAATGGCGCCATCACCCATGCGGCGGGGCTTGCCTATCGCTGGTCGAGCGGTGCGACCTCGCTGCCGGGGCTACCCGGCCTGGTTACGTCAGGCGATGTCAGCGTGCTGCACTACGGCGCTGTCGTCGATGGCGCAACCAACGATGCCCCCGCCATCCAGGCAGCGATCGACGCGCTGCCCGCCAATGGCGGCGACATCCTGTTGCCGCCCGGCGTACTGGCCATTGCCTCGACCATCGTCGTTTCAAAGTCGAATGTGCGGCTTTTGGGCGTCGGCGGCGACAACCGCCACGACACAGCACCCTTCATTCTCAATGCCGGGTCGCGCCTCAAATGGACCGGTGCGGTCGGCGGCACCATGCTGCGCTTCACTTCAACGTCCGGGGCGTCGAACCCGAAGATGACCGGCGGCGGCCTCAAGGGTGTCGTTCTGGACGCTGCCGCTGTGGCAGGCCGCTGCCTCGAAATCTGGTCCTGGAATTCAGGGAGGTTTGAGGATCTCCTTCTCTACGATCCGACAATCGTTGCGCTCGACTTCGATGTCGTGGCTTCACTGGCGGATGCGCGCGATGCGCAAGAGAACGTCTTTTCGAGAATCTGGATCACGGCTCTCTCCGGCTCCGCCGATGGCGTCCGCATGGGGTCGTCGACGCCCGGTGCAAATCCAAGCTACAACACCTTCGCGAACCTGGTGGTCCAAGTGAACACCGGGACTGGCATCGCCCTTTCGAATTGCGACAACAACCATTTCAAGCACACGCGGGTTACTCCGACTGGCGGTGGCAATGCGGTGGTGTTCAATGGATCGAACACCAACGCTGCCTATGTGGCGCGCGACAACGTATTCGATCACCTGACGACCGCGTCGCCTGTCATTGTTCGTGGAACGACAAGTTTCACCTACGCGGCGGGGCGAAACCACCTCACCAATCTCGATCAGACGAACGGCACGGTTTCCCCGACTGTGGAACCTGGGGCTCGCATGAGCTTCGGCTTTATCGATGGGATCAGAAATCTATTCCAGGCCATCAAGGGCGTGTTTGCTGACAGTGAGGCGAACGCAAACGCCGGTTATGATTTCATCGCCGGGACAGGAGTCTCCGCCGCCATCGTGAACAATGCGAACGCTCACCTGGCATTCCTGAATTCCGCCAATTCCATTCGCTGGTTGTTACGCCATGACAGCAATTCGGTGATGACGCTGGACATGGCGACCGGCGGAACCTCCGGCGCCTTCCAGGTCGGGCGGCCGGTAAGGCCTGGCAACTTTACTCTTGCCCAGCTCGCGGCACTGACAGTCGCGGCCGGCAATGTGACCTATGTAAGTGACGGCCTGAAGGTTGGCGAGACGAGTGGCGGCACCGGAAACCTTCAGTATTTCGACGGAACGGCCTGGCGATACATCATCCCCGCCTCGGGCGGCGGCACCAGCAATTTTCTGCGCGCCGACGGCACATGGGCCGCGCCACCGGGCGGTGGCGGTTCCGGTATCTCACTCGGAGCCTATCGCCGCCTCCGCACCATTGAAGGATCATTCTGATGCGCCTGACCGGCACCACTCATTCGATCGAACTCATCACCTCGGCGGCGACGTCCGTCGACTGGCATGTGGCGTTCAACAATATCTCGGCCAGCGATAGCACGGCGCTCGACGGCCAGGGCAAGATCACCACGGCCACCACCACCAGCATCGTCGCCGCGCCCGCCTCATCCGAGCAGCGCCAGGTGATCGGCCTGATCGTGTCCAACAACGGCACGGCAGCCAATGACATCACCATCCAGAAGAACGTCGGCGGCACGCTCTATCCGCTGTACAAGGTGACGCTGGCGGCGGGTGAAAACCTGCAGTTCTCGCCCAACATGGGCTTCCGCGTCAACGATGCGCAGGGCCGCGACAAGATGGTGACGGCCGACAGTCCCCCGATTACCGCCAGAACGATTATCTCCAACCGTATCAGCGGCACACCAGCCGAAGCGGCAGGCATCCGCTATTGGCCGAACAAGGACAACGGGTTTCCGGCGGCCTTCGTGCCTGGCACGCCCGGCCTTTCCGGCCGCGCCGTCGTGGGCACCAATGCCGCCGACGCCGGTTGCCTTCCGCTCTGGACGCCATCGGGCGCTCTGTGGCTGCGGCGGCTGACCTTCAGTTGCTCGATCGTCGCCACCTGCGAGCTGATCGACCTGCTGCTGATCAATTCCGGCATCGTGGTCACCACCACCACGGCGCAAACCTTGAACACCGTGACGTTGCCAGCACGCGACGCCAATGGCGCCACCAACGGCGACGGCGTGATGGCCGGACTGCTGGTGACAACGGCGACCACCAATGCCGGCGCCTTCACCAACTGCACGATCAGCTATACCAACCAGGCCGGCACGGCGGGCCGCACCGGCACCATGGGCAGCTTCCCGGCGACGGCGGTGATCGGCTCGATGATCCCGTTTGAGCTGGCTTCGGGCGACAGCGGCATCCGCTCGGTGGAGTCGATCACGCTCGGCACCTCAATGGTGACGGGTGCGGTCTCGCTGATCCTCTACCGCGTCATCGATGTTGTGGCGGCACTCAATGCCAACAACGCGCAATCCTCAGCCATGATCTCGATGCCCTACATCAGGCTGTGGAACGGCTCGGCACTGTTCCCGGTGACATTCTCCAACGGCGCCACCACCGGCGCATCGATCACCGCCGCACTTGTCGAGGAGCGGTAGACGGGGCGGGTGCGGGATCACCAGGGGAGATAAAACAGAGTTGAAAGTCCAGACATGGATGGAAAAACATGACGAGCCTTGAACGTGACGTCGGCGCGCTTGAAGCACGCATGCAAACAGTCGAGCAGGAAATACATGCAATGCGCGAAGATGTGAGAGAGATACGCGACACGCTGGTAACGGCGCGAGGTGGCTGGAAAACGCTCACTCTGGTGATTGGCATGTCCGTATCAGTGGGCGCCCTCGTCGCCAAGCTCACGCCGATGTTCTTGTTGGCGAAACCTTAGGAGCAGACATGCAGATGACTGAAGATGGATTGGCGCTGATCCGCCGCTTTGAAGGATTTCGAGGCAGCGCTTATCGATGCCCCGCCGGAACGTGGACGATCGGCTATGGTCACACGGCTGGAGCAGGGGAACCCGACGTCACGCCCGGCATGCAAATGAGCGAAGCCGCTGCGAACGTGTTGCTGCGGGCCGATGTTGATAAGTTTGCTCGTGAAGTCAGGGCCGTTCTGAAACGCGATTTGAATGACGCGCAGTTTTCAGCGCTCGTCAGTTTTGCTTACAATGTTGGCTTGGGAGCTTTCCGGTCGTCTTCTGTTTTGAAGGCCATCAATCGGGGAGACGACGATGCCGTCCCAAGACGATTGCTGCTGTGGGTCAAGGCAGGTGGCAGAGTTCTGCCAGGTCTCGTGAGGCGCCGTGCGGCCGAGGCCGAGCTGTTTGTTGGCGGAGGCACTGACGCCGGCCGGGCCGAGACTGGCCCCCCAGAGCGCATCGATGGCAAGCCAGCAATCCGCAGTTCCACCGTCATCTCCGCCATTCTCGCAGCGTTGGCGTCCGTGATGTCGGGGGCGGCGGGTGGAAGGTCGGGCCTCGGGGGTTTCGGCGTAGTCTTGACAGCGGTGGGACTGCTTGCGGCTCTGTGGATCATCCGCGAGCGGCTTTTGAAAGCCAAAGAGGAGGGGATCTGATGGCGTTCCCTATTTCACTCGCAGCGCAGGTGGCGATGGGGCTTGTGCAGGGGCCAGTGACCAAGGCGCTCGAAGCCTATGTGTCCGACCTTGAGTTGCGCCGCAAGCTTGCCGCCGAACTTGAGCAGCAAACCCTGGCTTACTTGTCCAAATCGGCAGAACTGGGCACAGGCGTCGTGCTGGCCGAAGTTCAGTCCGAGCATTGGCTAAGTCGCAGTTGGCGGCCGATCCTGATGTTGATTCTCATGGGATTTTTGCTGCTGGCGGGGCTTATTCTGCCAGTGGCCGACTTGTTGACCGGGCATCCCATCAATTTCCAGCCGCGATGGCAACTGCTTCCGAGTGGCTTCTGGGATTTTCTCGCAATTGGTATGGGGGGCTACATTGGCGGCCGATCCCTCGAAAAGGTAGCGGGAATCGTATCGGCGGCCTTGCCCGCACATGGCAAAAACGCGTCAGTGCCGTCGAAATATCGTGTAAAGCCTTGATTTATTGAGGTAAGAACCCAAATGACAGAAACTGTGATTTATATCACAGTTCCATTCATCTTCAGTTCAGCTTGCCCCCTGTAGAAAGGGCAGTGAAAGGAAACCGGGGCCAATGCGCAAGTATCTCACCATCGCTGTCATTGCACTGACGGCCGCTTTTGGAGCGGTCAGCGCCGATGCGCAGGTTCGCATGCGGCCGGTCGTGAAGCCGGGCGTGATGATGAAGGCACCACGCGTCAACCCCGTGAAGCCAAAACTCCTGATCCTTCCGCCTTCAGCGGCACTCAAGAGAGCGGTGCAGATGGTGCCCAATGCCAAGCCCATCAAGATCGTTCAGAAGGGCCAGAACTATGTTGTCAGCCTGAAATCCGGTGGTACGATCACCCGGGTAACGGTGAACGCGACAACGGGAGCGATCACTTCAGGTCCGTAATTCCCCGTTTCAGGATGACCCATATGCGGCTTCTCGTCGTCGAAGACGATCCGGACATCAACCGCCAGATTGTCACCGCACTCCAGGATTCCGGCTACGTCGTCGATTCAGCCAAGGACGGCGAGGAAGGCCACTATCTCGGCGACACCGAACCATATGACGCCGTGGTCCTCGACCTGGGCCTGCCGGTTCTCGACGGTGTCAGCGTTCTTGAAAAATGGCGCCGGGCCGGCCGAAAGATGCCGGTTCTGATTCTCACCGCCCGTGACCGCTGGAGCGACAAGGTGGCCGGCTTCGATGCCGGTGCCGACGATTACGTCGCCAAGCCTTTCCACATGGAAGAAGTCCTGGCCCGGGTTCGCGCGCTGCTGCGGCGCTCTGCCGGGCATGCCACCAGCGAACTCACATGTGGTCCGGTGACTCTTGATACCAAGAGTGCGCGTGTCATCGTCAACGGCACCGCCGTCAAGCTGACGTCGCTCGAATTCCGGTTACTTGCCTATCTGATGCACCACAAAGGCAAGGTCGTCTCCCGCACCGAACTGGTTGAACATCTTTACGATCAGGACTTCGACCGCGATTCCAATACGGTGGAGGTGTTCATCGGCCGCCTGCGCAAGAAGCTTGGCGTCGATGTACTCCATACCATTCGCGGCATGGGCTATTGCGTCACCGAGCCGGATAATGCGGCCTAGGTCGCTTTCGACCCGGCTGATCATCTCCTCGGCCCTTGTCAGCATCGTCCTGCTGGCAGCAACCGGCGTCGTTCTGGCCGGGCTCTTTCAGTCGGCGCTGGAGCGCAATTTCGACGCGCGCTTGCGGGCTGTGCTTGACGGTCTTGTGGCCAACGTCGAGATCGACGCCGCTGGCAATCCTGTACTCTCTGGCGAGATGGCGGATACGCGTTTCACCCTGCCGCTATCGGGCTGGTATTGGCAAGTGATCCCCATGGCTGATAGCGCCGCCGGTGACCTTGCTTCTCAATCGCTCCTTGAGCAGAGGCTGGAGCCGGATACCAACTCGCTGACCGCACGCGGCAAGGATGGGGTCGCGAGCTTCTATATGTTCGATGGCAATGGCGCGAGCCTCAGGGCTATCGAGCAGGTTTTCCAGTTGCCTGGCAGTGACAAGAATTTCTCGGTGCTCGTAGCAGGTAATTTTGACGAGCTGAAGGACGAAGTCAGCGCTTTCCGGCAAGGGTTGATTGCCAGTCTGGTGATTCTCGGCCTCGGACTGCTCATTGCGATCTTCATTCAGGTCCGCTTTGGCTTGCGGCCGCTGGGTGCCATGCAGGCCAGTCTTACGGCAATCCGTGAGGGCAAGGCCGAACGCCTCGAAGGGACGTTTCCGGCCGAGATCCAGCCAGTGGCTGAAGAACTCAATTTGCTGATCCAGTCCAATTCCGAAATCATCGAGCGGGCGCGGACCCAGGTCGGCAATCTCGCCCATGCCCTCAAGACGCCATTGAGCGTGCTGACCAACGAGGCGGCGAGCCAGAAGGGACCTCTGGCCTCAAAGGTGACGGAGCAGGCGCAAGTGATGCGCGATCAGGTCTCCATGTATCTTGACCGCGCCCGCCGCGCAGCGCGTGCTCAAGGCCTCGGAGCGGTGACCGACGTGAAGCCCGTGCTTGATGCGCTGGCCCGCACCCTGCAGCGGATCAACCGCGACAAGGGGGTGAAGGTCAACGTCGAGTGCGATGAAGGCCTCAAATTTCGTGGCGAACGGCAGGACCTCGAGGAAATGGTCGGCAATCTTCTGGATAACGCGTGCAAGTGGTCTCGTGAGACAGTCGACGTAAAGGGCAGATTGTGGCGCGACGGTAGTCCGGCAGGACGGACATGGCTGGAACTCCAGGTCGATGATGATGGCCCGGGCCTGCCGGCCGACAAGCGGGCCGAAGCGGTGAAACGCGGCCGCAGGCTGGATGAAACCAAGCCCGGATCCGGCCTCGGGCTGTCCATCGTCACGGAAACGGCGACCATGTACAATGGCTCTGTCACCCTTGAAGATGCAGAGATGGGCGGGTTGAGAGTGAGGCTTATACTGCCAGCAGCGCTATGACATTACGTCATGCAATGGTTTCCACTTCGCCGTGCAGGATCGCTGCAGTTTGATTGCATCTCGTTTCAATCCGCACTATAAAAACATTCATTCATTCCGCGTCACAAAACCTAAGGTGTTGCGGGCAACGGGAGTTGGTGGCGCCAACCAGCAGTTTCGGGGAGCTGCTGAAATCGATTGCTAAATCTCCAACAGGTGATGTTCGCAGGATACCCCCGGTCGCGAACTCACATGTAGAGGGCGGATCAGAGATGGTCCGCCCTCTTTCTGTCAGGCCTCCTGGGGCGTGACGGAAGAATTGTCGATCACGGGGATGCCGCGTTCGCGATAAGGTGTGCGGCCATAAAAGGCCCGGTAGCATTTCGAGAAATGCGACGGCGAGGAGAAGCCGCAGGCCAGCGCCACGTTGATGACCGACATGTCGGTCTGCAAAAGCAGGGATCGGGCCTTCTTCAAGCGCAATTCGAGATAGTAGCGCTTTGGCGAGCGGTCGAGATAGCGCCGAAACAGCCGTTCGAGCTGACGGGTTGATAACCCAGCTTGTTTCGCGAGGAGCGACGGCGACAGCGGTTCCTCGAGATTTTCTTCCATTTCCTCGATGATGCCGACCAGTTTCGGATGGCGCGCGCCGATGCGTGCCGGAAGCGACATGCGCTGGTGTTCGCTGTGATGGCGGATCGGAGAATGGAGGATCCCTTCCGCCACGGACGACGCCAGCTCAGGTCCGTGCTGACTGGCAATCAGGGTCAGCATCATGTCGAGCGCGGTTGTGCCACCTGCACTTGTAAAGCGGTCGCGGTCGATCTCGAACAATCCGCCTGTCGCATCGATTTCCGGGAATGCTTCCGAAAATCCCGGCAGGTTTTCCCAGTGGATCGTACAGCGGTAACCATCGAGCAGCCCTGCTTCGGCCAGTACATGAGCGCCGGTACAGACCGCTCCGATGTCGCTGCCCTTGCGGGCGATTTTCCGCAGCCAGGCAGTCAGGCGTTTGTCGGCATGGCGCTGCACGTTGAGCCCGCCGCAAATGATGATGGTGGCATGTTCCGGAATGGCCGAAAGATCGCCATCGACCATGGCGAGGATGTTGTTGGAGGCGGAAACCCCGTGGCCGTCAACCGAATGCATCGTCCACTTGTAGAGCGACTTTTCTGACAGGCGATTGGCGATTCGCAGCGGCTCGATGGCCGAGGTCACCGGCATCATGGTAAACTCCGGCAGCAAGACGAGCGCCACGTGCTGGGGAAATTGCTTGGGCCGGTCACCGAACATCGATTTCAACTCCGATCTCGCTTCCTTTTGAGCAGATTTTCCAGGTTTGTCCATCAGCGCCCTGTCGCAGGATGAAAACGACACGCTGGTGAGAGGAGCCGGTCGCATTCGTAATGGCGCTGTCGCAAATATCCGTGCCCCCGTGCCGGGCCCGGGGCATTGTCGCGCCCACGTCCCACTGGAGCCCCCGATCAATGAATGCCCTGTTTGCCCCGGCCCGCACCGCCGGAAACACCGCTCTCAATGCTGTTCCGGCGTTTCTCGGGAAAATGTCGATCGAGATCACGCCGAAGCAGATCGAGAAGCTTCCTGTGCTGGCTGACAAGCTGCCAGCGGGGTGCAACGTGTTTATCGCGTTGATCGATCCAGGCGATGTGCCGGGACAAATCGAGGCGGCCCGCCAGTTGAAGGCCGCCGGCTTTGCCCCCATTCCCCATGTGCCCGCCCGTTTTGTGCGCGACGAAGCCGATCTGCGCAGCCGCATCGCTGCCCTGGCATCCGCCGGCGTTGACCAGATGCTGGTGTTGGGCGGTGGGGCCCCTACCCCCATCGGAATTTATGATGCCGCAATCCAGTTGCTGAACACTGGCGTGTTCCAGGCCAATGGCGTGAAGCGCATCGGCATTGCCGGTCATCCGGAGGGCAATCCGGACATCACCAAGGTCCACGGCGAACCGATGCTGCTGCAGGCCCTGAAGGAGAAGCAAGCCTATCTCAAGGCCAATGGCATCGAGGGCTTTATTGCGACGCAGTTCCTGTTCGAAGCCGATCCGGTGGCCGAATGGGCGAGGGTGCTGAAAAGCAATGGCGTCGATCTTCCCATCCATGTCGGCGTGCCTGGTCCTGCCACCATCAAGACCCTGGTCAAATATGCGGCGATGTGCGGCGTCGGGAATTCTGCCCGCTTCATCCGCAAGCAGGCGATGAACATCACCAAGCTGTTGAGCGTCAACACCCCCGACGATTTCATTGCGGACCTGGCGCGTCTCCATACTGAAAAGCCCGAACTCAACATCGCCGGCCCGCACATGTATCCCTTTGGCGGCTTCGACAAGCTCTTCGACTGGCTGACACCGCTAATGCGCTGACCGGCGAGGCCGCCTATCAGCGGCACTTGCCCCAGATCAATGCACGACCTGGCGTCAGTTCTAAGGATGTCACATCCTTGTCTGGTGGAAAGGGAGTTTTCTGATGAAGGCTCATCTTGTCGGGGGTGGTATCGCGTCGCTTACAGCTGCTGCCTATCTCATCAAGGACGGCGGGCTGCTTGGTGGCAATATTCACATCTATGAGTCGTCCTCCAGCCTCGGAGGCTGCCTGCGTGGCTATGGCGATGCGTCGCACGGTTATTTCATCCCCGTCGGGCGCATGTTCGAGGAGAACTACCGCTGCACAGTGGAATTGCTGTCATTCCTGCCTTCAGTGAGCGATCCGTCGCGGTCGATCTGGGAGGAAATGCAGGAGTTTCACGACCGGCACGGATGGTACGACAAGACCCGCCTCCTCGGAGATAGGGCTACGGTGATCGATGCCAGCGACTTCGGCATCAGTCTCGCCGACAAGCTCGCGATGACGCGGCTGCTTCTGACGCCGGAAGCGATGCTCGAAGGCAAGCGCATTGACGCCTGGTTCTCACCCGCCTTCTTCACCAGCAATTTCTGGTTCATGTGGGTGCCGGTGATGGGATCTCTGCCGCAGCATAGCCTGCTGGAGTTCCGGCGCTTCATGAACAGGTTCATGCACCTGCTGCCGGACTTTCCGACGATGACGAAGATCTACCGGACGCTCTATCATCAGCAGGAGACAATTTTTGAGCCGCTGCAGGCTTGGTTACAGCAATCCGGAGTCCAGTTTCATCCCGGCACAGAGGTCAGGAATATCGACTTCGTGCCTTCGCTCGATCGCATCACGGCCCAGGGACTCATCATCGAGGATGAAAACGGAACGCGGGAGATCGCGGTCAAACCGGACGACATCGTTCTGGTGACCAACGGCACGCAGATCGGCGACGTGGCGGTGGGCACGATGCAGGAAGCACCGAAGCTGAACATCACCAACCGGTCATGGCAGCTGTGGGACCGCATCGCCAAGGGCCGCCCTGTGTTGGGCAATCCGCGCACGTTCTTCGGCAAGGCGGAAGATTCGCTGTGGGCCATCTTCACCGTCACGGCGACGGACAGCACATTCTTCGACCGCTTCGCTGCTTTGACAGGAAATCCGACAGGCCGTCAGGGACTGGTCACGCTGACAGCCTCGAACTGGCTCCTGACACTGGTAACGTTTCATCAGCCGCATTTCATAAATCAGCCGGCTGGCGTCCAGATCTGGTGGGGTTTCGGTGTCACCCCTCACGCTCCGGGCAACTTCGTGAAGAAGCCGATGACCGAGTGTTCCGGTGCGGAGATCATGGATGAGGTGCTGCAGCATCTGAATTTCTCGGATGCCGCGGAGCAGATCAAGCAGGGCTCGATCTGTATTCCCTCGCTCGCGCCCGAAGTGAATGCGATCTGGGCCGTCCGTTCGCGCCAGGATCGGCCGCAGACAGTGCCAGAGGGATCGACCAACCTCGGTTTCATCGGCCAGTTCTGCGAAG
Organism: Pseudomonadota bacterium; assembly: GCA_963205315.1. Lineage (GTDB taxonomy): Bacteria > Pseudomonadota > Alphaproteobacteria > Rhizobiales > Aestuariivirgaceae > Aestuariivirga. The sequence continues at coordinate 75,847 of CAUJIO010000078.1, read as the reverse complement.
TGGCCGATGATGTCGTGTTTACGATGGAATACTCGGTGCGTTCGGCCCGCGAGGCTGTATGCAAACTGCTCAAGCTCGATCGCAAGCCACCGCCGCCCTATCAGGGACTTCACGACCCTAATGCGCTCTACAACGCATTGAAGGTAATGACCTGATCCGGATCAGACCGGCGCGGACTGCGCTCCGAACAGTTTCACCTTTGCACTTTCACGCGCTGTCGTGGCAAGGAACTCCCAGGCATAATGCGCATAGGAACGGAACACGTAGATATCGAAGATGTCGTCTTCAACCACATGCAGGAGGGCTGCAATCTCGGCAAATCGCATGCGGCGGCAGCTGCCAGCCTGATAGTCAGCCGACAGCAGGTCCAGCGATGTGCCCTTCATCAACACCTCGCGGCTGCCGTCGCCTTCCATGCGGATGACGGCGCGCATGTCCGATACATCGACGGCGAGCGAGTGAATGCCGGCGAGCGCGCTGCGCAACGCGGCGAGCAGCTCCGACACTTTCGTCCGTGGGCAGAGGATCAGCCACTGGTCGATGGACAGCCAGAGAACCTTGATGTCACCCCACGCCACTGAACTGCGGGGAGTCTTTGGCAGCGCAACGCCAAGCACTTCCTTGGCGGCGGCGGCGAACTTCTTGTCGTTGCCGAGGCCGCGCAGGTCGATCATGCCGCGATCCGGGATCTCGCGCAGCGAGACGGCAAGGCCTGAGGGTGCGGTGACGCCGGCCAGCGGCGACTCGTGATAGAGCTCAGACATTCAGCTTGGCCCCTTCCTTGTCGTAGAACACAGTATCGGTAATCGTGGCCCGGACAACCTTGCCGCCCGGAAGCGGGAATGACAGCGTCTCGCCCATGCGCGCGCGGCCGTTCTGGATCAGCGCCATTGCAATCGAGCGGCCGAGCGTCGGTGACTTGTAGGACGATGTCACCTGGCCGATCATCTCCATCGGCGGCTTGTCCTTAACCTGCTTCACCGCATAGGCGCCATCGGGGAGTACCTCGTTGGGATCCTCCGTCAGCAGGCCGACCAATTGCTTGCGGTTCGGCCCCTTGAGGAATGACTGCTCCAGCGAACGCTTGCCGATGAAATCGGCCTTCTTCTTCGACACCAGTCCGTCGAGGCCGACATCGATCGGCGTCGTCGTGCCGTCGGTTTCGTCACCGACGACGATGTAACCCTTCTCGGCGCGCAGCACGTGCAGCGCCTCGGTGCCGTAGGGCTCGAGTCCATACTCAGCACCCGCGGCGATGATTTCATTCCACAGGCCTCGTCCAAGGTTGGATGGCGTTGCAACTTCGTAGGACAGTTCGCCCGAGAAGCTGATGCGGAACAGCCTGACCGGATAGGCGCCGAGCTTTCCCTCCACAAACGACATGTGCGGCAAAGCCTCATGCGAGATATCGAAACTCGGATCGAGTTTCCTCAACACGTCGCGCGCCCTGGGGCCAGCGATGGCAAATTGCGCCCATTGCTCCGTGACCGGTGTGACGAAGACCTTGTAGTGGGTCCACTCGGTCTGCAACCATTCTTCCAGCCAGGCGGCGATGCGGTCGGCACCGCCCGACGTCGTGTGCATCAGGAAGTGATCGTCGGCGAGACGCACCGTGACACCGTCGTCACTGAGGAACCCCAGCTCGTTCATCATCAGCCCGTAGCGGCACTTGCCCACTTTGAGCGTCGAGAACATGTTGGTGTACATGCGGTCGAGAAATTCTGCCGCATCCGGTCCCTTGATCTCGATCTTGCCGAGCGTCGAGGCATCGAGCAGTCCAACCTTGTTCCGCACACTGAGGATTTCGCGGGCAATCGAGGCATGTTTGTCTTCTCCCGTGGCGGGATAGGTGTAGGCGCGGCGCCACTGGCCCACCGGCTCGAAATCGGCGTTCTTGTCGACATGCCACTGATAGATCGGCGTGCGGCGAATCGGCAGGAACAGGTTCCTGGTGAGCGGACCGGCAATCGAGCCGAACGAGAACGGCGTATAGGGCGGCCGGAAGGTGGTGATGCCGATTTCAGGAATGGATTTTCCCGAGGCTTCCGACAGGACACCGAGACCATTGAGGTTCGAGGTCTTGCCCTGATCCGTCGCCATTCCGAAAGTCGTGTAGCGCTTGGTGTGCTCGACCGATTCATAGCCTTCGCGCTGGGCGAGTTCGAGATCGGCCGCCGTCACATCGTTCTGATAGTCGATGAAGTGCTTGTTGCCTTCATTGTACTTGCCGGTTGCCGGCGCAAACCAGATCGGCTCCATCGGCTTCTGTGCGGCTTGCACGGCGGCAGGAACGGTGACAGCGACCGCTTTGGTCACGCCCGCCGCTTTCGCCGCGGATGTTCCGGCGGCATAGGCCTCGGCCAGCGCATCGCCCAGCATGAAGGTGCCGTTGGCAGCACCGACCGCCTGGATTGCCTCATGGTGGCGGTCTGGCCTGAAGCTCTGCAGTGCATCGTCGAAGCGGATCTTGCCGCCGTTGTGGCACCACAGATGCAGTGCCGGATTCCAGCCGCCCGACATGGCGATGAAATCACAGGCGACCTTCTTCTCCTTGATGACGCGGCCCTGTCCCTTGCGATAGGCCGCGACCTTGACGTCGGTGATGTTGAGGCTGCCGAACGTGGTGTTGACGGCGGAGATCACCGATCCGGTATCGACGTCGATCCCCATCTCGCGCGCCTTGGCGGGCAAGTCACCTTCGGCGCGCGAGCGCGAGTCGACGACACGGACGCCGACGCCAGCGCCTTTCAGCACCATGGCGGTCTGATAAGCATCGTCGTTATTGGCGAAGACGATGCCTTCCGCACCGGGCGCAACGCCATAGCGCTCCACCATGCCACGCACAGCGGACGCCAGCATCACGCCAGGGCGGTCGTTATGGGCAAATGCAATGGGCCGCTCGATTGAGCCGGTGGCAAGGATCACCCGTTCCGCTCGCACCTTCCACAGCCGGTGGCGCGGCACGCCGGCCGCCAGCAGCGAAGGATCATGATCGGCAATGCGCTCGAACAGCATGAGGAAATTGTGATGCCAATGGCCGACCACCGTGGTGCGGTTCAGCACATGCACATTTTCAGCTGACGCCAGCGCTGTTGCTTTGGCTGCCGCCCAATCCGACTGTGACTGGCCATCAATGCTGCCGCCGGAAATGTCGGCCAGTCCACCGAAGCGCGGGTTCTCGTCGGCAATGATGACTTTGGCACCCGTCGCTGCTGCTGCTTCTGCCGCAGCGAGGCCCGCAATGCCGGCACCGATCACCAGCACATCGCAATGGACGTGGATGTTCTCGTAAGTGTCGGGATCACGGCCTTCCGGTGCCTTGCCGAGGCCTGCGGCGCGCCGGATGAACGGTTCGTAGACATGCTTCCAGAACGACACGGGCCACATGAAGGTCTTGTAGTAGAAGCCGCCGGGAAAGAACCGCGACATCGAGTTATTGATGGCGCCAATGTCGAAGTTCAGCGATGGCCAACGGTTCTGCGATACGGCGATCAGGCCCTCATGCAACTCGACCTGCGTGGCCCGCAGGTTCGGTTCGTGGCGGGCACCATCGCCGACACCGACGAGCGCGTTCATTTCTTCCGAGCCGAGGCCGATCACGCCGCGCGGCCGATGATACTTGAAGCTGCGGCCAAAGACGCGCTGGCCACTGGCGAGAACAGCGGAGGCGACCGTGTCACCGGCAAAACCGGTCATCGGCTTGCCATCGAACGAGAAGCGGATCTTCTTCGTGCGGTCGATGAGGCGGCCGCCGGTGTTCAGGCGATAAGGCTTGCTGCTCATGCCTTGGACTCCATGCTGGTGCGGCTGGCGAAATACTCCGCCCACGAACCTTTCGCCTCGGCCATGACTTCGGGCGGCGGCAGATCGGTGATCTTGTAGAAGGCCTTGAATTCCATTGTCATCGTGTCGCGTGCCGCATGGAACCACTTGCCGCAACCGCGGTCGCAGCGCCAGCGCTCGAAATGCAGGCCCTTCGGGTTATGGCGGATGAAGAGATAGTCGCGCTGTTCTTCATCACTGATGTTGACGGGATCATGCGTGGCGGGACGGCGCACGTGCGCCTGACCGGCAGCGTGGAAATCCGTCTCGTCGCCTTTGGCGCCACACACGGGGCATGTCACGATGAGCATGTTGTGTTCTCCTAGTGCGCCACGGCGGCGGCGACGCTCTCGTCGATGAAGCGGCCTTCCGCAAAACGGTTGAGGCCAAACGGCTCGGCAATCGGATGCGGCCGGTCATTGGCAATCGTGTCGGCGAAGACCCAGCCGGAACCCGGGATGGCCTTGAAACCACCCGTTCCCCAGCCGCAGTTCACGAACAATCCGTCGACCGGCGTCTTGCCGATGATCGGCGAACGGTCGCCGGTCATGTCGACAATGCCGCCCCACATGCGCAGCATACGCAGGCGCGAGATGATCGGGAAGGTTTCGACCAGCGCCGTCACCGTGTGCTCGAGCGCCGGGAAGGAGCCGCGTTGCGAGTAATTGTTGTAGGGATCCGTGCCACCGCCGATGACCAGCTCGCCCTTGTCGGACTGGCTCATGTAGCCATGGACGGTATTGGCCATCACCACGCAATCGATGACCGGCTTGATCGGTTCCGACACCAGCGCCTGCAGGCACTGGCTCTCGATCGGCATGCGCACACCGGCCATGTCCATGACGGTCGAGACGTGACCTGCGGTGACGACGCCGATCTTCTTGGTACGGATGGTGCCGCGTGTCGTCTCGAGCCCAGTCACCTTGCCGCCGTCGCGGGTGATGCCAGTCACTTCACAATTCTGGATGATGTCGACGCCGAGAGAGTCGGCGCCGCGCGCATAGCCCCAGGCCACGGCGTCGTGGCGCCCGGTGCCGCCGCGCGGCTGGTAATAGGCGCCGAGAATCGGATAGCGGCAGTTCGGATCATCGTTGATGATCGGCACGATGTCCTTGACTTCCGACGGCGTGATCATCCGGCAATCGAGACCCGCGAGGCGATTGGCATGCGCGGTGCGCTGGAAGGCGCGGAATTCGTGCTGCGTCTGGCATAGCATGACCACACCGCGCGGGCTGAACATGACATTGTAGTTCAGGTCCTGAGCCAGCGTCTCGTAGAGCGACCGTGCCAGCTCATAAATGGCGATGGACGGGTCCTGCAGGTAGTTCGAACGGATGATGGTCGTGTTGCGGCCGGTGTTGCCGCCGCCAAGCCAGCCCTTCTCGACAACCGCAATATTGGTCATCTTGTGATTCTTGGCGAGGTAATAGGCGGTGGCGAGTCCGTGACCGCCCGCACCGACAATGACGGCGTCATATTCGGTCTTCGGATTGGGCGAACGCCAGGCGCGCTCCCAGTCCTTGTGGTAGTTCATCGCATTGCGCGCGAGCGAAAAGACGGAATAACGCGGCTTCATGAGGGTGTATTCCTTCGACTGTGCGGGCTATGTAACAAAAGCGACATGGCGCCACCAAGGTTTTTCCGACGCCCCAATGCTGCCATGCGACAATGCGACCAGAATTGAAACTGCCAGATGAATTGCGTTTATGGCGGTCACGGGAATATCTCATAGTTCATGATGATCTGGATAGTTTTTGCGATAATGACGGCGGCGGTGATCGCCGTCCTGCTCAGCCCGGTGGTAAAGGCCCGTCCCTTGGCCCAGGGCCAGGACCGTAACGCCTTCGACCGGGCGATCTTCCGCGACCAACTCGCTGAACTTGATCGCGATGTGGAACGCGGCGCCATTGCGCCGGCCGAGGCCGACGCGGCGCGCAATGAAATCTCTCGCCGGCTGATTGCGGCGACGGCTCCGCCACATGCGAGCCGGCCGCTTGGTACGCCTTCGATGGCGCTGCTTGCCGCCCTGATCGTTCCCGCCGTCGCGCTGCCCCTGTACCTGAAGGCGGGCAGCCCGCAGTTACCGGACATGCCCTTGTCCACCCGCCTCGAGAATGCAACGGAGACCGGCGACTACGAGGCCATGATCGTCAGGGTCGAGAAACATTTGGCACAGAACCAGGATGATGTTGAGGGCTGGAAGGTGCTGGCCCCGGCCTATCGCCGCGCCATGCGCTGGGCCGATGCTGCCGAAGCCGAGCGCAACATCCTGCGTTTGTCCGGGCCGACAGCCAATGGGCTTGCGGATTACGGCGAAGCCATGGTGATGGCCAATCAGGGAACGGTATCGGCAGAGGCGCATGAGGTCTTCCGCAAGGCCCTGGGCCTCGACGCCAAGCTGCCCAAGGCGCGCTTCTATGCCGCGCTGGCGCTGAAACAGGAAGGCAAGAGCGCCGAGGCCAAGGCGGCCTTCGAGGCGTTCCTTGCCGATACGCCGGCCGACGCGCCGTGGCGCGATATGCTGCTGGCCGAAATGAATGATGCCGTGGCCCGCCCGCCAGCACTTGATCAGCAGACCATGAAGGATGCCGCCAGCATGAGTCCAGAGGACCAGCAGGCAATGATCCGCTCGATGGTCGATGGACTTGAAGAAAAACTCAAGGCCAATGGCGATGATCTGCAAGGGTGGCTGCGGCTCATCCGGGCCCGTGGCGTGCTGGGCGATGCCGGCAAGGCAAAGCTTGCGTATGACACGGCCAAGAGCCAATTCAAGGACAACCCCGAAGCCTTGGCCGCCCTTGATGGCCTGGCGCAAGAGATGAAGATTCCATGACCCGCAAGCAGAAGCGCCTCACCATGATCCTCGGCGGTCTCGCCGTGATCGGCCTTGCCATCGGCATCATCCTTTACGCTCTCTCCGGCACCATCACGTTCTTCCACACGCCGAGTGATCTGACCGCAACAGGCGTGAAGCCTGGCCAGCGCATCCGGCTGGGTGGCATGGTCGAGGACGGCAGCGTGAAAAAGGGCACCGGAACGGAAACGACTTTTGCCGTGACCGACCAGATCAAGACCATTACGGTGAGCTACAACGGCATCCTGCCGGATCTTTTCCGTGAAGGGCAGGGCGTCGTCACCGAAGGCTCGCTGAAGGAAGATGGAACGTTCGTCGCCGACACGGTGCTGGCCAAACACGACGAGAATTACATGCCGCGCGAACTTGCCGAAAGCCTCAAGGAAAAGGGTGTGAAACTGGGCAAGGGGGCAGACCAATGATTGCCGAATTCGGCCACTTCGCGTTGATCCTTGCCACGGGTGTGGCGCTCTATCAGTTTCTCGTGCCGTTGGTGGGTGCACACCGCGGCGATACGGCTCTGATGCGCACCGGCATTTCTGCCGCGGTGCTGCAACTTGCGCTCATCGCCGTCTCTTTCGTCGTTCTGACCCACGCCTACATTGTCTCGGATTTCTCGGTGCAGAACGTCTACGAGAATTCACACTCGGCCAAGCCGCTGATCTACAAGATCAGTGGCGTATGGGGAAACCACGAAGGCTCGATGCTGCTCTGGGTTCTTATCCTCGCCATCTACGGCGGCGCGGTGGCGCTGTTCGGCCGCAACCTGCCTCTGGAACTGCGTTCGCGCGTTTTGGCCATCCAGGGCGCCATTGGTCTCGCGTTTCTGCTTTTTATCGTCTTGACCTCCAATCCCTTCCAGCGGCTTGATCCGCCGCCGATCGAAGGCAATGGATTGAATCCGATCCTGCAGGACCCCGCACTGGCCTTCCATCCGCCCTTCCTTTATGCCGGTTATGTCGGCCTCTCGATTGCCTTTGCCTTCGCGGTGGCGGCCCTCATCGAAGGCCGTGTCGACGCCGCCTGGGCCCGCTGGGTCAGGCCATGGACACTTGCGGCCTGGATGTTCCTCACCATTGGCATCGCCATGGGATCCTGGTGGGCCTATTATGAATTGGGCTGGGGTGGCTGGTGGTTCTGGGATCCGGTCGAGAATGCCAGTTTCATGCCCTGGCTCGTGTCGACGGCACTGTTGCATTCGGCCATCGTCGTCGAAAAGCGCAACGCCCTCAAGATCTGGACCGTGCTGCTTTCGATCCTGGCCTTTTCGTTGTCCTTGATGGGCACATTCCTTGTCCGCTCTGGGGTGCTGACGTCGGTTCATGCCTTCGCGGTTGATCCCGAGCGCGGCCTTTTCATTCTGATCATTCTCTGCCTGTTCATCGGCGGCTCGCTGGCGCTGTTTGCGTGGCGTGCGCCCATGTTGAAGGCTGGCGGTCTGTTTGCGCCCGTGAGCCGGGAGGGCGGACTCGTGCTCAACAATCTTCTGCTCTGCGTCGCCTGTCTCGCCGTCTTCATCGGCACGCTTTATCCGCTGGCGCTCGAAACCTTTGACGGGCCGAAGATTTCCGTTGGCCCTCCATTCTTCAATCTCACCTTCGGGCCGATCATCATGCCGCTGTTGCTGCTGGTGCCGGTTGGCCCCTTCCTGGCGTGGAAGCGTGGCGACATGGCCGCCGTCTGGCGCCGTCTGTGGAAGTCCCTGGCGGTCGCGGTCGTCATTGGCCTGATCGTCCTTGCCGTCAACATTCGCGGGCCGTGGCTGGCGCCTGTCGGCATGGCGATGGCAGCCTGGCTGGTGCTGGGCGCAATTGCCGACCTTGCGGCGCGCATCGGCTTGTTCAAGGTTCCGCTTTCCTCCAGCTGGCACAGGTTCACTGGCTTGCCGCGTTCCGCCATTGGCGGAATTCTGGCGCATGGCGGCCTGGGCCTGATGATTGCCGGCATCATCGCCATTTCGCTGTGGAAGGTGGAAGTCATCGTCGCCCTGAAGACGGGCGAATCCGCCGACGTCGGGGCTTACACCGTGACGTTCCTCAGCGAAACGCCGCTCAGCGGACCGAACTACACCGGAAGAGCCGGGCGCTTTCTGGTGAAGGAGGGTGACCGCGAGATTACGACCCTCGTCTCCGAGAAGCGCAATTTCCAGCCATCGGGCATGCCGACCACCGAGGTTGGCCTGTTGCAGACCCTGCTCGGCGATGTTTACGTGGTGATGGGAGATGAGACCACGGACGGTGCCCGTGCCATGCGCATGTACTATAATCCGCTGGTGAACTTCATTTGGCTCGGGGCATTCATCATGTTCTGTGGCGGCTTGCTGTCGCTCACCGACCGCCGTTATCGCGTCGGAGCTCCAAAGCGCGCAATTTCGGCTCAGGCGGTTGCTGCAGAATGAGAAAATTTGCCGCTGTCCTCGCTCTCATGTTCAATCTCGGATCAGCATTCGCGCTGACGCCTGATGAGTTGTTGAAAGACCCGGCGCTGGAACACCGGGCCCGCGAATTGTCTGCCCATCTCCGGTGCCTCGTCTGCCAGAACCAGTCGATCGACGACTCCGATGCGCCATTGGCGAAAGACCTGCGCACGCTCATTCGCGAGCAACTGGTTGCCGGCAAGACCGACGCCGAGATCATGGATTTCGTCGTTGCCCGCTATGGTGAATTCGTCCTGCTGAAGCCGCGCTTGGAAGGCAGTACGATTCTGCTGTGGGGAACGCCCTTTGCGGTGTTGGCCATTGCTGCCGCGGCACTGTTTCTCCGCCGCCGCAGGAGCGGCGTATCGCCGGAGCAGCCCCTGACCCCGGCCGAGCGCCAAGCTCTTGAAAGAGCCCTTGAATAGCCTCTCGCTTGACGCAAGACTTACCGAAGTTTCATCTGCAGGAAATGTCGCTGTAAGTTAGCGGCTCCTATCTTCTGCCCATCGACCTTCCGATTGATGGAGTAGAAAATGACAGCGTCCAATCTCCGCACCGCCCCCCGCGTTCTCGGCATCTTTGCCGCCGGGTTGATGCTTGCCACCGCTCTGACAGCAGTCGTCACAGTGGTTCCCTCCACGCCCGTTCAGGCCCAGCAGCAGATCCAGGCCACCGCAATCGATCCGACCAGAGGCTTCGCCGATCTTGTTGATCGCGTTATGCCGGCCGTCGTCAGCGTGCAGGTGAAATTTGCCAACGTCGCAGCAGCCGACGGTGAGGGCGATGGCCAGCAGCAGATGGCTCCTGGCATTCCAGAGGACAGTCCGTTCCGTGACTTCTTCAAGCAGTTCCCGCAGTTCCGCCAGGGACCAGGGCAGGGCCAGCCGGATGAAGGCCGCAACCGCGGTGGCATGGCGATGGGCTCCGGCTTCATCATCAGCGCCGATGGCTATGCCGTGACCAACAACCATGTCGTCAAGGACGCCGACCAGGTGTCAGTGACAATGAAGGACGGCACCGAGTATCAGGCCGAAGTGATCGGCACCGATCCCAAGACCGATCTTGCGCTCATCAAGATCAAGGCCGACAAAAAGTTTGACTATGTGGCCTTCACCCATCAGGAGCCCCGTGTCGGCGACTGGGTCATGGCGGTAGGCAATCCCTTCGGCCTGGGCGGGTCGGTCACGACCGGCATCATCTCGGCGCGCGGCCGCGACATTGGCTCAGGCCCCTATGACGATTTCCTGCAGATTGACGCGGCTATCAACCGCGGCAATTCGGGTGGCCCCGCCTTCAACCTCAATGGAGAGGTCGTGGGTATCAACACCGCCATCTTCTCTCCCTCGGGCGGCTCGGTCGGCATCGGCTTTGCCATCCCGGCATCGACCGCCGAGAATGTCATCGAGAGCCTGAAATCGAGCGGTACCGTGACGCGTGGCTGGCTCGGCGTTCAGATCCAGCCGGTGACGGAAGATATCGCTGAGAGCCTTGGCCTCAAGGAAGCCAAGGGCGCCATCGTCGCGGATGTGACGGAGGATTCGCCAGCACTGTCCGCCGGTATCAAGCAAGGTGACACCATCCTGAAAATGGGTGGCAAGGACATTGCCGACTCGCGCGATCTGGCCCGCAAGGTAGCGCAGATCAAGCCAGGTGACGAAGTGCCGGTAACCCTCGTCCGTGATGGCAAGACCATGGAGCTGACCGTCAAGATCGGCACCATGCCGGGCGAGAAGGCCCAGGCCTCGAAGCAGGATGGCGGGTCCGAACCTGCAGTATCGCTGGCCACGCTTGGCCTCAGGGTTGCACCGGCCCAGGACGGCGCGGGCGTCACCATCACCGACGTCAAGCCCGGCAGTGCGGCGGATGAGCGCGGCCTGAAAGCAGGCGACATCATTCTCGAGGTGGCTGGAGCCGAAGTGCACGGTCCCGCGGACGTGAAGGACGCTCTCCGGAACGTGAACAAGAAACGCGTGCTGATGCTGGTAAAGTCCGGCGAAGGTCAGCGTTTCATCGCCCTCCCGCTCAATCAGGGATGAGGCGATAGAACTTGGCGCGCGGACAACGCCCCCCAACCCCCCGCTCCGCGTCTGCGCGTCATTGCGTGGAGGCTGGTACTCGCAACCCCTGAGTACCGCCTCCGCGCCCCCTTTTCAGAAGAGACGGAACATGCAACTTAAAGAGCACGATTCCTTTGACCTGATAGTGAAGTCTCCCCGCCAGCCCATGCGCATTCTGGTTATCGAAGACGATCGCGAAGCGGCAGGCTGGCTCATCAAGGGGCTGGCCGAGAGCGGCCATGTCGCCGATCATGCCGCCGACGGCGAGGAAGGTCTCGAAATGGCCTATGAATCGGTGCACGACGTTCTGATTGTCGACCGCATGCTGCCGAAGATCGACGGGCTGACCATCATCCGCAAGCTGCGCGAAAACGGCAACAAGACGCCGGTTCTGATCCTCAGCGCCCTGTCGGATGTTGATGAGCGGGTAAAGGGCCTGCGCGCCGGAGGCGACGACTACCTGGGTAAACCCTATGCCTTCTCCGAGCTCCTCGCCCGGGTCGAGAACCTCGGTCACCGCGCCACCCAGACACCGCTGGAAACCAGGCTTCGCGCCGCCGATCTCGAGATCGACCTTCTCACCCGCACGGTGACGCGCGGCGGAAAGCCAATTCCGCTGCAACCACGCGAGTTCAAGCTGCTGGAGTATCTGGTGCGCAACGCCGGACACATCGTCACCCGCACCATGCTGCTGGAGAATGTCTGGGACTATCACTTCGACCCGCAGACCAACGTGATCGACGTGCACATTTCCAGGCTTCGCTCCAAGATCGACAAGGGTTATGACGAACCGATCCTCCAGACTGTGCGAGGGGCGGGATACATGATCCGTGACAGCTAGGTTCAATCTCCTCAGGACTTCGACGTTCCGGTTGGCGGCCCTCTACCTCGTCCTGTTCGCGATCTCTGTCGCGGCCTTGCTGGGGTATGTTTACTGGAATACCGCTGTCCTGCTCGAGCGCCAGACCGACGACACCATCCGCGCCGAAGTGCAGGCACTCGCAGATCAGTATCGCATCCGCGGCCTGAACGGAATTATCGACACCATCCGCCGCCGAAGTGCGGATGATGGCGGCTCTGTCTATCTGCTGGCCGATGCAACGGGCCGCCGCATTGCCGGCAATCTGGTCTCGCTTCCCGCCATGCCGGAAGACCGGGCCAGCTGGATCGAGTTTCCGCTCGAGATCGATCGCGGGCCGTCGCGCGAACACCACGTTGCCCGCGCTTTCCATACCGACCTGGAGGGTGACTTCGAACTCGTCGTCGGCCGCGATGTCGAGGCATTGCGCCAGTTTGCAAACATCATCCGCAGCACGATCTACTATGCGCTCGCCATTGCCCTGGTCCTGGGCCTGGGTGGAGGCGTGCTGATGAGCCGCAATTTTCTGAGGCGCGTCGATGCCATCACCGAAGCGAGCCGCACGATCATGGCGGGAAATATGTCGGGCCGCATGCCGGTGCAGGGCTCCAACGATGAACTCGACCGGCTCGCGCTGTCACTGAACGAGATGCTCGACCAGATCGAACGCCTGATGGCCGCCATGCAGGAAGTATCGAGCAATGTGGCGCACGATCTCAAGACACCGCTGACTCGCATCAAGGCCAGGGTGGAAGCGGCCTTGCGCTCGGGCGCTGAGCCCGAATACCGGCAGGCCCTGGAACAGACGGTGGATGAAAGCGACCGGCTTCTCGCAACGTTCAATGCCTTGCTGTCGATTGCCCGTGCCGAGGCCGGTGAGGCTCGTGCAGGTTTGCGGCCGCTCGACGTCAGTGCCATTGTCGCCGAGGTCGCTGAACTTTATGAGCCGATGGCGGAAGATGCGGGCGGCACGCTGACCAGCAGCATGTCGTCCGGATTGAACGTCTTGGGAGATCGCCAACTGCTTGCGCAGGCGATGACCAACTTGCTGGATAATGCGCTGAAATATGGTGCGTCTCCCGGCGAGACGCCGCAGATTGAAGTGGCGGCCGGAATCGAAGGCGACAAGGTGGTCATCGCCGTCCGCGATCATGGCGAAGGAATTCCGGTGGCTGACCGCGGTCGGGTGACGGAGCGCTTTGTGAGACTTGATGCCAGCCGGTCACAGCCCGGGAACGGTCTTGGCCTGAGCCTCGTGTCGGGTGTCATGACACTGCACAAGGGGACACTCGTTCTTGAGGACAATCACCCGGGGCTTGCCGCCAAGCTGGTGCTTCCCCTCTACAGGCCAGCCAGCTAAAAGCGGCTGATGCCGCACCCCGTGCTTCCGCCCGCCTTCGACCAGAACGCCGTTTCGCATTTCCAGCAGGACATGGCGGACGGCATCATCCCCGACGATTTCGCGGAAGTGTCTCGCAATATTGCCGGAGGCTCACCCTATTTGCGCCAGCTGATGTTGCGCGATCAGGTATTCGCGGGGAGGGCCTTTGCCGAGGCGCCCGACACGCTGCTGGATGAAGTGGTGCAACAGTTGCAGGCCGGTGCAACGGTGCTGGAGCAGGCCGATGTCATGCGCCTGTTGCGTCAGACCAAGGCGCGTGCAGCTTTGCTGATCGCGGTGGCGGACATTCTCCAGAGGTGGAGCGTCATGCAGGTGACGGATGCGCTCACCCGGCTCGCCGACAGCTTGTTGCAGGCAGCGACCGACTGGCTCCTGCGTGATTTCGAAAGATCAGGCAAGGTCTCACTCGGCGACCCGCAGCAGCCGTCCAAGTCCTGTGGTTATGTCGTGTTGGCCATGGGCAAGCAGGGCGCCCATGAACTGAATTATTCCAGCGATGTCGATCTCATCATTCTTTACGACGCCGCGACGGCCATCCTTGACCGCGACGCCGATCCGGCGACCTTCTTCGTGCGCTTCACGAGGCGGCTCGTACAGTTGATGCAAGATGTGACCGAGGACGGATACGCCTTCCGCACCGACCTCCGCCTGCGGCCGGACCCACGGGCGACGCAGGTGGCCATTTCAATCGAAGCCGCAGCACTTTACTACGAGAACCAGGGGCAGAACTGGGAACGCGCCGCGATGATCAAGGCGAGGCCGGCAGCCGGTGATCTCGACTTGGGCGCCGAGTTTCTGGACCGGCTGAAACCCTATATCTGGAGGAAGTATCTGGACTTCGCGGCAATAGCCGACGTGCAGTCATTGAAGCGGCAGATTCACGCCGTCAAGGGCCACGGCGAGATCAAGGTGCGCGGTCACAATCTCAAACTTGGCCGAGGTGGCATTCGCGAAATCGAGTTCTTCGTGCAGACCCAGCAACTTATTGCCGGTGGCCGCAATCCGAAACTCCGTGGACGGAGCACTCTCGAGATGCTCGATGCGCTGGCCGCGGCGCAATGGATCACGCCGCAGGCTGCCGCCGAACTGCGGGACGCCTATTGTTTCCTCCGCACCATCGAGCACCGCGTGCAGATGGTGAATGACGAACAGACCCACAATCTGCCTGCCGATGACGGCGCTTTCGAGAGCCTGGCCCGTTTTGCGGGCTACTCGGGTTCGGCCGAATTCGACGCGAAGGTTCGCGCCACGCTCGAGTGCGTGCAGGGCCACTATGCCCGGCTGTTTGAGCAGGCTTCCGACTTAGGCACCGACGCCGGCAGTCTTGTCTTCACTGGCGGCGAGGACGATCCGGAGACTCTCGAAACGCTTGTCAGGATGGGCTTCAGGCAAGCGAGTGAGGTCTCTGCCACGATTCGTGGCTGGCACTTTGGCCGCTATGCTGCCACGCGCAGCGCCAGGGCCCGCGAACTCCTGACCGAGTTGATGCCGCGCCTGCTTTCCGCCCTTGCAGATATGGGTGATGCCGATCTGGCTTTCCTGGCCTTCGACCGCTTTCTGGCCGGTCTGCCGGCGGGCGTGCAGCTGTTTTCGCTGCTCAAGGCCAATCCCAAACTGCTTGACCTGCTGGCTACCATCCTGGGTTCGGCGCCGCGCCTGGCTGAGCAACTGAGCCGCCGGCCAAAGGTGCTCGATGCCGTGCTCGATCCCGGCTTCTTCGGGCCGATGCCGTCTGAGGCGACCATACGCGCCATCATCGAACAAGCCATTCCGGACGGTCTTGTTCTCGACGAAGCTGCTGACCGGTCGCGTGTGATCGGCAAGGAACTCGCCTTCCGCATCGGTGTCCGTGTGCTGTCGGAGACCGTCAGCGCGGTTGAGGCCGGCACGGCCTTCTCGCAGCTCGCCGGTCTCTTGCTGGCGAGGCTGCATGCGGCTGTGGGGGCCGAAGCTGCGCAGCGCCATGGATTGGCACCGGGCGGAAGGAGTGCTGTCATTGCCATGGGCAAGCTCGGTGGCCGCGAGATGACCGCCGGCTCTGATCTCGATCTGATCATCGTCTACGATGCTGCCGACGGTGCAGAGATGACAGATGGAGCCAAGCCGCTGAGCGTCAACCAGTATTATGCGCGTCAGGCCCAAAGGCTTATTGCGGCATTGTCGGCGCCCACGTCCGAAGGCGTGCTCTATGAGGTCGACATGCGGCTCAGGCCATCGGGCAGCAAGGGGCCGGTTGCCGCCAGCCTGTCAAGCTTCCGCGCCTACCAGAAGGATTCGGCCTGGACCTGGGAGAAACTGGCGCTCACGCGAGCCCGGCCGGTTTGCGGTGACAGGCGGCTGGTGGATGAGCTCTCAAGCGCAATCTCCGAAGCCCTGTGTACGCCGCGCAATGCCGCTCAAACCATGGCCGACGTGCTCGACATGCGCAAGCTGATGCTCAGGGAACAGGGGCCAGCCAGTGTCTGGGATATCAAGCGGGTGCGCGGCGGCCTGGTCGAACTCGAATTCATCGCCCAGGCGCTTCAACTGGTCCATGCGCCCGCACATCCGGCCGTGCTCGATACCAACACGCTCGGTGCGTTGGCCAAGCTCGCCGCAATCGGCGTGCTGGATGCCCGGCAGGCCGAAACGCTGAAGCAGGCGGGACATCTTTACCATCGCCTGACACAGGTCCTGCGGCTCTGCGTCGATGGCCCCTATGATCCGTCGAAATCATTGCCGGCTCTCAATCAGATGGTTGCGGCAGCCGCCGCCTGTCCCGATATCCCGACAGCCGAATCCCTCTTGGCGGACAACCAGTTAGCCGTGGCGGCGATCTTTGACAGGATCATTGGCAATCCAGCCTGACTTTCCGGCGACGGAATCCGTGTTCCTGTTTCGTCTTGAGTGACAGGACAAACAGGAGGAACCGTCCCATGAACAAATTCACGCTCGCCATCGCATTGTTCTCAGGCATCTGTGCGGTACCGGCAGCCGCCTTCGCCCTGGAGCCCTATCTGCCCAAATCGCCCAAGGTCTTTGCCAAGCTCGACACCGATTCCAATGGAAAGATTTCGCTCAACGAAATCCAGCCCAAGGCTGAGAAACGCTTTCTGAAGCTGGACGGTGACAAGGACGGTGCGGTGAGCGCTGCCGAGATCGACAAGTCGTTGCTGAAGGCGGTGCAGATGCGCCGTGACCGCATCCTCAAGTCCATGGATGCCAATGCAGACGGGAGCGTCAGCAAGGCTGAACTCGACAGCTACGTCGCCAAGATGCTTGAAACGGCCGACGCCGACGGCGATGGCGGCGTCTCGCTCGATGAAATCAAAAAGTACCGGGTTGCCAAATTGCGCAAACCCGCTACGGGAGAGAGCTCAAACTGACGCAAGGCTACGGACCGGCGATTGACCAGCGATGCAACGACCTTTGGTCGGATGACGGATGGCGGCCTGCTCGAGGCCGCCGCCGCTCAGAATCGCGCAGCATTTGCCGAAATCGTAACGCGCCACTACCAGCCGGTTTACCGGCTGGTTTGGCGCATGACGGGCGGCAAGGCAGACTGCGAGGACATCACGCAGGAAGCCTTTTTGCGCTTGTGGCAGAATCCGGCGCAGGTGCGCGAGGCGGCTGCCCTCAAGGGCTGGCTGATGCGTGTGGCGTCGAATGCAGTGATCGACCGCAGCCGCAAGCCGCGGCATGGCGATCTCGATGCCGAACCCGAGTTGAAAGATCCGCTGGCGAGGCCCGATGCGCCGTTGGACCGGGCCGAGGCGGCGCAAATGATCGATGCCAGGATCGCCGCCTTGCCCGAACGCCAAAGGCTGGCTTTGTCGCTGGTCTATTTCGAGGGCCTGACCAATATCGAGGCGGCCAGCGCAATGGAATCGACAGTCGAAGCCGTGGAGTCGCTGCTGGCGCGGGCGCGGCGGAGTTTGAAGGAAAGCCTGTCACCGCAGTGGCGCGAGCTGCTGGGTGGATTGATGGAAACGGGACGTTGAGGGCCTGATATGGAAAACGGCAAGGGCGCGAGCCCTGACAAAATGCTGGCGAGCTATGGCGCTGACAGGAGCCGGTGGGCGCGTGCGGGGTATGTGGCAGAAGGCCAGGGATCGCCCGAGGCGGAAGCCGAGGCATTGCACATCGACAAGCTGCTTGATCTCGCATCCCGGCCAACGGTGCCGGAAGGCGCTCTGGCACGGATGCTTGCAGAACTCCCGGCGGCGCAGCCTGCAACCGTCATCGCCTTCCCACCCCGCAAGACGGGCCGTACACCTTTCTTCCGCTATGCGGCGCTTCCGCTTGCGGCTTCACTGGCGCTCGGAATCTACCTGGGTGCCCAGGGCGATCTCGATCTGGCTTTGCCCACCGCCATCACCGGCGCTGTGGCGCTGGGCGATGATCCCGCCGACGATCTGGGCGGCGTAGGCGAGCTTGATGCCTACGCAGAGGACAACGTAACATGACATCGATCGATTCAACCACGCCCCCGCTTGCGCCGTGGTGGCGCCGCAACGGACTGAAATTGGCACTTGTCGCCTCTCTCGCCGTGAATCTAATCTTCATTGGCGGCGGCATCGCGCGGTTTGTAACCCACGGCCCGCCCGAACGCATGAGCGGCGTCAGCCAGATGCAACTCATTCCTCGCAAGTTTCTTGGCGATCTCGACCGCACCCGCCGCGCTGAACTGATGAAGGTTTTTCGCGATTTTGCGCCTGCCTTCCGCGATGGCCGCAAGGCAGCACGCGAGGACGTGGCAAGCCTCGCGGCCGCACTCGATGCCGAGCCTTATGACGCCCTGAAGGTGAAAGCCGCAGTCGAGAGTTTTTCGGCCCGCAGCGCTGCATTGACAGGCGATGGCGGCAAGGCGGCCCTGACTCTCATCGAAAAGCTGACACCCGAAGAACGCAAGCTGCTGGCCCATCATATCCGCATGCGCGACGACGGTGGACGCAAGAAGGAGTCGCGTGACGGGGGTGACTGATCAGGCGGCTCTGTCGGGAAGTTTCACGGTGACCTCAGTGCCCTGACCGACTGCGCTGCGAATGCCGAGGCTGCCATTGTGCAATTCGATGAAGGATTTCGAAATCGCCAGTCCGAGGCCGGACCCGCCCTTGGATTTCGTAAACTGGTTCTCGACTTGCTCGAAGGGCCGGCCGAGTTTTTCGATATCGCGCGACGGGATGCCGATGCCCGTATCTTGAATCGAGATCGCAACCGCGCCCTCCGTCTTCGTCGCCTTGATGATCACCTTCCCGCCTTCCGGTGTGAATTTCACGGCGTTCGACATCAGGTTGATAATGACCTGCTTCATGGCCCGCTTGTCGGCGAAGAGAGTGAGCCCCGCCGGGACTGCGCGCTCGACGGCAACGCGTCCTTCATAGGCCCGCGGACCGACGAGCCGCATTACTTCGTCAAGCAACCCATCAAGATGAAGCATTTCCGGCTCCATTTGCATACGGCCAGCTTCGATCTTCGACATGTCGAGGATGTCGTTGATGACGTCGAGCAGGAACTGTCCGCTGCGATGAATGTCGTTCGCGTATTCGGAATATTTTTCCGACCCCATCGGCCCGAACATCTGCGCTTGCATGATTTCGCTGAAGCCGATGATGGCATTGAGAGGGGTTCGCAACTCATGGCTCATGTTGGCGAGAAACTCGGATTTCGACCGGTTGGCAGCTTCGGCCCTGGTTTTCTCTCGCGCATATTTGTCGGCAAGTTCTGCCAGCCTCTGTGCCTGCTGATCGGCGAGCAGGCGCTCCTTCTGCAGATCGCGCACCGTCATCATCAGCTCGCGTTCCGACAGCAGCAGGCGTTCTTCCTGCATCTTGAGTTCTGAAATATCGGTGCCGACCGACACGAAGCCACCATCCTTCGTGCGGCGTTCGTTGATCTGCAGCCAGCGGCGGTCGGCGAGCTGGACTTCGGAGGAACGGCCTTCCGACTTGTCGCCTTTCGACAGGCCGATGCGCTTCCGGATTGCCGGTTCCTTGGCGGAGCGCACGACATCTTCATAGGCGGTTCCGGGAACGCAGACCGAAGCAGGCAGTGAATGGAACTGTTGATATTTCGAATTGCACAGCACCAGACGGTTGTCCGCGTCCCACAGCACAAAGGCTTCCGAAATGTTTTCAACCGCATCCATGAGACGGAGTTCGGCCTCCTTGTTCAGCCGGTCGGCCAGCTTCTGTTGCGTGATGTCGAAGACGATGCCGATCAGGTGAGGCTGATCCTCTGCCTCGCCTGGCGCCAGTGCAACGCGCGCGCGCAGCCAAACCCAGTTGCCGTCCTCGTGGCGCATGCGGAATTCGCGGTCGAAGGATGTGATCTCTCCATCGAGCAGGCTTTCGACTGCCGCCTCGAGTTGCGTGTCGCTTGTGTGGATACGCTCGACGACTTCGGCAAAGCTGAGATAATCGCCCTTCACCGGCATGCCCAGGATATCGAACATCGAGCGCGACCAGAAGATAATGCCCTTCGAAACGTCCCAGTCCCACATGCCGCATTGACCGCGATCCAGTGCCTTGTCGAGCCGTGCAGTGGCGACCCCAAGTATTGAATCGGCCTCGGCTGCCTTGCCCGCCTGCCAATGGAACGCGGCGCCCAGCAGCATGAGCACAAACAGCGTGACGGTGAACAAGGTGGTGACCTGCGTGACGCTTGAACGCCAGGCAGAGAGCACATCCTGTTGCCTCTGGATGACGATCAGGCTGCCCGGAAAACCACCGAGGTCATAGAGTGCGACGAACGCGTCTTCTCCGGTCGCCAGCAGCAGAGGCGCCATGCGGCCGCTGTTCAGTTCCGTGTCGGTCACGAAGTTGGGCGACAGGACCGACGTGATGAGCTTGCCGTCCAGGCCTTCCTTTGCTGGCAGGCTGGCAATGATCTTGCCTGTATTCTCGGCGATGGCGAATATGCGCTGTTCGCTCAGTGCATCCGCGGGCAATAGCCTTCCCAGATAGGCGAGATCGACATCCGGAACCGCTCCTCCCGCCGCCGCTGCCGTGGCAAAGTCCGTCTTGATATGCTGGGCGGCAAGCTGGCCGTGAAGTGCGGAAAGGCGGTTCTGCTCGTTGACATGCGTGGTGCGGCTTTCCATCAGCTGTATGAGCAGCGCCGAACCGAGAACCAGAAGAAACAGCACGATCAGCGACGTGATGAGCAGCCGCAGGTTCCGTTCCGAGATCGCGATCCTGAAGCGCTCTGGCCAAGGCGACGGAAGCCGTAGCACCCGCTCCTTGAAAAACAGCTCGCCGATTTGAGTTTTGCCCAAGATTTTCCTCTCACTCCCACCAGAACTCAAAGGCGGAAGAGACCCCCAAACACACAACGTGACGATGACCCGAATCACCCTCTATTGATTCGAAATGAGGGTGATTTGTCCAGTCGTCTCGGGAGATCAGGCGGACTGCAGAATACGTGACATGATTTCAAACACATCGCGTGACAGCTCGGGCTCCGCCAGCACCCGTCTCATATGCATCTCGGCAGCGGTTCGCCTTGTCTCGTTCAACACGCGGCAGCTGCGGAAACTGGTCGACAGCCGGGCGGCCACCTGTGGGTTGACAAGATTGAGCTTGATGATGGCATCGGCGACGATCTTGTAACCGGAACCATCGATCGCATTGAACCCTGAGGTATTGCCTGCGGCAAAGCCTGAGATCAGCGCATAGACCTTGTTCGGCGTGGTCCAGCGGAAGTCGGGATGGCTGGTCAAGGCCTCAATCCGCGCTGCTGCATTTGGCCCCACGCATTGCGCGTTGAGCATCAGCCATTTGTCGATGAGCAGATGATCCGTCGCGTGGCGGGCGTGGAAGCGCGCCAGCTGCAATTCGCGAGCGTCACATTCAATCTGCACCAGTGCAGACAGTGCGCCGATTTCGGCGCTCATGCTATGAGGCGCGTCGAGCTCGGCGACCGCGGCCGCGATTCCCTTCTCGGCGTTGCCGAACAGCATCAGCTGCAATGCAGCGTAGCGCAGGGCCCGGCGTGCCGTGCCTGCGGGGTCGGGGCGATAGGCGCCGGTCTCTCGGCTCGCCATCCAGATCCGCTCAAGCTCTGACATCAGACGTAGGCCCAACTCACTGCGAATGCTGTCGCGCGCCTGCCGCACGACATCCGTGTCGACATCCTTGCCAATGGCGGCAGCAATGTCGCTTTCAGTCGGCAAACCCAGCATCAGCGCCTTGAAGGCATCGTCGGCCCGAGGGTCCAGCAGGATGTGCCTGAGCGCCTCGCCGTAGCGGGCAGTCGCAGTGTCATCTGCGCTACCGCTCAATCTTTCCAGAATGAGCGCCCGGGCCCGCGTCTGTCCTGCCTCCCAGCGGTTGAAACTGTCACTGTCGCGTTCCATCAGGAACAGCTGATCATCGGGTGACGTGTTGGCCGTCGTCTGGACCGGCGCCGAGAATCCACGGTTGAGCGACAGCACCGGCCGCTTTGCCACATTGCGGAAGCGGAACGTCTGCTTTTGCTGCTTGAGTTCGAGCATCGGCTCGTTGAGGACGCCGACCCCTTCGAGATCAAGGGCAATGTCTTCGCCGTCTGCAGCAACGAGGCCTATGCCCAGCGGAATGTGAAGGGGAACCTTTTCACTTTGTCCGGGCGTCGGGGAAGTCCGTTGTTCGAGAGTCAGCGTGTAGGTTCGAGTTGCCGCGTCGAATGCTCCCTCGGCGATGACATGTGGTGTTCCAGCCTGTTCATACCAGGTGAAGAACTGCGCGAGATCGCGGCCTGATGCATCCGCCATGCACTGAACGAAATCCTCGACTGTGGCTGCCTCGCCATCATGCCGCGCAAAATACAGGTCCATCGCCTTGCGGAAAGTATCCTTGCCGATCAGCGTTTGCATCATACGGCAGATTTCGGCGCCCTTTTCGTAGACAGTGGGCGTGTAGAAATTATTGATCTCGATATACGACGACGGCCGCGCCGGATGCGCCAACGGCCCGCCATCTTCCGGGAATTGCCGCGCCCGCAGCGTCTTGACGTCGGTAATGCGCTTGACGGCGCGGGATCGCAGGTCGGATGTGAACTCCTGGTCGCGAAAAACCGTCAGTCCTTCCTTCAGGCAGAGCTGGAACCAGTCACGGCAAGTGATGCGATTGCCGGTCCAGTTGTGGAAGTACTCGTGTGCGATGATGGCTTCGATATTCACATAGTCGAGATCGGTTGCCGTTTCAGGGAGTGCCAGAATGTACTTGTCGTTGAAGATATTGAGGCCCTTGTTTTCCATGGCGCCCATGTTGAAGTCCGGCACTGCAACGATGTTGAAGATGTCGAGATCGTACTCTCGGCCGAAGCGTTCCTCGTCCCAGCGCATGGAGGCCTTCAATGCTTCCATCGCCCACGCGCAGCGGCCTTCCTTGCCTTTTTCGACATAGATGCCAAGTTCAACCTTGCGGCCGGACGAGGTGATGAACGTATCGTGGACGGATCCCAGGTCACCGGCAACGAGGGCGAACAGATACGACGGCTTCGGGAACGGATCGTCCCACAAGGCGAAATGCCTTTCGGTCTCGCCGACAGATCCCTTCATCCGCAAATTTCCGTTGGACAGCAAAACCGGGAACAACGTGCGGTCTGCTTCGAGCCGCACGCTGAACCGCGCCATCACATCCGGGCGGTCGTAATAGTAGGTGATGCGGCGGAAGCCTTCTGCCTCGCATTGCGTGCAGAAGACACCGTTCGAGATGTAGAGCCCTGACAGTTCGGTGTTGGATTTCGGGTTGCACACCGTCACCATGTCGAGCACGAATTCCAGCTGCGGCACGCGGAAAATGGTCAGGGTTTCGGCGGAGGCTTCCCATTGATCGGCTGACAGCGCTACACCGTCGATGGCGATCGACTGCAATGAAATCCGCTCGCCATCCAGCACCAGCGCGGCATCAGGTTCGCTGCTCGAGGGATTTGGCCTGAGCTTCAAGATGGCGCGGACCGTCGTGAGAGTGGGATCGAGCGAGATGTCGAGATTGACGGAATCTATGCTATAGGGCGCTGGACAATAATTCTTGAGCAGAACAGGTTGTGGTGTCTCGGTTTGCATCGGCATGACGTCCAGTTGAAAGTGTTGCAGGCATTGAACCCATGAGCCGTGCCTTTGTCAAAGAACAAGATGACAAGCCGGAGGAGCTTGCCGAGCGTCCGGTCAGCCCCAATCCCAATGTCGTGACGGTGCGCGGACTGCGTTTGATCGATGCTGAGATCGACGAGGCTCGCCGTTTGCTCGCGAATGGTCAGCGCAATGCGGACAAGGCGGCAATCGCGCGTGCGTCGCGCGATCTCAGATACTGGATGCTAAGGCGTTCAACCGCGCAGCCGAAGACGGCACCGAACCCCGTCGATGCCGTTGCATTTGGCACGCGTGTGAAGATTGCCCGCGCCGATGGCCGTACCCAGACCTTTGCCATTGTAGGAGAAGACGAAGCCGATCCGGCGAAAGGTTACATCGCCTATACGGCGCCTCTGGCCCGCGCTGTCATGAGCCGAAGCGTCGGAGATGCGGTGGATTTCGCTGGCGGCGAAATAGAAATCCTGGCCTTAGAAGCGATCGGCCCGGTAGGCTGAGAGATCGATATTGCTACGTTCCCCGGTAATCTGCTCGGAAATCAGCCGTCCGGTGGTAGGCCCCCACGTCAGACCCATGTGGCCATGGCCAAAACCATACCAGACATTCGACGCCGTCTTCGACGGGCCGATCACGGGAAGCGAATCTGGCGTACCTGGACGCCTGCCCATCCACCGGGTCGTGGTGCCATCCGGTTCTCGCAGACCCGGTAACACGGCCTTGAAAAGGGACCATAGCCTGTCGGCGCGCGCATAGTTTGGTTCGGCATCGAGGCCTGCGAATTCATCGGTTCCGGCGAGCCGCAGCCCCATCTCCATGGGCGTTGCCGCTCCCGGTGTGCGGGCATAAGTGATCGAGCGCGAAAGCGACACGCCGGAATTCGGCAGCACCATGTGATAGCCGCGTTCGGCCTCAAGCGGAATGCGTTCGCCCAGCTGCTTTGCCAGCAGATGCGAATAGGCTCCCGCACATACGACCAGCTTGTCGACGGCGATGCGCGCGCCCGACTTGAGCTGGAGATGGCTGACAGCATTGCCCGTCCGTTCAAGCGATACGACATCGTCGGCGAGAATGACGCCGCCATTCTTCACGACGTCTGCAGCGATCGAAGTTACCACGCGTTCCGGATTGGTGACGAAATACCAGCCACCATGGAAGACGCCGCAATGAACATTCGTCCCGATGGCGGGTTCAAGTTCGCGCACCTCTCCACCGGAGAGGCGCTTCATCTCGAAGCCGTAGGATTTCTTGGTTTCGCGTTCGCCGGCTTCTGACTGGAACTGGTGTTCATTGTCATAGAGGCGCAGCGTGTCCTGATACTTGATCAGATCTGCTGTTCCTGCTGCCTTGAGGAGGGTCTCGAAATCGGCCACGACACGCAGCGCCAGATTGGCGCGCGCTTCGGTGATCTGCTTCACCCGGTGTGGCATGGCATTTCGTCCGGCCGCCAGAAACCACGGCAACGCCTTTGGCAGATAGGACCACCGGATGGTCAGCGGTCCCAGCGGGTCCATCAGCCAGCCAGGAATCTTCAGCAGGACTTTGGGATGGATCGTCGGAGTGATTTCGGCAAATGCCAGCCCTCCGGCGTTGCCGAAGGAGCAGCCTTGGCCGGGCGGCAAACGGTCAATGACCGTCACTTTGTAACCACTGCGCTGCAGGAACGCCGCTGTCGACATGCCGACAATTCCCGCCCCGATGATCGTCGCGTTGAGATGGCTCACAGGTTGCTCCCGGTCTTCCTGAAGGTATTGATGCAATGCGCCTCGAAGGCCGAGACCAGACGTGTCTTGCGCATCTGCTTCAAGGCCGCAAGTGCAATGACGCCGCGTTCGACATCGTCGGCGATGGGCTTCACGGCCAGTGCTTCGCCCGAATAGGAGTGATCGCCATGTGGCCGCGTCACCAGAATCGAATAGCCCAGTCGCTGTCCCACCAATCCGCGCACGACCTCCAGGGAAGGAGAGGAGAACGCGACGCGCGGTGTAATGCCGGCTGCCTCCAGGATGCGGGTGAAATAGGTTCGGCTCGGTGCGATGTCGAGCAGGATGAAAGGCTCATCCTTCAGGGCCACCAGTGGCACCTGGCGCAGACGGGTCAACCGGTGGCCTTCGGGTAGCAGGACATATGGCGCGACCGACGCGAGTGGCGTGACGCTCAGGTCGTCCGGCATGTCGACATCGTAAAGAAGCGCCAGTTCGAACTGTCCGCCGCGCAATCCGGCAAAGAGTTCGTCCTGAGTGCCTTCCGCCATGTGGATGGAGGCCGCCGGATGAACCGCCATGAAGCTCGAAATGAGCTGAGGCACGATGGCCGGTGCAATGGTGGCGAAGCTCGCCAGCGACAATACTCCGGCGATCGCCGTTCCGGCCGATTCGGTGTCGCGCTGCAAGTCCTGGGCGTGGGTCAGAAGGTTTCGGGCTTCGGCGAGAAACTTCAGGCCGGCGGGCGAGGGACTGACACCCTGAGCATGGTGGCGGATGAAAAGCTGTAGTCCAACCTGGTCCTCAAGCTTCGCCAGTGCGGCCGACAGCGTGGGCTGGGCAACGCCCAGATGCACCGAGGCTGCCGCCACCGAACCGTGATCCAGGATGGCCACCGCATATTCGATTTGCCGCAGAGTAAATCTTAACATCGAACAATCCTATTCAAGATGCCAATATAATCTATTTTTCCGAAGCCATGCACTCTGTCAGTCTTCCTTCATCTGAACGGAGGGAACGGACAGATGAACGCGATGGCCAAACCGCCTGTGGCATCACAGGATTTCGTATCTGCGATGGGACTTGCCGCGACCGGGGTGTCGGTGGTGACGACGGACGGACCGGCAGGGCGCTTTGGACTGACGGTCAGCGCCGTTTCCTCAGTGTCTGCCGATCCGCCGTTGGTCCTCATCTGCATCAACCGCAAGAGCCCGGCGCTCTCCGCGCTCGATGTCAACGGCACCTTCGCGGTGAGCCTCCTGGGCGTCGAAAACCGGGCCTATGCCGAAACCTTCTCTGGCCGTCCGCGCGAAGGCAAGCCCTTCGATTTTGACAATCATGACTGGCGGGAAGGTGACACTGGCCTGCCGCTGGTGACTGATGCGACCGCCATCTTCGAATGCGAGACGCATGAGAGTCTCGATGCCGGCACACACCGGATTTTCATCGGCCGCGTTATCGCCGCCCACAAGGGCGACGCCGAACCGCTGGTCTATTGCAATCGCGCCTTTCGGCGCATCACCGCTCACGAAGGGAACTGACACATGATCAGGACAGGCGAACAATACCGTGACTCGATCCGCGACGGACGCGAGGTCTGGATCAATGGCGAGAAGGTGAGGGACGTCACCCGCCATCCGCAGTTCAAGCCTCTGGTCGACATCCGCGCCCGCATCTACGACATGCAGCACGAGGCCGCGACGCGCGATGTGATGACCCATGAGGAACATGGCGAACGCTTTGCCATCGGCACACGCCTGCCATTCGAGAAGCAGGACTGGGACGACAAGCGCAAGGCCGTCGATACGGTGATGAATGACATCGGCGGCGTCGTGACGCGAGTGGGTGACGAGACCATCGGCGAAATGTGGTCGCTGTGGGACGGCAAGGACATCCTCAACGAGATCGACCCGCGCTTCGCCCAGAATATCGAGCGCCACATCCAGCTGGCGATCAAGAACGATCCCTTCCACGTCTCCGCGAACACCGACCCCAAGGGCGACCGTTCGAAGCGCCCGCAGGACCAGGACCCGGACATGCTGGTGCATGTGGTGAAGGAGACCGATGCCGGCATCATCATCCGCGGCGCCAAGTACGAAACCGCGGCGGCCTATGCCAATCAGGCCTTCCTCAAGCCGACGATCGCCAACTGGGGCGACGCCAAGTTGTCGGAATATGCGCTGGGCTGCATCGTCAAGATGGATGCGCCGGGCGTCAAGCACATCTGCCGCACCGGTTTCACAGGCCGCGCCGCGGAACGCGACTATCCGCTGTCGAACAAGTTCGACGAGGTGGATACGATCATGATCCTCGACAATGTGCTGATCCCCTGGGAGGACGTGCTCTTCTACCAGCACACGCGCGCGGCGGCCTTCATCCGCCAGACGCTGCATCGCTATTCGGCTTTCCCCTTCGTGCAGCGCACCCTGTCCTATGCCGACCTCATCATCGGTGCTGCGTTGTGGAACGCCCGGCAGACCGGCCTCGACAAGCAGCAGGCCGTACAAGAGAAGCTGGCTGACCTTGCCATCTGGCGGGAAGGCATCAACGCCCATCTGACGGCGGCCGTTGCCACGGGGGAAAAGAGTCCGAATGGCCTGCTGATGCCGAACCAGTCGCTGCTGATGACCGGCCGCTGCCATGCGTTGAACAATTTGCCGAAGATGATGCACATCGCCCGCGAACTTTGCGGCGGCCAGATCTGCGTCACGCCGGATGCCGCGGTCTTCGATCATCCCGAGACCAAGAAGTGGATGGACAAGTATTACACGGTCAATGACGAGTGGCAGGCCGAGGACCGCCGCAAACTGCTGGCGCTGGCCCGCGACCTGCTGAACTCGGACTACGCCGGCCACCGGCTGACGTTCCAGCTCTTCGCGCAGTCGCCGCCCTTTGCCCAATCGGCGGCCGTCTATCGCACTTTCGACTGGAACAGCACCTTGAAGTTCGCCCAGAAGGCGGGTGGACTATCCGACAATATCTGGGGCGTCAAAAAGCAGGCAGCAGAATAATGACCGCACATACGAGAATTCGTCCGTTCAATACGAAGGCGACCTATCCGGAGCAGAAGCTCGACAATGACCTCTGCCAGGGCGTCGTCGCCCGCGGCACCATGGTCTTTCTGCGCGGGCAAGTCTCCCAGGATCTCGACACGCGCGAATCCCTGCATGTTGGCGATGCCAAGCAGCAGACGGCGAAGACCATGGCCAACATCAAGATGCTGATGGAAGAGGCCGGCGGCCACATGGATCACATCTGCCGCATCGTGGTCTATCTGACCGACATCCGCTACCGGCAGGATGTCTATCAGGAGATGGGCAAGTGGCTGAAAGGCGTGTTCCCATGTTCGACCGGTCTGGTGATAACAGCACTCGCCAGGCCTGAATGGGTTGTCGAGATCGAAGTCACCGCCGTCATTCCGGATTGAGGCGGGCATGACCGAACTGCCAAACGAGCTGCGGGACGCCCTGGCGGCGCTCACCGCCGTGGCGGCCACGCCGTTTTCGCAGGCCGACACCATTCCGCCGCTGCTCTATCGCTCGGAAGCCGTACTGGAGCTTGAGCAGCAGCTAATCTTTGCGCGCGAGTGGGCCTGCCCGGGGCTGGCGGCCGATATCCCACAGCCTGGTGACTACATTACCTTCTCGATCGGCGATCAGCCGATCCTCGTAATGCGTGGCCGTGACGGCGTGATCCGCAGTTTCTCTAATGTTTGCCTGCATCGGATGATGCCGCTGGTAGAGGGCAGGGGAAAATGCGGCAACAAGCTGGTCTGCCCGTATCACGCCTGGACCTACGATACCGAGGGCAAGGTCATTGGCGCCGGCCACATGGGCGGACGAGACCCGGCCTTCGACAAGAAGCAGTATCGCCTGCCGGAACTGCGGACCGAAATCTGGGAAGGCTGGATCTATGTGACCCTGAACCGCGACGCCCCGGCAATTGCCGATCTTCTGGCGCCGCTGCTGCCAGTCGTCGAACGTTACGCCATGGCGGGTTACATTCCGGTCGTGAACCAGGACCACACCTGGAAGACCAACTGGAAACTCCTGAACGAGAACTTCATGGAAGGCTACCATCTTCCAGTGGCCCACCGGGCGACGGTCGGGGCCTGGTTCCCGGTCGAAGACACGGTGTTTCCCGACGAGGTTTTCGATGCCTTCACCTATCAGACTTTTACCAAGGACGAGAACGCCAAATATGGCCGCGCTCATGCCAGCAACACGCGGCTCGACGGCAAGTGGCGGTACACGTCGATTCTGCCGACGATCTTCCCGAGCCACATGTATGTGCTGGCGCCGGATCACCTCTGGTATCTGTCGTTGCGGCCAAACGGCGTCGGCGAAGTGCATTTGCGCTTTGGGATCGCGCTGGCGCCGGAGGTGCATGAAGCGCTTGGCGAGCAGCGCGACGCATGGGTGAGTGAACTTACCGATTTCTTCGATCGGGTGAACGCCGAAGACAAGTTCGTGGTCGAAGGCATTTTCAACGGGTCGAAGGCGCCGCTTGCGTCCCGAGGTCCGCTGAGCTGGCTCGAACGCGAGATCCATGACTTTGCCCGCTATCTCGCCAAACGGCTGCCCGCTGATGAGTGAAGGAAGATTGCGATGACCTTTTCAATCGCTGGCCGTTGCGCCAGATCGGGCGCCTTCGGCGTTGCCATCACCACCTCGTCGATTGCCGTCGGTGCGCGCTGCCCGCATGCCAGAGCCGGCGTGGGAGCAGTGGCAACACAGAATGTAACGGACCCCAATCTTGGACCCCTGCTGCTTGATCTGATGGCTCAAGGATTGAGCGCAAGGGATTCAATCGACAGGATAATCAGGGACCGGCCCCACATTGAATACCGCCAGTTGACGGCGGTGGACCGCAACGGCCTTTCGGCCTCGTGGTCGGGCAGGAATATTCTTGGGGTTCACGCTGTCTCGGAACAGCGCGACTGCGTTGCGGCCGGGAATCTCCTGAAGTCCGCATCGCTTGCAACGGTCATGACTGACGCCTTCGCGGCCAATGCTGACCAGCATCTGGCCGAGCGCTTGTTGCGATCGCTCGAGGCCGGACTGGCATCAGGTGGCGAGGAGGGGCCTGTACATTCAGCGGCACTCATCGTTTATCACGAGCAGGCCTTCCCGCTGGTGAACCTGCGCGTCGACTGGGATGACGAAAATCCCATCAAGGTGCTGCGGCGCCTGTGGGAAGACTACAAGTCGCAGATGGGCGCCTACTTGCAGCGCGCCATCGACCCGACCAAAGCGCCGAGTTACGGCGTGCCGGGCGATCCTTAGGCGCTGAGCTTCTCCACGAGCCTTGCCAGCATCCTGTCGCAGGCTGCCATCTGGGCCTCGCTGACATATTCGTCAGGCTTGTGCGCCACGGCGATGTTGCCGGGGCCGCAGACGACGGCGGGTGTGCCGAGCACCTTCTGGAACAACCCGCCCTCGGTGCCAAAAGTGATCTTGCCCGTTGAGTTGCCGCCCGTCAGCGCGTGGACGAATTTCACCGCCTCGCTGTCGACGGGCGTGTTCATCGCCGGATAACTCTGCAGGTCCATGAACTCGAAGCGCGCCTGTGCGAAGACATCGCGGTAGGAAGCGGCGACTGTCTCCGCCGCCGCCTTGATGCGGTTGACGATGGCGTGTTCATTCTCTTCCGGCAGGTAGCGGATCTCGAAATCGAAGGTGCAACGGTTGGGAACGATGTTCATGACTTCGCCCCCCTGCATCTTGCCGACGTGCAAGGTGGTATAGGCAACCTCATAGTCGCCATCGCGCGCGCCGCGTTCGGCGATGTCCTTCTGCAGGGTGCGGATCGCCGCAATCAGGTCGGCTGCCATGTAGATCGCGTTGACACCGATGGGGGCGAGGCTCGAATGCGCCTCGAGCCCGTGCGCCGTGACGCGGAAGCCGAGCTTGCCCTTGTGGGCGGTGACCGCCTGCATCAGCGTCGGCTCACCGACGATGCACAGACGGGGGCGGATCGGCGCATCCTTCAAAAGATCAAGCAGCCGCCGGACCCCGACGCAGCCGATTTCCTCGTCATAGGAAAACGCAAAATGGATGGGTGACTTCAACGGCGCCGTGACGGCCCGTTCCGCCATCGCGAGACAGCAGGCGATGAAGCCCTTCATGTCGGCCGAGCCTCGGCCGTAGAGATTGCCATCGCGCCGGGTGAGGTGGAAGGGGTCCGACGTCCAGGCCTGGCCTTCGACGGGCACGACATCGGTATGGCCCGAGAGCACCACGCCTGGCGTGTCTGCGGGACCGATGGTGGCCCAGAGATTGGCCTTCCGCCCATCCTCGTTGTGAACGAGGATCGAGGCGATGCCCAGTCCCGACAATACGTCCTTCACATAGCCGATCAGATCAAGATTGCTGTCCCGGCTGACACTGGGAAAGGCGATGAGCTTTTCAAGATGCGTGAGCGAAGATGTCATAGAGGCTCATTGTCACGGGGAGAAGTGCAAGTCAAAGCCGGGAGGTTTGACTCAAGTCAAGGCGAGGGCAGGCTGATCCATTTAATTAACAAAGGCACGGTGGTCACAAGCCATCGCGCTGGCGGGGCGGATCCTCGAGAAAGTCAGCTGTCGCTTCGTTCCCCCCTTTCCCTGGGTCCCCCCGCCTCCAATAATCGGGCTCCGCAATACGGAGCCCTTTTTCTTGGTGCGTTCTGCTACGGCCATTGCGCGCCGGTCCGCGCGGTCTCGATCGCATAGAGTGACGAAGTGGCGCAGATGAACATCCGCGACTTGCCGAAGCCGCCGAAGGTGAGATTCGCAACCGTCTCCGGCACGAGGATGCGGCCCAGCCGTTCGCCATCCTTTGTATAGCAATGGATGCCGTCGCCCGCGGAGATCCACAGCAGGCCCCCGGTATCGACGCGCAGGCCATCCGGTACCTTCGGCTGGATATCGGCCACGACCCGGCTGTTCGTGAGCGTCTTGCCGTTCACAACCGTGAAGCCCCGGACGTGATGTGGCCGGCCCTCTTCGAATCCAAATCCGTCGCCCCGTGCATAGCCTGAATCGGCGATGTAGAGTTCCGACTCGTCTGGTGAGAAGGCCAGGCCGTTCGGCCGGTCGAAGTCGTCGGCTACGACACTCAGGTCGTTCGTCGCCGGGTCGAAGCGGTAAACCTGGTTCTTGCCGATCTCGCTCTCGGACTTGATGCCTTCGTGATTGGAAATAATGCCGTAGGGCGGGTCGGTGAACCAGATGGTGCCATCGGATTTCACCACCACGTCATTGGGGGAATTGAGCCGCTTGCCGTTCCAGTGGCTGACGATCATCTCATAGCGGCCGTCAAGATAGGTGCGGCTGACACAACGCCCGCCGTGCTCGCAGCTGATCATGTTGCCTTCAAGGTCGCGGGTGTGGCCATTGGTGCGTTGCGATGGCTGGCGGAAGGTCGAAAGGCCGTTGACCGGCGACCAGCGCATCATCCGGTTGTTGGGGATGTCGGAAAAGCGCAGTTCGTTGAACTCCGAAAACCACACCGGACCCTCGGCCCAGATGAAGCCGGTGGCCAGCTTCGTGAGGGCAGCACCTGCCGGGAAAAGATCGAGGAATTTCGGACTGTCGGGAGCGAGGCAGGCAGCGTGCTTGGCAGACATGGACTTAACCTTTCACGAGAGTGGGAATGCGGGTGGCGGGTGGAGTGTTCCGGCTGCGATGGCACTTCACGTGACCGTCGATCACCACCATGCCGATGCCGGGCAGGTCGCCGAGATGAATGCTGTCGAGCAGATCGTCACCGGCCGAATGCTGCGCCTTGTCCATGAAGACGAAATCCGCCGCGCGGCCGATCTCGATCATTCCGGTGTCGAGCTTGCGCATGCGCGCCGTGTTGCCGGTTGCAAGGCAGATGGCGAGTTCGGCCGGAAGATCGCCAAGCGATGACAGCATCGAAACCATGCGGGCGATGCCGAGCGGCTGCACGCCCGAGCCTGCCGGCGCATCGGTGCCCAAGATGACGCGGCTGAGCTCGTTCATTTCCCGCGCCAGCCGCAGGGTGTAGAGCGCCGCGCGTTCATTGCCATTGTGGACGATTTCGAGGCCGCGTTTGCAACCCTCGCAGATGCAACGGATCTGGTTGTCGGGGAGCGCCGTGTGTCCACCGTTGATGTGGCCGACGACATCGGTATCGGCATCCAGCACCACGTCCTTGTCGATGAGGCCGGAACCGGGAATGGAGGGGCCACCCGTATGGATGGTGCTTTGGATGCCGTACTTCCGCGCCCAGGCGACCATGCGCCGGGCAGTGGGGCCATCCTTGACGCCGCCCAGGCCCACTTCGCCCAGAAGCGTCACGCCGGCATCGGCAAGGTCCTTGAAATCCTGCTCGACCATTTCGGGCTCGATGCAGGGCGCCCCGGCATGCACCTTGACGCCGGACGGCCGGAAATTCGCGAATTGCCGTTGCGCCGAGATCGCCAGGGCCTTGAGGCCGACGACATCGCGCGGGCGGCCCGGCGTGTGAACTTCACCCGCCGAAATCATCGTGGTGACGCCGCCGTTCAGATTGGAATCGATCCACCCCGTCTGGTTCTGCCGCGGCGTCCAGTCCCCGGCGACCGGATGCACATGGCTGTCGATGAGGCCTGGCGTGACGGCCGTGCCATTGGCATCGATGATCGTGGTGGCGTGTTCCTGATCGACATCCTTGGAGCGGCCGATGGCGGTGATCCGGCCGTTCACGGCAACGATGGTGTCAGCCTCGATGATCGGGCTTTCGAGGGCGCCGGACAGCATCAGCCCGATATTTCGGATCACCAGTATTTGCGGTCCCGTTGTGGGTGCGGCGGCATCATGGGCCATGTGTCCTCCTGCAATGGTGTAGCTTCTCGGGAAGCTTGGAGGCGCATACTGCGATAGGCGCGCTGCACTGTCGAGGGGCGGCGCCGCGAGTGCTAGGAATGGGCCATGAGAATCATCCGCAAGTCTGAACTCGTCGAAGGCCGCTGGCGCAACGGCATGGGCGTTTCCTGGGATATTGCCAGCGAGCCGCCGGGCAGCGGCAGCACTGAATTCGGCTGGCGCTTCGCCATCGCCCGGATCGATGCCGACGTACCGTTTTCGAATTATCCGGACACCGACCGCATCTTCACCCTGATCGAGGGCAAGGGCCTCGATCTCGATTTTGCGGGCGGCCGGACACTGGCCGTCGGCCAGCCTTTCGTGCCGCATGTCTATGCCTGCGATGTCGACACCTTCTGCCGCCTGCGCGGCGGTTCTTGCCGGGCGCTGAACCTGTTCCTGCGGCGCGGACAGTACAGAGCGGATGTCGATATCCTGACGAGCAACGCCGATCTCACCCATCCCGGCCAAATCCTCGTCTTTGCGCTAAAGGGCGCTGCGACGGTCAACGGCGGGATCCTGCAGCAGGGCGATGCTGCAATTGCCGCGGAGCATGTGATGATCGAGGCCGGGGGCGCGACAGTTTATGCAGCCCTGCTGAGCCCGCTGTGATTGGCTGTCCCGTCATTTCCCGCTAAGAGAGCGCCGGAAAACCGGGAGTAGAGAGCATGAAAGCACGGGTACAATGGCTGGACGGTAGGGCGTTCGTTGCTGAATCGGGATCGGGCCACGCCGTCGTGATGGACGGCGCACCCGAAGCCGGCGGCCGCAACATTGGCGTCCGGCCGATGGAAATGCTGCTCATGGGCATGGGCGGCTGCACGGCATTCGATATCGTCATGATCCTCGAGCGCATGCGCGAGAAGGTGACGGGTATGGACATCGCACTCGAAGCAGAACGTGCCAGCGAGGACCCGAAAGTCTTCACCCATGTGAAGCTGATCTACAAGCTGAGAGGATATGGGCTCAAGCGCGCCAATGTCGAGCGTGCCGTCAATCTCTCGGCTGAGAAATATTGCTCGGCCTCGATCATGATCGGCAAATCGGCGACCATCGAACATGTTGTCGAGATCGCCGAAGAGGGTGAAGCCGCCAGCGCCTGAACAGACTATCCGGCGAGATAGGCCTGCAGGGTACGCGTGGGTCCAACGGACCACAATTGCCTGAGCGCCGCATCGAAGGCCTTGGCGAAGACCGGATTGCGGCCGACCTCGCCATAGATGTCGTCCATCGCCAGCCAGGCTGCTGGATTGTCCTTCGCGGCGCGCGCCGTCTGCTGCAGCCGGTCCCAGATCGGATCATTGGGCGCAATCGTCTTGCCGCTCTCGGTGGTTCCAAAGCAGAAGCGGCACCACAGGGCGGATTCAAGTGCCAGGCCATTGACGCTGTGGCCCGCCTTCAGCCGGTCGGCCGCGGGCGGCACGATGAATTTAGGCTGCCGGTTGGATCCATCGAAGGCCAGCCGGGGAATCGTGTCGCCAATCTTCGGATTGGAGAAGCGGCGCTTGATGAGTTCATAGTAGTCATCAAGCTTGACGCCGGGCACATGGCCAACCGTTGGCATGATCTCGTCGTGTTCGATCTTGGCGAAGAAGCCGCCGACCAGCGGATGCGCCATGGCATCATGCACGAAGTGGATGTCGAGCAGGCTCGCCGCATAGGCAATTGCCGCATGCCCGCCGTTGAGAATGCGGATCTTCATGAATTCGAAGGGCGTCACATCCTCGACGAATTGCGCGCCGGCCTCTTCATACGCCGGCCGGCCGTTCGAGAAGGAGCCGGAGATCACCCATTGGATATAGTCCTCGCAGAACACCGGCCAGCGGTCGATGATGCCGTAGTCCTGCTCGAGAAGCTTGCGCTCGCGGTCCGTCGTCGCGGGGACGATGCGGTCCACCATGGCATTCGGGAAATCGACGTTGGCTTCGATCCAGTCCGCCAGTGCCGGATCCGACAGCCGCGCCACGCCGGCCACGGCATTGCGGGCCACGACGCCGTTGTGCGGAATGTTATCGCAGGACATGACGGTGAAGGGTGTGATGCCGGCGGCCCGACGCTTCGCCAGGCCAAGCGCAATAAGGCCGAAAACTGTGGCAGGATCGGTGGGATTGGCGCCGTCCTGTTTGATCTTGGGATCGGTCGGATCGAACATGCCCGTCGCCGGATTGATGAAATAACCGCCTTCAGTGATGGTGATCGAGACGATGCGGATGCGTGGATCGGCCAGCATTGCGATCAGCCGAGATTTCTCCGTGGGCGGAATGAAATCGATCATCGAGCCGATGACGCGCGCCTTGCTCCACGTCGCTTCCTGCTCCACCACGGTGGTCAGCCAGTCCTGCGCCTTCAGCGCATCGTGCATCCGCTGGTCGGCGGGAAGAACGCCTGCACCGACGATCGCCCAATCGAGATTCTTGCCCTGATTGAAAAGCGCATCGAGATAGCGGGCCTGATGCGCGCGGTGAAAATTGCCAAGGCCAAAATGCAGGATGCCCGGCGACAGATCGCTGCGCTGATAGCGTGGAACGGCGACGTTGGGCCCAAGCGCGTGCAGCGTCTTGAGAGAGAGAGTTTGCGGCTTCAGCTCATCCATTGGCCACCATCCACATTGAAGGTTTGCGCGACGACATAGTCGCTCTCGTTGCTGGCCAGAAACACTGCACAGCCGATATGATCCTCGGGCTTGCCCATGCGGCCGAAGGGCACGCCTTCGCCCACCAGGCGTTTCTTCTCGCCAATCGGCCGGCCTTCGTATTGTGCGAACTGACGGTCGACCACGTCCCACATCGGTGTATCGACAACACCGGGTGCAATGCCGTTGACGTTGATGCCGTGTTTGATGAGCGCGAGGCCGGCAGACTGCGTGATTGAAATGACTGCTGCCTTGGTGGCGCAATAGACCGCGACCAGCGGTTCGCCGCGGCGGCCGGCCTGTGAAGCGAAGTTGATGATCTTGCCGCCCTTGCCGCGCCGCTTCATGCTCTCGCCCACCTCCTGCAGCATGAACAGCAGGCCCTTGACGTTGACGTTGAAGACGAAATCGTAGCTCTTCTCGGTGATCTGCCCATAGGGCTGCATGTCGAAGACAGCGGCGCCGTTGACGAGGATGTCAATGCCGCCGAAACGCTCTTCGGCTTCGGCCACACAAGCCTTGATCGAGTCCATCCTGGTGACGTCAAGCTTGAAGGCATAGGCGCCATTGCCAATACGAGCGGCGGTTTCCTGTGCGACTTCAAACTCGATGTCGGCAACACAGACTTTCGCGCCTTCGCGCGCATAGCCCTCGGCGATTGCCCCGCCAATGCCGCGGGCACCCCCCGTGATGATTGCTGTCTTGTCCTTCAGTCGCATGTCAAACCTCGTCAATCAGGGAAGAAACGATATTGCCCGGCTGGCAAGCGCCATTGTTGGAGCGTTGGTATTGCCAGACGGAACAAACGGCATGGCGGATGCATCGATCACCCGCAAGCCGTCAAGACCGCGCACCCGCAGCTTGCCGTCGAGGACTGCCATTTCATCGCCATCGGCCCCCATTCGGCAGGTGCCGACGGGATGCCAATTGGTTTTCACGGTTCGCCGGCAATGGTTGGCCAATCCGGCATCATCGGTGACATCCTTGCCAGGGATGAGTTCAGCGGCAATGCGTCCTGAAAGAGGCTTCTGCTGCAGCACCTCGCGTGCGAATCGCAGGCCTGCAATTTCCAGCCGCAGGTCGTCTGGTTCGGCCAGGTAGTTATTGTCGACGACCGGCTTGTCGAACACATTGCCGGATCTCAGGCGCACCGTGCCGCGCGACTTCGGCCGCAGCAGGCAGGCGTTGAGCGTGACGCCGTCCTGGCTCTTCACGTCGGTGATATCGCCATCCAGATAAACCGTCGGCACGCAGTAGAGCTTGATCGACGGGCGATCACTGCCGTCTGGATCCATATAGGTGCAGCCTTCGACTCCGGTGCTGGTGACGGGGCCCGTACCGAACAGCAGATATTGCAGTCCGTTGCGCACCGCCCGCCAACCCTTGTCCTCGCCGAAATAGCCATAGTGGCCGTTGGTGGCGGCAACGACGGGAACTTCATGATGGTCCTGCAGGTTCTCGCCGATGCCATTGAGTTCGTGCAATGTCTTGATGCCTGATTGACCGAGATGTGCCGAAGGGCCGATGCCAGATAACATGAGGATCTTCGGCGTATTGTAGGTGCCTGCCGCCATCAGGACCTCGCCATCACAACGGACGGCCGTCTCGGCACCATCTTTCACATAGACGACGCCGACGCAGCGCTGTCCCTCGAGCATCACGCGCGAAACCGTGCAGCCTGTCCGTACGCTGAAACGCCGGTCATTGCTGATCTCGCTGAGAAACGCATCGACACCGTTCCAGCGCCGCCTTTGGCGCGTGGTATATTGCATCGTGCCAACGCCTCTTTGCCGCGCACCGTTGAAATCCGGGTTGAGCGGAAAGCCGAGCCCCTGAACCGCGAGAACATAGTCCTCCGTCAGCTGGCACGTGGTGCCGGTGCCAGAGACATGCAGCGGACCGCCAATGCCATGCCATTGATCATTGAACTGATGGTTGCACTCCATGTTGCGGAAGTGCGGGAGCATATCGGCGAAGGACCAGCCGCTGTTGCCTCCAAGAAATGCATCCCAGTGATCATAGTCCTCGTGCTGGCCGCGCGTGTAGACCATCGCATTGACCGATGTGCCGCCGCCGAGAATGGCCGCCTGGCCTACCGCCGGCGCCCGGTTGTTCAGATGTTTCTGCGGCACCGGCTGGTGCATTTCGACGATGGGGCTGCCCTGAATGCCTTTCATCCAGCCGGCAGGCATCGAAAGCAGGAATGAGGAGAGCGCCCATGCTCTTGCTGGACCTCGCTCCAGCATCAGGACTCTGACTTGCTTCTCCTTAACCAGCCGCCAGGCCGCAACGCAGGCCGCCGAGCCGCCGCCGACGATGATATAGTCGAAAGAATCAGCCACGTGCGAGGGCCAGACCCGCACTGTCGAAGCGATGCAGGCGGTCCGATACCGGCTTGAGGGAGATCTTGTCGCCGGGCTTTCCGGCAAATTCACCTGGCGCACGCACCACGAGACGCCCGGCATCACTGGCGTCGACATGCAGGAATGAATCCGATCCCAGATGTTCCGCCAGCAGGATGGTCCCGTTCCACAGGCCCTTCGAGGCTGTGACGTCGATGTGTTCAGGACGAATGCCGATCGTGTGGGCGTCCAGTTGCGCCGCTTCCTTGCCAGAGATGAAATTCATCTTCGGCGAACCGATGAAGCCTGCCACAAACAGCGACCTCGGCTTGTTGTAGAGTTCGAGCGGCGAGCCGACCTGCTCGATGGTGCCCTTGTTGAGCACCACGATTCGATCCGCCATGGTCATGGCCTCGACCTGATCGTGAGTGACATAGATCATGGTCGTGGCCAGGTTCTTGTGAAGCTGCATGATGAACACGCGCATGTTGACGCGGAGTGCCGCGTCGAGGTTCGACAGCGGCTCATCGAACAGGAATGCCTTGGGCTCCCGCACGATGGCCCGGCCGATGGCAACGCGCTGACGCTGGCCGCCGGACAGCTGCCCCGGCTTGCGATCAAGATATTCCGTCAGGTTGAGGATTTCGGCCGCATGCGCGATTTTCTTCTCGATCTCGCCCTTGTCGACCTTCGCCATCTTCAACGGGAACGCGATATTGTTCCGCACGCTCATATGCGGATAGAGCGCGTAGGACTGGAACACCATTGCCAGTTCGCGGCCTGCTGGCGCCACATCGGTAACGTCATGGCCGTCAATCTCGATCTTGCCTGACGTCATATCCTCAAGCCCGGCGATCAGGCGGAGCAGCGTGGACTTGCCGCACCCGGACGGGCCGACGAAGACGATGAACTCCCCGTCCTTGATATCAAGGTCGGCACCCGGAATGATCACAACGTCGCCAAACGCCTTGCGGACTTTTTTGAGTGAGATCGTTCCCATTATTTCACCGCTCCGAATGTCAGGCCACGTACGAGTTGCTTTTGCGAGAACCACCCGATCACCAGAATGGGCGCAATCGCCATGATCGATGCCGCCGAAAGCTTTGCCCAGAATTGTCCTTCGGGGCTCGAGTATTCGGAAATGAAGAAGCTCAGCGGAGCCGCGTATTTGTTGGTCAGATTGAGCGACCAGAACGCTTCGTTCCACGACAGGATGAGATTGAGCAGGCACGTTGAAGCGATGCCGGGCAATGCCATGGGCGTCAGGACGCGGGCCAGTTCGTTCCACAGCGAAGCACCGTCCATGCGCGCCGCCTCGAGAATGCCCACCGGGATTTCCTTGAAGTAGGTGAACAGCATCCAGATGATGATGGGCAGGTTGAGCAGCGTCATCAGCGGCACCATGCCCCAGAAACTGTCCATGATGTTGTAGTCGGACAGGTTGATCCAGCCCCAATCCTTGAACACGAGGCCGTTGCGGTTGAAGATCAGGTAGATCGGGATCAGTGCCCCGGCGGGCGGCATCATCTTGGTCGAGAGCATCCAGAGCAAGCCATCATGCGTCCTCCGGGTCCAGGCCCAGAGTGACGCCGGCACGACGAAGATCAGCAGCAGCACAATACCCACGAACGCATTGGCGGGCTTCCAGTCCGTGAAGTAGAGGCCGAGAAAACAAATGACGAGCGAAGCGAGGATGATGGCCAGCCAGGTCCAGCCACTCAGCTTGCTGGTTGCTTCGGCTTGTGGCGCAAACGCCATGGACCAAGCGGCCGGGATTGCCAGCAGCAGGCCGAGCAGCGTCGACAAAATGACGATGACGCTGGTGTTGAAGATATAGCGCAGATAATCGGAGCGCTCCTGCACGATGCCGAAATTCTCCAGAGTCCATGGGGTCGTGAGGAAATTCTGCGGCAGGGTATAGGCATCCGACTCCGTCTTGAAGGCGGCCACGGCCGTCCAGAAAATCGGAAAGAACAATAGAATGCCGATTGTCCAGGCCACAGCGGTCAGAACAATGGTGCGGCGCGTGGATTGTTTGCGGGCCATGTGTCAGGCCTCCAGATTCTTGCCGACCATGCGGACAAGGAAGGCTGAAACAATGTTGGCGAGAACCACCGCGACGAGGCCGCCAGCCGCGGCCATGCCGACATCCGTGGCGTCGTTGAGTTGCGAGAACACGAGATAGGTCAGGTTGCCGGCGAATCCGCCAACGCTCGTCACCTTGATTTCCGCGAAGATGTTCAGAAGAAAAATCGTCTCGATGAGAATGACCACCGTGATGGGGCGCGCCAGATGCGGCAGCACGATGTGATAGAAATAGCTGAGAGGCGGCGCGCCATCCATGGCGGCGGCGTCCTTTTGCTCTTCGTCAAGGGATTGGAGTGCCGTCAGCAAGATGAGTGCGGCGTAAGGCAGCCACTGCCATGATACGATGAGCGCCACTGAAAACCGCGGATAGGTGCCGAACCAGTCGATTGGCTGGTGCGCGCCGAAGAGCCGCTGGATGCCCGCAAGCAATCCGAACACCGGATGCATGATGAGGTTCTTCCAGACCAGTGACGACACTGTCGGCATGATGAAGAAGGGCGAGATCATCAGCAGACGGACGATACCGCGGCCCCAGAAGGGCTGGTCGAGAAGCAGTGCGAGAAGCACGCCGCCGACGACCGTCGTTACGATGACGCTGCCGACCAGCAGAAGCGTGTTGATCAGATCCTTGAGGAAATAGGGATCCTTGAAGAAATAGTAGAAATTCGAGAAGCCTGCCCAGCCTGTGTTGTCAGGATCCTGCAAGTTGTAGCGCAAGAAGGCAAAGTAGATGGTCAGTGCGAGTGGCACGAATGACCATGCGGCCAGTGCGATGACCGACGGCGCCAGCGCCAGCCTGCCGAGTGCCTGAGCTTGTCGTGTTGCCATGATCCTGTCCCACCCCGATCGGCTTGGCAATGAACGAT
Source organism: Pseudomonadota bacterium (assembly GCA_963205315.1). Lineage (GTDB taxonomy): Bacteria > Pseudomonadota > Alphaproteobacteria > Rhizobiales > Aestuariivirgaceae > Aestuariivirga. Next base: position 33,907 of record CAUJIO010000078.1, on the reverse strand, counting down.
ATCACCTTTCCGGCATTGCGCGGGAAAGTCCGGTCCAAAATGGCAAGCGCCCTCCCTCCGCGAGGAAGAAGGGCGCTTCCTGGATTACTTGATGTAACCGGCCTTGGTCATGGCGTCGGTCGTGTAAGTCTGAGCTTGCGCCAGTGCATCGTCGGCGCTCATCTGGCCGGCAAGAGCGGCAGAGAAGAGTTCACCGACCTTCGTGCCGATACCTGCGAACTCAGGAATGGCAACGAACTGGACGCCGACATATGGCACCGGCTTCACCGTCGGCTTGGTCGGATCGGCGGCGTTCATCGAGTTCAGCGTCATCTGCGCGAACGGCACCTTCAGGTATTCCGGGTTGTTGTAGAGCGAGATGCGCGTGCCCGGCGGAACATTGGCCCACCCTTCCTTGGAAGCGACCAGTTCGGCGTAATGCTTGGACGTTGCCCAGCCGACGAACTTCTGTGCGGCATCAACCTTTTGCGAACCGGCGGGGATCGCCAGAGCCCAGGCCCACAGCCAGTTGGCACGCTTGCCGAGACCCTTGTCGGGGGCCAGCGTGAAGCCGACATTCGCGGCAACCGAGGAGGCCTTCGGGTCGATCACGAACGAACCTGCGGCCGTCGCGTCTGCCCACATGCCGCACTTGCCGGACTGGAACAGCGCGAGGTTTTCCGAGAAGCCGTTGCCCGAAGCGCCATCCGGACCCGCGTCCTTCATGACCTTCAGATATGTGGTGAGCGTGTCTTTCCATTCCGGCGTGTCGAACTGCGGCTTCCAGTTTTCGTCGAACCAGCGGGCGCCGAAGGAATTGGCCATCGAACCGATGAAGGCCATGTTCTCGCCCCAGCCGGCCTTGCCGCGCAGGCAGATGCCGTTCACGCCGTTGGCGCGGTCGGTCATCTTGTTGGCGGCGTCGATGATGAAGTCCCAGGTCGGTGCGTCAGGCATCGTCAGGCCTGCCTTCTCCATCAGGTCCTTGCGGTACATGACGAAAGACGACTCGCCGTAAAATGGTGCGGCATAGAGCTTGCCATCGGCCGACAGGCCACCGGAAACCGCCGGGAGAATATCTGCAGGATCATCGAGGCCACTGAGTTCGACAAGCCATCCCTTCTTGCCCCAGATCGGCGTTTCATACATGCCGATGGTGAGAATGTCGTACTGCCCGCCCTTGGTGGAAATGTCTTTCGTCACCTTCTGGCGCAGGTCGTTTTCTTCGAGCGTCACCCAGTTCAGCTTGATATCCGGATTGGCCGACGTGAAGTCATCCGTCAGCTTCTGCATGCGGATCATGTCGCCATTATTCACTGTGGCGATCGTCAGTGTGGTTTCCGCCATGGCAGTCGTGGCCAGCGCGGCAAATGCGAAGGCGCCGAGGACGCCTGACAGCAGTGATTTCATGAATTCCTCCCATTGACTTGCGTGGGCTTTTGCCAAGCAAGTGGGCAGATACTCACAAAACCTTGACTCAGTGTCAATCGACATTCGTTGCTGCGATGCATTATTGCAGCGCAGCAAAATTGCTATCTCAGGAGACTGATTGAGGAAATCGCGACTGAGGCTTTTGCCTAGGAATCCAGCAAAAGCTCTGCCATGCGCTCGTTGGTAATGAGCCCGTTGATGAGTCGTCCGCGAAGTGCGCCGCGCACCGCACGCAGCCGCGGCGTTGCCATTGCCACGCCGATGACACGGCGCTTGGCGGGTTGCTCCAGCGGGACGCTGAGAACCCGGTCGTTCGTCAGCCCCTCGATGATGCAGCCTTCGGCATCATAGGCCCACCCGACGATTTCACCGACAGCACCTGCCCGCACCAGCGAGCGCAACTCATCGGGACGCACGAAGCCGTCGCGCAGCAAGGCCGCGTCATCATCCACAGTACCGATGCCGACGAAGGACACATCCGCCTGGCTCGCAAGATCAAGCACGTTGCGTAGCGTCTTCTGTGCCAACAGCAGGGACTTTTCATGCACCGTCGACGCGATGACCGGGAGCGGCATCGGATAGTGGGGTGCCTTGACGCGGTCGCTGATCCGGCTGACGACGTCATATTGGGAGGCCGAGCCATCCGGTCCGATGTTGCCGACCAGCGACACCACCTTGTGTTGCGGGCAATCCATGGGCGCCAGCTGTTCCACCATGGCGCGCAGCATCCGTCCTGTGCCCATGCCGGCGATCACCGTGTGCTGCGACACCAAATAGCGTTCGAGTTCCGCCGCCGCCGCCTCGGCCACGCCGATCGTTGTCGAGGGCGAGTCCGGATCGGATGGAACGACTTCACAGGTTTCGAGCCCATAGGTTGATTTGACCCGCTCGGACAGTTCAAGGCATCGGCCGATCGGATGATCAAGCCGCACGCGGATCAGCCGCTCGCTGACCGACAGCGACACCAGACGCTGCGCTGTCTGCCGCGACACGCCGAGCTTGCGGGCAATTTCGTCCTGCGTATTTCCGGCAATATAATACAGCCAGCCTGCGCGGGCGGCGTCATCGAGCCGGTCTGTTTCTGAATCGGATTTGCGCGCCACGGGGTCCTTCCTGTTGTCCGGGGGAACCTATGCCGTCAGCGGCTTTTCAGCAAAGATGATTTTCACGGAAGGCGATTTCGAGCGCTGCCACGTCGGCAATCGTACGATCCGCGACCACGTCCGGCGGCAGCCGGTAGCCCGCCCTGACATGGGCGCCGCCGGCGAAATGCCAGACGCTCATGCCCGCCGCGCGCGCCGCACGAACCCCCATCTCGCTGTCCTCGATCACCAGACAGCTGGCGGGATCGGCCGACATTTTCCGGGCGGCCAGAAAACACAGGTCAGGCGCCGGCTTGCCATGCTCGACTTCCGAGGCCGTCGAACAGCGGCCGGTGAAATAGCCATCAAGGCCCGTCACCTCGAGTGAAAGCGCCAGGCGCTGGGGGCTGCTGCTTGTCGCCAGGCAATAAGGCACGGCCATCCTGCCAAGCAGTTCACCGATGCCCGCCATGGGTTGCAGTTCGGCGCGCATGGCGAGAAGCAATTGACTGCGATAGTCGATCTGAAAATTGTCCGGCAACTTTCGCTGAAACCGTTCTTCGGCGCGCGCTGCAGCACTGGCAAAACTGCGGCCGAGAAAATCGTTGCGGAAGATCTCAGGGGTAATCGGCAAACCGGCCTTTGCCATCATGCCCATCAGCACGCGCGCGCTCAGCATCTCGCTGTCGACGAGTACGCCATCGCAGTCAAAAATAACGAGGTCGAAAGTCTTGCTCATATTCCGTCCGGCACCGTTGAAGCCGCCTGCACCTGATCGTCCAGAAGCGATCCTAGCCAGTTCTGGTGGCTTGCGCCAAGCCTCGGCGTTGTCTCTTCGCTTCTATATCGGCGCCGATCAAGACTTGCGCCGATAGACGCACAAGAATGTTCATGGCCGAAGCAACAGCCAGAGGCGATGTGCCGGGACTCGCCACTCTTCGTTGCCATTCTGCGAGATGGAAGAAATTGGTCGGCGGCACTTGAAAACGTAGCTCTCTCATCATAGCTTGGTTCGTATGTGTGAGGCACTCGAGACCACCAGACTGATCTTTGGATTTCAAGCCTCGGCGTAGTTCGCAGGAACGGGGCCGGGGCTGTCTCTGTTTTGATCCTCACGTTCCCCTCATCTTGCATGGCGCAACATTGCGTTCGCCTTTGACCGGAAACCAATCATGAATGCTGTCAACACACGTCCACCCATCCTGATCAGCGATGTTGAAACGAACCAGTTGCATAAGATTGCTCGCAGCGCTGCGGACAAGTTCGAGGATATCGCTGACGAACTGATGACGGAGTTGGAGCGCGCGGAGAAGTGTCCGGCCGGGCAGGTTCCTCCTAACGTCGTGCGTATGCAGTCCAACGTCCGGTTTGTGACCGACAGAGGTACGGAACACAGCATCGAACTTGTTTATCCCGAGGACGCCGACATCATCCGTGATCGCCTGTCGATCCTGTCACCCATCGGAACAGCGCTGATCGGCCTGTCGGAAGGACAGGTCATGTCCTGGATTGACCGGACAGGTGGAAGTCGGTGGTTGAAGGTGTTGGAAGTGAACCATTCTGATACTGACTAGTCGGTCTGTGCATTGCCAATCCCACGTCGAACAGACCTGGGAAGAATAGCCTGCTAAAAGGCTATTTCATTCCTGAGCCGGGCTCATGGCAAAGCGAGGCGTCGATGCTGGATGGCTGATCACCATTGACTCAGGTCAAGTGCCTCTCGTGGGCGCAGTGCTAGCACTTGCTTGGTCAGTTGTTCTCAAGACCCGTCAAGATCCTGCCGAAACCATCCTGGAGTGGGGCCCTTGGAAGACGTCGCGCCGGAGATCAACACCGCTCAACACTCCATGTTGCAATTGATCAAAGGTGCTGAGGAGGCCTTTCTCTCCGGCCGCCGCAAGAAGCAGGCCGATGTGGAAAGTGCGGTGGGTATCTTCCTCGAATTGTTGAGAGGGTTCGAGCTTTTTGATGTTCCGGACCCGTGCGTAACGGTGTTTGGTTCGGCGCGTCTGCTCGAGGGCGACCCACACTATGACCTCGCCCGCAAGCTTGGCGCTACCTTGGCATCCTCGGGCTTCGCGGTCATGACAGGTGGCGGTCCAGGGTTGATGGAGGCTGCCAACCGGGGCGCCAAGGAAGCGGGCGGCTTCAGCATGGGCTGCAACATCACGTTGCCGCACGAACAGGAGCCCAATCCCTATCTGGACACGTTTGTTCAGTTTGAACACTTCTTTGTCAGAAAGGTGATGCTGGTCAAGTATTCCTGTGCATTCGTCATCATGCCGGGAGGCTTCGGCACATTGGACGAAGCCTTTGAGATTGCAATTCTGATTCAGACGAGAAAACTCTCGAAGTTTCCGATCGTGCTGGTGGGCGTTGAGTTCTGGGACCCTCTCAGGCAGTTCATCCGGGGAAAGATGGTCGGAATGGGCCTCATCAATGAAGAGGACCTTGGCATCGTGAAGATTACCGACGATATCGGCGATGCAATCGAATGGATCCGGAGTGGCATCAAGCCAAGAGTTTCCTATCCGTGAGCCAGGTCGCGGGGGATTTCCCTTTTTTGGCTGGTTGAGTTTGGCCACTCGATTGATCTTGCGTCTGCTGGCTTCAATGAAAGCTGTGATCTTGAAGGCAGCGCCAAAGTTATCCAGAGGATTCAAGATTGCGTCGCCCACCAGCCAGTTGCGTTAGGGTCAGCGGGAACCAGGCCAGGAGAATAGTCTACTCCGCTTCCTGATGTGCGAGACATCAAGAGCCACGCAACTCCACATGTGCTCTGGAAACAGGAGCGGGATGATTTCGCTTGACTCCCCAGTGGCCTGTGCAAATCTGATCACAGTTATCAGACGACCCGTGGCTGTGGCGGCTTAGGCCGATCACTTTGGCCAGATGTCTTGCGATCCTGATCGTCAAATGTCCGGGTACGGCCAGCAGGGATTCCGCCGCGTCTTCGCGTCGGCAGCCTTCTCCAAATCCCCGAAATCCCCATGAACATCGCGCCCGCTTGCGCCGGCCTTTCTGCTGGAGAATGCCATGTCGAATCCGTCTTCTCTTACGACCGCAATTGATGACCTCGAAGAAGAAATCCGTCTTGCTTCGTATGATCTGTTCGCGCCGGTCAGTTTTGCCACTGTCGATGGTGACGAAGGCGATGAGAGTGACGAGAACGACGAAGGCGACGAGAACGACGAGGCTGACGAAGGCGACGAGAAGGACGAAGGTGACGAGAACGACGAAGGCAACGAGGGCAACGAGTCCGACGAAGCCAATGAAGCCGACGAAGGCGATGAGAGCGACGAAGGCGACGAGAAGAACGAGGGCGACGAAGGCAACGAGTCCGACGAAGACGACGAGGGCAACGAGGACGACGAAGGCGACGAGGACGACGAAGGCGACGAGGGTGACGAAAGCGACAAGGGCGACGAAGGCGACGAGCGCAACGAGGGCGACGAAAAAGACGAAGGCGACGAGAACAACGAAGGTGATGAAGGCAACGAGTCAGACGAGGGAAATGAAGGCGACGAAGGCAACGAGAAGAACGAAGCCGACGAGGGCAACGAATCCGACGAGGGCGACGAAGCCGACGAAGCTGATGAGGGCGACGAGGACAATGAGTCCGATGAAGGCAACGAAGACGACGAGGCCGACGAGAGCGACGAGGACGACGAGGACAACGAAGCTGACGAAGGCAACGAGGACGACGAGGGGGATGAAGCCGACGAGGACGACGAGGACAATGAGTCCGACGAGAGCAACGAGAGCGATGAGTCGGACGAGAATGACGAAGGCGACGAGGGGGACGAGGCGGACGAAGGCAACGAATCCGATGAGGGCACCGAATCCGACGAGAACGATGAGAACGATGAGTTCGACGAGGGCGACGAAGACGACGAGGGCGACGAGGGCAACGAGGACGACGAGAACGACGAAGGTGACGAGGCGGATGAAGGTGACGAAGGCAACGAGCCAAGTCCGGTGCTCGGCAACGAGGGCGACGAATCAGACGAGAACAACGAAGGCGACGAGGGTAACGAGTTCAACGAGGATTTCGATGCCGACGAGGACAACGAGGACGATGAGGGCGATGAGTCCGATGAGGCCGACGAGTCAGATGAATCTGATGAAGGTGACGAGGCCGATGAGGGCGACGAGACTGGCCTAGGCTCGGATTCGGACGGTGATGAGGGCGACGAGGACGACGAAGCCAACGAGGACAACGCCGACGACGAGGGCAACGAGGACGACGAGGATAACGAAGCCAACGAGGACAATGAATCCGACGAGGGCGACGAAGGCGACGAAGGTGAGGAGTCGGACGAGGACGACGAGAACGACGAAGCCGACGAAGCCGATGAGAGTGATGAGGGTGACGAGGGCGAGGAAATTGACGAGACCAACGAAGGCAACGAAGACGCCGACAACGACGAAGGCGACGAAGGTGACGAAGTAGCGAGCGGCGATGCCCGAACGAATGAGGACGATGAAGGCGACGAACTGGACGAAAACAATGAAGACGACGAGGGCGACGAGAACGACGAGGCCGACGAGAATGACGAGGCCGACGAAGGCGACGAGAACGACGAAGGCGACGAAGGCGACGAAGGCGACGAAGCCGATGAGGATGATGAGGGCGATGAAGGCGATGAAGCAGACGAGGCTCTCATCCCAGACGGAGACGAAGGTGACGAGGGGAACGAGGACGACGAGTCTGATGAGGGCAATGAGGACGACGAAGGCAACGAGGACGACGAAGGTAACGAAACCGACGAGGGCGATGAACTCGACGAGAATGATGAAGGCGACGAAGGCGACGAGCAGGATGAGGGTGACGAAAACAACGAGGGTAATGAAGGTGACGAATCGGCCTGATTACCCGGCGCTGCATAATCCGCCGGCCACTCGCCGCGCGGCCTGAGTGTCACCTCGATCATCGTGAAGGGTCCGGGAGGCCGGACCCTTTCGCCAGGTTGCCATGCCGGTTTCCTTCAGGGTCGGAGCACCCGGTCGGCGAGTTCCCTGAGCGGCAAACGGCCGCTGAAGAGTGCGGTGCATTCGGAACAAGCAAGGGGGCCCGTCAATCCCCGCGCCAGCAGGCGCGCCAGCGGATAGTTCCAGACATAGTCGTAATTCTCTTGGGCAGAGGATAGAGCCTTGCGCAGGCGCCTTGCGTAACGGCCGAGATAGCGCGCGTCGAGCGCGGTACGCAGTTCGCCAATCGCTGGGCTCAGGCCGGAACATTCGGCATCGATGAGCGCTTCGCAGGCCGTTTCGGAGACGAACGCCGCGACCTCCCGCGTGATGGGAGGAACGAACGCGCCGCCGCTCATGACGGACTGAATGGCATGACCCGCTTCATGCGCAAGGCAGATGAGACTGCCGATGCCTCCGTCATGATGGCAAGAGACATAAGGATAACCATTGCCGCCATCATGAAGCGTGAACGGGGCGGGAAATCTCTTCCGGTCGGGCGCCGGGTTGACGGCCGTGTTCACCACCACGGACTTGATAACGTCCGAAAGGGACGGGCACTGCCGCGCCATCGCGTGATTGACGAACGTCCATGCTTCTTCCGCCGAGTGTCCAGATGGAACCTGAGCGCTGGCCGCGAAATCAGCAGTGCTGATGGTTGGCTGACCCGGTATCCTCGACAGGAGTCGCTCGCAGTCATCCGCTGTGATGCCGTGAAGCGTCAGCCAGTCGTCCAGCCTGTGCCTTGCGGATCGTTCTATAGTTCCCGTCATGTGTCGGCCGCTCAGTCCACGGACTTTGCCGCGCAGCCCTGCGGCGGTCCGTCATCGACGAAGAGCGGCTTGTCCGGAGGCAGCAGCCCGCGGATATAGGCGATGCGGTTCGGCACAGCTTTCAGAGTTGCCTCGGTATCTGCCGGCGGGAGGCGGTCCGGGTGGTAGAGGATCGCGAAAGCGAAGAGAGCGGTTTCGGACAGGTCCTCGCGGTCGGGACTCCTGCTGGCGTAGCTGGTGAGGAAGCCGCCATCGTCACGTTGCGCTTTCACCCATGCAGGGACAAGGCGATGCTCGGCGTCCCACGAGGCGTGAACCGCTTCATGAAAGATCGACTCTTCGAGGTGATTGTAGCTTTCCCGCTCCGTTGCCGTCCCGGCATAGAATACGATCTGGCCGGTTCCGGCATGAAAACTCTTGCGGCCCTCATGAACGCTGACGCGGTTGATGCCTCTCCGGAGGCTGGTGGGCAATTGTCCCAGAGCCGCCGTGTAGCGGCTGGCCTCCTTCTCGGCGGCTTCACGCGAACCGAACTCCGGATTGACGGCGACCTCGATATTTGTGCCATCGCTGAAGCGAGCGTGAAACAGGTAGGCATTGACCACCGGCTCGCCGTCGACCCGCTTGTCCCAGATCTGGCGTTCGCCACGGCCTGATGCATCGAGGCAGACGAAGGCCGTTGGATCGCCTTTTTGGATGATGTCGAATACGGTCCCGGCCGTGTCGCTGAAAGGCGGATCGCCTTCCGCCCCGGCGAGTGCCTCACCCTCTGTGAAGATCATCAGGAACGCGAACAGAGCCGCAGCGGCAAGCCAGGCGTGCAGCGAGCCCCGGTGTGCAATGTTTCGGCTGCCCATCGCGACCTGCTCCTCGCTCACCGTGCCCGCCTGCTGGCAGGTGCAAAATATCTGGCTGGAAAGTATCTGCTCAAGTTAACCCTGATGCAACGGGTGGTCTACGGGATCTTGAGTTCAACTAAGGAAGTGTTAAGGTTTTTGTGTAGGGCGTTGACCAGCCGATGGCTTGGGAGGGCTGAATGCTGACGAAGAATGAGACGGATACGGGGCTGATGAGCAGCTTCGTGATGAAAACGTACTTTCCGACAGTTATTTTCCAGATCGAAGTGGCAAATGCCGACGCCTTGAACACGAAACTTCTCGAGGCAATCTATGCCGAGCGGGATCGCGACCAGAAGGGCATTGCACGGTCGAACTACGAGGAACTTGGCGGCTGGCACAGCCAGCCTGACCTGCACAAGAAGAAGGAATACACCGAGCTCGTCAATCACATTCGTGTCGCCACGGAACGCATGTCGAGCGAGCTCAGCTACTCGGCCAATCACGCAATGAAGATCGGCACCATGTGGTCGATCATCAATCCGCCCGGCAGTTCCAACCGCGCCCACGTGCATCCGGGCTGCATGTGGAGCGGCGTCTACTACATCCAGGCGCCAAAGGGGGCGGGCGACATCGAGTTCATCGAGCCGCGCACCGCCCACCTGATGAACCAGCCGAAATACCGGCCGAATGCCAAGCGCCCAAAGGAATGCTGGACGAAGGTGCGCTTCACGCCGAAACCGGATCGCATGCTGTTGTTTCCAAGCTGGCTCTATCACGGCGTCGATCCCAACATGTCGAAGGAAGCAGGCCGCGCTGGTCATCGCATCATCATCAGCTTCAACCTCAACCAGCAAAAGATATGAGGACCTTCGGCGTAGCGGTTGGGTCTGGCCACTGGGACCAATTGGGCTGAGGAGCCGAATGACGGGACAAACGATCGAAAGCACGATGAAGGACGCGATGTGGCGCGGCAGCTTCATCGTGGCCGTCGCACTCGTACTGAGCTTCGTTTTCAACTTGCTGAGATTCACCGGGCCGCTGTTCATGCTGCTCATCTACGACCGCGTGCTGCCGGCGCGATCTGAAGAAACACTCGTGGCGCTGTTCGGCCTGGTGGTGGTTTTCGTGTTGCTGATGGGGCTCATCGATTACTCGCGCCGCCGCATCATGGCGCGGTTTGGGGCGCAGTTTCAGGAGCGCATCGAAACCCGCCTCTTCACCGCGACCTCACGCAACGAGTTCTTCGCGCGGGCGCAATCGAAGCCGACGTCAGGCCTTGATGAGGTCGATGGACTGAGATCCTTCTTCAATTCGGGAGCATTGATATCGATGCTCGATATGATCTGGATGCCGATGTTCGTGGTGATGGTCTTTGTCCTTCACCCGATGCTGGGCTGGCTCTGCCTCAGTGCCATCGCGCTGCTCGTCTGTGTGGTCCTGGTCCAGATGTTGACGTCTGGCGCCAGGGAGGACCGGGCGAAGCAGGCCAGCCGCCGCATTGCCGAAATGAAGGATATCATGGTCTCGTCGCGTAACGTCATCCGCGGACAGGAGATGGGCGCGTCTCTGAAGCAGCGCTGGCTTTTGGCACGCCAAGAGTCTCGCGACCGCGCCATCGAGTTCAAGGACTGGACAGTCTGGTTCGACGTTTCAACGCGCCAGATGCGGGTCCTGCTCCAATACACTGTCCTGGCCGTTGGCGCTTACTACGCCCTCCACAACGAATTGACCGTCGGCGCCATGGTGGCGGGCATGTTTCTGACCTCGCGCGTCTTCGCAACGGTCGAATCCTTCGCCGGTGATTTTCCGGAACTCTGCCGAGCGGCCAGCCGTTGGCGCGAGCTCAAGGCGGTGCTGGCCGCCAAGGATGCCGAACTCGCCGATCCCAACGGTGAAGCCATTCCAGCCAACCGCCTGAGGCTGTCTCTCGGCAACGTGTCGGTGAAGTCGCCGGTCACCGGTCGCACGCTGCTGCGCAGCGTCAACATGAACGTCGCTCCCGGCAAGGTGATCGAGATCATCGGTGCAAGCGGCTCCGGCAAGACGGTGCTCGCGGAGACGATCCTCGGCGGCTGGAAGCTGTCGGCCGGCAGTATCCACTTGTGCAGCAGCAACATCAGCCGCCTGTCCGAGGCTGAAACCTCGAGGATTTATGGTTACGTTCCGGAGACAGTTACCTTTGTTGCCGGCACGATTGAGGAAAACATCTCGCGGCTGGATATCGACGCAAGCCGCGACAAGGTCGTTGCCGCCGCCAAGGCTGCCGGCATTCACGACACCATCCTGGCGCTGCCCGAGGGCTACATGATGCGGCTCGACCAGTCGGGAACGGGGTTCTCGCGCGGCGACCGCTATCGCCTCGGCCTTGCCCGCGCGCTCTACAACGATCCCCAAATCCTGGTGATCGACGAGCCCGATGCCAGCATGCGGGAGGCATTGAACAAGAGCCTGAGGCCCGTTCTTGCCGACCTCAAGAGCCGCGGTTGCATCGTCCTGATCTTCTCGCGTCAGCGCCTGTCATTGCCCATGACCTCGGGCCAGTTGCTGCTTGATGGCGGCCGCCTGAAGCCTTTCCCGGTGCCGGAGAATGTCACCCAGCTGAGCGACAAGAAGGCAGAGAAGAAGATCGCCACCGGCGGAGGAGCCGAATAGCGCTATGGAACCTGCCACAAAGCCGCGCCGCACATGGAGTATCGCCCGGCCGATGGCCATCGGGGTCATTGCCGTCGCCGCGGTGTTCGGCGCCGTCGGTATATGGGGTGCCAACGTGCAGATTGCCGGCGCCGTTTTGGGCAGCGGCAAGGTTGAGGTTTCCACCAACATGACCGCAGTGCAGCACCCGATCGGCGGCGTCATTGCCGAGGTCCTCGCGCGCAGCGGCGACAGCGTTGAGCTTGGGCAGATTGTGATCCGTCTCGACGACACGATGCTCCGGTCCGACCTGAAGCTCGTCGAAACCGATCTCTTCGAGGCCCTCGCGAGCGAGGCGCGGCTCGAAGCCATTCTCGAAGGCCGCCGCGACCTTCGTTTCGATCCGATGCTGAAGGATGCGGCCACCCGTGATCCGCAGATCGAAGCCCTCGTCCGGCGGCAGGAGCGCCAGCTCGAAACCTACTATCAGTCACTCGATGCGAAGGCCCACCTGTTGACCGAACAGATGGGCCAGGTTGCTGAGCAGATTTCCGGCAACGAGGCCGAACTCGCGGCAAAGATCGAGTCGCGGAAGCCCATCCAGCTGGAACTCGAGCAAATGCGTGAGCTCGCCGACAAGGGGCTGGTGAAGCTTGGCCAGCTCTATGTGCTGCAGAAAGAGGATCTCAAGAATGAGGGCGAAATCGGCCAGATCACGGCCCGGATCGCCGAACTGAAGGGGAAGATCGCCGAGCTGAAACTCGCGCAGCTCGCGGTCATTCCAGACGCGCGCGACAAGATCGCCGAGGATCTCAACAAGGTAAGGCCGGAAAGGGCCCGCGCCATGGAAAGGCGAAGTGCCCTTCTCGACAGTTTGACCAAGCTCGAGATCCGGGCGCCCGTGGCTGGACGGGTTCATGATCTCAAGGTTCAGGGCGAGCGTTCTGTCGTGGTGGCCGCCGATCCTCTCATGTACATCGTTCCACGCGACAAGCCCTTCGTGGTGGGAGTGAGGGTTGCCGCCACCGATATTGATCAGGTCTTCGTCGGCCAGATGACGTCAGTCAAGTTCCTCTCCTTCAACCGCAGAAGGCTGCCGATCATTCTGGGGCAAGTCAGCCGCATCTCCCCGGACGCATTCAAGGATGCCATGACTCTCAAGTTATATTACGAGGTCGAGATCTCGTTGCGGCCGGAAGAGCTTGCCAAGCTTGGCAAGCACGATCTGTTGCCGGGCATGCCGGTCGAAGCGTTTATGGCGACCGAAAGCCGGACGCCATTGACCTATGTGCTGAAGCCCGTTCTGGACTATCTCGACCGTTCGTTCAGAGACGCGTGATGAAATGGGACCGCCGGCCAGGATAATACGGCCTGGCTCACCCCTAGATCGTACCTCTGCAATCCGCACCAATCCGGCCCCGTTGTCTTTGGTTTTGACGCAAGCCACGGCAACTGCGGGATGAAACACCTCAGAGGAACGTTTCATTGTCAAACATAAATGATCTGCTTGGTAGAGCGGACGGGACTAACGTCGATCGCCTTCCTTGCGCCCGATCGTGTCGAAGCAATGATGCATGAGCGGCAGCCGGTTGATCTCAACTCACGCAAGCCTATTTGCCTGAAGCCGCCTCCGGCGCTCTGGATTGATCAGCGCCGCGCGCTGAAGTTCCCCGCGATTTGAACCTCCGGTTGACCGCACATACTGGTCATGGTCGTCATCCGCTTTCGTGTGCGGAAAGGGGACGGAAAATGGCCATCTTAGATGGGTCGGCATTGTAGTCCCGAGTGGCCCAGATTCCGCGTCTCTCGCCCAACTTGTCGATGCTGGTTATCGGCCAAGCCTCGGGAATGTCCACTCTGTTGTGGGAGCGGACTGAGACCGAGATATGTCGCTGGACTGAATGGTGGCGGACGCAGTCTGTGACGAACCCGTCTCAGCCCAGAATTCCCTGGTAACAGGGAAAATACAGGGAAATTTCCGGAAAATGAGGCTCCTGGCGGCCTCCTGACCCTCGAAAAACATCGAAAATCCAGTGGGTTAGCTCAGAATTCCCTACGCGAGATAACAGGGAATTTGTTTACTGGATCAGGGATCGTTTTGGCGCTGAACAGAGAACGCAGTGCGAAAGAACAGGACCAAGCCGGTTCGGGGTCCTTTGCGGCATCAACTCACCCATGTCGCGTCCCAGAATGACTGCGGGTCCTTCGTGAGGACTTCGAATGCCCCGAGCCGCGGCTCCCCAAGTGCGATCCCATCGACCAGTTTCTTCAGTTCTGCTTTCGCGGTGTCAATGATGGCTGGCGACGTGAGAAGTCTGACGGCTGTCTGGGCGAGTGTCCGGGCTGCCAAGAGCGGGCCAGGGGAACTAGCGAGGTGACCCGACAGCGCCGTCCACGCCCAATGGTGGATCGGCACTTCCTCAGGATATGCCCAGTTCACCCGGCCCAGCGGAATGCGCCAGCTCACCTCGCCGTCATCCTGGCCATAGTAGTCCTCGCCACTGTCGAAAAATCGGACATCCCGGTCCAAGGTCATCACAGCGCCGGGTGAACAGTTCGCCACCAGAGACTGCATGAAGGCAATATCCGACTCCGTCCATTGTGGCGGCCCAAGAGAAGACATGACCTCGAACAACGTTCTGCCAATCGTATCATTCGGTAGGTAACCGCGAGTCTCCGAGATGAACTGTTCCCGGATGGCGACGCCTCCTTCTCGGGCAATCTTCTCCGCCGCTGCCACGATGGCCGTGTAGGCGTCATTCGTTGTCTTGAAGTCATAGCCGCGCGTTGTGAACCAGACCCGGGTCTCGGCAGGCGTGATCGATGGCATGACACCGGCGCGGCGAAGCACGTGCCGCAGGCGAATACTCGGGTATGTCTCCGCGCAGATCCTTTCTGCAGCGGCAACGACGTGCTCGGCGACGAGGAGTGCATTCTTGTGCCCCTGCTGACCGCCATGGCCAGCCTCTCCATTGAAGACGAATTCCCCGGATATGACCGACTGGCACGGCCGGGACAGGGCTCCTGTCTGATAGTCGCCATGCGAAGTGAGGATCACATCAATCCCATCGAACACGCCCGCCTTCAGTAGAGCGATCTTGCCCCAGAGGATTTCTTCCGCGGGGCAGCCGATGACGCGGATCTCTCCTGCGACGCCGAGTTTCTCGCAGAGAGCAGCGGCTGCGATCGCAGCGCCGGCATTGGCAGGACCGATGTGATTGTGCCCGCAGGCATGTCCGGCGATCTGTCCTGTTCCCTCACGCTTCGCTGATGCCGCGTTGCCGAGGCCAGGCAGAGCATCATATTCGCAGAGGAACCCAATGACGGGACCTGTGCCGACGGCACGCCGCGCGACGAAGGCCGTCGGAACTCCACCTGCTTGGCGTTCGACCGCAAAGCCATGTGTCTCCAGCCATTCTGCAAGGCGCGCGGACGAGCGATACTCCATGCATGGCAATTCAGGGTCCGCCCATTGCTGAGAGAAGAGCCGCTCAATCTCCGGCTTGATGGCGTTCCAGGCAATCTCTTCTGGATCATGGTCAACGGCATCATTCATACAACGCACCTTGTTGTTGCAGACCACCAGGTCGGATCGCCAGCATAGAACAATGCTGCCGGTCGATCTCGTCTTTCTCGAGAATGTAGGCCACACAACAAGGGCTTGTCAGCTCGCCGCAAGCGATTCGAGACTATTGCCCTGAGAGTGCCGAAAACCTAGACTGCAGAAAAGAGCCTGAATCCAGAAATGGATACATGATGGAAATAAGCAAGCAGCAGATTGCTCGACTGAACAGCATCATCGTGACGACAAAGAAAATGATCACCCTTGCAGGGAAAGAGCCCGCTACCAAGGGATCAGAGAGGCTTTGCCGATCCTCGGCAGATGCCGCGAAAATGAAGGACCAAATTTGGGCCGCCCGCGCCAAGGGCGTACCTGCCACCAAGCTTGCCGAGAAGTATGTGGTTCCCACCGCATACATCTATGTGATCAGGTGAATTGGTCCCCGTAAAGTAGGGCGCCAGCGGGGCCGTTTACGGTCTCGATGCTCTGGCATCCCCGCATGGACGGCGATCAGGCCCACAGCTGGCTGCGCGGCTGCGTACGCGGCATCTGTGCCGCAGTGAGGAACACCGGCGCCAGAAATCGTCTTCTGATTTGGTGCTTCGTCTACATATGACGTCCAACGCTACCTACTCCACAGGCTCGCAACTGGCGCTGGAATGCGAACATCCTCGCCATAAGGAGTCATTGGAGTACCCAAGCTTTCGGCTTCCCCCGAGTGGAGTTAGGGCGTGATCACAATCTTCATGCAGCTATCGAGATCCTGCACCTTGGCCATTGCGCTGGCGGCTTCATCCACCTTGAAGCGATGCGTGACGAAGTCGCGCAAAGGGAAAGTGTCCTTGAATTTCTCAAGCAACTTCATGCTGGCGGGATAGCCGCGCGGGGGATGATTGCACATTCCGACCAAGCGCAGCTGCCGCGCCGCAATATGGTGCGGATTGAGGGTGATGGGACCGACATCGGCAAAGACGCCCGCCACGACATACATGCCGCCGCGGCGCGCCATTTGCACGCCTTGCTCAACTGCCTCCGGATAGCCGGTACATTCGAGAACCACGTCGGCGCCGCGGCCTTCGGTCAAGTCGCGCACCCGGGCGATGATTTCGTCTCCATTGAGCCCGGTGACATTGATGGTGAAGTCGGCTCCAAACTTGCGCGCCATCGCCAGCCGGAAGTCCGACCGGTCCAGCGCAATGATGTCGCCTGCCCCCATGACCCGCGCCTTGAACACATGCAGCAGACCCATGGGCCCCACGCCTTGCACGGCGATAGAAGATCCGGCGCCGAAACCCTCGCCGTCCATGGCCGAGAATTCCTTGGCCTTGTCGAGATTGAAGGTCACCGCCATCAGCTCGGTCATAACCGCCAGCTCTGCGTCTAGGCTATCCGGCACTTTGTAAACGAAGGCATCGGGCCGCACATAGAGGTATTCGGCCCATCCGCCCATGAGATGCGGCGTTTCATCTGCAGTAAAGTGATTGCCATAGCCGCGAATGTTCTCGCATAGCGGAAAGCCGAAGCTGTTGCGGCAATACCAGCAACGCCCGCAGAGAATGTCGGGACACATCACGACGCGGTCGCCCACCTTCAGGACCTTGCCTGTATATTCGAGATTGTCCTTGGCGTTGCGCCCGACCTCGGCAACCGTGCCGACGATCTCGTGGCCCGGAATGATCGGAAATGGCGTACTCGTTTCGGCGGGGGTGCCGCCGTACTGTGTCGTCTCGCCTCGCCATGTGTGCTTGTCGGTGCCACAGATGCCGCACATTTCGAGCTTTATGACCATGCCGTCGGCACCAGCGTCGGGATAGGGATAGGAGCGCGTCTCCATTCGTCCCGGTCCCGTCATGACGGCGGCCTGCACACTGTTGATTGTCATCACCGGTCTCGCGTAGTGAAGTCGCGTTGAAGGCTACTGCAGCTTCACTTCGCAGTCCAGTTCCGCCTGACGCCGACTGCTGATACATGTCAAATGACAGCTTAGCCCTTTCGTTCAAGTCCACTCCGACCTGCCAGCGTATTGAATACGCACACATTGCACAGTCAAGGGACATACATCATGCCTGCCAGGTTCTCTCGCCGCGATATTCTATGGCTCAGCCAACAAAAATCCCGGCATGAGCCGGATGGAGTGCGACCATGAATATCCTGAAAACCGATAGAATTGACCTGGCCTTTGACAGTTTCGGCAACGACGAAGACGTGACGATCCTGCTAATTGCCGGATTGGGTACGCAGATGATCAGATGGACAGTGCCATTCTGCGAGGCGTTGGCAGCGCGGGGCTATCGAGTGATCCGTTTCGACAACCGCGATACAGGATGCTCAACCCATTTCCACGAATGCACACCCCCAGATTTTCGTGCACTGGTCTCTGCGCTAATGGCAGGGCAGAGACCGGACGTTCCCTATACGCTCCATGACATGGCCTCGGATGCCATTGGCTTGCTCGATGCTCTCGCCATTACCCGGGCACATGTCGTCGGACGGTCAATGGGTGGGATGATCGCACAAATCATGGCGAGCGAGCATCCGCGGCGGGTGCTGTCCCTGACGTCGATCATGTCGAGCACCGGCAATCCGACACTTCCCCAAGCTGCGCCTGAGATCATGGCGATGATGATGCGCCCCACGCCCAATCCCTTCACGGACGAGGCCGGATTCCTTACACATAGCCTTGCATTCGCGCGCCGTATCGCTGGCACAGGCCATGCATTTGACGATGAGGCTCATCGCCTTATCGTTTTGGAAGAGGTCGGTCGTGCCTACGATCCGGGCGGCTCCGGGCGGCAGATCGCCGCAATGGCCGTGACTGGCGACCGACGCGCACGTCTGGCAACTATCAACGTGCCGACGCTGGTCATCCACGGGGTGGATGATCCGCTCATCCTCCCCGCCTGTGGTAAGGATACCGCCGCCTCGATCCCGAACGCGGATCTCATTTTAATCGACGGTATGGGGCATGATTTGCCGCCTGCGTTATATCGAGAGGTTGGGGAGGCGATTGACCGAACCGCTCGAAGGGCATCGACCGATTGAATCGGCATTCTAGGCGCTTAGTGACCCAATCCTTCTTGTCGTCCGAGTTGCCATGAGACGGATCCACCCTGAACTACGTCCGTGATCCCACGTCCGGGCTGGCGATCGATCACCGTCCGCCACGGGACGAGCGTGAATTCGTGACTCATTTCGAGGGTAGCGAATTAGCCCTTGGTGAGGCTCAGAAACTGGCGCGAGAATGGATAGCCAATCATCCGAGGTGATGGTCGACGCCGAGTCGAATTGCTCGTGCGTGCCAATGGAGAGCATATAACTAGATACACCGGATCATTTTTTCGATCACGCAGCCAACAGCCTCAAATTCCCTGACTATGGACATGACCGTGCTCTAAAGATCCTTGAGTCCGCGCCGGAGACGTTCCTTTGCAAAGTCGATGAAGGCGCGGGTCTTGAGCGGAAGCAGGCCTTGGCCGGAATAGACGAGATTAACCGGTGACGGTTCAGTCTCTAGATCATTGAGGATCAGCTTCAGTGTGCCAGCCTGCAGGGCGGCTTCAACCTGATAGCTCAGCACCTGCGTGACGCCGAGACCGGCCACGGCGGCGTCGATGGCCGCTTCTGCGGTGTTGACGACGAGCCTCGACGTGATCGCGACTGAAATCTCTGATTTGGACTGCAGGAAGGTCCAGACCACAGGCGACGTGAGGCCTTCGAACGTGATGCATTCGTGGCCTTCGAGGTCCTGGGGCCGCTGCGGTGCCGGGGCATGAGCCTCAAGATAGGTGGGGCTGGCACAGATCACCCGCCGGACGCTGCCGATCCGCTTGGCGATCAGGCTGCTGTCCGGCAAAGCGCCGATGCGCACCGCGACATCGATGCGATCCTCGACAAAGTCGGCAAGCCGGTCGGTAAGGATCAGCCGGGCGCTGATCTCGGGATAGGTTTTCAGAAAATCCGCGACCACGGGAAGCACATGCAGGCGGCCGAAGACGATGGGCGCGGTAATGAGAATATGCCCCACTGGCGCGATGTACTCGCCCGATGCGGCGCGCTCGGCCTCTTCAATCGAGCCCAGGATATCACGGCAGGCCGCGGCATAGGATCTGCCGGCATCAGTAAGCTCAAGGCGGCGGCTGGTGCGAACCAGAAGCTTCGTCCGTAGGTGGGCTTCAAGGTCCGACACCCTGCGGCTGACGGTGGCCAGCGGCAGGTCAAGCTTGCGCGATGCAGCAGACAGGCTTCCGGCATCAATCGCGGCCAGAAAGGTCGACATGGCTTCGAGGCGGTTCATATGGCTCCCGAAAAATGGAAGGAATACTTCATATCATAGCGTCTCCCTCTCAAGCGCAGAAAGAAATATCTAGGCGTCGTCAACCCGATCACCGAAAGGATCCAACTATGTCACGCCTCCCGACCCCCGCCACCATCGAAGACGCTCCCGAGGCCTCCCGGTCCCTGCTCACCGCCGTCAAGAAGCAGTTGGGCGTCGTGCCGAATTTGTTTCGTCTGGTCTCGAACAGCCCCGCTGCACTCGAAGGTTACCTTGGAATGTCCGGCGCGCTCGCCAAGGGCAAGCTGCCACCGGCGACCCGCGAGCGGATTGCGCTTGCGGTGGCCCAGATCAACGGCTGCAGCTATTGCCTCTCGGCCCATACTTATCTCGGCAAGAACGCCGCCAAGCTCGACGATGCCGAGATTGCGGCCAACCGCGCCGGAACTTCGAATGATCCGAAGGCCGCCGCCGCCGTGCGCTTCGCAGCCAAGGTCGCGACGGCCCGTGGCCACGTCGGCGACGAGGATGTCCGCGCCGTCAAGATGGCCGGCTATGACGATGCCCAGGTGATCGAGATCATGCAGCACGTGGCCCTCAACACCTGGACGAACTACATCAACGAAGTGGGCAAGACCGCGATCGACTTCCCGGTGGTGGAGGCAACGGCCAACGCCGCCTGAACACGCAACCTCAAAACGGCTCCGCGTTCCCGGATGCGGAGCCGTGTCGTACAATTCTCCCCCTATTCAACAAGGTTTCGGATTATGACCTCCACAGACCGCCCGCCATTGCCGCCTTTCAATGTCGAGACCGCAGCCCAGAAGGCGCGCATGGCCGAGGATGCCTGGAACAGCCGCGACCCGGCTCGCGTGGCTCTGGCCTATACGCCAGGCTCGCGCTGGCGCAACCGCTCGGAATTCATCGAAGGCCGGGACGCGATCCAGCAGTTCCTCACGCGCAAATGGACGCGCGAACTCGACTACCGACTGATTAAGGAAGTGTGGGCCTTCGACGGTAACCGCATCGCTGTGCGCTTTGCATATGAATGGCACGACGACAGCGGCCAATGGTTCAGAAGCTACGGTAACGAGAACTGGGAATTCGATGCCCACGGCCTGATGCAGGCGCGCTTCGCCAGCATCAACGACCTGCCGATCCGCGAGGAGGACCGCAAGTTCCGCTGGCCGCAGGGCCGTCGCCCAGATGATCACCCCGGTCTGTCGGCCCACGGACTTTGAGAAAGATGCCATGGACAGCGCGACATCTTACGCGAGCGATATCGCCTTCACCGATACGGTGAAGGCCCTGCAGGCCAGGAAGGGTTCGCGCCGGGGTTATGCGCGGATGGAACAGGATGGCTCCTGGGACACCGCCATCACGCCAGATCTCGCCGCCTTCGTCGCGACGCAGACCAGCGTATTCCTCGCAACAGCCAATGCAGAGGACCAGCCCTATATCCAGCACCGTGGAGGGCCACCTGGCTTCCTGCGGGTGCTGGACGAGCGCACCATCGCCTTTGTCGACTATGCCGGCAACCGGCAGTACATCACGTCCGGAAACCTGCTCGACAACCCGAAGGCTTTCCTGTTCCTGATCGACTATGCGCATCGCCGTCGGATCAAGATCTGGGGCACCGCGCGCGTGATCGAAGGTGATGAGGCTCTGCTCGGCCAATTGATGCCGGAGGACTACAAGGCCAGGCCCGAACAGGTGGTGCTGTTCACCGTTTCAGCCTGGGACGCCAATTGCCCGCAGCATATTCCCCAGCGCTTCGAAGCCGCTGACGTTGCCGCTGCCCTCGCCGGACGTGACACGCGCATTGCCGAGCTTGAGGCCGAGATCAGCCAGTTAAAGCTCCTCGTGCAAAGCCTGCAACATTCATAGTTTAAACTCCTGGGAACAATAAAATTCGGCTGTGCAGCGTATACTGCGTTGCAAGGTCCTGCCTTGCTCGACACCCCGTCTATACGGCCGAGGCAAGCTTCCAATAGAGACATACTTGTCTTGTCTCGCGCAGTCATGATCCCGAGCTAGTTGGTTGTCACCCTCAGCACAACACTGCCGCGTTTGCGGCCGGTATCCACATAGGCATGGGCCCCAACAGCATCCTCAATTCGGTAGATACGATCAATCACGGACTTCAGTTCGCCGCTGGAAGCCAACTTCATGATATAGCGCAGGTCTTCAGGGTTGGCCGGAGCGGTCCCCGTGATAACCTGCTTGCCGCTCGCCTTTGACGGCCTGCCGATACCAAGCGCTTGTGCGAACGTCCCGTTCACAATGACGAGACGCCCCCCAGGATTGAGCGACTTCGCGCACCGCCTGAACGGTGCAGTTCCCGTAGTATCGAGGATGATGTCCCAGGTCCCGCCCGTGTCTGCGAAATCAGCCTGCGTATAGTCGATAACCTTGTCCGCGCCGATTGATCGGACGAGGTCAACGTTGCCGGTGCTGGTGACGGCCGTCACCTCAGCGCCAAAATGTTTGGCGATCTGAACTGCTGCAGTGCCTACGGCACCTGACGCACCAACGACCAGGAGCTGGTCGCCGCGTTTGACCTTCGCCTTGTCACGCAAGAACGGGAGCGCGGTGGTGCTTCCAAAGGAGAGCGATGCGGCCTCTTCGAAGGTCAGATTGTGAGGCTTGTGTGCGACCATGCCGTCTTCCGGCATCGTCCGAAACTCGGCATGGCTGCCGAAACGGCGGCCAGGAAAGGCAACAACTTCGTCACCTGGCTTGAACCGTGTCACCTTGGAACCTACCGCATTGACAATTCCCGTGAGCTCCGTCCCTAGAATGGGCTGCCGAGGTCCGGTGAGACCAAACACCAGGCGGCCGAGTAGCCCAAAGCCGACCGGCATGTTCAGGCTCCGCGCCCGCCAGTCACCCGAGGATACAGTTGTCGCCATGATGCGAACCAGAACGGCATTCGGACCTGGGACGGGTTTTGGAACCTCGGTTAAGGTGACGACGTCAGGTCCGCCGTACTCGCGATAGGTGAGCGCTTTCATTCTTTTCTCCTTCCGCAAGACAAGCCACTCAGGGTGCGTCAGGCGTCAAGACTGGGAAGGTCTGTTGGGCCGGTTGCCTGGCTTGGACTTTCGAGGACGCCAGCAGATAGGCCAAGTACAGTCCGGCAGTAACATCATAAGTCATGCAGAACATCGGCCACCACGCAGGTACGCCGGGATTGCTTACGATATGAGGATGCACAATATCAAAAACACCGTGACCCGCTATTGCCAGCACAGCCATCCAGAGATTCGTTTTGTAGCCAAAAACGGCCATAGCCACGAACCCGAGGAATGCCACGGATTCAAGTCCCAGAGCATGGGGCGATCCGCCCATGACTGAGAACAACTCGTAGTAGGAGGCAATAACAATTGCCATAGTAGGATAGAATGCTCGATCCCTGTCAAATCTGGACAGAGTACCGAAGACCGCCACGCCAAGTGCAAGCGAAATCCCCACTATATATTCCATCGCAGTCATCCTTCTGTTCTAGGATACGTGTCTGATTGCTGGTTGCGTGGCCGGTGCCTAGAGCCAACTGAGGACGCGCGATTGAACGAAGGGGCTACCAGCATGCGGTCGCAGGCCGTCGACGGCCGTGAGGGTCATTTTCAGAAGAAAGGACATCTGCGGTAGAATGGCGAGGCCGGTTCATTCCCCTTGCAGGCCGGGCTGTGGTATACTGAAAAAATGCAGATTGCGGGGATTGGCAGGATCATCTTCTGGTCAGGCGGCAGCCTGTGGATAGGGCAAGCTTACATGCCCGCGGAGCTGCACGCCCATCATGCGATTCAGGTCAGCATTGGCCTATCTGACCACGTGCAATTCCGGACGGATGACAACGCCACTTGGGTCTCGTTCGGAGCGGCAATCATTCCACCTGACTTTCCACATATCTTTCAGGCTCCAGGCAAGACTATTGCGCATCTCTTCTGTGACCCGGAGTCGGCAATAGGTCGCGGCATATCGGCCCGGTTCGAAATGAATTCGATTATGGGCATGGCAACTGCGGATATTGAGCCGCATGGTTCGGCTTTGCGCTCAGCCTATAACAATCAGGCATCGGAAGAGGAACTGGAACATCTTGCCCTTGAAACCTTGTTTGCGCTTTCCGGGCATCTGCCGGTAGCGGCAATCGATCCGCGCATCTCACAAGCAACCGCCTTCATGGCCACGAGGCTTGCAGATCCACTGACGCTGGAGGATGTCGCTCGCCATGTCGGTCTTTCGCCGGGCCGGTTCAGGCACCTCTTTGTGGCAGAGACGGGCATTGCTTTTCGCTCACATCTGCTCTGGACAAGATTGAACCGAGCCCTGGAACTCGGTTTCTCTGGAATGCCTTGGACCGAGGTGGCACACGCAACGAACTTTGCGGACTCCGCGCATCTGAGTCGCACGGCGCGCCGGATGTATGGAATTGCTCCCAGTTCGATGCGACAGGAAGATCCTGCTGCATCACTTCAGATGACAGCTTAGCCCTTTCATTCAAGTCCACTTCCACCAGCTGGCCTATTGAGCGTGCACACATTGCAAACTCAAGGGACATTGCATCATGCCGACCAGGTTCTCTCGTCGCCATATCCTATGGCTTGCGCCGCTCGCTGTTCTCACGGTTGCCGGTGCTGCATTCACACTCCGGATGATGGAGCCGCCTCCCGAGAACCTCGACCTTTCTCTCAGCAAGGCGACCGAACATGGACTCTATGTTGCGTCGTTGTCCGCTGACGTGTCTCCCATTCCTGTAGGCACCATTCAAACCTGGAAGGTGAAGGTGACGACACCCGATGGAAAGCCGGCCGATGATGTAACCATCACCCTCGACGGTGGCATGCCGCAGCACGGACATGGGCTTCCGACCAAGCCCGCGGTCACGACCAATCTCGGGAATGGCGAGCATTTGATCGAGGGTGTGAAATTCAGCATGGCCGGATGGTGGACACTGACCCTCTCAATCGCCGGTGCTGAGGGGCCCGACAGCGCGACTTTCAATCTGGTGCTCTGATCATGCGTCAGCAACTCTTGATCGCACTCGCTGCACTTGCCGCCGTGCCCCTGGTGCTGGGGGTTAGTGCCGCCATGTTTCAGCCCAGCTGGTCGACAGTTGAGCTCCAGCATATCCAGTCACTCTCGCTTGCCAACCTGCCGCCGCTTCAACCTGATCTGTCCAATCGCGTCTCTGACGATCCGGTGGCGGCGGATCTTGGCAAGAAGTTGTTCTTCGACACGCGCCTCAGTGCCAATGGCAAGGTGTCATGTGCCTTCTGTCATCAGCCCGACCGGCAGTTTCAGGATGGTCGGCCGGTGGTGCAAGGCGTCGCAAAGGGCAACCGCCGGACCATGCCCATCGCCGGTTCGGCCTTTGTCCCTTTCCTCTTCTGGGATGGTCGCAAGGACAGCCAATGGTCGCAAGCCCTCGGACCGATAGAGGACCCCGCCGAGCATGGCGCTGATCGTATGATGGCCGTTCGCCTGGTCTCCACCGCCTATGCCCCGGAATACACATCGATCTTCAGTCCCTTGCCGAGTGTCGAGGGGCTGCCCGGTCATGCCATGCCTGGTGGCGCCAACGGCCTCGATGCGGCCTGGAACACGATGACGCCAGTTCAGCAGAACGACATCAATCGCACCTATGCCAATCTGGGCAAGGCCATTGCAGCTTATGAACGCACCATCAAGCCGGAGCTCACGCGCTTCGACGGTTTTGCTTCGGCATTGGCAGCGGGCGACCAGAAGCGAGCTGACAACCTGCTGTCCGAAAGCGAGCGCAATGGCCTTAAACTGTTCTTGGGCAAGGGCAATTGTGTCACATGTCACAATGGTCCTTTGTTCACTGACAATGCGTTCCACAACATTGGCCTGCCGGGGTTCGATCCCGCACGCGACAGGGGACGGGCGGCGTCATTGGCGGAAGTCGCGGCAGACCCGTTCAATTGCCTCGGACCTTTCAGTGACGCCAAGTCGACAGACTGTTCGGAACTCAGGTTCATCACGGCTTCCAGCCCGAATCTGGAAGGAGCATTTCGTTCCCCTTCGTTGCGCGGTGTTGCCCAGCGGGCACCCTATATGCACGCCGGCCAGTTCGCGACCCTTCGGGAGCTGCTCGTTCACTACAACAAGGCCCCGGCAGCTCCGTTCGGGCATTCCGAATTGAAAGCACTTGGCCTGTCCGAAGATCAGCTCGACGACATCGAGGCTTTCCTGCGAACCCTGGACCCGGCCTCGATACCCTCAAATGGGAGGAGTTCATGATCGGGATTGCCCCCCTTTGTGGCGCACCCGTCGCTTGAACTGCGAAACCCCACTGGGATTGCGACTGTCGTCGGCGATCTCTGCTCAAATCAAGAGGACTATCATGTTTGATGCCGGAAGCCTGCCGCCTCCATCCCCTCGCTCCGGCAACGCAGATGTCATGCGTCTCGCGGTCTCGCAGGCGCTGGCAGGTGCCAACTCTGCCGTTGTCTATGCCACGGGTGCGATCGTAGGAAACATGCTGGCGCCCAGCAAGGCTCTGGCGACCCTGCCGATCTCGCTTTTTGTCGTTGGCATGGCAATCACCACACTTCCCATGGGATCTCTGGCCCGCCTTTATGGCCGTCGCGCCGCCTTCCTGGTGGGAACGGGCTGCGGCGTGCTCACTGGGATTCTCTCTGCCGTTGCGATGGTCATCGGCTCGTTCTGGCTCTTTAGCCTCGCAACACTGTTCGGCGGCGCCTATGCGGCTGTAGTGCTTTCGTTTCGGTTCGCAGCCGCAGACTGTGTGCCGAAGGAGCGGAAATCACGGGCTCTTTCCGCCTTCATGACGGGAGGTGTTTTCGCAGGTGTGTTGGGACCGCAGCTCGTCACCTACACTATGAATCTCTGGCCGCCCTATTTCTTCGCTGCCACCTATGTCGCACAAGCCGCTGTTGCTGCGATTTCCGCAATTGTGTTGCTGGGCGTGCGGGTGCCGATGCCAACGGCAGCGGAGGTCGCGGGAGGCCGCCCGCTTGCCGAAATTCTCCGACAGCCCCGCTTCATCACCGCATTGATCTGCGGTGTCGTCTCCTACACCCTGATGAATTTCGTCATGACGGCAGCGCCCCTGGCAATGCGCCTCTGCGGATTGCTGCAGGAAAGCTCGAACTTTGGCCTGCAGTGGCACATCATCGCAATGTTCGCACCCAGCTTCTTCACCGGAAGAATTATCTCACGTTGGGGAGCGCCCCGCGTCGTCGCTGCCGGATTGGCGCTTACCGCCGTTTCTACTATTGTCGGATTAACGGGAAATGATGTTGCCCATTTCTGGGGCGCGCTGATACTCTTGGGTCTGGGCTGGAATTTTGGCTTCGTCGGCGCCTCCACGCTTGTTCTCGAGTGCCACCGTCCTGAAGAGCGGACGCGCGTCCAGTCCTTCAATGACTTTGTGGTATTCGGAACCACGGCGATCGGATCGTTTTCTTCCGGCGGGCTGCTCATTGCATACGGATGGGACACTGTATTGTGGTTTTCGTTCATTCCTCTTCTGCTTGCGGTTACAGCTCTTGCGTGGACTAACAAACGCAATTCCCCGAACGTCAGGAGACTCCACGATTCAGGAAAGCGAAGTCAAAGATCTCTACGCACCGGTCTGGAAGCTAGTCGAGGGGCTGTTGCCGGAAACCAAGTCCAGTATGCCCCCTGTAATCAAGAAGCTGACGACCTTGCCATTTATAATTGCAGAAGATCTCTTTCTAGTCACGATAGAGCAAAGGGCGCGACCTCGGATGCGAGCTGGCGGGTAGCCGAGGCAATAGCTTAGCCTGCGTTGTCGGCATGCCGGTCTTCGCCCACGCCTAATATCGCCGTTCTGGCGTCGAAACACCGATCTTGACGTTGATTGTCAGCAACTGACGTCCAAGATGCGGAATCGCGCTGCGATGGTCTTGAGCGGCTTTAACCAGACGAGATCGTGCAAGTGCTGTCTGCTGGCATCACAATAGGTATCTCGAACAGAAAATCGGCAACCTAACGCCGGCCGACGTCTACTTCGGGCGCGGTAAAACCATCTTGCTGGAAAGAGAAAAGATCAAACGCGACACCATCAAAACCCGACGCTTGCAACACTGCGGTCATGCCGCATAACATCAAAACCAGATGCGCCAGATCCTCTCTTCGATCATGCAGCCATCAGCCTCAAATTATCTGACGACGGACAGAGGCCAGATTTTTGATAAGAATACTCACGGCTTATCGCTGCTTGCACACCTCTCGTTACCAATAGCAGCATCAACAACGTTGCGGACTTGGAAACAATGCAGCGAATTACAGCAGATCCTTGATGTAGTCATAGGCCCGCTTCGCAAATGCATCGGGGTCGACATCCCGGCGATTGAAACCGATCTCCATGGTGAGATAGCCCTCAAAACCGGTCTTCTTCAGCGTACCGATTAGAGTCGGGAATGAGCCTGTACCTTCGCCAGGCGGAAGCCGGTTACTGTCGGCCAGGTGAATGTGGACGAGGTCCTTGCCAAAGCGATGCACGTAGTCGGTCGCAACTTCATTGCGATAGATTGTGTGATAGGTGTCGAACATCAGCTTGATGTTCGGCGCGGACACTTCCGACTGAAGCTTTAGTGCATCATCCGCGCTGTCGACTAGGTTGCTATCCGCCGATGTGGGCTCGATGCATATGGTAATGCCGTTGGTTTCCGCTGATCGCGCCACGTCTTCAAGCGCCGCCCGGCTCCAGCCCCAGGCTTGTTCGCGTGTCGTGCCGAACACCTGCCAACCCGCCACATAAATCACGATCTTGCCACCCAGCTCAGCACAGAGAGTAACCACTTTCTTGTATTGTTCAATCGCCCCGGCACGTTCCTCCGGAATAGGTGAAGCGACATTGAAGCCGGGTCCACCGCCCGGGGCAGGGAGCATCGAAACCAGTGCAATATTGTTGTGCTCGAACAGCTGCCTGATCTCCCGGCGCCGCTGCGCGCTGGTGAAATCCGGATAGGCGTGCGGGCTCGCAGCCCCAAGCTCGATGCCGTCGTAACCGATGCCGGCAAGCGTAGGCACAACGTAATCCAGCGGATAGGCCGGCACCCATACGGGAAAGCTCGAGTAGGCCCAGGTGTTGAACGCGATTTTCATGTCGTGTGTATCCCTAAAGTGTCTGTGCCAGCAGAAACGCCTCTGCAATGGTGCTCTCGATCAGCCGCGGGGCAACGCAGTCACCGGTGCGTTCAACGCGCAATCCGTCGAAACGTGAATCTCTCTTCAGTTTCAAGTAGAGATCCTCTCGTGAGCGGCGGCCGATCACCGGCACCACCCAATCGACATCCTCGATCCACTCGCCGTCACCTGGCATCAGCAGGTATTTGGCCCAGCCGATTGCATCGCTGCCGCTGAATACCGGCGAAACCTGGACGCGGTGATCGGCGACTTCGACGAGCAACATTGCGCTGCGAAGCTTGATGTTTTTGATCGCAGCACGCCTAAAGAACAACGCCCGCGACCCGCCTTCAAGATCGCTGCCCACAGCATGTGGCGCCACCACGATTACTTCGCAGCCCTGGTCTGCCAGGTACTCCGCCGTGCCTGCCGCTTCCCAATGGCCGTTGTTGTCGACCAATACCACGCGGCCCGAAAGCTGAACGCGTTCCCCTAGAACATCATCTCCAGACACTACGAATTCGCGGTTGAGCCCCGGGATGTCCGGAAGGATCTGACGGCCCAATGATTGCGAAAGGCTGACATCGTCCATGGACACGCGCGGCAGATTGGGCTCCGAGCCCGTGGCCACAACGACGACATCGGGTGAGAGCGCATGTATGTCGTCAATGCTTGCATTAAGGCCGCGTCGGATATCGACGCCAGCCTCATCCGCGACAATTTCGAGATGGCTCGTCACTTCTGCGACGTTGGCATGTTCGGGCTGCTTTTCGGCCAGCAGCAGTTGGCCACCCAAAGCGCGGTTGCGCTCAAACAGCGTTACCCGATGACCACGCCGCGCTGCAGTCTCGGCCACCTTCAATCCGGCGGGCCCTCCGCCCACGACGACAACATGGCTTCGCCTCGCGATGGGGGCCAGAATCCGTTCATTGACGTGGCGCTCGCGGCCGGCACCAGGGTTCTGTACGCAGCGTATGGCCTTGCTCTGGTTCACTTGCTCTATGCAACCATCGTTGCAAGCAATGCAGCGGCGCACGAGGTCAGCGCGGCCCGCACGCGTCTTTTCTGCCGTCCACGGATCGGCGATGAGCTGGCGCGCCATGCCGATCAAGTCGCATTCTCCCGCCTGCAACGCTTCCTCCGCCAATTGCGGGGAGTTCATTCGGCCGAAGCCGATGACCGGCAGTTTGCTAACAGACTTCAACTCCCTGTTGATCTTTCGGAAATCTTCGGCAGCAACTGCGGCGGGCGGGATTTCCATCCAATAGCTTGAGAACGATCCAGCATCAGAATTGAAGTAATCAACAAGTCCGCTGGCCTGAAAATGCGCCGCCATTTGCAGGCCATACTCGCTGTCATAGCCAAAGGTCGTGAACTCGTTGACGCACAGCCTCACACCTACAGGAACATCGTCACCCACTGCCTTGCGAATGGCCTCGAAGCATTCGATCGATAGCCGCATACGGTTCTCGAACGTGCCACCGTAGCGATCGGTGCGGTGGTTAAAAAACGGTGAGCAGAAAGCGCGCAGCAACCCGTCATGGGCCACCTTCACCTCAATGCCGTCAAATCCAGATTCGACAAGATTGCGTGCGCTTACGCCGTGCCCATCAACCACCGCGCGGATGTCGTCTTCATCGATGGCCTTAGTCGAAAAATGGCTCGAAGGTTCAGGCATCTGGGTTGGCGCCCATAAGATGTGTGGAGGGCGTTCCAGCGACGTATGGCCCGCATGGGTCAACTGCCCAAAGATTTTCGCGCCATGGGCATGGACCCCTTCCGAAATCTTTCGGTGATGCGGAATGATCTTAGGGTCCCAGCAATCGACGAAGCGACGCGACATCTTTCCCGTTGGGTGTACGGCCTGACTCTCGAACACAATGAGGCCCACGCCGCCCCGCGCACGCTCTTCATGATAGGCTGCATGGTCATCAGATGGTGTTCCATCAATGTTACCTAGCGCAGTGAAATGCGGCTGAAACACGAAGCGGTTGCGAAGGGAAACTTTGCCGATAGTAATTGGCGAGAGGAGCAGGGGGAAATGTCGCTGTCCGGGAGCTCCGAACGCTAGTCCAGCGGCGCGAAACAGTGTCTTTGCATCCATGACCGGCGTCGCTCTTAACCCTGCATAGCACCAAATGACTAATTGGGTATCGTGCCTTTGGCGTTTGTGTCAAGGACTGCACCTCTACGCGGGCGAGCTGTGCTCTGATTATCTCGAAATCCTGGGCGAGATGAAATCGGTGTGACCGGGCCACATCGTCGGAATCCGCATCAGGGGAGCCTTGTACTCATATCGGCGCCCAGACCCAGTCCGCAACAGAGCCACGATCTGCCAGATGGCATGCACCTTCGGGCAGATCTTTCGGCAAGGCTGCCGCAGTGGGGTATGGCCCGGCCTCCCCGGTTGAGAGTTCGATCCGCAAAGGTGGCAATTATCGAGTGTGCGGCCTAGGTGGGCGAGAGCGTCCCCTCGTAAAAGTAATGCGGCGCGCCATTGCTGTACATGACGTCATAGAAACGCATCACCCCAACAAGCCCCTTGCCGGTGATATAGTGGACGCAGCCGCCGACGATCTCCTTTTCGGCCGCAGGCTCAGGGCAAGAGCCAGTTGGGAATATGCCGTTGAATGTGTACTGCGTGTCAAACGTCATATTCTTCCCGTCAGCCTTGCCG
This sequence comes from Pseudomonadota bacterium, assembly GCA_963205315.1. Classification (GTDB taxonomy): domain Bacteria; phylum Pseudomonadota; class Alphaproteobacteria; order Rhizobiales; family Aestuariivirgaceae; genus Aestuariivirga. The sequence continues at coordinate 2,548 of CAUJIO010000078.1, read as the reverse complement.
GCGAACTCTTCACGACCGATCTCGGTATAGAGGGCAAAGCCGTTCATTTCCTGGCAGTTGAAATGGGCAACGAAGACCGACCAGCAGCCAGCCAGGCTGCCGCTGAGCTCCAGGGAGTAGCTGGCCTTCTTGGCTGAACCGCAATCTGACGGCTTGCTGTCGCCAGACACCGCGGCGGTCGTACCGGCCGCAAAGCTCGGACCAGCTGTCGCCAGCGAGCCGGCGATTGCCAATGCAGTGATCGTCCTCGAGATGTAAGCAGACTTTCCGCGTCCCATGATCAACCTCCTGGATAAGGATAGAAATCAATTGCGGAATCACAGCGGCTGAAAAAGCGATGCTCCACCGCATTGCAACTCCGCTGATCAGGTTAGGATGGATTGATGTCGGGCACTAAAGACGGAACATCCAGACTCATGTCATTTCTGCCACGAGGAAGTATTTAGAGGCCAGAGCTGCCCGAGAGCCGGCCGGGTAACCACCTGCGATACCACGAGAGCGCCACAAACCTGACGCCGGCCGACGTCTACTTCGGACGCGGCCAGACCATCCTGCTGGAACGAGAAAGGATCAGACACTATGATGACGGCGGCATCTCCGGCGGAACCATGGAACGACCTGCATTGCAGGAACTCTTGTCTGACATCCGGGCTGGCAAGATCGACGTTGTCGTCGTTTACAAGATCGACCGGCTCACCCGGTCGCTGATGGACTTCGCCCGGATCGTCGAAGTTTTCGATGCCCAGAAGGTGTCGTTCGTGTCGGTGACGCAGCAGTTCAATACCCTGAGTTCGATGGGCCGGCTGACGCTCAACGTGCTGCTCTCTTTTGCCCAGTTCGAGCGCGAGGTCACGGCAGAACGCATTCGCGACAAGATCGCAGCTTCCAAGCAGAAGGGCATGTGGATGGGCGGTGCCGTGCCCATGGGATACGAAGCACGCAACAAGAAGCTGCTGGTCAATTCCAAGGAAGCAGAGGTCATTCGGCGAATCTTCATGCTCTATCTGGACGTGGGCTCGGTGAGGCTGCTGAAAGAGAAGGTGGACGAATTGGGGCTGGTGACCAAGGTGAGAGGGCAAGCCAGTAGATCGATTGTAGGAGACATGTCTGCGACCACTGCGAACGCCTCCAATCCATTGAACCATCCCGCAAGTCGTGTGTCCGGCGGCAGGCCCTTCACCCGCGGCCACCTGCACTGGCTCCTGACAAATCCGATCTATGTGGGCAACATCCGGCACAAGGAACAGATTGTCTCCGGCCAGCAGGAGGCGATAATCGATCGGGACCTTTGGGGCGCCGTGCAGACGGCGATCAAAGGCCAGACCAACGGGCGATCGAGGTCTGGCAATATGGTGGGTGGCAGTCTCCTCGGCGGACTATTATATGATGAGACTGGTGATCGCCTGACGCCGTCTCACGCCATCAAGAATGGCCGGCGCTATCGCTACTACATCTCGCAGCGGCTGATGAAGGCGCGGAAGCATGACGCCTCGGGGTGGCGGCTTCCGGCGGAGGAACTGGAGGCAACGATCCTCGCGGCGATGCGGACACTTCTCGGGGATCACCGGCAGCTGTGTGGGCTCATCGGTGTTGAGGGCAGGGATGCCGCTGCGATCAAGGCAGTCATGGATCGAGCGGCAAACCTTGGTCAATCGTTGTCGGCGCCGCTTGATCAACACGTCGCTGAGACTCTCCACGCGATCATCGCTCGCCTCGACGTCGAACCGGGTCAAATGACCCTGAACCTATCGCGCGATGGTCTCTGCCGCTGCCTCGGGATCGCAAATCTGCCTCGCGAGACAGATGGTAGGTCGTCGCCTGAACTTGCACCTGCAACGATCATCCTGCCACTTCATGTCCGCCGGCGGGGTGTTGAATCCCGCCTGGTGATCGGAGTTGAACAACAGAGACCTCCTTCTGTCGACCAGCGGCTGATCGATACCATCGCCAAGGCCATGAACTGGATGCATCGCCTGACCAGCGGCGCGACGAAGACCACCGCCGAAATGGCCCGTGAGGATTGTATCGACGATGGTGAAATCAGCCGGGTACTGCCGCTTGCGTTCCTGGCGCCCGACATTGTCGAAGCGATTGTACAGGGTTGTCAGCCTGTCGCACTCACCATCCGCTATCTCAAACGCCTGAAGCCGCTCCCTGTATCATGGGCCGAACAGCGGCGAATTCTGGGCTTCGTGCCCGCGAAATCTGCCTGAGTTCTCCAGCCGCAACAGCATCGCCCCGGAAAAGTTTTGGACGCCGGAAATGGCACTCTGAGACTGCCCGCGCATTCGCCGCCAAATCCGGCCGATTTCACCGTCTCACGGCCAGCCGAACGCCCCCCTATATCGGCCAAGCCCCGGGAATGTCGTGGCTATTCCGAGACTGGCATGAGCAGGCTGTTTGAGGGTGGACTGGATGGTGGGCGATACTGGACTCGAACCAGTGACCCCTGCGATGTGAACACAGTGCTCTACCAACTGCGTCGCTTCGCTCCTGTCCAAAAAACCAATCTTCTCAATGACTTTCGAAGATAGTGGTTTTTCGGCAG